>JAGXGZ010000085.1 GCA_024636495.1 Roseobacter sp. | reverse complement strand
TCAGTGCGGTGCTTCTGGCACACTTTAACCGTTGCGATGAATTTTGTACCTATTGGAAACATTTCCCTTAGTGTGCGAGACATTTCTGTATGTGTATTTGGTGGGAAATTATTTGTTGGCCGGGCGCGAGGTCTGCTTATCCCATTCTCGCGGCAAGTCTCTAACTCTATGTTTCCGAAGAACTGCCCAACATAAGGTACTAAATTGCTAATCATTTTAGTTCCTTGTATTGTTATACTTAGCCGGAAAATCCGCCTGCTGAGAGGTCAGATTTTGCTGGGGAACGAGGCGCATAGTCGGGTGAGAGTGTCCATAAATGAGGGGTCCGACGGGTGCCAGAAGCGTCGTCGTGGGAGACGGGCCTCTAAAAATATTGCGTGGCCACTTCTCGCATTAAAAAATATGAAACTGGCCACATCAATATTGTACATAGAAACCAAAGATAAGGGATTTCTCTAATAAACGCGATTACGATTAAGCCGACGCCAAAGCTAATACCGAAAGTGCCGACTGGTACCTTCCAGCCATTGAACCAAAAAAGAACACCTAGTACGCCTAAGCCGATAAATCTCCCAGCAAATCCTGTGAATGTTACAAATAAAGCAAGAACAGAATCACCTAAAGTAGATCCGTTTCCTGTCTTACTTGCCGCAAGATTATTTGGAAAAGAGATTACTTCAAAAAAGACATAGAGCCACAGAATGGTTAATGGCGGTAGATATTCTGAAATTTCCAAATGTCTTACTCCGACAATCGCCAAGTGGCGTTCCGCTTGATGTGAAAAATCGCCTGAATGTGACTGAGTGACAAGCCTTTTTCGCGCCAAGCAGCCTCTACGGTCACGCGGGTCGCTGGGACAGGGCGGATCAGATCGGGAAGCCGTTGTGTTTTGGCTTGGCAGCGACGTTTGCCAGCTTGGCGGACAGACCTGACCTGCCGTTTTCGTTCAGTTTGGGTCCGGATCGCAGTCATGCGCATAGCGGTGGCGTTCGCAATCGGCGGATGGCGTCAAGGATGGCGCACACCATCGGGCCGGTGACGGCCACCTCCGCCAGTTGGAAGGTAATGGCACAAGAGCGGCGCACGACGCGGGTGCCGCCCTCGGTACGGTACGTCTTGAGCAACCGAAACATCTGTCGCCTAGTCACGTCCAACAGGTTCGCGCCGTTCTGGACACTCAGTCGTCCATCATCGACCTGCGCCAACACCTCGATCCGGTGGAAGTCGCGCAAACTTAGCTCTGTGTGGGCCATCTTCCGATCTCCTTGCTTTCCAGCAAGATAGGGCATTTGTCGCAACCCAGTTTAGAATGTGCCCGGCTACAACGTCTGACGCCGATAAGGTTAATTATGTAATATATCAATTATTTAGCCAGCGTATTGGACTTGGGACGGTTCCCAGCTGCGCTGGTCGGCGATGCCCTAAAGCCTGCTAATGCAAATTTCGATGCATCGCTCAGCACTTCAGACTAGAGGGAGTAGACACAGCGCATACGACTGTCAGACGCCGAGTTGATTGGTTATTGCTTTTCCTTATTTTATACGTATTGATTGATTTGCTAGTGCCAGCAGGAAGACAACCGATGACAGATGAGTTGCGTAGGAAAATCGGACGGATGGTTCCGCCCGAGTTAATAGAAGGCTTTGAAAGTTCTCTTCGCTGGGGTGCGGATCAGGCTTGGCGCGATGCTTTCGAACCCATCGGCCTTCGTATGCCGCCCATAGAGCCTGCAGAGGTTGAGGCCGAAGTGCATCGACTGGTATCACAGCGAAGACATCTAGGGTGTCGAGCCTTACTTGATGCAGCGCGGCGGACGGGAGTTCCCCTAGAGTACCGGCATATTGGCGGCGGGCATAAGAAGGCTTTTGCCCAATGTGGTGAAGTCATTTTGATGGCAGAGCCCCTACGCTTCGTGGAAGACACCACTCGACCTACAGCTTACAAATCGGAGTTGGCTGATTGTCTTTATTCGTTACGGCAATTGACCCTTCCTTTCCGTGAGTGGCCCCCACAACGCATCGATGGTCGCAGCACCGTATTTGCGATCTTACAATTTACTTTGCCCGTCGACGGCCCGGCGCAAAGTAGCTGTACGGTACGCAGCATCCAGCTTGTCGTTCCGACACAAGACCTCAAAGATGTTCAGGTTCGAAGTGACGTATGTGGGAATAACTTTCGATTGAAGTTTATTGAGCAATTTGACGTTGGAAGTGCACCGCGCGAGCAAGAGGATAAAGTTCGTGTTTTGCTGCGTCCCCGTCGTCAAAAGAGGACGAGTGAGGATGGCTAAGTTCGGAAATACTCATTTTTGCGCCGAACGTCTCACTCAGGCAAGGGAATGGATGTCGCTTACAAAACGCAGCTTGGCAATTTTGGCGGATGTAAGCGCCCAGTCTATAAGCAACTATGAAAGTGACCAGTCTAAGCCGACCGACGCAGTGGTCGATGCTTTGGCAGAAGTATTAAGAGTGCGCCGTGAGTTCCTATTGACATCAGCTCCCATTGATCGCCCAGAGACTGTGTTTTGGCGGGCGATGGCCAGCGATACGGTTCAATCTCAAAAGCGGACGACTGCATTGCTCGGCTGGTCGATTGAAGCGTTGGACGTCCTGCAGGACTTTGTCGAGATTCCATCGCTGGCACTTCCCGCTCTCAACCTGCCATCATGGAATCGCCTTTCCTACGAAGATATCGAGCAAGTTGCGGAAGATGTTCGCGGTCATTTCGGCCTCGGAAAGCGACCAATCGCAGACCTGTCGCTTGCGATTGAGAATGTCGGAATCCCGATCTTTACATTTGACGTCGAGAATCCAAAACAAGCTGGATTTATGCATCGCTCTGTCAGATTGCAGCGGCCGGTAATTGGCATCAACATGTACCATCAGTCCTGGTCACGCCAGCGGTTCAGCTTGGCGCATGAGCTTGGACATGCAGTGCTGCATTCGACTGTCCCACCAGTAACTTTGCGAACGAGTGCCGATAACGCCGAGCTTGAGCGTCAGGCGCACCGCTTTGCCGGAGCTTTTCTTTTCCCAAGGGACGCCTTCACCAATCAAGCGCACAACTTTTCCTTAGAGGAGTTTGCAACATTGAAGCGCAGCTGGGGCATCGGTGTTCTTGCTCAGATTGTTAGAGCTAGAGACCTTCGACTGATTTCGGAGCAGCATCAGAAGCATCTGTTTATGACTGCGGCCAGACGTGGATATCGCAAGCCCCGCGGCGAACCTTGGGATGACCTGCCACTGGAACGGCCCCGTATTTGCAGGCGCGCTGTTGAGGCCGTTAAGGAGGCCGGGCCTGATCTGGTTGCCGAATTGCTGCACGATCTAATGCCTCCGCTTTCAGCCCTTGAAGAAGCATTCGACTGCCAGATCCGAGAGCTTGACCCGCAGCCCGCCGAAAATGTCGTTCAGCTTCGTCCCCGTCGCGTTTAGAACGCCGAGGTAGTGCGCCGTGCTTCTCCGTCTAAACCGACTTATGATGTGGCTGCCTCCCAATAGTACCGGTTTGCGAAAGTGGGTGTGCCACAACTCAATGCCTGCGCACGCCTTCTTGGCCGCTCGTAAGACTGGTGCCTTAAACTGAAACCTATGCGAACATTAAGATGTAGCATGTGGTGAATTTTGATGACATGTGCTGCAATGTGATGCACATTCAACCAGTAAGACTAAGCCTGAACAAAAGAAGAACATAAATTGGCAGCTCTAAAAAAGACGGTTAGACTGACAGTGTCGATGACAGCTCATGACCACGAACTGTTGGCGAGCATCGCTGATACTCAAGACAGGTCGCTGTCAGCAGCGGTCAGGATCGCTATTACGGAGTTTCTTGACCGCAACAAACCGGAAGAACCAACGTTGCCTCTGGTGATAAATAGGCAAGGACGGGAAGCCAAATGACTAACAAACCCACCGCAATCGATCTATTCTGTGGCGCTGGCGGCTTGTCCGAAGGTCTGCGTCAGGCGGGCTTTGATGTTTTGGCTGGGAACGACTTCGACAAGCACGCCGGGTCAACATTCGCGGCTACACACCCATCCGCAAAATTCATTGGCGGATCTATTCGCGACCTCTCTGCGACTGATTTCCTTGAGGTCACCGGGCTGAAGCCAGGTGATTTGGACTGCCTTGCAGGGGGACCGCCGTGTCAGGGCTATTCTGTCTATAATCACCAGCGCGGCATGCATGATGAGCGTAGCCACCTTTTCCGCGAGTATCTTCGTATTGTAGAGGGTCTTCGTCCAAAATGGTTGGTGATGGAAAACGTCACCGGGATCATGTCGGCCGGTGAAGGCGAGGCCTTCCAGTCTGTCTTGGCAGGCATCAAATCCCTCGGGTACCATGTGGAAGCGAAAATTCTCCGCGCAGAAGACTACGGTATTCCGCAGGAACGCCGCCGCGTTGTGTTTATCGGCAATCGCGTTGGCCTCCCTATTCTGTGGCCCGAGAAGACACATGGCGAAGGGTTGAAGCCATTCACGACCATTAGAGACGCTTTGTCTGACCTTCCGCTGCTGCAGAACGGGGAAGACCGCGGGGTAGAACGATATCGGCGAGAGCCAAACTCTGAGTATCAGCAGGAATTGCGGATAGGGTCTGATAAGGTTCACAACCATTCGGCATCACGCCTAGGCTCAATCAACATAGAGCGCATGGCTTTCATCCCCCAGGGTGGCAGCTGGCGAGATATTCCTGTTGATCTTCTTCCTGCAGGCATGAAGCGGGCGAAGCGAAGCGATCATACCAAGAGATACGGACGTATGCGCTGGGAGGGGCTATCCTGCACTGTGCTTACTAAATGCGACATCCATTGGGGTGCTTATATTCACCCTGACCAAGACCGCAGCATCACTGTCCGAGAGGCCGCTCGCATCCAGTCATTTCCTGATTGGTTTCACTTCAAAGGCCCTCGAACCGATCAGTTTGTGCAGGTCGGAAATGCTGTACCGCCAATGCTGGGTCGGCGCATTGGCGAGGCTGTTTTGGAAGCAAGTGTAGCGACCACAGCGGTAAAGCTTCAAGCTATAGGCTAGAAGCGCAGTGCCTTGCGGATAGCGTCGGCGTATACGTCGCTTTCCGGCAGGTTCATGGGAGACGTGAAAGCCAACGCAACCTGATCGACAGTGGTTGTGAATTGACCATGCAGACGCATTGCCCGGTGCGTCCCGAGGTCGCCGATGTCATCGAGCTCGTAACTGCGAAATGTGATCGATCCTGGTTGCGGTCTGTAGGTCATCATCGCACCACCAAGCCTGTCGCGGATGCGATCATATACCTGCTTGGGACAAACGAAAAATAAACCCTTCTTGCATTTTTCCTCACGCCGCAAAACGTGTCCCTTGTAGATCAGTTGCGGCAGAATACGCTTATTTACATTTTCCCAGTTCATACCAGCGTTGCTGTATTGCGGACTTCTGGTTGTGCCGCCGGCGAAATCTTGTCCATCAAAGAAGGCTTGTGCCTGATTGCTATAGTTTCCGGTCGTGTCGATAGTCTGAACCTCGACTGCGATGATCTCATCGAGTTCACCTGTCGCCGTAAGCTTGGCTAGAATCCAATCGACGTAATAAGTGCTGACCCTAGTTGCCTTGGCACCCTTAGGACGTGGCAAGGGCAACTCATTCCCCCAGTACTTGCCGAAGACGACGACTTCCTTGCCTGTTAAAGCGTCCCCTAACCCACTATGGCGCTCGAAAGCCGCGGTAGGTTTTATCAGTAGACAATCAGATCCGAAAACCTCCTCGGCTAACTCCCGAAGTGCGCGAAACTGCTCCGCATACATCCGGTTGGGACAGCATATGACAGGCTCGCCAAGTTCAAGGGGCTGTACCGAACACGCACCGTGTCTTGGTTTTATGCACTTATCGCCGACGAAGGGGCAAAGCCGACCTTCGACGAAAGGGGCTGCAGCAGGGTCGAGTGGCGTAAAGCCAAAGAATTCTGTGATTTTTAGAGCCATGACGCAATGACACATATTTCCAGATTTTGCGCAACCTCCCGTGAATTTCGACACAGTGCGGACAAAGTTGCTTTCCATCTTGCCCGAGGCAATGATGGCTTCGGGGGCTGTTAGCTGTCTGACCGCTATAGGATTGCGAACACGGGAAGCCGCCGTTCTCAGAGTTCACTCTACTGCAGCCAATTTGGATTTTAGAGCTTAATTGACTTCCGTTCGTCTGCATGTCCACTTCGATGCAACGAAAAATTGCATCGCGAAAAAGGAAATATAGTGCGACTGGCTAGGTTGAGCATCCGGAACTTCCGCAATTTTGAGGCGATCGATGTCGCGCTCGCCGGTAATGTCGTACTGCTGGGCGAGAACCGCGTCGGCAAAAGCAATCTCCTCTTCGCCATTCGTCTCGTCCTTGATCCGACGCTGCCCGACGCGGCGCGCCAGCTCAAACTTTCGGATTTCTGGGACGGCTGCGATCTCGCTCAAGACCCCCAAATCGAAGTGCATCTCGATTTCGCCGAGTTTGATGCCGACGATGCGCAAGCGGCTCTGCTTACGGATTTTCGCATCGCCGGCGATCCCACGATTGCCAGGCTCAGCTATGTCTTTCGCAAGAAGCCGGAGGTTGGCCAGCCGTTACAATCCGGTGCGGATTGCGAGTTCGTTGTCTACGGCGGTGGCGACGAATCACGCCCCATCCCCAGTCGGTTGCGCCGGCGGATCGCGCTCGACATGCTCGATGCCCTGCGCGATGCGGAAGGCCAGCTTGGATCATGGCGCAACTCGCCGCTGCGGCCTTTGCTCGAAGACGCGATCGCCGGTGTCGATCGCGCGTCACTCGACGCCGTCGCCGCCGACCTTGACCGCGCCACCAAAGCGCTCGAAGCCTTTCCAACGGTTAAGGCGCTCGAGGATGGACTGCGCTCCGGCATACTCGACCTCGCTGGCAAGGCCCACGACACTGATGTCCGTTTGCGTTTTGCACCCGCTGACCCACTCCGCCTGTTTCGTTCGATCGCCATGTTCATCGACAACGGCAAGCGAGGCATCGCGGAGGCGAGCCTCGGCTCTGCGAATGTGGCGCTGATTGCGCTCAAGCTCGCTGAGTTCGCGTGGCGTCGGGCGAAGAATGAGCGCAACTATTCGCTGCTATGCATCGAGGAGCCTGAAGCCCATCTCCACCCCCAGCTGCAGCGCGGCGTATTCGACAAGCTATTCAACGCTGGCGATCCCAACCAAGCGCTGATTGTCACGAGCCACTCGCCAACCCTCGCCGCTGTCGCGCCTCTCCGCGCAATTGTGCACCTCAAGGCGCAAGGCGGAAAGACAAACGCTTATTCGCTCGCGAACCTTCCTATCACTCCCGATGAGCTTGATGACATCGAGCGATATCTGAGCGCCACGCGCTCCGAACTCCTGTTTTCGCGCGGCGTCATCTTCGTTGAGGGCGATGCCGAGGAAACGCTGATGCCAGCATTTGCCGATGCGCTCGGGCATAATCTTGATCGGCTTGGCATCACAGTATGCAACGTCGCCGGCGTCAATTTCACGCCCTATGTCAAGCTTGCCGCCAGTCTTGGCCTCCCATTTTCGGTCGTCACCGACTGGGACCCCCTCGACGGCACCAAGCCTCCGCTCGGCAAGGCCCGCACGCTCGACATCTGGGATGCATATGCGTCGGTGTCCGGACAGGAAGTGCTTTCGACCGTGCAACGCGCCAGTTGGGACGCCTCCGATTTTGCTACTTTCAGCAAAGGCTGGGAGTCGTTGGGTGTTTTTCTGAACGATCAGACTTTTGAGGTCTCGGTCGCAAACTCGCCCGCTTTGCTGAGCACGCTGCTCGATATCCTTTCCGAACAGGGGTTCGGCTCTGTCCGCACCAAGCGCATCGCGGCTTGGCGTACCGGCACGCAAGTCGATCCCGCGCAGCTGCTCGCGATAATCGCGGATATCGGTAAGGGACGGTTGAGCGCCAAGATTGCCCGCAAGCTGCCCCTCGGCCAGCATCCACCAGTCTATATTGCCGCCGCCATTAAGTTCGTGGCCGACCGTGTCTAACCATCTCGCGCTAGCGCGGGCGCTGGCCGATCTTGCTACCAACGCCGAACAGGCCGCGGCGGTTCAGGAGCGCGGACATAGCGTTGTCCTGGCCGGACCCGGCAGTGGAAAAACCAAGACCCTGACCACGGCGATGGCACGCTGCCTCGTGGAAGATGTCGTTGACCCGCGCGGGGTCGCATGCATCACTTACAATAACGAGTGCGCGATTGAACTCCAGACACGTCTCGCCGCGCTCGGCATTGCCAGCAACGATCGTGCCTTCATCGGCACGGTCCACAGCTTTGCGCTCACGCAGGTAATCGTGCCTTACGCGCGCTGCCTGCCAGGACTGCTGCCAGATGAATTTCGCGTCGCCAGCCGAGCGGAATGCCGTGCTGCGGTCGAAGTCGCTTATGCGCAGGTTTTTGATGACCAGTTCGATCCCCATGATCGTTGGGGCTTTGCCGAAGAGAAGCGTCGGCGCGATGTCGACCGATCAATGCCTGATTGGCACAGTCGCAATCCTGAGCTTGTAAATTTCATCGAAGCCTATGAGGCGGAACTGCGTCGCCTCAGTCTGATCGACTTCGATGACATGCCACTGATCGCCTTTCGCATGATAAAGCAGCATGGCTGGATTCGGACCGCACTGCGAGCACGATTTCCGGTGCTGTTTGTCGACGAATATCAGGACCTGGGCCATGCGCTGCACGAACTAGTGCTTCTTCTGTGCTTCGCCGGCGGAATGCGCCTGTTCGCGGTAGGCGATGCGGACCAATCGATCTACGGCTTTACCGGCGCTAATCCCGAACTGCTGCAAAGCTTAGTTGCGCGTCCTGATGTACGCGTCCTTCGCTTGCGTTTTAACTACCGGTCCGGCGCCAAGATCATTCGCGCCTCGCTGGGCGCGCTCGGCGAGGAGCGCGATTATCGTGGGCGCGACGGTGCGCCTAACGGCGACCTGTTCTTCTGGAAGGTGAAAGGCGACATCGATGCTCAGGCGCGGGCGATCGGGAACCAAATCCTGCCTGCGCTTTTCAAACGCCATCCCGCCGAGGAAGTCGCCATTCTCTATCGCGCGGCGTGGCTGGGCGATAAGATCACCACCGCGTTGGATGCCGAAGATATCCCCTATGTCCGCACCGACGGCAACGCGCTGATCAAACGCAGCTCGCGGCTTGCACGTTTCATTGAAGGGTGCGCCCGCTGGACCACTGGCGGCTGGGCCGAGGCCGATCCCCTTTATTCGCGCTTGCTTTCACAAGCCAAGGCTTTGGTATTCGGCGGACGATGCAGCGACACGGAAGAGCAGATGCTATCAGGCCAGCTGATCGCATTTTTGCGGAGTGGGATCGATAGCGGTGAAACTACCCATACATGGCTCCAGAGATTTTGGCGTGAACTGATCGCGTCTTGGCGCGCCGTCGCCCGCAACCCTCAGGACGAATGGGAAGTCTGTTCCGAGATGGTCACGCGGACCGATCCGGCTCGAGGTGGAGATATCGCTCTTAACATCTTTGCTGGCCGGATCGAAGGCACGGGACGTGTAAGCCTGAGCACGCTGCACAGCGCGAAGGGTCGCGAGTTCGACGCTGTCATCCTCTTTGGTATGAACGCTGGGGCCATCCCTAGCCAACGCGACCAGAAAACGCCAGCTGCGCTGCGAGAAGCCCGGCGGCTCTTCTATGTCGGCGTGACACGCCCTAGAAAGGAGCTCGCGATCGTTTATCAGGACGGTAATCCCTCGCCGTGGATCATTGAACTTTACAAACGCAGTCAGCAGGACTGATCGGAATGCTATGAAGAGGGCAGTTTGAGCAGTCTGGGCTTTATGGTGTCGGGTCGAGCGGATTAGAGAGTGAATGACGTGATGTCCCTTTAGGCTAGGGGGAAGCCACGATGCGTCTCCAAAAAACCTATCCGTCCGCAAACCCATCCATAAACCAAGTTGTCCAATAACCAGTTGAGAAGGCATTCTAGGACTAGCTTTGCAGATGTCCATCAAACGCATGTTCTGCGGACAAATATTGCAGTTCTGGCGCGAGATGGCAGCTTTCGAGCACTTGAGGCGGCATGTGAGTGTGGCCCTCACCGTTATTTGGCGTCTTTCTAACAGAGTTAGGTGGCGCATTTGGCGCGTGCGGTTTGGTCAATAGCGATGAAACTGCTGAATGCTCGCTCTAATGCCGCTAAAATGCTAGAGATGAACCATGCTACGCATATTCAGGAATAACAGTGAAGACCGGATTCAGCAGCAAATCCGCGCGGTGATCGGGCGTCACGGCGTCGAACTACATGAAAAAGTGCGTGTCGCGGACATCGTGGATATCGACGTTCTAGACCGACGCGAACTTGGCACATATGCTCTGCAGTCCCATTTCGATTTCGTGCTGATCGACGAGAGCCAGCGTGCGGTCGTCGTCATCGAGTTTGACGGGCCGGGACACAGCACGTCCAACGACGCGAGGAAGAATTCGATTTGCAATCAGGCAAACCTGCCGCTGTTCCGCATCTACGGTTTTCAGGAGGTGCGCGAGATCAATGCAATGACTTTGACGCGTTACCTAGTCGAGCTGGTGTTCCATGCACGCGTGTTCCAGAAAATGAAATCCGACGGACACCTCGACCCGACCGAACCTTTCATGCTCAGCAGTTTTATAAAAGACGACGCTAAGAGCATTTTTGACAGTGAGTTTGACTTCATCGCAAACGCCAACGGTAAGCTGACGAATGTTCTGAAAAGAAGCGGGCTTGCCGATGATGAACTGCCACACTTAAGTATCAACCGCCTGATCGTGCGGTCGCTAGATGATGACCTTCGCGCCTTCGTCTCTATCAATTCGGTTAAGGGGCCGATCATGGGTACGGCAAGCGTGCGCATCAGCCTGCCTTCGCCCGGCTTCCTCGCGGAAATAGGAAGCGTACCAATGGAAATTGCGCAATTCGCCGATGGAATGGCCTGCGATAATCTTTATGAGAACATCCGCCTTATCGGCATTGGTGCGGGCCACGTGGTGAGATCAGCAGACGAACTGCTCTCCGAAATCACAAGCCTCGGTCGCAAAGGCTACACGTTCGCGTTTGGCGGTGGCGGAAGCCGTTCCGAGGTTGATCTAATTGCAAAGTTTAAGGCGGGCACTGGCGGCAAGCTCTTTTGATCGAATACTGCGTATTCGGATCTGAAAACATCAGACAAGCGCTATCGTTGCAGAGACATAAAAAAATTATAAATCGCAGAAAGTGGCAATGTTAGATTTTTTCAATTCTGTGTCGGAAGCATTGGATCCATATCGCTTGCTTTTGGCGACCGTAGGAATACCATTACTCACACTATTCGTCACAATTTATGTGTCTTGGAAAAATACAAAACTTTCTGCTGCCTTAAAGGTAGCAGAAATGCGTCAAGAATGGATAAATACATTACGTAATCAAATGGTTGAGTATTCAGTACTATGTTTGCGACGTCAAAAAGACCGAAATGGTGAACTTGGCGATCTCGCAAAAATAGACGGTCAAATTACGTTAATGATGAACTGGGAAGATGAAAACTATCCGGAACTCGAAAAAGCAATGAGAGTTCTTTCCAAGGCAGTCATGCGGTTAGAGGGACAGAAAGGCGATCATATTGTAGATATTCACGCGGAATATATAACGGTATGTCAGAAAATATTGAAACGCGAATGGAATAGGCTGAAAGAGGACCTCAAGAAAAAACGCGTTTGAAAATTCCAGTGTCGAAGGTCAATATATTTAGTTTGGGCTCAAACCAGACCTTTGCCGCGTTTTGCATGAACGACCGCTTGGCCCCTGCCCCGCCCTTTGGGCGTGTCACCGCGTTCTAGGCTCCAGCCGGCAGACCGGCTTCTGCCCGCAACGTCCCAGCCCATCCTCCCTGTCCGAATGGCCCGCGCCCTGTCTCTCCGAGCCAGTGTGCGGGCCTTCGGCCATGGTCGTCCTGGTCCGTGCCGATGCGCCCTTTGGGTGACGATCACTGGGGCAGGCAGACAACGATCTGAGGTTTGGGTCAGTTGATGACGTGAAGGTCAGATTTGCCTGACGTCTCACAATGACGATCGTTGAGGCGCGGCGCGGGGTTCGGGCAAGCCGAACGCCGCTGCACCGCCAAGGAAGAAAGAAGGGGACCGCCGGTCCCCCTCCGCAACAGTAAAATACTGCACGTTCTGCGGGGCCGTGTCCTCGCCTACGGCTGCGGGCCGCACCACCCCCTTGTCCGCTTGATTTTCCCATTGCGGCGGTTCCCCCCCTGCCCTCGCCGGGAGGCAAGGTTTCAGAAGAGGGGCGCGCTAAAGCGCTTCCTCGTCTGACCCCTCGCCCGAGTATCGGCACCAGACCGGACACGTGGCACCACCGCAAAGGACCAAGACCATGAACGACCAAACCACCCTTTCCGCAGATGAACAGGCCGAGATTGACCGCGCCGCCAAGATCGCGGAGCAGAACGACCGTTTCCGCAAGACATGGGGCGCAGACTTCACCGTTCCCGGTCAGATCGTCGTGACGCCGGGTGTCACGCATCTGTCCGCAGGCGCACAGGCCCAGATCATGCGGGCCGTGCAGACCTTCGACACCTTCACCGAGGACAACGACCCATACGGCGATCACACCTTTGGCGCGTTTGAAATCACCGCCGTTGGCGAGGCCGTCAAACTGTTCTGGAAGATCGACCTCTACGACACCGACTACACCTACGGCAGCGAGACCCCCGAGGACACCGCCGCGACCCGCCGCGTCCTGACCATCATGCAGCGCAGCGAATACTAGAGCCGCCCATGCGGTCAGCCGTGCCCACCGGGTGCGGCACCCCCCTCCCCTTCCCTACAGATCAAGGATCGATCCCATGACCAATCAGACCATCATCATCGCAGCGACCGACGAGCAAATCCCCTTCGCTGACCTCTATCTGTCCGACATTAACCCGCGCAGCGTCGTGAACGATGAAGCCATTGAACGACTGGCCGCGAACATGCGCCAGCTTGGCCTCATTCAGAACCCGGCAGGCTTGCGCGATGCGACTGGCAAGGTCGGGATCGTGGCAGGCGGACGCCGTTACCGCGCTTTGGCGCTGTTGCAGGACGACCCCCGGTTTCAGATCGTCACCGTCCGCATGGCCCCCGACCAAGAAACCGCCGCATTCTGGGCGACGAGCGAGAACGCGCAGCGCGAGGACTTGCACCCCGCAGACGAAATCCGTGACTTCGGCGCGATGGACAAGCGCGGCGTGAAGGTCGCAGACATTGCCGTCGCTTACGGCGTCACCGAGAAGCATGTTTACCGCCGCCTGGCCCTGT
>JAGXGZ010000084.1 GCA_024636495.1 Roseobacter sp. | reverse complement strand
GCTGTCCTTGATGGTGTCGAGCTTGGCCAAAGCCTTTTCCTGACCTTCTGGTGTTGCCAGAACGTCATAAACTTCGTCCTTTGCAACGCCGTCACACAGCAAAGCCCATTCCATGTTGTTGATTGGACGCTTTTCCAGCGCGCGCTTGCCTGGATATGTTTCCAAGTCGAATACGTCGCAGATTTTGCTAGGTGCGTCGACGCCATCTGGAACCATGTCGGTGCGATAGCCGAAAGTTGTCGAATATACGATCTGCGGAATGTAGCAGTCAGATACGATCAGGTCGCCAAAGTCGTCTTCGGCGCTTGAGCCGTCATCGCCCTCTGCCAGCAACTCTTCTGGGTCATATTCCATCGCCAAGCCTTCGTCACACAGACGGATTGCGTCAGCAGCTACGACGTCTACCAGATCCCAAGTGATGTTGCCCGCTTCGTTCATGGCGCGCAGTTTGGCAACGGCCTCGTTGGAGCTTTCGTCCCAAACGACAGACACCTCGGGGTGCATCGCCTGATAAGGTTCTACGTAAGCCTTGAGCTGGCTGTTCTGATAGGCGCCGCCCCAGGATACGATGGTCATTTCATTCGACATGTTGCCGTGTGCATCGGCCAGAGCCATTGATGCCGCGCCAACGATTGCAGTCGAAGCAAGTAACGTTGTTGTAAACTTCATTGTATAGTCTCCCACTATATTGCCCGTTGTGGTCAGAAGGATGTGATAACGGGTTTAACCACATCCTTTTTCTGCGCTGCCCAGCGTTGGGGCTGCGCTCTGCCGTGAGCGCTATGCGTCGAGCGCGCGGCAATCTTCTGCAAGCCAGCCGATTTCAATCTGCTGTCCCGGCTTCAGGCGAACCTGATCCGGTGCGTTGCGTGTTTTAATGATAAAGTTATCTGTTCCGGCAACGCGTAGCCGCGTGCGGAAAATGTCACCCATGTAGACGAATTCAAGAACTTCGGCTTTGAGGGTATGTGCACCCTCTGGCATCCGGTCCTTGTTGAATTCAACGCGTTCGGGGCGGATCGATACGCGGGTGCGTTCGCCTGCCTTGGTCACGTTGATCGGCTTGGCCTCGATCAGGCCGCCGCCGTCCAGCTGCACCATGCAGGTGCCGCCTTTGATCTCTTTTACCACACCTTCCAGCGTGTTGTTTTCGCCGATGAACTGCGCAACGAAGCTGTTTTCGGGTTCTTCATACAGCTGATCTGGCGGGGCCAGCTGCTGAATGCGGCCATTTTCAAACACGGCAACGCGGTCCGACATGGTCAAAGCTTCGGTTTGGTCGTGCGTTACGTAAACAACTGTAATGCCCAGTTCATGCGCCAGATGTGTGATTTCGAATTGCAGGGTTTCGCGCAGTTGTTTGTCCAAAGCGCCAAGCGGTTCATCCATCAAGACCAATTCGGGTTCGAACACCAAGGCACGCGCCAAAGCAACGCGCTGCTGCTGACCGCCGGACAACTGCGCCGGACGGCGACCGCCAAAGTCTCCCATCTGAACGCGGTCAAGCGCGATCTTGACCTGCTTTTCACGCTCGGATTTGCCGATTTTTCGGACCTCCAGCGGAAAGGCGAGATTTTCTGCGACCGTCATATGCGGGAACAAAGCGTAGTTCTGGAAAACCATGCCAATGCCACGTTTGTGCGGCGGAATGTTGTTGATTGATTTCCCATCAAGGCGAATGTCGCCGTGGGTCGCTGTCTCGAACCCTGCAAGCATCATTAGGCAGGTTGTCTTGCCAGATCCGGATGGTCCAAGCATTGTTAGGAATTCGCCCTTTGGCATCGACAAATTCAGGTCTTTGACGACTAGGTTTTCGCCGTCATAGCTTTTCTGGACGCGCTCAAATTCTACGAACGCATTTGTTGCTGACGTATCTGCCAAAAGCTGGCTCCCCATTTATTGTTGCGGTGTTCCGCTCTTATTGACGGGAAGTTAAAGCTGTGTGTTCTGTGGTTTGCAACCAATTAACGACAGCACGGGGCAAAACACGACAATTGCAGGAAAATATCCTGCGATGGCGGAAAATTCAGTTGATTTGACTGCAAATTAAGCAGTGTTGACTTCGGATTTTGATTGCTGGGCCGGAAAAGCTGGCCCAATTTACCCATTGAATACCAATTATGTATACCTAGAATGCCCGCATTCTTCCTTGAAAAGTGTTTATGAAATGATTTTGCAAGCGACTGTTGATCTGCTGGACCGGCTGATCGCCTACCCGACAATTTCCAGCGACAGCAATCTTGAAATGATCATTGATCTGTCTGGAAGGTTGCAAAACCTTGGCGCGCAGACCCATATTTTTGCGAACGAAGCAGGTACTAAGGCGACCCTATTTGGCACTTTGGGGCCTGACATTCCGGGTGGGATTTTGCTGTCCGGGCACTCTGACGTGGTGCCGGTCACAGACCAGGATTGGGTGAGCGACCCGTTCAAGATGCGGCAGGAAAACGGACGGCTTTACGGTCGCGGCACATGCGACATGAAGGGGTTTATCGCGGCGGCAGTTGTGATGGCGGAACGATATGCCGCGCTGCCACTTTCGCGCCCGGTGCATTTCGCGTTCACCCATGACGAGGAAACCGGATGTCTTGGCGCGCAGGCGCTAATTCCGGAATTGACGCGACTTGGTATCAAACCCGACATTGCGATTATTGGTGAACCGACCGAGATGCGGGTGATCGAAGGGCATAAGGGTTGCTGCGAATACACAACCCGTTTCGAGGGGTTGGAGGGGCATGGATCTTCGCCTGATCTGGGGGTGAACGCGGCAGAATATGCCGTGCGCTATGTCACGCGGCTGATGGAATTGCGCGCTGATCTACGTGCGCGTGTGCCAGAGGGGAGTCGGTTCGACCCACCCTATACAACAATCAATATCGGCCGCGTGCAAGGCGGACATGCGCATAACGTCATTGTTGGCAAGGCCGAGGTGGATTGGGAATTTCGCCCCGTGCAAACCAGTGATTTTCACTTCGTCAAAGATGTGATGGAGCGGTTTGTAGAACAGGATCTGCTGCCGCAGATGCGCGCGATTTACCCCAAGGCCGATATCTCGACCGAAACATTGGGAGAGGTCACCGGGCTGGAACCCATGTCCGAAAATGCCGCGCGGGATCTGGTGGCCGGACTGCTGGGCGCAAACGGGGCCGATGTTGTGCCGTTTGGCACCGAAGCGGGGCTGTTTCAGCAAATAGGGATGGATGTGATCGTATGTGGGCCGGGGTCAATTGCGCAGGCGCACAAGCCTGATGAATTTGTCAGCATTGACCAGCTAGAGGCCTGCCTTGGAATGTTGGACCGTCTGGGGCAAAAACTGGTGTAGAGGCGAAGACCTTCGCCCCTACACCAAACACTCAACCTAATGGCGAAGGCGTGTCTAGTTCGTGCTTGTCTTCGGCGGCTTTCAGCATGTCGCCGTCTTTGAGGGCGGTATAGGTTTCATCCAGCGCTTTTTTCGCACGGTCTATGAAGATTTTGATTTCTTCGGGTGTGATGACCAGCGGCGGCGAGATGATCATCCGGTCGCCCACGTGGCGCATCACCAGGTTGTTGGCAAAGCACCGTTCGCGGCACATAAAACCAACGGTTCCTGCGTCGGTGGCGAATTTTGATCGCGTTTCCTTGCGAGGGCTAAGCGGCAGGGACGCCATCAGCCCGGACACGTTGACACCCCCGACAAGCGGGTGTTCGGACAACTTGTCCAGCCCTTCTTTCAAGGCAGGACCGGCAACCGTGTTCACGTGATCCAGAATGTTTTCGTCCTGCAAGATGCGCAGGTTTTCCAGCGCCACAGCGGAACAGACCGGATGACCGGAATAGGTGTAGCCGTGGTTAAATTCGCCTGAATTGATTGTATGCGCGATCTCGTCGCAAACGATGGACCCGCCGATGGGCTGATAGCCAGAGCTGAGGCCTTTTGCGATGGTCATGATATGCGGCTTGATGCCCATGGTCTGACTGCCGAACCACTGGCCAGTGCGACCAAAACCGGTGATTACCTCGTCCGCGATGATCAACACATTGTATTTGTCGCAAATCCGCTGGATTTCAGGCCAGTAGGTGCTGGGTGGAACGATCACGCCCCCCGCCCCTTGAATCGGCTCGCCGATAAATGCAGCGACATTGTCAGCACCAAGTTCAAGGATCTTCGCTTCTAGTTCCTGGGCACGGGCAAGGCCGAATGCCTCGGGCGTGTGATCGCCCCCTTCGGCCCACCAGTCGGGCTGGTTGATATGGTGAATGCCGGGGATCGGCATGCCGCCCTGTTCGTGCATATAGCTCATACCGCCAAGCGACCCCGAGCCCATAGACGAGCCGTGATAGGCATTTTTGCGGCTGATGATATGCGACTTTTCCGGTTTGCCTTTCATCGACCAATAGGTGCGGACCATGCGGATGTTCGTGTCATTCGCTTCGGACCCCGAACCCGCAAAGAAAACATGGTTGAGGTCACCGGGGGCAAGGCTAGCGATTTCTTTGGCCAGCGCGATCGCGGGCACGTGGGATGTCATGAAAAAGGTGTTGTAATAGTTCAGTTCCAGCATCTGGCGCGCGGCGACATCGGCCATTTCCTGCCGACCATAACCGATATTGACGCACCAGAGCCCCGCCATTGCATCCAGAATTTTATTACCCTCGCTGTCGGTCAGGTAAACGCCCTTGGCACTGGTAATGATCCGCGCGCCTTTGGCCGCAAGTTCATCATTGGTGGTGAAGGGGTGCATGTGATGCGCGGCATCCAGCGCCTGCAGTTCAGCCGTAGGCATGTGGTTGGTGATATAGGACATAGAAATGCACCTCAAAATAAGGGAAAAACTTTATGCGCAGAATATGATCAAATTATGCGGAGTCAATCGAATCAGACGTTGTTGGGTGTAAATTCCAGCGACGCCTGAATTTGTAAAATACCCTGCCCGACGTCTTCGGCCATCGCTTTTGCGGCGGCTTCGGGGTCTTTTGTGGCAAAGGCGTCCAGAAGATCGGCATGTTTATCGGGCAGGTTCGAAGTGCCGAATCGGCCGCACACAACGCGCAGTGACGGACCAAAGCGCAGCCAAAGCCTGGCCACGGTTTCGGACATGATCGGGGCATCTGCGCTGTGAAATATCGTGGCATGGAATTGATAGTTCCGGGTAAGATATTCGCCGATATCGCCGCGCAAAATCGCAAGATTCAAGGCATCGTCAATTTGCTTTAGCGTTTCAAGAGTTTCGTTGCTCATACGTTGCGCCGCGCGTCTGGCCAACTCGACCTCCAGAGTTTGGCGCATAAAACCAAGCTCTTGCAGGCAGTCAGAAGACAAAACCGGAACGGAAACGCGTCGATTGCCCTGATGAACCAATGCGCCCTCGGCGATCAGGCGGCGCAGCGCCTCGCGGACGGGGGTCATTCCAGCACCCAATGTCGCAATCAGCCCTTGGATGGTAACCGCCTGACCGGGTGCAAGGTCGCCGAATAAGATCTGACTGCGCAATTTTTCATAGACATGTTGGTGTGCAGGGACCTTGATGGGGTCAGGCACGCCAAGGGGCGATAAGGTCTGTGCGTTGGAGGATGCCATTCAGGATGCTCAAAATCTGTTCATAGGGTGTTGCTTGCGCTGCTTGCGCCTGCGTGAAAACATAAATCATCTTGTCCCAAGACGCAAAACTTGATCAAATTGATGAAAGGCTTGGACCAATCGGGCCTACTAACGGGAGCATACAATGAAATATAGCATTATAAGCGGCGTCGCCGCGACTGCAATGATCGCAACCGCCGCTGTTGGCGAAGAAGTGCGGGTTTACAACTGGTCGGACTATATCGACGAATCCTTGCTGCAAAAGTTCGAGGATGAAACCGGTATCGACCTGATTTACGATGTGTTCGACAGCAACGAAGTTCTTGAGACTAAAATGCTTGCAGGCGGGTCGGGCTATGATGTGGTTGTCCCATCTGGCACGTTCCTGCAGCGCCAGATATCCGCAGGTGCGTTTCAGAAGCTGGACAAATCCAAGCTGCCAAACATCGCCAATATGTGGGACGTGATCGACAACCGTGTGTCAAAATATGACCCCGGCAACGAATACGCGATTAACTATATGTGGGGCACCACCGGCCTTGGCATCAACATCAACAAGGTCAAGGAAGTGCTGGGCGACGATGCACCGATTGATTCGCTGGAGCTTGTTCTTAATCCAGCAAACATGGAAAAACTTGCCACGTGCGGTGTTCAATTTCTTGATGCGCCCGCTGAAATGATCCCCGCAGCGCTGAAGTATATTGGTGAAGACCCCGACGCGCAGGATCCCGAGACGATCGCCAAGGCAGAGCCTGTTTTGGAGGCCGTTGCCCCCTTCGTTCAAAAGTTCCACAGTTCTGAATACATCAACGCCTTGGCAAACGGAGACATCTGCGTTGCCTTTGGTTGGTCGGGTGACATCCTGCAAGCACGTGACCGCGCAGCCGAGGCCAACAATGGCGTGGTGATCGAATACTATGCGCCCAAAGAAGGTGCGCTTATGTGGTTTGATAACATGGCAATCCCGGTTGATGCGCCAAACCCCGCCGCTGCACATACATTCCTGAATTTCATCATGGACGCGCAGAACATGGCGGCGGCGTCGAACTATGTCTATTACGCCAATGGCAACAAGGCGAGCCAGGAGTTTCTGGTGGAGGATGTGATCGGCGATACGGCGATTTATCCAGATGCGGCAACGCTTGATAACCTCTATACAACTTCGCCCTATGACCCAAAAGTGCAGCGCGTTGTCACGCGCCTGTGGACAAAAGTTAAATCCGGCACTTAAGCTGGTTTGAAGTGGGGCAGGGCTTGTGATCCTGCCCCCTTTTAATGCCCCCGCCCGTCTATGGGCTGTGCAAAGGAATGCCCCAAAGTGAGCCAGAAAATATTTGCCCCTTGGGATGACCCGAACGAAAAACCACTGATCCGCTTCGAGAACGTTACCAAGAAATTCGGTGATTTCACGGCGATCGATGATCTGACCCTGAACATATACGAAAAGGAATTTTTTGCTTTGCTGGGGCCGTCTGGCTGCGGCAAAACAACGATGATGCGTATGCTGGCAGGGTTTGAAAACCCTACATCCGGCAAGATGGAACTGTCTGGCAAGAACATCGCAGGCATCCCGCCCAACAAACGTGCCGTGAATATGATGTTCCAGTCTTATGCGCTGTTCCCGCACCTAAGCGTTTGGGAAAATATCGCCTTCGGCCTGAAACGCGGCGATATGGACAAGCGGGCCATCGCTGCGCGCGTCGAAGAAATGCTTAAGCTGACACGGCTGAGCAAATTCGCGGGGCGTAAGCCGCACCAGATTTCTGGCGGTCAAAGACAACGGGTCGCTTTGGCCCGATCGTTGGCCAAGGCACCAAAGCTTTTGTTGCTGGACGAGCCGCTTGGCGCGCTGGATAAAAAGCTGCGACAGGATACCCAGTTCGAGTTGATGGACATCCAAGAAGGGACAGGCACGACCTTTGTTATCGTGACCCATGATCAGGAAGAAGCCATGACGGTTGCCAGCCGGGTCGCCGTGATGGACGAGGGGCGTATCATCCAGGTCGCAACGCCCGATGGTATCTATGAGGCACCCAATTCAGTTTATGTCGCGGATTTCATCGGTGACGTGAACATTATCGAAGGCATCGCCAAGCCTGCGGGCGAGGGGACCTATCGTTTGAACTGGGCCGAAAACGAAATGCCATTTGTAGCGACGTCTGATGTGCCCTTTAGTGACGGTCAAACAGCGCATCTGGCGATCAGACCTGAAAAGATTTTGATTACGCCCGACAAACCAGAAGATGCCAATAACGCCGTGCGGGGGAGCGTGCTGGACATCGCATATCTCGGAAACCTCAGCACTTACTATGTGCAACTTGCCGGAGGCCAAATTATCAAGGCGCAGACGGCCAACACCCGCCGGTTGTCCCGCCGCAGTATCACTTGGGAAGACAAGGTCTGGGTATCATGGAGCGCCACGGCCGGCGTTTTGCTGGCGCAATGAACATGCGCCGGTTCTTTCTGATCGCAGTGCCTTATGGATGGTTGTTGGCCCTTTTTCTGGTGCCATTCTTTATCGTGTTCAAGATTTCGCTGTCTGATCTGGCACTCGCCATACCCCCCTATCAACCCACCATGAAAGACGGCATCGGCCAGATGCTGTCGGCCTTTGATTTTGAGAACTTCGTCTTTCTGACGACAGATGATTTGTATTGGAAGGCGTATCTAAGCAGTTTGAAGATTGCGCTGATTTCGACCGTGTTGGCGTTGCTGGTGGGCTATCCGATGGCTTACGCCATGGCGCGCGCACCCGAGGAATGGCGCCCCACCCTGATGATGTTGGTCATCCTGCCGTTCTGGACCAGCTTTCTGATCCGCGTTTACGCTTGGGTCGGCATCCTAAGCAACGAAGGTTTTTTGAACCAGTTCTTGCTGTGGACGGGGATCATAGACGCGCCGCTGACCATCATGAACACCACAACTGCAGTCTATATCGGGATCGTCTATACCTATCTGCCGTTCATGATCCTGCCGATTTATGCAGCACTTGACCGATTGGACGAATCCTTGATCGAGGCGGCAGAAGATCTGGGGTGTTCACGCACCAAAGCGTTCTGGCTCGTGACAATTCCGCTGTCGCGAAACGGGATCATCGCCGGATGCTTTCTGGTCTTTATCCCTGCCTTGGGCGAATTCGTCATCCCGTCGCTTCTTGGTGGCTCTGGGACATTGATGATTGGCAAGGTGCTGTTTGAAGAATTCTTTAATAACCGCGACTGGCCGGTTGCCAGTGCGGTCGCCGTGATCTTGCTGTTGATCCTGATCGTCCCGATTATTCTGTTTCAGCGCAACCAGCAGCGCCAAGCGGAGTCCGAAACATGAAGCGCGCAAGCTGGTTCAACGTCACCTCGCTGACCTTGGGGTTCGCGTTTCTATACCTGCCGATGGTTTTGCTGGTTATATACAGTTTTAACAGCTCGAAACTGGTAACGGTCTGGGCAGGGTTTTCGACCCAATGGTACGGCGAATTGATGCAGAACGAAGCGTTCTTGGACGCGGCTTTGGTCACGCTCAAGGTGGCCATTGCATCCTCGACGCTGGCGACAATCCTGGGGACCATGGCGGCTTATGTCTTGGTACGAGGGGGGCGATTTACCGGGCGCACACTCTTTTCAGGCATGATATACGCGCCGCTGGTCATGCCAGAGGTAATCACAGGCCTGTCTTTGCTTTTGCTGTTCATAGGGATTGGGCTGGACCGTGGCGTGTTGACCATCGTGCTGGCGCATACGACATTTTCGATGTGCTATGTGTCGGTTGTTGTGTCTTCCCGGCTGGTGTCATTTGATCGTTCCTTGGAAGAGGCCGCTCTTGATCTGGGGTGCTCGGCCTTTGACGCGTTTCGGCTTGTTACGCTTCCGATCATTGCGCCTGCGGTGATTTCGGGTTGGTTGCTGGCGTTTACACTGTCGCTTGATGATCTGGTGATTGCGTCGTTTACCACTGGTCCCTCCTCTACCACCCTGCCGATAAAAATCTGGAGCGCGGTTCGCTTGGGTGTGTCGCCCGAGATTAACGCGCTTTCGACTCTTATGATCGGCATTGTGACGGTTGGCGTGATCAGCGCCTCACTGATCTCAAAACGTAATGCGGTCAAAGCCCAGCAAGACATGCAGGCGGCGGAACGTGGGGCGACGTGAAACACATCTACGGCAGCTTTGCCTATAGCGATGCGCCGCGGGCAAATTGCTGGTGGGATCAAACTTGTGAAACGGTTGAACGACCTGCGTTGGGTGGGGATCAGATTTGCGATGTAGCAATTATCGGCGGTGGGTTTACCGGCCTGTCGGCTGCACTGCATCTTGCGCAAGCAGGCGTAAACGCTGTTGTTGTGGAAAGCCGTTATGTCGGTTGGGGTGCATCAGGGCGCAATGGCGGATTTTGCTGTCTGGGCGGCGGGCGGCTCAGCGACAAGACACTGGATCGCAAGTTCGGTCGCAAGGACCGTTTGGAGTTTCGCGCAGCAGAACTGGCGGCGATTAATCTGGTTGACGAACTGACCACTGATCACCGCATCGGGATTGACCGACATTCCGACGGAGAGACCGAGCTGGCGCACCGTCCGAAAGATATGGGTGATCTGCGAAAGCGCGTTCATGAGATCAAGGAAAATTATGGGCTTGATGCAACGTTGATCGAAAAGTCAGCGCTTGCAGATCATGGACTGAAGGGTTTGTTTCACGGTGCGCTCACCATTCCGGCGGGTTTTGCGTTGAATCCTCGCAAATATGTGACCGGCTTGGCGGCTGCCGCTCAAAAGGCAGGGGCCGTGATCTATCACAACACCACGGCACAAGAGATCAAGCAGTCCAATGGTGGTTTCACGGTTCAGACCGCGACGGGCAGTTTGACGGCCAAGAAACTGCTGATCGCGACGAATGGCTATTCCTCCGAAGGAATCCCCGATTGGCTTGGAGGGCGCTATATGCCCGCGCAATCCAGCGTGATCGTGACGCGCCCCCTGAGCGACGACGAGATCAAGGCGGCGGGCTGGTCGAGCAATCAGATGGTCTATGATACCCGGCATTTGCTGCATTATTTCAGGTTGATGCCAGATCGCAGGATGCTGTTTGGGATGCGCGGCGGGTTGCTGACCGGGCCAAAAGCCGAAAAACGCGCGATCGCAAACGTAAGGCGTGACTTTGAAGCGATGTTCCCGGCATGGAAACATGTGGAAACGCCTTTCGCATGGTCGGGAATGGTGTGCATTGCGCGGGATCAAATGCCTTTTGTGGGGCCAGTGCCAAACCGCCAAGGAATGTTCGCAAGCCTTTGTTATCACGGCAATGGTGTTGCGATGGCAAGTTATTGCGGCGCGCTGATTGCAGATGTCATTCTGGGAAAGCCCAGGAAACGAGCTTACCCGATATCGATGCAAACGTCTTTGTCCTTGTTTGAACTGGGTCGGTTCAGGCGGGCCCTTTTACCAGTGGCCTATTTGGGTTATGCGCTTGCCGACCGTTAGAAAGAATTGACACAATTTGGCGCTTGGCTCACTTGAGTCGAAAATGATCAGGAGTTCACGCCCATGAAGATTGCGATGATTGGTACGGGTTATGTCGGGTTGGTTTCTGGTGTGTGCTTTTCGGATTTTGGGCATGATGTGGTCTGTGTTGACAAGGACCCAAACAAGATTGCTCAGCTGGAAAAGGGCATTGTCCCTATCTACGAACCGGGTCTGGACGAGCTGATGGCAAAGAATGTGTCGGCAGGCCGGCTTTCGTTTACCGAGGATTTGAAATCGGCAGTAGACGGGGCCGCCGCTGTTTTTATCGCCGTCGGAACGCCCACCCGTCGCGGGGATGGTCATGCTGATTTGACCTACGTCATGGCTGCAGCAGCCGAGATCGCGAATGCGCTGACGGGCTATGCCGTTATCGTCACAAAATCGACAGTTCCCGTGGGGACAAACCGGCAAGTCAAGAAGGCCATTTTGAAAGCTAATCCGACAGCCGAATTCGACGTCGCATCAAACCCAGAGTTCTTGCGGGAAGGTGCTGCGATTGACGATTTCATGAGACCCGACAGGGTGGTTGTTGGCGTACAAACGCCGCGCGCCGCCGAGGTGATGAACGACATTTACCGGCCCCTTTCGTTGCGCGACTTTCCCATCATGTCGACCGACCTAGAAAGTGCGGAGATGATCAAATATGCTGCAAATGCTTTTCTGGCGATGAAAATCACCTTTATTAACGAAATTGCGGCGCTGTGCGAACGCACAGGCGCGGACGTCAAAATGGTGTCGAAAGGCATGGGGCTGGATGGCCGGATTGGGTCTAAGTTCTTGCATGCTGGTCCCGGTTACGGGGGCAGTTGTTTTCCCAAGGACACGCAGGCTTTGGCACGGATGGGCCAAGATCACGCCAGCCCGATGCAGTTGACGGAAACTGTCATTAAGGTAAACGACGAGGTTAAACGCAGAATGGTCGACAAGGTTGTCGATATTTGCGGGGGATCGGTAAATGGCAAGGTAATTGCCGTTTTAGGTGTGACGTTCAAACCCAACACAGATGACATGCGCGATTCGCCAAGTCTGACGATCATTCCTGCACTTGTCGGGAATGGCGCCAAGGTTCGCGTTGTCGATCCGCAAGGTCAGCGCGAAGGTGAGGCACTATTGCCCGGTGTTTCGTGGCTTGAGGATGCGTACAAAGCTGCGCAAAACGCTGATGCTTTGGTTATATTGACTGAATGGAACGAGTTCCGAGCATTGGATCTAAAACGGATTGCCAAGCGGATGACGACGCCGAAAATGGCTGACTTGCGCAATGTCTATAGCCCGAAAGACGCAAAACGCGCTGGATTCTCGGCTTACGTGTCTATCGGCCGTGAGGGGTTCGGTGTTTAATTTGCTTCCCGCAAGGCCGTAATACCGGTTGTTGGAACTTTTGTGCCCCCTGCAAGGATCAACGTTGTAGCACCGGCTTCAATTCTAGCTTCGATGATGCGTGAATAGCTTTCTGCTGGCGTCGTTGCGATGATTTCACCCCCTCGATAGCTATCAATTGCGAAGCTATACGTCTTGTTTGCAAAGGGAGTGCCGTCTTGTGAGACGCCCGCCCATTGGATGGGTTCCTCGGAAACAGAGATGGCGTTGCGCTGAACTTCTTTGCCTTGATCATCATATACTACAAGCTCCGCTTTGTTGGCGGATGGGGCAGGGACGGGTGCAATTGTGATCGGGGTGCCTGCAAACTGAACCGGCGCGGTTGATCGTGCTTCCATCCCGATCCAGCCCGCGACCTGGCCAATGCGGCCACCCCCCAGCTGTGTTGACAAGGCTTTGAGCAGGTCGTTGGAAAGGACCTGCTGTTCAACCATCGAAAACTGCGCAAGTTGGGCGGAATACTGAGATGAATCAATTGGTTCGAGCGGATCTTGATAGCGCGCCTGCGTCGTGAGCATCTTGAGAAAGGTTTCAAAATCAGATGATACCACGCTTTTGGATTTGCCTATGTCCGGTGTCGTCTGTGCAGTCGCGGTGGTTAGGGACGTTGCTGTGAGGGTCATTGAAGAAGCTCCTTAAATCCGAATATCGAGGCCGGCCTGAGCCTGCAAAGTGGACCGCTCTTGAGTCAAAGACGGCGCTGTGGAGTTTGAAGGATTATCGTTCGGTGATGTCTGATCTTGCGGTGTTGCGTTTTTTTCGGGAGAACTACCTTCCCCCTCGTTGCTGAACGAAAACTCAGGGCTTTGATACCCAAGCAGTTTTAGTTCCTGATTGAGTTGATCAATATGTCGTCGCAACAAGTCGAGTGTATCGGGGCGTTCGGCAAAGATATTTACAATTACGCCGTTTTCAGCCTGCGTGATGGACATTTTGACCCGGCCAAGCTCTTCTGGGCTTAGGGCAATCTCAACTGATTTGCCGTTGCTGTTACTAACAAGATCCGCCAATTGCCGTGGAATATGTGAAGGCAAGTCGGCTTTTGTAAGGGATTGGACCGTTGCAGTGTTCGCGGTTCGGATTTGTTCTGAACTTTGGCTCATGCCTAACTCGTCAAGCGCCTTGGGGTCGAGCAGACCGCCTTCAAGTTCGGCCCTTTCGGCTTTACTTCTTGTCTGAAAAACTATGCCCATCTGTTGTGAAAAAGGTGTGCTCGCGTATCCGGTTTGCATAGTTGCCGTCTTGGTGGTCGGATGTGAAAGTGGAACAGGCTCCATCGCGCGCTTCTGGGTATGGGGCGTGTCTGTGTGTTCAGACTGTTTCTGATCGGTCGGAAAGCGTCTTGTTTTCATTAGCATTTGGGTTTCCGCTGAAGGAGAAACCGCCGGTGGGGCTATTTGAAGATGAGGGATCGCGGTAGGGCTCTGCGGTAAGCGAGTAATTTCAGAGATACTTCGCGGGATGCCGGGATCGGAAGTATTTTTACCTGTTCGCTGAAGGATTGGCGCAATTTCAACAGATGCTTCGATCGGGAGTTCTGAAACAATCCCCGCCTCAGAGCTTTGGTTTGTCGTTGAATTGCTTGGCAACACTTGCGCTGGTTTTTGGACCGTTGTCTGAGACGGGGATCCTGAAGGTAAATGTTTCGGCGTCGTCACGGGTAAAGTTTCGGGTGGCCGGTTAATCATTTTAGATGTCGAATGACGAGATTGATCAGCGCTGAAAAATCCATCTGAAGCTGAAAGCACTTGCGCTGATTGCCTATCAAGATTGGCCGCCTGCGCGGGCAATTTATTTGGGGTTTGTTGCTGATTAGAATGTCTCTCGTGGTTCAGTGGAATGTCCGCGGCGAACTGGAAGTTTTTTGGTGTAGCATCATCAGATATAGGGTCTGGCCTGACAGAATTCGCACGCATTGTTGCCTGCTCAACCGGCCTTCCTGATGCTTCTTCAAGCTCTCTTAACTCGATTTTCGTTTCGTATGGCGACGTTTCAAACGCCAAGATAGGGGAAATCTGATGGTCTACACTATGACCTGTTTTAACAACGGGCTGGCGGTCAAATTGCGGATCACCGACCGGGATGAATGGTATCTTGATATCTCGACTTAAGCTCGTGTTGGCCGACAGAATGATCGGATTCTCCGCTCCGTTCTGAGGGATATGCTGTTTCACCTCATCGAATGTCGGCGTGATCTGAAGTCTGGGTGAAATCATACTTTCGAGGGTGGTTCTTGCCGGTTTTCGGTTAATAGGCTGTCTCGTCTCTCCAACAGGCTGGTGCGGCGTCTCGACCTTGTGAAATTCAACGGGTGAGGATTCCTCGACGGTTGGCTCATCATTGTCTGGCGCCTCGCTTTCACGCACCTTCCGAGCTTTCGGTTCTACCCCTTCCATCGGCGGCTCTTGCGTAGGTTTTAGGGTCTGATCCAAGTCGTCGTCTCCATGCTCAGTCTTGTTCGATGCGTTTGAACTGTATTCAATTTTTAGATCCCCAACTTTCAAATCTGCGAAAATTGTAGAAAACTGAACGCCCTTTACCGTTTTATCACTCGCAGTCATTGCGGCATTTCGGTCTCCCTTAGCAGGGTCCGCAACTGCCTTGGCCCCATCTAGGGTCGTTAGTTGAAAAGCGTGAGGCAACTGCATTTGGATCCTCCGAAAGGTATTCGTATAGCGGCTGAATATGCATGCAGATGGTTACCGGTTATTTACTGCTTTGAGGCAATGATCGGAAAAGTAGATGCAATTTAAAGGATACTTCCATGGATATTGTTGACGTCTTTAATCGTGGCCAAAGCAAGAGTGCGCCTGACAAACCTCTTTTAGAGGCGGCCCAGAAACTAGAGGCGACATGGTGTGATTGCGGCGGCCGCTCTCCAGTGGCGAACGAGGTCCTGCTATAGTGGGCCTCATGGAAACAAGCCGTGAGGAGAACGACCATGACATATTATGCAGGATTAGACGTATCACTCAAAGAAGTTTCGATCT
>JAGXGZ010000013.1 GCA_024636495.1 Roseobacter sp. | reverse complement strand
GATCGGCACGGCAAAGTTGAACGATATCGATCCGCAGGCCTGGCTCGCCGACGTCATCGCGCGCATCTCCGACATGCCGATGTCACGCCTGCACGAGCTTCTGCCTTGGGAATGGGACGCAGCAACGAAACACGTCAAGCCAGCCTGACCTCGGCCCTTAAAGGATCCTTACATTTCACTTTCGCTGGTGTTTAATCCAAATCAACGAGTGACGCAAAATCTATACGGCTCACTTTTTAGGCCACAGTCGCAATGATGGGATTTTACGGTTAAAAAAGTACATCACTATCGTCGGTCTGGTGCTAGGAATACTCAAATTATGAATAACAAGGTAACATCAGGACGTCCAAATTGGCGGCGTCGAGCCCTGCTTTCCGGCGGAGCGATTGCTCTTTTTGTTTGGGTAAAAGGCGCGCCGCATCTGCTATCATTCCGCAGTGAAGAACTGGAATTCCAACCCATCGACGGTCTGGAACCGTTTCGGCGGCTGGTGGGAACGGGATCACCCACGACATCAAACAGTGCAGTCTTTGCAAGCCTTGATACTCCTGTCCCCCCAACTCCTGAGGAACTAAAGTTACTTCAAGCTGTGAGGGATGACCCCTGCGCAGCTATCTTTGGGGCGCGGCAAACTGGGCCAGTGCCCGTCGCAATGTTTTCAGATTTCAGATGCCCTGTTTGCAAAGTAATGAACAAACGACTTTCTGAACTTCAAGCCGAAGCACCAGATAGTTTTCGCATCGTGCGACATGAGCTTCCCCTGTTGGGGGCATCATCACGCACGGCGAGCCGTGCGGTCTTAGCCGCAGATCGTCAAGGCGCGTATATGGAGATGCACGAACGGCTCACTCGAACACCTGCAGTCACAGACGAAGCATTTATCGAGCGCATAGCACGTGACTTAGGGATGGATAGCGAACAACTTCTACGAGACATGAATTCTGATGAAATTGAAGGGGAACTCCTTAAGACCAAAGCAATTGCCGACCTTTTCGGTTTCTATGGAACTCCAGCATTTGCAGTTGGCCGCACAGTTTTCCTTGGGTCGATTTCTACTTCGTCACTTGAGTGGCTGATCGCGCAGGAAACCGGAAATCCCTGTCAAACGTGAGGAAAACAATTTCGCAACGCCGGTTTTCGAAACACGTGAGACGGCGGCTTGGTTCAGCATAGCAACCAGTCATCATGCTTGGATGAAGCGCCAGCGGCGCGCGTCAGCTTTTGCTCTTGGCACTACAGCAGAAATTTTGCTTGATGACATTAAGAGCTCATCACAGCACTTGGCAGGTGGTAACGGACCCCGCAAAGATGACGTCACTCTGACGTTTGAATCAGACGGCGACAACGGTGCGAAACCGGCGATTGCCCTTGCGCGCAACTAAGGCAAGAATGTCTTCTTTGAACTTTAAATACCGACGCCCCACAGAAATGCCTGCGCAATCCTCTGGCTCAACAAAAATAGGGACGGTCCACGAAATTCGCCCCTATTTTAACGCGTAAGTTAGTTTCAAGCGGCTGCTTTAACCGGAGTGCCCGAAAAAATTCGGCCATCGACGTTCACGCTCATGCGGCCATCGGGCAACATGCGCACAAATGTGCCCTGAACGAATACGCAACTGCCCAGCAAGATAGTTTTCAGCATATTTCTTCATCCCTAGATGCGCTCGAAGCTCTAGTAGACTAAATTTGCCCAAGCGAGATTAACACGCCCGAGAATTATTGGCATTTTGTACGGCGGTCAAGCCTGCTCGTCTGAATTGCTCGCCCATCGCCGATCAGATGCGCAGTATGCTGCGAAGGATGCTGTATAAACGCCACCCAAACCCCTGTATTTCAAGGCTTTCGCTGCCCTCTTGCGGAGCCACAGTAAAAATAAGCCAGGGGACATAAATATTCTAGCCTCAAATGCCCCGCTAGCGTCGGTACAAGTACGGCCTCTAGTGCTTGCCACCTGACAAAAGATTCCCAGTCTGCCCATGGTGTGCCCTCGGTTGCTCGGACAACACTCCGATGGGCAGCTATGCGAACAAACCAGCCTGTTGCACCTGCGGCACGCACCGTCGCGTCGGCAAGAGATTTTACTGGTCTGCCGCTTACAGCGCGTTAGCCGCCAATGCGGTCGAGGAAGCGGTTGGCAGCTTCGTGGAGCGTGTCGTCGCGTGGCTGCCCAGGGATGATGGTAACGGCAATACGGTGGCGGACTTCGCGTGCACGAGCGTCTTGTCGGGTAAAATCACTTCCTATGGTGTCGATGGGGCGCGAAAAGACGGGCGAGCGGTCGTCCGACAGGGCGACCTCGAAGCTCATCGCATAGTTCACTTCGTGCGGGGCGCGCCCGGTGTGGGCCACCAGTCGGTCGGTTTCAGTGATCCATTCGTCAAGGCCAAGGCCGCCTTCTATAAAGCGCAGGCCAGTCGCGGTAAGCGGCGCGTCGGCACTTGGACAGGCTTGGGTATCGCCGAAGGTGTGCGTGATGCGGAAATCCATCCGCCGAAGGGCTGTGCCTTCCGGCACGCGATCTCGGCGAAGCGTCAGATCGGTCGAAGCGATGGGGATCGTCAGACTGATGCTGCCGCCGGTGGATTCCGAAACGCGAACGAGAAGACTAAGCGTGATGTCGGCCTTTTTCGCAGAGAATCCGGGATTGGTGCGGAGTGCGGCAGCGTCGAGTTCGCATTGCGCTGCGGCCAGAACGTCGGCCGCGCGCAGAAAATCCTTGGGACTACCGGGAGGTGTCAGTTCGGGCGGGGCGCGGTCGCAGGCGGCGAGTCCGACGATGAGTGCGAATGCAAGATGTCTGGGCAGCGGCATTCGGGTCCTTCGATTCTGTTGCGACAGGAGATTATGCGTCGGTGATCCAAGCTAGAGCGGGTGGCGGCTTTCGACAAGAGCAGGTTTGGATTTACCCTCCGGGCCGCTTCTCCACCTCCGAACCAGGCCTATCGGATGCGGTGAACAGGTGTTGAAGATGGTTAAGTCCGAGTTCTTTCCGTCGTCCGAGCTTTGCTTCCACGGTTAGCAGGATCGCTGCATCTGCGAGCTTTCAGGTTTAATCATGTCTGCAAGGGCTCAGAGCTGTCATCTGACGGGTTCGCTCAGGAATAACGACCTGTGTCCTTAACCCTGCTTCCAACGGGAATCTTATGTCAGGTGGCGAACACTAGAAGGCTGGTGAGTGACATCATATTGGGAAAGCACGCGTCTTGGCATGGAGAGCAACCGGCAAGGCATGGACCTCGCCGCCAAACAGGAAGCGCGCCTATCACGCGAAGAACAGCGCAAGGTTGATGAATACGCCGTCACACTGTCAGCAGCCGAACGGGCAGCGGCAGCGCAGGAATTGGAGCAGAATATCGCAAGGATGATTGCCACTAGGACGTCCCAAGAGTCCGGCGCGCTCAACCGGCACGGCTCTACGCGATGAGTTCGCTCAAAGAGTAAATGCAAATGCAACCAAGCCGTAGGATGCGACCAGCAGGATTATAGATAAATACTCTCTCGCCTTTGTGACTCCTTTGGACTCGGAGATTAAGCTTCTTAGAATGGGCATTTGGGCACGGAAGATTTCGGGACGTTTCATGTATAACCGCCATATTGTCTGTAATCCGATTCACCCCAAATTGTGACTGCTTAGTGGCGCTAGAACGGAAATAACGTGGCATTGTCCCGAAGTTTTGGGTCTATACATGATAAAGCCGCCTATAGTTTCTGGTTGGGATACAGTGTCTCACATCCCTTAGAATTAATCTCTTCCCAAGGCCTGACACAGGGGCTGGGAGCCTCGTTCAGTGCTTTCCAGAATTTATTTATCGACTGTTATCTTTTGCGGGGCTGTTCAAATTCAGGGCACAATTGATAAGCTTCGGTATGTGTTAGGAAATCTTTAGTTTAGGGAAGGGTGTCCACATAGTTATCTACAGATTTTGTGGGTAACTTGTGACTGTTGCGGCAACTAAGCTTGATATGGAAGGACGCTTCTTTGCCAGCACGTCGCCTGACACGTCCACCTTATCCAGCAGTGGAAGCAAGAAATTCTCTGCAAGCATTGCACAGGGAACGGAATATATCTGGCGGCTGTAAGCGCTTACGTTAGAAAAAGGGGTATAGCCGGGACTTAGCTACCAACTCGTCCCGGCCAGTGGCTGTGCAAGTATTTGGGGAAGGACCAGCCACCTAATGCCTCTGCCTTGCGCGTCTCAACGCTTGGCAACAGCTAGCTCGGCACATAACTGGGCTGTCATTGACCTGAGCACACGAAACCCTGCACCAGAAGCATCCGAACTCTAAAAGACCCTTCTGCTGCGGGATAACGGAGTTTGCTATTCATTTCGACATGCTATGCTCGTCAAGCCAATTTACCAATTATAAAGATTATAGCTAAATAATCTAAAGCGAAGCGGGAAGTCCATTTCAAAGCGATGAAAAAGTTTTAACTACGGCTGTCAGGACCGCTACCGGCTTCACCACGGTCTTCCCCATATCAAGTATCCTGCGAACGTCGCCGCCCAGAAGAAGAAAATAACAAAAGATACCAGGACGTCAAATTTTGATGCGTCACTAAAGCGCGCCTTTAGTGCCAACCAATACGACTTTATTACTAACACCAACGCACCCATCAGACTGCTTCCTCACCCAAGCGGTGTTTATGGATAAAGGGTCACGCCGCTTGACAACGCAGACAGGAATTTACACAGCACCCAACATTTTTGCTGCAGGTCTGGCTAACACCAAATCTTGACCAATTCTCGACGCTCGGATGGAAGGATTGTGTTACTGCAACTGAACCCAGCAGCGAGCAGTAGGTAACTGACGCTGTATAGGTGACGGAAAATGTGGCCGGGACGTGCTGCCGGCTCGTCCCGGCCAGTGGCTGTGCTAGTAATCGGGGAACACAAACCACCTACCGTCGCTACCCAGCATGTCTTAACGCTTGGCAGCGGCTGGCCCGGCACTTAACTGGGATGCCAGTAACCGAGTTGAACAGTGCATAACCACGACCGCTCGATTCTTAAAGACGATATCGCAGAAAAGCCCGCAAGTGCAGATGTTAGAGCACGTCGCGAAGATAAATCAGTCCAAATAACCCTCAACAGGGCTGTTCTCGAAGTCAGTCAATGCCGCTCCGAGAGCGTCCCGATCAGTTGGGAACAGCTCGTCCCAGACGAAGCTGGTCCCACGCGCATTCACGACCTCCAGCGTCCAAAGGGTATCCTTCCCGCGATAAATCTGGATCTCGAAGCGGTGCCCCTCCACCATGACTGACTGACTGGCTCAGCGGGCTGTCGATGATCTCGGCGTCAATCATTCGCTTCACCTTTAGACGATGCAATACCGGACGCCTGCGTTTCCTTCGTTTTCCGACAGGAAAGCCAGCCCGTGTTGCTCAAAACACCGAATCGCGGCGACCTCATTCTCACGGCTTAGTCGTTTTGTTCGTCCGCTATCGAAGCTTCGAAGCGTATTCAGCGAGATTCCAGACGCTTCCGCCCGAACTTTTTTGACCACTCCAATAGACCCCTAGCGGCCTTTTTTAAACCTTGGGTTAGCTCCATCCGGCATGTCCTACATAAGGAAATGTTTAACACACGGTAACTTATTAGCGGAAGAGCATATGATCAGCGCATCCACATTCGACTGCACCGCCATCATGCACCATGCCTGTGAAATCGTCCGTCGCGCCAATGTCGCCAGGTTTGGTCTGTGGACCATTCTCTGCCGCGCCTTGCGGACCGCATGGAGTGAAGCCAAGCACAAGCTGGCAATCGCACAAGCCGAATAGCAGGCGCACACTCGCAGCCCCGAAGTCACCCGCACACGCGAGGCTATCGCTGCCCTCGAAGGCAAGGGACGCTGGACGCAGGCTGACGTCTCATCGCCAGCGTTTAATGCGACGACTGCCCTTGCCGGTGCCGCAGTGATCGGCATCGAATTTGGTGCGACACTTGTTAAATTTCTGAGCGTGGATCGATCTCAAGGCCGAAGTCACTGATCTGCGTCTGATTTACCAAGTCGTTACCCCCGACCAGGCAGCAGCAAGACCGAATGCTTTCGAAGCAAAACTGCAAGAGAACGAGGGGGCCAAAGCGGCCCACCTCGCATATGATGTCAAATGATGCGGTCGATCGTCCGATCACATCAGAATTTTAGCGGTTCAGTTCAGGCCCAGAAGATTGTCCATCTCAGCCTTTGCCTCGACTGACAGGTCAGTTGCACCTGGCAGCGCCTCTAAGCTTTCATCCACGGTCGCTTCTGCCAGAGCCACTTCTTCCTCCGCGATTTCCGCAGCAGCGAGAGCTTCTTCAACCGTTACTGTGGTGCTGTCGACAGTGTTGCTTGCAGCGTCCACTGCTGCCTGTGCGTCGTCGACAGCCTGTTGCGCGGCTTCAATCTCAGCATCGGTTGCATCCTCGGCGATGTCAGTATCAACGTCGGTTACTGCCTCAGCGGCTTCAGTATCAGCATCAGCAGGTGCAATAGCGGCCAACGCAGCCTGGGCATCGCTCAGTGCAGCTTCGGCAGCTGCGAGATCGCTGATTGCTTGAGCCTCGGCAGCAAGCGCGTCAGTGACGCCGACAATTGCATCCGCCAATGCCTCTTCGGTCGCGACCACCGCAAGTGACGCCTCCCGGTAGGTGTTAAGCATTCCAGGCATGCTGTTTGGAGCAGCATTTTGAAGCCCGGTCAAACTGGCGTGTGCGGCGTTAAGTCCCTTTAGTTCTGAAGCAAGCGCTCCTTGGGTGGATTTCCCTTTGACTTCCGAAGGGTTCGGGCGTGCGGAAGGCCGCGACGACACCTGTGTTGCTGTATCTGAGCGGGCGATTCCTGAGCGGGCCTTCGACGCCTCTTTTGAAGACTTCGCGGTCGCGCCTCTATTGGTTGCACTCGCGGTGCCATTTCTGTCTCCGGAGCGAGCGGTGCCACTCTTGCCTTGGCTCGCACCATCGGCTGCCTGCCCGCCGCTGTTGCCGCCGTCGCCATTGCCGCCGTTGCCGCCGCCATTACCACCGCCGTTGCCGCCACCGCCGCCATTACCACCGCCGTTGCCGCCGCCATTACCACCGCCGTTGCCGCCACCGCCACCTTCACCCTTTGCAAATGTAGGAGTGGCTATTACGGCGTTCAGTCCGATGCCCAAAGCTCCGGACAACATCAAGCTCACGCCAAGGGTCTGGAGAATTTTAACATGCTTCATTAGATGATTCCTGTTTGTTCATTGGTCGCGAAGGCGACAGAGACACATAGACTGCTTGTATCCAGTCAATTCAACTGGATCAGGGTTAGCAGTTAATCTTGGCAAATTTGTGCCCGCCGTTCCGATGCCTGAGCGAAATGGCGCGCACGCCCGCTGAGAGATTTTTGGATTTGAAGTCTGATCGGTCGTTCAGGACTTCCTTGAATGTGAGTGTATTATTGCAGCCTGATGGCCCGCACGGCGTCGACCAGCTCGCGGCATTCGCCGCGCTCCTCTTTTCCACTACATTGCTGCGCCCACAGTGGTGGTTACAGGCTGGATGTTTGGCAATCCTGTACGGAGGGGTGATCGAGGTGATCCAGTCTTTTGATCGGTCTGCTAGGGTGCTGACCTCTCAGCCGAACCGCTTGGCGTTGCAGTCGGCGCTCCTGGGCTTGTCTGCACGACGGATTCTGTTGAAGTAATGATGGACCTTTGAGCGGTCTGCTTGGCAATTTTGACTCCCTCAAGATGGTCGCCGACGAGAATCTGTTTTCATGATAGAGATCGTAGAAGATCCCTACTCCTGCGTGTCCTCCGACAATTTCTCGACTGGAGCCCTACCTGCGATTGAAAGCTGTATCTCCATCATCCCGCTGTTCGCCATAAATGGGGGAACCATCGACTCAACCTACGACATATGGTAGGGCTGACGGAGAAAAATGTCGTGATCTGGGAGGAGATTTGCACGGCCAATACCAAAGGACACATGCGCATGCCCAAAAAACTGAAACCTCTCGAGCCCGCCCGCTTTGGCTTGGCGCGTTTCGCTGACCTCCTGCCCGCCAGAGACCACATTGTCGGCGAGGACGCTGGATCCTTTGATGGATTTCGCGAGGAGATGACACGCACGCTGGCCCCCTTTACGCCCTATGAGAGCGTGATTGCAGAGAACCTTATTTCCATCGAGTGGGAACTGATCCAGCACCGCCGCATGCGCGACACTGGCTTGCGCAGCATCATCCGCGATGCCATCCTCAAGGCCGTTGTCGCCCGGGAACGCGCTGCGTACGACGCCGAAATGGAAGAGGAATGGGACATACACGAAGCGGCAGGTGGCACGCGGTGGGAATGGGATCCAGCTCCATTTCACGGCAGTGACGCCGCCGAGGAGGTCGGCCGTGTCCTTGCCGCGCAAGCCGTCTCAGGGGACCCCGCCGAACGCACGGCGGCCAACGCCGAGATTGAAGCCATGGGGCTTGAAGTCGTCGAATTGATGGGGGAGGCCTATCGCACATCAAGCGCGCAGGTCCGTCATCACGAAAACAAAAGTCTGGAACTTGAGCGCCGCCGCCGCGAGGTCAAACGCGACTTCGATGACCTGCAGAAAAATCGCCCCGTGGAGGCGGAGGTCATCGAGGGATGAGCTCGGACAGGATAACCGCGCGCAACAGAGCAAATGCCAAAAAAAGCACGGGTCCCAGTTCGGCGCGGGGCAAGGCCGTTGTGGCGCAAAACGCCTGTCGGCATGGCGCCACCTCAAAGCCGAACCCGGCATCCGTCGCGGCTTGGCTGAGGATTATCCTCGACAAACCAGATCTTGATGTGAGCGACGTGCTCGGAGATGACACACGCATCTCCTGCGCATTGGCACTGGCGGAAGCCGAAGTGAAGATGTGGACCACCTGGTCGGCGCTGGACGCCTTTGAGCGCGGGGATGTGTCAGGATCTGACACTCAGGTGTCACCATCTGACACTCAGGTGTCACATCCTGACGCTGTGAAGGTTCTGCAGAACTGTGCTGACAGTATTAATAAAGAACTTTGGGAGCCCGACACGACAGCAAAAGAACGTAGATCTGGACTGTCACTCTTGGGCCGTCTTGCGAAAGCGATCCTCCGCGAGACCGGGCACGGAGGCCCGCGTCATCGGTTGCTGCAGCGCTATGCCCGGGAGGCGCGTGGGAATCGAAAAAAGGCGTTTC
>JAGXGZ010000083.1 GCA_024636495.1 Roseobacter sp. | reverse complement strand
GGAATCAGGGATGATCAAGCCACCCTTGGTTTTTTCTTCGCTTTCGGTGCGACGCACCAACACGCGGTCGTGAAGCGGTTTTAATGCCATCTTTCAGCTCCTTAAGGCTCAAAGTTATTCTCCCAAGCCGCGCCCTCCGGTCGAGGGGGTCGGCTATTAGCACTCATACCTATCGAGTGCTAACGAGGGATAGCTAGGGATATCGCCGGTTTTCGTCAACCACTGAATTTGGAAAAATTTTAGTCGGCCAATTTAGTCGGCCAAGTTCAGCCTGCACCAAGCACCCGTGCCGTTGTCGACACGGCTTCGGCACCTGCAGGAGTCAGCCCATATATGCCTTTTTCAACTTTTTCAAACCAGCCGTAATGATTATCGCGCATCATGGCGGTGGCACGTTTCACGTCTGTCTCGCGCGCCACATCAGCCCCTTTGCTCGCCCCCACCTCGAACAAATAAACCGCCAGTTTCAGCGCGTCCTGACGGTAGGCCGTCACCAGCCCGGCCCGCGTTTGCCCGCCGTCATTGGGGTCGCCCTGACGGCGGGCAAATTCGCGCAGCAACTGGTTTTTGCGTTTGGCATTCTTGCGCGGCGCATAGGCACCGGGGTCGCACTGCACAGACACAAGCCCATCCGATAGCCGCACGGTCATCAGCCCCAACCCCAAGCGCCGCGCAAGCGCAGTATTCGCCTTGATCGCCTTGAAAAACGGCTTTCCCGGCTTGTGTGCTACCGCCAGATAAACGTCATCACTCACCTTTAGCCGTTCAATACATTGGTGAAACAGCGCCAGACTAAAGGCCAGCTTCAGCTCTACCACCACGGGCGGTTCTGCCCCGCGAATAGCGACCACATCAGCGGCACCGACTTCGGATTTCACGACATATCCCTGATCCTCAAGAAAGGATTTCACAGGCGGGTAAAGATCGGTTTCGCGGGGTTTCGTCATAGCCTAGTGCTAGCAGGATTCCACACGTGCTGAGAAGCCCCGCTTTGAGATCAAGCAGATGGTGACAAAAGCGGCGTGCCCCCATATAAGGCGCGCAAATCAAACCTCCCCTTTGCAGGATACGCATATGACAACGCTTGTTTTTGGCCATAAATCCCCCGACACAGACAGCACAGGCAGCCCGATCATCTGGGCCTGGTATCTGAACCAACTTCACGGGGTCGATGCCGCCCCTGCCCTGCTGGGCGAGCCGAACACTGAAGCGCTGTTCATGCTGGACCACTGGAAGCTCGACAAGCCGCAGATCATTTCAGACGTGGAAGACGACCAGCCCGTTGTAATCGTAGACACCAACAACCCGGCTGAACTGCCTGCAAATATCAACAACGCTGATATCAAAGCGATCATCGACCACCACAAGCTGGTGGGCGGTCTGGAAACCAAAGGCCCGATCCACATCAACATCCAGCCGTTGGCCTGCACCGCGACAATCATGTACAAAGCCATCGGTGATGATATGGCGCAGATGCCCACCAACATCAAAGGTGCTATGCTGACCTGCATCCTGTCTGACACGCTGGAATTCCGCAGCCCGACCACGACACAAGAAGACACTGCGATTGCGTGGGCTTTGGCCAAGGATCTCGAGATCGACATCCCCGAATATGCCGCCAAGATGTTCGCCGCCAAATCCGACGTCTCGTCATTCTCGGAAGCTGAACTGCTGCGCATGGACAGCAAGGAATACGAAGTTGATGGCAAGCAGTTCCGCGTATCCGTGCTTGAAACAACATCACCCAAGACAGTGCTGGACCGCAAAGACGCGCTCATGGCAGCAATGCCCGGCGTGGCGACCGAAGACGGTGCAGATCAGGTGCTGCTGTTCGTAGTCGATATCCTGAACGAAGAAGCAACGATGCTAATTCCCAACGAATTGTCCAAAACAGTGGCCGAGAAAAGCTTTGGTGCGACCGTCACAGGCGACACAGTCGTTCTGCCCGGCATCATGAGCCGCAAAAAGCAGATTATTCCGAACCTTAAAGTCTAATTGATAGCGTTACTCCCCGGTAAGGCCTTCTGAACGGGCCTTGCCGGGTAACCGCTTTGCAACTTTCCCGCTTCTGTTGCGAAAAATCGAATGCCCTATTAAATGGGATTGTCCTGTCCCGAACAGGCCAATGAAACGGCCAGACGATCCTTTACTGCGCTTTCAGTATGCGTTTCCACAAGGTGCCACCGAAGTACTTTTTGCCCGCCCAGAAATACAGAAATATCCCCACAAACAGAACGAGCGCCGGTAATCCGTTCAACTGGAAACCGCCCTCTGTCATGCCACCGGATACCGAGGCAATAAGAAAACCCAAAACAAAAAACGCAGTCAGGAAATCTAGGATTGCAGCCAAAACAATGCGCCACGTCGCGACCGGTTGTTCACGTTCCATTTATATCCCCATCAAAATTACGAGTGATAGCGCTTTTCAAACTAAAGCGCCTCACGAAGCATCATCAATGCTGTTTATCTTTTAGAAACGCGGTGTCTAAGTCAAACGCGCAATCGCCGCCGCGCTGATCATCTAAGGTCCGCTAGGTCTTGCACCATGGCATCATTGCCCCGCCTTGGAATATATGCTTTCTGCCCTTCAAATCCCTATCCACGCGGAGCACGTCATGACCCGGATCATCAACAACCTGTTTGAAATATCTGACCGCTACGAGGCGCTTTTCGTTGATCTTTGGGGATGCGTGCATGACGGGGTAAAGGCTTTGCCTGACGCAGTCACCGCCCTGCAAGCGTATCGCAAGGGCGGAGGCAAAGTGATCCTGGTCACGAACTCGCCCCGCCCGCGTGATGGTGTGATCAAACAACTGGTGCATTTTGGTGTGCCGGATGATGCGTGGGATGACATCGCGACATCCGGGGATTCGGCACGCTCTGCCATGTATCTGGGCATGGTGGGCAACAAGGTCTGGCATTTGGGCCCCCCCAGCGACAAGCATTTCTTTGATCCGATCGATATTCTGAACGACCCAGCCGATATCACCCGCGTAGATCTGGACGATGCCGAAGGCATCGTATGCACCGGTCCGTTTGATACGATGGCCGACCCTGCCGATCTACGCCCGCAATTGCTGTTGGCCAAGCAAAAAGGGTTGAAACTCCTGTGCGCGAACCCTGACATTGTCGTGGATCGCGGCGGTGTGCGCGAATGGTGTGCGGGTGCCGTTGCGGCACTTTATACGGAAATGGGTGGGGAAAGCCTGTATTTTGGCAAGCCTCATCCCCCGATTTATGATCTGGCACGGCGCAGGCTGTCTGCGTTAGGCATTGAAGTTGGCAACAGCGACATTCTTGCCATTGGCGACGGCGCACATACTGACATCAGCGGTGCCATGGGCGAGGATATTGATTCGCTATTTATCGCTGGTGGGCTGGCCGCGCAGGAAACTGGAACCGATGTACAACCTGATCCAGAGGCACTAAACCGTTATCTTGAAAAGGAAATGTCATCGCCGACCTACACAATAGGGCATCTGCGCTGACCCACTTTTTGCTTGCGTTTCTGCATCTGCAAAGTAATAAACTGTCTTAAACGCCTTCGGGCACGTCATTTTATTACCCGAAAGGTGCAGCATGTTGGATAACCTTCCGCGCGGAACGATCTGTATCGAAGACATCGAAATGGGCATGTCACGGCATTTGCAAAAAGTCGTGACCGATGAAGATATCGAAATGTTCGCCCAGATTTCGACCGACAGGAACCCGGTGCATCTGGATGACGACTATGCCCGAGATACCATTTTCGAGGGCCGTATCGCCCACGGAATGCTGACGGCAGGCCTGATTTCGGCAGTGATCGGAGAGCAACTGCCGGGTCACGGCACGGTCTATATGGGTCAGTCGCTTAAGTTTCTGGGCCCTGTGCGTCCCGGCGACATGGTCTATGCAGAGGTTACGGTCATCGATATCGACTTCTCGAAGCGGCGTGTGAAACTGGATTGCCATTGCTCGGTCGGCGGCAAGAAGGTTTTGGTTGGTGAGGCAACTGTACTGGCCCCTTCACGCAAGTTTGACTGATCCTCTACGGCAGGCCTGGGGGTCAACCCCCAGACCCCCGGGATATTTTTGAGCCAAAGAAGCGGGCGCGCTTCTTGTCAGTCCCGTCAGACAGGGCTACCACCTAGCCCATGGACATCATTCGAGATTATCAATTTGTAAACGGTTCGGATCGCGGTGCTTCGGCAGCGATCGGAAACTTTGATGGCGTGCACCTTGGGCATAGATCCGTCATTGAACTGGCAAGATCAGCGCGACCGGATGCCCCTTTGGGCGTCGTCACGTTCGAACCCCACCCGCGCGACTATTTTGCACGATCAGCGGCACCCTTCCGGTTAATGGGGCCAGAGGCGCGGGCCCATCAGTTAGAAAAGCTGGGTGTCGAAAAGCTGTTCGAGCTACAGTTTGATGCGGCTTTGTCAAACCTCGCGCCTCGTGACTTTGCGCGCCAGGTTCTGGTGGACGGTTTGGGTCTAAGCCATGCTGTAATCGGGGCTGATTTCTGCTTTGGGAAAGCCCGCGCCGGAACCGCCGAAATGATGCAGGAGTTCGGGGATGAGATGGGTTTTGGCGTCACCGTTGCACCGTTGATGGCGCAGGGCGCGCATACCGTATCATCCACCGCAATCCGCGACGCGCTTTCAAACGGAAAACCGCGCGATGCGGCAGCGATGTTGGGCCATTGGCATCGCATTGAAGGGCCTGTTCTGCATGGTGAAAAACGTGGCCGTGAATTGGGCTACCCCACAGCGAATATGTCTGTTGACGGGCTGCACCCCCCAGCGTTTGGCGTCTATGCCGTGCTAGTCGATGTGCTGGAAGGACCGCAAACCGGGCGATATCACGGCGTTTCCAGCCTTGGCGTGCGCCCGATGTTTGGCGAGAATAAAGCGAACCTTGAGACGTTCATTTTTGATTTCAAGGGCGATCTTTATGGCAAGCACATTTCGGTGGCATTGGTTGATCATCTGCGTGGCGAGGAAAAACTTGATAGTCTTGAGACCCTGATCGTCCAGATGGACGCAGACAGCGCACAGGCGCGCAGCATACTGGCCGCACTATGACCGATCCAATCGCAGCAACAGGACTGGCCCCCAAGTTCTGGGAGAAAAAGCCGCTTTCCAAAATGTCCGGGGCTGAATGGGAAGCGTTATGTGACGGCTGTGGCAAGTGCTGTCTGAACAAGCTTGAAGACGAAGATACCCAGGAAGTCGCTTTGACCCGTGTCGCCTGCCGGTTGCTGGACGATTCCACTTGCCGCTGCACGCATTACGAAAACCGCCACCAGTTTGTGCCCGATTGTATCGTGCTAAAGCCCGAAAATCTGGATACCCACGCCTATTGGATGCCGCTGACCTGCGCTTACCGTCTGCTGTGGCAAGGCAAGCCGCTTTATGATTGGCATCCGCTGATATCGGGCGATCCAGAAAGCGTGCACAAAGCTGGGGTTTCCGTGCAATATGATACCGTTTCCGAATTCGACACCCCGTTCGAGGAATGGGAAGATCACATCATCGAGGAGCCTAACTGATGTTTTTTGCCTCTGACAACGCTGGCCCGGTTCACCCTCAGATCATGGCGCGACTGGCGCAGGCAAACGAGGGGCATGCCATGCCCTATGGCAAAGATGCCATCATGGACGAGGTGCGCAACGCCATTCGTACGGCGTTCGAGGCCCCTGACGCCGCAGTTTATCTGGTATCGACCGGAACTGCGGCAAATGCCCTGGCGCTGGCCTGCTATACGCAGCCTTGGCAGACGATCTTTTGCTCGACGACGTCACATATTAACGAAGACGAATGCAATGCACCGGAATTCTATGCTGGCGCAGCCAAGCTGACAGTCATCGACACAGATGACAAGATGACGCCTGACGCGCTGCGCCGCGCCGTCGAAAAGCACCCAGATGGTAATGTTCATGGCGCACAGCGTGGGCCGGTGTCGATCACGCAAGTTACCGAACGCGGCTCTGTCCATACGCTGGATGAAATCCGCGCGCTTGCTGCCGTCGCCAAGGAATACGACCTTCCCGTCCACCTCGACGGGGCGCGCTTTGCCAATGCGATGGCAGCCCTTGGCTGCACACCGGCCGAGATGACCTGGAAAGCAGGCATTGACGTCGTAAGCTTTGGCGGGACGAAAAATGGCTGTATGGGCGTTGAAGCGGTTGTCTTTTTTGACCCCAAGAAGGCTTGGGAGTTCGAGTTGCGGCGCAAACGCGGCGCGCATCTGTTTTCCAAACATCGTTATCTGTCGGCGCAGATGGCTGGCTATATGCAGGACGATTTATATAAAACGATGGCCGCGCAGGCGAATGACAATGCCGCATATCTGGCCGAAGGGCTTCGCAAAGCCGGGGCGACGTTCTTGCATCAGCCCGATGCCAATATGATTTTCGCCAGCTGGCCACGACGCATTCACCAAGCCTTACATGATGCAGGCGCAAGGTATTACATCTGGCATGGATCATTGGAAGGCGATGACCCCGAAGAGTATATCGCCGCACGGCTGGTTTGTGACTGGTCCATAGGCAAACCTGCCATCGACCAGTTTCTAGCGCATTTCTAAGCGGTTACGTTCCTGAAAGAAACGTACGGACCTCATCTGCCACGGCGGCGGGATGGGTCAAAGGTGCCATGTGCCCTGCCCCTTTGATAACGCGGCGGGTCACATTTGGCAGCCGCTTCTCAAGCGACGTGCTGATCGCCTCCGCAAGTTCACCCGATGTTGCCCCCTCCATTAAAAGGACGGGCATTGTCGCACGTGCAAAGCGGCCCGGTTCCAGCAGGCCCGCGCTATCATCGCGCAGAAACGGCTGACTGGCAGGGACGAAATGGATACGCTCCGCCATATATTGGCGCAGCTTGTCCGGCGTGTTTGCCCAACCGCTGCCATCACCCCATCCGGTGTTAAAGACCCGTGCCGCCTCCATCATATCACCACTGTCATAAGCGGCGTTAAAGGCCGTGTTGCGGTCCATGGCAGATGTCGCCCCTTCGGGATCATCCGCCATGGCCGCAGCGAAATACACAGGTTCGAACAGGGTCAGGCTACGCACCAATTCCGGACTTTCAATCGCCAAACGCAAACCAACGGTCGCACCAAAGGAATGGCCGATAATATCCATCGGTTCCGTGAGCAGTGTGCGCGCCATATCGGTTGCAACGTCGTGGACATTGCCCTGACCATCCCAATCTGCGGATTTGCCGTGGGACGGCAGGTCATAAGCAAGCATCGTCAAATCATCTGCCAACGCTTCGCCTACGCTGCGCCATGCACCCGAATGCGCAAGCGTACAGTGGATGGCCAATGCCTTTCGAGGACCGTGGCCAAAGCTTCTGGTAAAAGTGGCAAGCGTCACAGACGCCCATCCAAATGCAAACCTAGGTCTTCCAAGCGATCCTGTCCCCAGAATTTTTGTCCGTCATCAACGATGTAGAATGGCGCGCCAAACACGCCTTTCTCAACCGCCTCTTCCAGATTTCTTGCGTAGGTGTCTGCCCCTTGCAGCAACCCCTTGTCTGCGATCGACGGGTCAAAACCAGCCTTCACAAGGCAATCCCGGACCACATCATCCTGCGCGATATCGCGATCGTCGACCCAGACGGCATGCATGATCAACTGACACAGTTTACCAACATCGCCCCCCTCGTTCTGAGCCGCGATAATCGCATAGGACGAAGGCGCGCCATTCGTGGGCCAGAACGCAGGTTTCAGTTTGAACGGCATCCCAAGCTTTTTCGCCTGACGCGGCAATTCCATCGCACGGTATTCCTGACGGCTGGGATGACGGTCCTTGGGCGGTTGCCCCCCCGTGCGGCCAAAAGCCGTAATCAAATCGAATGGCTTATAGGCAATCGTAGCGCCATGCTTTGCCGCGATCTCTTCCAGACGGTTCCCGGCCAGATACGCGTAAGGCGACAGTGTCGCGAAAAAATAGTCAATATGGGGCATTAAGCTCTCCGATCCAGTCCTGTGCAGCTTTGCCCGACGGTAAGGCCATGCTAAGCGGTGTCAACGTCACGATTCTGTCACATGTTATGCAACCGAGGACTCTTTGCACATGGCACAAACATCTGAACCCAAACTGATCTCAGGTAATGCAAACATGCCACTCGCCAAAGCGATTGCAAGACGCATGTCGCTGCACCGCGGGGTCAACGTGGGATTGGTCGATGCGCGGGTCGAGCGTTTCAACGACGGAGAGATTTTTGTCGAGGTTTTCGAAAATGTGCGTGGCGAGGATATGTTCATCATCCAGCCCACTTCGAACCCGGCAAATGACAATCTGATGGAACTGCTGATCATGGCCGATGCCCTGCGCAGGTCGTCAGCCGCTCGCGTCACGGCGGTGCTGCCCTATTTTGGCTACGCCCGTCAGGATCGCCGGACCAAGGCACGCACACCGATCACGGCCAAGCTGGTTGCAAACATGATGGTCGGCACGGGCATAGAACGCATCCTGACGATGGACCTACACGCAGCCCAGATTCAGGGCTTTTTCGATATTCCGGTCGACAACCTATATGCCTCTCCGGTTTTTGCGCTGGATATAAAGAACGAATTCAAGGATCGGATGGGCGAGCTGATGGTCATCTCTCCCGATGTGGGCGGTGTGGCACGGGCGCGCGAACTGGCAAAGCGGATCAATTCCCCCCTTGCGATTGTCGACAAACGTCGCGAAAAACCGGGCGAGATTGCCGAAATGACAGTTATCGGGGATGTCACCGGAAAAATCTGTCTGATCGTGGATGACATCTGCGATACAGCCGGCACCCTGTGCAAGGCGGCCGAAGTCTTGATCGAGAATGGCGCGAAAGAGGTTCATTCCTATATCAGCCACGGCGTCATGTCCGGCCCGGCTGTCGAGCGGGTCAGCAATTCCGTTATGAAATCATTGGTAATAACGGACAGCATCCAGCCCACCGAAGCGGTCAAGAAAGCCGAGAACATTCGCATTGTCCCGACCGCGCCGATGTTTGCGCAGGCGATCCTGAACATCTGGAACGGTACATCCGTATCGTCATTGTTTGACGAACATTCGCTAGAGCCGATCTATGACGGAATGTACAAAGTCAGCTAAGGCCACTTAAGATCAGGGGCATTTAGGGCTAGTAAACGTCCCAGTCTTCTTCTTGTGCCAATGGCCCAATCGCGAACCAGGCGATCCGAACCCGTGCAATGCGCGTGTCGCCCCACGTTCGAAACACCAGATCAAACCCATCCTCCGCGACATTTTCCGACCTTAAATCCGCTCGCATAACGGTGGCGTTGTCTACATCCCAAAGCGCTAAAGACGACTGAACAGTTGGTGGCTCCTTGAAGGGAGTGGAAAATACAATACGTCGCCTGCGTTCACGCTGACCTGAACCTGTCCACATTTCCCCGCCGTCTTCGAAGTCCGAGAAAAGCACAGTTTCCCCGCTTTCAACCCCGACGGTATTTCCGTTCATTCGATTCATCTAGTGATTTTTATCCGCAACTGGCTACTTGAGCGTAGATTCAACTATAGTGGGGTCTTTAGAATGCAAAAGGCCCCGCAATGCGAGGCCTTTTGTCTAGATCATCAAACTATGATCAGAGGCTTGGCTGTTTACTGGACAAACCAATGTGATCACCAACCGCAACCATATCCGATAGCAGCTTGGCTGCGTCATCGACAGGCCCTGGCTCATTGACAAAGTTCTGCTTCGCCGTTGTGTACATGTTCTGTGCTTCTTCGACCATCTCGTCCAGATGCTCTTGGGTCATGTCACCCTTATGCACTGCGCGTTCGGCCAAAACCGATACACCATTGGCCGTGATTTCAGCGAATCCGCCTGTCACAACATATTCCGTAGCACCTTCCGGGCCATCAACACGCAGCACACCAGGGCGCAACGTGGTGATGGTGGGGGCATGATCAGGCATTGCTGTCATGTCCCCGTCCGCACCCGGAATCTGAACGGCCGTCACCTGCATCGAGGCCAGCCGCCGCTCTGGCGAAACGAGGTCGAATTGCATTGTGTCTGCCATTATCAGCGCTCCTTAAGCGGCGTCTGCCGCCATTTTCTCGGCTTTCGCCTTAACTTCTTCGATGCCGCCTACCATGTAGAAAGCGCCTTCGGGCAGGTGATCATATTCGCCTGCAACAACAGCCTTGAACGACTGGATTGTTTCTTCCAAAGGAACCTGCTTGCCGTCGGCGCCAGTAAATACTTTGGCAACGTCGAAAGGCTGGCTGAGGAAACGTTCGATCTTGCGCGCCCGTGCCACAGCCAATTTGTCGTCTTCCGACAATTCGTCCATGCCAAGGATCGCAATGATATCCTGCAGCGATTTGTACTTCTGCAAAACACCCTGAACGTCACGTGCAACGTTATAGTGCTCTTCGCCAACGATAGACGGGTCCATCAAGCGCGATGTCGAACCAAGCGGATCAACGGCAGGGTAAATACCCTTTTCCGAGATTGAACGGTCCAGAACGGTTGTCGCATCCAAGTGCGCAAACGATGTCGCAGGCGCAGGGTCGGTAAGGTCATCCGCTGGAACGTATACGGCTTGTACCGAGGTAATCGACCCAGCTTTGGTCGATGTAATGCGTTCCTGCATCTGGCCCATGTCTGTCGCCAGCGTTGGCTGATAGCCCACGGCCGACGGAATACGACCTAGCAAAGCCGACACTTCGGAGCCCGCTTGAGTGAAGCGGAAGATGTTGTCGACGAAGAACAGAACGTCTGTACCAGATTGGTCGCGGAACTGTTCGGCCAACGTCAGACCCGTCAAAGCAACACGCATACGCGCACCTGGAGGCTCGTTCATCTGGCCGTACACCAGCGCAACCTGCGATTTCTCAAGGTCATCAGGGTTGATAACGTTGGATTCGATCATTTCGTGGTAAAGGTCGTTCCCTTCACGTGTACGCTCGCCCACACCGGCGAAAACCGAATAGCCAGAGTGTACTTTGGCGATGTTGTTGATCAATTCCATGATCAAAACGGTTTTACCAACACCGGCACCACCGAACAGACCAATTTTACCACCCTTGGCGTAAGGTGCCAGCAGGTCGATAACCTTGATGCCTGTTTCCAGCACTTCCGATGTCGTCGACTGCTCGGCGAACTCTGGCGCATCTGCGTGGATCGAGCGACGCTCTTCCGACTTGATCTCGCCTTTTTCATCGATGGGTTCACCAACGACGTTCATGATGCGGCCCAATGTGGCGTTGCCCACGGGGATCATGATCGGCGCGCCAGTGTCTTCAACCTTTTGGCCACGAACCAAACCTTCGGTCGCATCCATTGCGATGGTACGAACTGTGTTTTCGCCAAGGTGCTGAGCCACTTCAAGGATCAGCTTTCTGCCGTGGTTGTCTGTTACAACAGCGTTAAGGATCTCTGGCAGGTGATCCTCGAACTGCACATCGACGACGGCGCCGATGACTTGTGTGATTTTACCGACTGCGTTTGCCATGTCGTTTTTCTCCAATACCTTACAGCGCTTCCGCGCCGGAAATGATTTCGATCAGCTCGTTGGTGATGACGGCCTGACGGGAACGGTTGTAGACGATGGTCAGATCTTCGATCATCTCACCGGCGTTACGTGTCGCGTTATCCATAGCGGACATCCGCGCGCCCTGTTCAGAAGCCGCATTTTCCAGCAGAGCCGAGAAGATCGCCGTTGCAACGCCGCGCGGCAGCAGATCAGCCAGAATGGCCTCTTCGCTGGGCTCGTAGTCGAACAACGTGGTCGCCTCGTCCTTGGCTTCATTCGCGTCGAAAGAGGCCGGGATGATCTGCTGCGCCGTTGGGGTCTGGCTGACAACGTTCACGAACTTTGCGAAAAAGATCGTTGCGATGTCAAATTCGCCCGCGTCAAAGCGTCCAAGCACATCTTTTGCGATGCCCTGCGCGTCGGCATAGCCGATCCGCTTGACGTCGGTCAGATCAACGTGACCCACGATGTTTTTAGCAAACTCACGACGAATACTGTCGCGGCCTTTTTTGCCGACAGTCAAGATTTTGACCTCTTTGCCCTCACCAATCAGGCGACGGGCGTGGACTTTGGCAAGCTTTGCGATGTTGGCGTTGAAACCACCACACAGACCGCGTTCTGCGGTCATCACCACCAGAAGGTGCACCTTATTCTCGCCTGTACCGCTCAGCAGTTTGGGCGCGGTATCCGATCCACCAACCGAGGCGGCCAGCCGCGACATCACAGCGTTGAAACGCTGTGTGTAGGGGCGTGACTGTTCAGCAGCTTCCTGCGCGCGGCGAAGTTTCGCCGCGGCAACCATTTGCATGGCTTTCGTGATCTTGCGGGTGTTTTTCACCGACGCGATCCGTGTTTTTAGGTCCTTGAGGTTTGGCATGTG
>JAGXGZ010000082.1 GCA_024636495.1 Roseobacter sp. | reverse complement strand
TCTGATGGCAGTTCGAATGGTACAACAGTAGATTTGGCCATGGTGGCATATCCTTTCTCTTTGAGACTGACGGCGTCTTTCAACACCGCCATGATATGCCGCCCGCTTCAGACCATCACCAACTTTCGGGCATAACTCAATTTTCAACCGCGTGAACGCCGCCTTTGAAGAGAACGGCATAGAATTTGCCCGCCGCGAAGTGCGCGTGGCCCTGCCATCGATGGCCAACGCCCATGAACTGACGGCTGAAGACACTGCCGCCATTTCGGCCGCTGCAACCCAAGCCGCCCAGCAACAACTCTCTGAAACTGGCGAAAAGGGCGGGGGGAGATAAGATCAGGACATCCAAGAGCGTTCCAAAACCCTCATTTTTGGAACGCACAAAACTTAACAAGATTGAAATTAACAAGATTGATGGCACCTGAAATGCCATTTAAATAACATCCCTTGTCATAGGTTGCAGTCTTTCTCAAGGTAGCAGACCTTCGTACGCTTTGCAGCATTGGTCAAAGTCGGATCATTTCTGTCGTTAGCTGCGCAATGTGCCAAGGTCCGGTTTGGGCCGATCAAGAAAACGCGCGTTTCGAATTTGATGATCGAGTGCTCTTGCACAGAACCCAGTTGGCTGTTCTTTTGCGTTTTACTTGGACTTGCTCATTCCTGCACTGATCCCTGTCGAGCGCTGATTAACAACTTAGGAGAAAAGCTCAAATGAAGATGACGCGCTTGGGGAGCAATGGCCCCGAAGTTTCGCAATTCGGGATCGGGGCCATGTCCTTTGCTGGCATCTACGGCGATGCGACCGTAGACGAAAGCCATGCTGTACTGGACGCCTGTCGATCGATGGGTGTCACCCATATCGACACAGCAAATGTCTATGGCAACGGACGCTCAGAAGAGATCATTGGGAGTTGGTTCGCAGGCAACCCATCCGCGAAAGCCGAGATGATTGTCGCTACGAAAGCGGGTATCACTGGAAATGCCGAGCGTCGTTTCAACAATGATCCAGAACATCTGGAGGCTTCTTTGGATGCAAGCCTAAAGCGGCTGGGTGTTGATCATGTGGATCTGTTTTACGTGCATCGTTACGATCAGGTTTACAGCCCCGAGGATGTCGCGGGGACCCTGAAGAAGCTCATCGATAGTGGTAAGACGCGGGCAGTCGGCCTATCCGAAGTTGCCCCGAGCACACTTCGCCGCGCATTCACCGAATGCCAGATTGCAGCAGTTCAGTCAGAGTTTTCACTTTCGACCCGCGCGCCGGAATTGGGGCTGATACAAACCTGCGCCGAGCTCGGAGTAACGCTTGTCGCGTTTTCACCTGTCGGGCGTGGATTTCTCACCGATGCACCATTCTCCCATGAGCATGCCCAATCAATGGCATTTACCAAGAACAACCCGAGATTCATGGAGCCAAACTACAGCGCGAATATCGCCACAACAAACAAGTTGCGTGCGCTCGCAGTTGAAATGGGCGAACCCACTGCAGCACTTGCGATCGCATGGATCATTGCTCAGGGCGACCACTTGCTGCCTATCCCAGGCACCAAAAACATATCACACCTTACAGAGCTCGTTCGCGGGACCGAGCTCGCCTTAAGCGCAGAGGACATCGCCCGGATTAATAGAGTTCTGCCTGTCGGCTGGGCCCATGGCGACCGTTACACGAATGAGCAGTGGCAGGGGCCAGAAAGGTATTGCTAATTACCACTTTGAAAGCACAACAATACTCTCATTTTCTGTTGGTGCGCCTTGGGGAAGGCTCTTTTGATAGCACCGTAATATCAACAGCACCAAGTTTCTGCAGCTTCAACTTGTGTCTGCTTTAAGGAGGCTGTGCTGCTGCAGACATAGTTGAGGCGAAAGTCGGCAATGGCCCGGAGCGGCGCGGAGGCTATGCAGATGTTCGTTGCCTTCGTATCGGCTTTCCAAAGGCCAGCAAACGGAGTAGGCATCCCAATCTTTCAAGGGTTGGGGCAAATCATGGCACAAAATGCCACTATTTATAAAGTTGAGCTCTCAGTCTCCGACATGGATCGTCATTATTATGAGACCCATAAACTGACCATGGCTAAGCATCCCTCAGAGACCGATGAACGGCTTATGGTGCGTATTGTCGCTTTTGCGCTAAATGCCCATGAGCATTTGGAAATGACAAAAGGCCTTTCGACAGATGACGAGCCAGACATTTGGCAGAAAAGCCTGAGCGGAGAGCTTGATGTGTGGGTGGCACTGGGACTTCCAAGCGAGAAGGTGATGCGTCAATCTTGTGGCAAAGCCGACAAGGTGATTGTCTATCCGTATGGTGGCAGGACTGCCGATATTTGGTGGGACAAGATCAAAAACAGCACTACCCGTTTTGATAATCTTCAGGTGGTAAATTTTTCCGAGACCGACACAGGAGAGCTGGCAAAGCTGGCAAGCCGCGCGATGAAGCTCCAGATCAATATTCAGGACGGCGAAGTGATGGTCAGTGTTGGTGATAGTGTCGTTTATGTTACCCCCGAAAAATGGAAAAGTGCTGCGTAACTCACGGCTGCCCTCTGCAAAAACAGACTTGAGTTGCTTAGCGTGCCACCTCAGTCAGATGGGACTCGCCAATGTCCTGTGTGGATAGCTCCTGCATAGCACGACATGTTTGAAGTAATTTTGCACTGGTCAGAAGCAATCCGTACCGCATCTTGTCAAAATTCGTCCGTCCGTTTCAGTCCCATAGTCTGTCTCCTTAGTTGCAGTAAATGCTATTAAAGGAGCGGCATCAAACCGTGACAGGTCCAGTATGGTGCGGCGTCAGAGGGTGGTTGCCCACGTGCGATCTCTGCGGCTGTAAACGGGTGTTTTGTTCCCCTCATCGGACCTTTCCGCTGGCTCCGGCAAAGATCCGGTTCGAGACTGAATTTCTGTCAGTCAACCTGATCTTGGTGAGGCAATCCGCGAAGCTTTTTGAAAAACGCCCTGATTTCTTAAGGCGTAGAGCGATCCACAGCACACCCGGCAATTTCTTCCATAGACCAGATTCATGACGCCGCAGGATCGTGGAGCATCGCCCACTCTGAAAACATCCGCTCGGACACAGTTTCTGCGACATGTAGCGTGACTTCAAGATGGCGATCATCTCGCTTGATGCGCTGCAACGTTCGCATCACGTGTTCTGCCGGTCCTTCCAGCAGCTAAAGATAAATGTCGGCCCTGCAAATTAGAGTACCCGTGATGTCTTCACGGTAATTCAGGAGCCGCGCATCGATTAGGATGCTGCTCAGAATTGCTAAATCAAATCCGAACGGTCGTGAGGCATACACAACCCGATAGACACTCATGAATGGGAGGTCTCCTGTTAAGAGATGTCAGGTGGATTCTGCTTAACGCCTTGGCAACCGTCGTAAGAAAGCAAAATTTATTTACACTCGTCACGTCATATCCGAATGCGGGACATTGGCCAGTAAAGTCGACTGGTCGCACTCCATGCTACCTTAGCCGCGGCTCTCCTTTACACCAAATCGGACCATCGCCATCCCAGACGTGCGAAGGTGTTCATACGAAGGTTTGACCACGCGAAATTACTGAGACATCTGTTTTTGCACCAAGAGAACAGATAAACAGAAAGGCTAAACCAAGAATTCTGTGGGGTATCCAAGCGCTTTTGAGGGCTGAAATCTTGATATTGTCTGACGTCAGACATCCTGAGGCTTTTTGCATTCTCAAAGCGGGCGAATTTTCTGCAAAGCCCAAAAAAACTGGGTAATTTTTAAGCAAGTCATCTTAATTCTAAGCTGCTTTGCGTCCGCGCTTGCCTAAGCATAATTTCTAGCAAACCCTGAAGTCGAGATTATTGGCTAGGGTTCCGGCGTACTATCACGTGTCTGGTCCAAGAGCCAAAGCTGCCGGGAGAGACATACCCGCCAGATGCACGGCGGGACAAAAGCCTGGGAGACCTCGCAAAGCCAAGGGATTGGCCGCGATGTCTTGTCGCCGATCCCCTTTTTGAAACTGAAAGGGACGTTCAATGACCATCACACGCAGACTGACACTTACCACACTCGCAGCGCTTGGCGTGCTTAGCTTTGCGCCTGCGGCATGGGCTCAGGAAAAGACAGATTTCAAAGTGGCATGGTCAATCTATGTCGGCTGGATGCCGTGGGGCTATGCATCGGACACCGGTATTGTCGATAAATGGGCGGATAAATACGGCATTTCGATCGAGGTGACGCAGTTCAACGACTATGTTGAATCGATCAACCAATATACGGCGGGCGGCTATGACGCGGTCACGCTGACCAATATGGACGGCCTGTCGATCCCCGCTGCGGGTGGCGTCGATACTACGGCAGTCATCGTTGGCGATTTCTCGGATGGCAATGACGCGGTGTTCATCAAGGGCGAGGGCAGCTTGGCCGATATTACCGGCCGCGACGTTAATCTGGTCGAATTCTCGGTCTCGCACTACCTGCTGGCACGCGCGCTCGACAGCGTCGGCCTGTCAGAGCGGGACGTGTCCGTTATCAATACCGCTGATCCCGATATGGTTGGCGCATTCCAGACCCCTGATGTGACCGCGATGGTAACGTGGAACCCGATGGTATCTGAGATCGTGGCCCTTCCTGATGCGACTAAAGTCTTCGACAGCGCGCAAATCCCGGGCGAAATTATTGACCTTATGGTGGCTAGCACGGATGTGCTGGCGGACAATCCAAAGTTCGGCCAAGCGCTGGCGGGGATCTGGTATGAAACGATGGCGTTGATGACCTTGGACACTCCAGAAGGTGCCGCTGCACGCGGGGCTATGGGGGCAGCGTCGGGCACGGATCAGGCGGGTTTCGAGGCGCAAATGGCTGCGACAAAGCTGTTTGCTGACCCCGCAGAGGCGGTCGCCTTTACCAGCTCTGCCGATCTGGGGGCGACGATGGATCTGGTGCGCGCGTTCCTTTTCGACAAGGGTTTGCTGACCCCCGGTGCGACGTCCGAAGACGCCATCGGGATCGAATTGCCCGATGGCACCGTCTTGGGTGACACGGCAAATGTGAAGTTCCGTTTTGACAATACCTTTATGCAAATGGCGGCGGACGGTTCGCTGTAAGGGGTATTAAGCGGAAAGCAGCGCCATGCGTCTGATCAACCAGCACCTGTCGCCCCCCGCGGCAACAGCGTTGAAGTTCGCGCCTTTCGCGCTGCTGATCCTTGCCTATCTGCTGGGATCGGCGTCGCGGCTGGCGGAGAACCCGAATGACAAGCTGTTGCCTGCGTTCAGCAGTATTGCCGCTGCCGTTGATCTGATGGCCTTTACGCCGGATCGTCGGACTGGTGACTATTTGCTGTGGACGGACACATGGTCCAGCCTGAAAAGGTTGGGCGCGGGGCTGGGGATATCAACGGCGCTGGCGCTGGTGATCGGTATTGGCATTGGCATCCTGCCGTTTTTCCGCGCCTTGCTGGTACCTTTCGTCAGCTTTGTGTCGATGGTGCCGCCGCTGGCGCTTTTGCCGATCCTGTTCATCTCGCTGGGCTTGGGCGAAACCTCGAAGATCGCGCTGATCGTGATCGGGGTCGCCCCCATCATGATCCGCGATCTGGCGCAAACGGTACTCGCACTTCCCCGCGAACAGATCGTCAAGGCCGAGACCTTGTCGGCCTCAAGCTGGCTGATCGCCATTCGCATCGTTCTGCCACAGGCCATGCCGCGCCTGCTTAGCAGTCTGCGCCTGCAACTGGGGCCCGCGTTTTTGTTCCTCATCGCAGCCGAGGCGATCTCGGCAGACAGCGGGTTGGGCTACCGCATCTTTCTGGTGCGGCGTTATTTGTCGATGGATGTCATCTTTCCTTATGTGGCGTGGATTACGTTCCTCGCGGCAAGCGCAGATTTCGCCATCGACCGTTTGCACCGCAAATTGTTCCCGTGGTCAGAACTGGAGGGCGGCAGATGACGGCGCTTTCGGTCAAGAACATCTGGAAGGAATACGGCCAGCAGGTCGTGCTGGAAAACGTCAGTCTCGAGATCGCGCCGCGGTCTTTCGTGGCGCTGGTCGGGCCGTCGGGCTGCGGGAAATCGACCCTGTTGCGGCTGTTGTTGGGGCAGGAAAAGGTGACGCGCGGGACCATTCTGCTGGATGGCACCGCCTTGCCTGATGAACCGGGGCCGGATCGCGGCGTCGTATATCAGAAATATTCCGTGTTCCCCCATCTAACGGTTCTGAGCAACGTGATGCTAGGGCCTGAAATGCAAGCCGGTCGCATCTGGGGCCGCAGTTTTGGCGCTGCAAGGCGCGCTTTGGCCGATACTGCGCGCGCGATGATCGCCGAAGTCGGTCTGGCCGGATCAGAAGACAAATACCCCGCGCAGCTGTCCGGCGGGATGCAGCAACGCCTTGCCCTTGCGCAGGCGCTGATGATGCAGCCGCGCGTGCTGTTGTTGGATGAACCCTTTGGCGCGCTGGACCCCGGCATTCGCAGCGACATCCACCGCTTGATGCTGCGGTTGTGGAATGAACTGCCCATGACGGTGGTAATGGTGACCCATGATCTGCGCGAGGCCTTTACCCTTGGCACGCGCGTTGTGGCCCTTGGCCGCACGCGGACGCTGCCGGAAGACGTGATGCGCTATGGCGCGGCAATCACCAAAGACATCGATATCTGGCCGCCGCGCAAGGCAGGGGCCAGCACGATTTTTCAAACTGAATACGCGCTCGGTTGGGACGACCTGACCCCTCACGGCGCAGCAACGGGACGACCCGACCAACGCACGGAGACCTGATATGCACATCCACCGCACCGCTGAACAAATCGCTGCCGACAGGCAACGCTACGAGGAACACCAGCGCATCGGGCTGGCGTTTTCGCCCAAGACACCGCCCACCCCCAGCCCGCGCCCCGCGCCGGTGCCAAAGGCCGAAACAGTCGCGATGACGCATCAGGTGCCTGGGGGCTGGTACACCACCTTGCACGTTGCCAAAGGCGAAGTGCTGCGCCTTGTGCCGCAAGGACCAGTGTCCGCCGTTGCGCTGGCCGCTTGGTCGGCCAAAGACACGTCCGAGCGGATGAACTTGCCCGATACGGTCAAGCTGCAATGGACGACCGAGCTTAAGAAGGGGCGCGTGGTCTTCTCTGATATGGGGCGGTTGATGCTGTCGATTGTCGAGGATAGCGCGGGGGCGCATGATGCGCTAACGGGGGGATCAACGCCCGCGACGGTGGCGCAATACGGCGATCCCCTGATGCGCAATACGCGCGACAATATGGTCCTGGCCGCAGCCAAACTGGGCTTGGATCGGTGCGATCTAATGCCGTTGCTGAACCTCTTTGCGCCCGTGCGCGTGACAGCCGACGGCCGGTTTGAATGGCGTGGTGGGATGATCAGTGACGGCGATTGGGTCGAGCTGCGCGCCGAGATGGATTTGGTGATTGCCCTGTCCAACTGCCCGCATCCGTTGGACCCGAAGGCGGGCGAGGTGCCCGCATCGCTTGAGATCACCAAGATCAAAGCCGTGCCCGTGCCCCCCGATGATTTGTGCCGCACTGCAACACCCGAAGCCCAGCGTGGCTTTGAAAACAACGCAAAGTCAGAGGGTTAAACGCATGGAAAAGACATTCGACATCCCCGCCCAGAAACCATGGTCGGGCATCGTGAAAAAAGGCCAGACGATCCGCATCGAGGACACCTATGGCCAGCAAGCCATCGACACGATTTTCTACTGTGCGGACGACTTTACAGAACGCTACTCAAGTCAGGACACGCTGCGCACCCAAGGCAGTGCCTATATCACCACGGGAAGTCAGATCATGTCGTCCGAGGGGCGTGTGATGCTGAGCGTGACGGCCGATACGTCCGGTCGGCATGACACCTCGGCGGGGTGTTGTTCGTGTGAAAGCAACACAGTGCGCTTTGGGCATGATACGCTGTACCAACACGCCTGCCGCGAGAATTTCATTCTCGAGCTGGGCCGTCATGGCATGACCAAGCGGGACATCGTCGCCAACATCAATTTCTTCATGAACGTGCCGATCAGCGCCAATGGGGCGATGACGGTGGATGACGGCATTTCCGCCCCCGGTGATCACGTTGAAATGGTGGCGGAAATGGACGTGCTGTGCGTGATTTCGAACTGTCCGCAGATCAACAACCCCTGCAACGGCTTCGACCCGACGCCGATCCGTGTTGTGATCAAAGGCTAGAATATGTTTACCAAGGTACTTGTCGCCAATCGTGGCGAAATCGCTGTGCGCGTAATCAAAACGCTGCGCAAAATGGGGATTGCGTCTGTCGCGGTCTATTCGGATGCAGATCGGTTTTCGCCTGCCGTGCGTTTGGCGGACGAGGCCGTACGTATAGGGCCTGCGCCCGCCGCGCAAAGCTATTTGGATGTGGAGGCGGTGATTGCCGCCTGCCAGCAAACCGGCGCGCAGGCGGTGCATCCGGGCTACGGATTTTTGTCCGAGAACGTGGGCTTTGCCATGCGCCTGGCCGAGGCGGGCATCACCTTTATAGGGCCAAATCCCGATCATCTGCGGGATTTCGGCATGAAGCACACCGCTCGCGAACTGGCGCTGGCGGCGGGCGTGCCCTTGTTACCCGGGTCTGACCTGTTGGACACGGCCCAAGAGGCCGTGCAGGAAGCGGCCCGTATAGGCTATCCTGTGATGCTCAAAAGCACGGCGGGGGGTGGTGGCATCGGGATGCAGCTTTGCGCCGATGAAAGCGCGCTGCGGGCGGCATTCGAAAGCGTTGGGCGCACGGCCACGGCAAGTTTCGGCGATGCGAGGGTGTTTCTTGAGCGTTTCGTCGCGGATGCACGCCATGTTGAAGTGCAAATCTTTGGCGACGGGGCAGGGCGGGTGATCGCGCTTGGTGAAAGGGATTGTTCCTTGCAGCGGCGCAATCAAAAGGTGGTCGAGGAAACACCGGCACCCCTGTTGCCCGACGCGGTCCGGCAAGCCTTGCATCAGGCGGCGACGGCGCTTTGTACATCCGTGTCCTATGCCTCGGCGGGAACGGTTGAATTCATCTATGACCCGTTGCGCGAAGAGTTCTATTTTCTTGAGGTCAACACGCGGTTGCAGGTCGAACACCCTGTCACAGAGGCGGTTTTCGGCATTGATCTGGTGGAATGGATGATCCGCCAAGCCGCGGGCGAGGGCGTTTTGCCTGACGCACCCCTTGTTCCGAAAGGGGCCGCAATCGAGGTTCGGGTTTACGCCGAGGTGCCGCATGCGGGGTTCCGTCCTGCGTCGGGGCGGCTGACCTATGTAGATTTTCCGGGTAATGCGCGCATTGATACGTGGGTCGAGACCGGAACAGATGTCAGCCCGTTTTATGATCCGATGTTGGCCAAGATCATCGTTACTGGCGCGGATCGAGGGGCCGCTATTGCAGCGCTCAAGGACGCATTGGCCGCCACAACCCTGACAGGGATCGAGACCAATCTGGGCTATCTGCGCGCCATCGCCGCCTCCGAGGTTTTCGCGTCGGGCAAGGTGACGACGACGGCGCTCAACAGCTTTGCCTATACCGCCAGTTGCATTGAAGTCGTGGCACCGGGGCCGCAATCCAGCCTGCAAGAATTGCCTGGGCGTTTGGGCCTGTGGCACGTCGGCGTGCCGCCCTCGGGGCCTATGGATGCCGTGTCGTTCCGCAATGCCAACCGCTTGTTGGGCAATGACCCAGACACGGCAGCGCTTGAGCTGACGATGATGGGGCCGACGCTGCGGTTTCTCAGTGCAGCGCGCATCGCACTGACCGGGGCACGCATGACGCTGCATCTGAACGATGAGCTGGTCGAAGGGCCTGTCCTTGACATCCCCGAAGGCGCGACGCTGCGGATCGGCAAGATCGAGGGGCCGGGGCAGCGTAGCTATCTGGCCGTTGCAGGCGGGTTTGACGCGGCCGAGGTTCTGGGCTCACGCGCTTGCTTTGGTCTGGGCCAGTTCGGCGGTCACGCCATGGGTACGCTCAAGACTGGGGATGTACTGCACATCGGTGCGGCACCCTGCACCCCACCGCAACCGCTTGAGCCTGTCGCGCTGACAAATACATGGGAGGTTTCGGTCCTTTATGGCCCCCACGGCGCGCCGGATTTCTTTTTGGACAGCGATATCGAAACGCTGTTTGCCACCGACTATAAGGTGCATTTCAACTCTGACCGCACGGGCGTGCGTCTGATTGGGCCAGCGCCCGAATGGGCGCGCAGCGACGGTGGCGAAGCGGGGCTGCATCCGTCAAACCTGCATGACAACGCCTATGCCGTGGGGGCGATTGATTTTACCGGCGACATGCCGATCATTCTGGGGCCGGACGGGCCAAGCCTTGGGGGTTTTGTCAGCCCTGCTGTGATTACCAGTGAAGACCGTTGGAAGATGGGCCAGTTCCGGCCCGGAGATACCATCCGATTTGTACCTGTGGCGCGCGCCGATGATCCTGTCATGGCACCTGCTTTCCACGCTTCGGGTTCTGCCGTTTTGGGATGGAATGACAGTGGCCCTGTGCCGGTGGTTTACCGCCGTCAGGGTGACGATAATCTGTTGGTTGAATATGGCGACATGACGCTGGATATCGAATTGCGCCTGCGCGTGCATCTGCTGATGCAGGCGGTGCAGGAAGCGAAACTGCCGGTGATTGATCTGACCCCCGGCATCCGGTCGCTGCAAATCCACTACGACAGCACCAAACTGCCGCGCGCAAAATTGCTGGGCTTGTTGCAGGACATCGAGGCCGCATTGCCCCCCGCCGAAGAGATCACCGTACCGTCGCGGATTGTGCATCTGCCGCTGTCCTGGGGGGACGAGCAGGCCGAATTGGCGATGCGCAAGTATCAAGAACTCGTGCGACCGGACGCGCCGTGGTGTCCTTCGAACATCGAGTTTATCCGGCGGATCAACGGGCTGGCGGATGAAGAAGCTGTCAAGAAAATCGTCTATGACGCCAGCTATCTTGTGCTGGGTCTGGGTGATGTCTATCTGGGTGCGCCGGTCGCGACGCCGATTGATCCGCGCCACCGCTTGGTGACCACGAAATACAACCCGGCCCGCACATGGACGCCTGAGAACGCAGTCGGTATCGGCGGTGCCTATATGTGCATCTACGGGATGGAGGGGCCGGGGGGCTATCAGCTGGTCGGGCGCACCATTCAAGTCTGGAACACATGGCGGCGCACGCAGGCGTTCGCAAAACAGCCTTGGCTGTTGGATTTCTTCGACCAGATCCGCTTTTTCCCCGTGTCGCATGAGGAGTTGACCGAGGCGCGGCTGGCCTTTCCTCACGGCGAATACCCCATCAAAATCGAAGAGACGACGCTGCGATGGGCCGATCACAAACAGGCTTTTACGCGCGAGGCGGCAGATATATCGCGGTTCAAGACGACGCAGCAACAGGCCTTTGAGGCGGAACGCCAGCGCTGGAAAGAGCAGGGTTTGGACAGTTTCGCCCCTGATCATAGTGTTCCGGACGCCGACAGGGCCGAGGACATTCCCGACGGCTTCATGGGGGTTGAAAGCCCTGTGCCCGGTAGCTTGTGGAAAATCACGGTAGCACCCGGTGACGTGGTTGAAGCAGGTCAGACGATCGCGATTGTCGAATCCATGAAGATGGAAATGGTCGTCGAAGCCCCGTGTTCAGGCCGCATCAGTGAACTTCGCGCGACGCCCGGACAGGCCCTGCAATTGGGTCAGGTTGTGGCGTTGATTGAGGTGAAGGATCGTGCCTGATCCTCGGCAAGACCTAGGCGCGTTTCCGAATGATTTGGGGCGGTGCTTTTGGGGCAATTGAACGCATGAAGTGCAGCGGACCCGACAGGGGCGCAGCACTTCAAGCTAAGAGCAATAGGCTAAAATACTCTTTATCTCAAAGCATGAAGCCATGAACGACGGCAACTTTTTGTACGCTGATCCTACGCTGATCCGTTGTTCGTGACATCCAGGGCATAGGAAGGCGACAGGAGGCCTTTCAGCCAATCCTCATAAAGTGTGCCGAACGTGGCAAGATGCGCCAGCCGGTCAGGTGTATCGGTCATCCAGTAGACGGCGTCGCCCGCACCACGTTTACCGATGGCGGGGTACAGATAGGCGCAGCCCAGATAGGTGCCCGCCGTATCGCGGATGATCCATGCGAAAGACCGTTTGGAGGTAAATTCGCGGTGATGCCAGTGCAGGTCGGTCAGGTTCTCCTCAAGGGTAAGACCCTCGGGCCATGCGTCGCCGAATAAACCCTGCAATACAGGTGTAGATTGGATGACGGCATCGAAATCCTCCTCGACATTCGCGCCGGTCAACATGCCCAAGTGATAGGTGCCCAAGGTCATAGCCTTGGGCATATCCAGCACCTCGAAATCCGGATGCGGTTTCATTCCGCTGCTGTCCGGGCTTCGCGTTTGAAGGGGTTTTCTTCGGGCACGTCGAACTCAAGCACCAGATCACCCTTGGCGCGTGCGTCAGCCATGTAGCGGAACGCGTTGACGGACATGCGCATCAGGTGATCGCCCGCTTTGATCGGCGGATATTTTGCAATCGTCTCGGGCGTGCGGAATTTCTCAAGTGGTTCCACGACGGCGTGATAATCAAGGCCGAAGAACAGCGGGAAGGAATAACGTTCCGTCCCGATGTTGTTCACACGGTGTTGGGTGGATTTGAACTGCCCGCCGGACCATGTCTCGAAGATGTCGCCGATGTTGACGATAAAACAGCCCTCGATGGGCTGCGCCTCGATCCAGATGTCGTCGGCGTTCATCACCTGCAAACCGGGCGCGCCTTGCAGCAAAATCGTGAAACACTCGAAATCGGAATGCGCGTCGATGCCGACGAAATCCTTGGTCGCGGGCAAGTCGTTCTCGATATAGCGCAGCATCCGCAGCTGCGAAGTCGGGTTGTTGATATGCCTGGTCAGCTCCGATGCATCGACCCCAAGCTCAAGCGCCAGCGCGTCCAGCAGTTTCAGACCAAGGGAAAACACAGCGTCGTAATAGGTCGAAACGGTGTCCTTCCAGCCGGGGATATCGGGCCAAATGTTCGGGCCTGTCATGCGCCAGTCGGCCAGATAATCGGGGTGATCGGCGGGCGCCTCAAAGGACATATCCCAAGCTTCGTTAAAGTTGATCCGGGCGGGAAAGGAAGCGCCGTTTTCCTCCAAAGGGACATAGCCGCGATGGTGGGTCGTGAAGCCGGACCAGTATTTCATTTTGAAGCGGCGCGGCCTTTCGTGAAACTCTTTGGAGGCCGCGAAAAGGTCTTTGATCAGGCTTTCCGGGACACCGTGGTTGGTAATATAGAAGAAGCCCGACGTGCGTGCCGCATCACCCAAAGCGGTGGCGACGGCTTTCTTGGCCTCGGGATCATCCGTCATCAGCCCTGACAGATCAATGACCGGCAATTGAGCCTGTTCGATCTTGAGCGCGCGCTGGTCGTGGTCAATCTGTTTCATGGTATTTGCCCTTTGAAGTCCTCTGTTGGGATCACGCTGGGCCAGAACCCTATTATCACGCAAGCAAGAGCCAAGCGCACAGAGGGCATTTTCACGCTTGGCTAAAAACTTTGGCACACCAAAGCCAAGATGCCTGATTTTGCGCCGGATTGTTGTGCGTCTTCACTATTGCGCGACATTCATTGGCCGCCGCAATGCGAGTTGTGACTGAATGGGACTCACAAAAGGCACCAAATGGCAAATGCTGACCGCATGAACAATTAATATCTGGGGAGATACACATGACAACTTTCAATCGCCGCACATTACTAAAGACCGGGGCCAGCATCGGTGGCCTTGCCGTGGCAGGGGCAGCCCTTGGCACACCGTTGATCGCGCAAAGCCGCAGTTTGAAAGTCGGTTCTTACGGGGGCTATTTCGAAAATAGCTTCAAAGAGTTCGTCTATCCCGAATTTACCGCCGCGACGGGGATTACTGTGGAAAGCGTGACACAGCCCAACTCGGCTGATTGGCTGGTGACGATGCAGCAAGCGGTGCCAGCGGGCAGCATCCCCACGGATATCTCGCTTTACGGTCGCGATTCGATGATCAAGGCCAGCCGCATCGGCGGATTGATCGCACCGTTGAACATTTCGGCCATTCCGAAGGCGGAAAATCTGGACGGGTATTTCGTATTCGATGGCCCCGAAGGCCCGCAGGGTGTTGGCGCGATGTCGTGGTTTTCGGCCATGGTGGTCAACCCCAATCAGGTCGATATCCCTGCAAGCTGGGCGGATTTCTGGGACACCGACAAATTCGAAGCCTCGTTGGGTCTAAGCAATGTCCACTCAAACGGTTTGCTGGACATCACGGCGGCGACCTTCTTTGACGGCGAAGAAACGATGATGTCCAACGAGGGGATTCTGGCGATCCTCGACAAGGTCCGTGAACTCAAGCCGAATGTGACGCTGTGGTGGAACGCCGAAAGCCAGATGGAGCAGGGCATGAAAAACGGCGACGTGATCGGCGGGCAATATTATCTGGATGTGGCAAACCTGATGGCCGCTGACGGGTTCCCGATCAAGGCGACCTTCCCCAAAGAGGGCAATTTGCAAGATTATGGATCGTGGTGCCTGACCGCTGGCTCGGAAAAATCAGCGGAAGCGGCGGAATTCATGAACTATTCCTCTGATCCTGCGACCCAAGCCTTGATGAGCCGCAAGATCGGCACGGCGCCGTTGGTAGACAAAGCGATGACCGATCTGACCGATGACGAATTCAACTTCGTGTCCGGTTCGCCGTCTATCAAGCCAGCCTACGAGGCCTATCTTGATAACGAGACCTTCATCAAGGAAAGCTGGGACAAGATGCTGGCAGAGTCTTGATCTGTCATGCCTGACCTGATCCTGTCGGGTGTTTCCAAGTCTTTTGGAAGCACCCGTGCCGTTGAACCGACCGACCTGACCTTTGCCGAGGGGCAATTGACCGCGCTGCTGGGCCCGTCGGGCTGCGGCAAGACCACGTTGTTGCGGATGATTGCGGGCCTCGAAGACCCGACGCGTGGCACGATCCGTCTGGGTGATGCCGACATCACTGCCCTTCCGGCTCATAAGCGCAAATTCGGCATGGTTTTTCAAAGCTTTGCCCTGTTTCCCCACTACACCGTCCGCGAGAATGTCGCCTATTCGCTGACCATCGGCGGAATGGCCAAGCCAGCCGCGCTGGAAAAGGCGCAGAGCCTTTTGGAAACGGTTCAGCTAAGCGGATTCGGTGATCGGCGCATCGGAGAGCTGTCTGGCGGGCAACGGCAGCGCGTCGCGATCGCGCGCGCCTTGGCCCAAGAGCCGAAAGTGTTTTTACTGGACGAGCCGATGTCCGCACTAGACGCCAAGCTGCGCGAGGAAATGCAGGTGGAATTGCGCCTGTTGCAGCAGCGGCTGAAAATCACGACCATCGTCGTCACCCACGACCAGCGCGAGGCGATGACAATGGCCGATACCATCGTGGTCATGTCTAACGGACGCGTCGAACAGGTCGCCCCACCTCGGGACATTTACCACAAACCGGCCAATGCCTTTGTTGCGGATTTTATCGGCAAGGCGAACTTCTTTGATGGGGTCTACCAGAAGGGCGGTGTGAAGATTGGAAATCACGCTGTGGACATTCCCGCCAATTTTGCACCGGGCAGCCCCGTACGTCTGGCGATCCGACCCGAAAGCGCCTGCATTGTGACCGAGCCGGGGCAAAACTGCATTGCTGCCGAAATCAGCTTTGTCCGCGATCTTGGCCCGGTCAAAGAATATCATCTGAAGTCGGACATTGGCCCGTTGATTGTCGAATATGCCGGCACGGATGGGGTTCAACGGGTGGCCGGTGACAAGGCGCTTGTGCATTTACCCGTTGGCGCACTTCGGGTTTATCCGCGTGTGGCAGCATGACGATTGCCGATGACATAGGCATGAGGGCCGACAGAGGCTTGGATAGTTCAAAGGGTATTAACGCCAAAGCCGTGCTTTACGGCGTGCTGACCACGATCATGGTCGTCTTTTGTATCCTCCCTTTTATTCTGGTGATCGTAATATCGTTTGGTCAGAAGGTGGATGGCGCCGGATGGGTCTGGGCCTTTACCTTGGCGAACTACCAACGGTTTTTTGTGGGCCTTCTTTGGCCCGACGAAGTGACGTTTCTTTACCTTCAGCAACTGGGGTATTCGTTTTACTTCGCCATCATTGCGTCGGTTCTGGCTGTGTTGACGGCGCTGCCGTTTACCCTGCTTCTGACCCGGCTTAGACGCAGCACACAGGCAGTCTGGCTGGTATTCATCTTGGCCTCGCTGTCGATGTCAGAGGTCTTTATCGTTATGGGATGGGACATTTTGCTGTCCAACAACTCGGGCCTGCCCAAACTGTTCGAGGTGACGGGCCTGACCCAATGGCTTAAGGATGTGGGCTGGTTCCAGACCCTGCGCGATATGGGGCTTGCCAATCCGCGGAATGTGAAATTCAAACCCTCCAGCTTTGCGACGATCCTGACGATGAGCTATCTTGTATGGCCCTATGCCGTCATCCTGTTGTATCCCGCCCTGTCGCGCCTTGATCCGTCCTTGTCAGAGGCAGCGCGGACCATGGGTGCCAGCCGATGGACCGTTACGCGCACCGTTACGCTGCCCTCTATCCGGCTGCCGCTGCTGGGCACAACGCTGCTGTTGTTCGTCTTCTTGCTGGGCAGCTATGTATCGGTCAGCGTCTTTGCCACACCCGATAAACAAACAACGGCCGTTGCGATTTATTCCAACATCCGCGGATCGAACATGGACGCGCCGTTCGGATCGGCGCAGGCCGTGATCCTGCTGATTTCGGCCAGTATATGTCTTTATTTCGGTCACCTGTTGAACAACAAGGCGGAGGCACGCTGATGCGGACCGGAGGGACAATCTTCATGGGGCTATCAGCGCTGGTGCTGGCGATGCCCATCGTTGTGGTTTGCGCTGCGGCACTCAACGGCGGGCGCAGCATGTTTTTTCCGCCACGCGAACCGACGCTGGCGCGGTTCGGCGAATTTTTCGTCTCTGAACCCGTCTGGACGAACGCACTGACCAATTCGATCATCGTGGCGTTCGGAGCCGCGACACTGGCCGTTCTGATCGCCTGGCCTGTCGCCTATCTGCTGTGGTCAACGGGATCAAAGCTGTCCAAGACGCTGGCCGGGCTCGGGTCCTTGCCCTTTGCGGTGCCGCCGATCGTAATCGGGGTAGGCCTTGGGTTCTTCTGGGCCTTTACCGGCGGGCTGGGGCATATCTGGTCGGGGGTAATCAGCCACGCGATCTTGCTGATGGCGCTGCCTTTGGTCACGATCTCGATCGGGTTGCAATCCATCGACCGTTCGCATCTGGACGCCGCCGCGACGATGGGTGCGACCGAACGTATGGCGTTTCGCACCGTGGTTCTGCCACAAACGCTGCCCTATACGATTTCGGGGTTCTTCTTTGTGCTGGTGCTGTCGTTCAACGAATTCATCGTGATCTTTTTCGTCTCTGCCTCGGCCTATTCGACCGTGACCTTGCAAATCTTCAACTCCCTTCGCAACGGATACACACCCACGATGGCGGTGGCGGCAATCACCTTTTTGACCGTTTCCATCATCGTCTTTGCGGCAGTTGCCCGCTGGGGCGACCTGCCGCGTCTGATGGGCGCCGACCAATCCAAGAATTAAGCCAAAGGACCTAACCTATGCCCAAGCAACCTATGATCGTTGGCCAGCCCGTTTTGATTGTCGTGGACATTCAAAAGTCGGCGTTTCTGGCGGATTACGACAATGGCATCCCGCATATGCCGAATTTCTACGAAAACCAAAAACGGGCGCGGACTATGGTGGATGCCGCCCATGACAATGATATTCCGGTCATCTTCTTTCAGGAAATTCACCGCAAGGATCTGATTGATTACGGGCGCGAACTCGATGGTTCAGAAGATATTCATTGCCTTGAAGGCAACCCAGGCACGCCGGTCGCCGCCGAAGAGATGGGAATGCGTGACAGCGATTATTTCATCCACAAACGGCGGTATTCTTGTTTTTTCGGAACCGAACTTGAGATCCTGCTGAGAGGTTTGAAAGCACAGACTCTGATTTTGGTGGGCTGCCTCACGGATGTTTGCGTGCATTACACCTTTGCCGATGCGCATCAGAGCGATTATTACTGCCGTGTTGCGAAAGACTGCGTCGCTGGGTCTTCGCAGGTGGCACATGATGCGTCGCTAAACGCGATGGAGTATTTGCAGACGGGTGCGGTCTTGTCCTCAGACACGTTGATCGCCGGAATGGCCGCGCAAAAGCGGGCCGCTGCGTGATCACCCAAGACCACCTGCAAGGCCATTGGCAACGGGACTGGATCAAAGCACCCGGGTTCGAAGACGACACCACGCGGGTGCATTGGTTGCAAGCAGGCGCGTTGTTTGCGGACCTGCGCATTCCGCTTTTGCGCCCCGAAATCTCGGGACTTTCCTGTCTGGCAGAGCTTGATCCACCGTCCTTGCGCGCCTTGATGGTGTCAGAGGGGTTTGCAGGCCACATCACCGTCAAGGATGGCAATTGCACCTGGCACCGCAAGATAAACTGGCACGGCGTACCGGGGCAGGCGGATATTGGCGCAATGTCCTTTGACGATAGCGGCGGGCTGATCGAGGATGGCGTTCAAGCCGACTACCGCGAGCTTTGGCAGGCTGTGCCCCAAACCGCCTTGCGCGGGGCCACAGTCAGCAGCGGTGCGCTAAGCGGCGTTTTGATCGAGAATGACGAGGTGTTCCTCCTTGGTATCGGCCCGACACCAAGTGGCACGTCGACGGATTTGATCGCAGCGTTGGACGGCGGCACGGCGGATCATCCTGCGTTGCAACAGCATTTCAGCAGCGCCTACGTGCTTGGCCGGTGGGACGGCCCGCTTGGCATCGCCCAGTTGTCTACGAACCCGTTTTACGAAGGGCAGGTGACGCTGGAACGGCAAAACGAGCTGGTGTGGCACAGTCTGGCGTTTGACGGGCAGCGTAAGGCCATGCGCCTTGAGGTGTCATAGGGCTAAAGCCTTAGAGCGATCACGACTGCCTTTTGCTGCGCACTTCAGCGAGCAGGCACAGGATTTCAAAGGCCAGCGCCGCCCCCGCCAGCGATGTTACATCTCCGGCGTCGAAGGGCGGTGACACCTCGACCAGATCCGCGCCGACGTAGTTCAGATTACGCAATCCGCGCAACAAGACCTGCGCCTGATGCGTGGTCATGCCGCCAATTTCCGGCGTGCCCGTGCCCGGCGCATAAACGGGGTCAAGGCTGTCGATATCATAGGTCAGATAGACCGGCATATCACCCACCAGCGCGCGGGCCTCGGCGGCGATTGCGGCGGGGCCTTTTTCGTGAAATTCTTCACAGAACACCACACGCATGCCCGAAGCCTCAGAAAAATCCCAACCGTCAGAGGTGTTCTGCGTGCCGCGAATGCCGATCTGAATGGTCTTTGCGGGGTCAATCAACCCTTCCTCGACTGCGCGGCGAAACGGGGCACCATGGTTGAACTTTGATCCCTGAAAGCTGTCTGTGGTGTCTGCATGGGCGTCGATATGGATCAAGGCAACAGGCCCGTCTTTGGCGATTGCACGCAGCAGGGGCAGGCTTATCGAATGATCTCCACCAATCGCAAAAGGCAGGATATCCGCCCCCAGCAACATCGTGGCAAAGGCCTCGATCTCGTCATGGCTGGCCTCGATTTCAAACATGCGGGTGAAGGGGACGTCGCCCATATCCCTGATCCGCGCTAATTCAAACGGATTGATCCGCGTGGCGTGATTGATCGCCCGCATCAGGCTGGATTGATTGCGGACCTCGCGGGGGCCATGCCGCGTGCCCGCCCGATTGGTCAGCGCACCGTCATAAGGCACCCCGAAGATGCCGATGTCAGCGTCTTTTAGGGTTTGCGCGATGGGCATCCGCATGAAGGTCGCGATTTCGGTAAAGCGCGGCGCAAAGGGGTTCGGGGTGGATGGCGATTTGTAATCCAATTCGGGATCCTTTTTTGGCATATGTCGATCATTGTTGACCCTGATTTGAAACGAAAGCGCATAGATGCGCCACTGATGCTTTGTGAAAAGAACGTCAGAATCCCAAACCAAAGTATGAGACGTTAAAAACCGCCTCCAAACTGCCTAAATTTTGGACGATCTGCGCGATCCGCAGTGTTGTTTTCGCCGATTGACGCCTTAATCCATTAAGCACTGGCGACGGGCTGTGGCACGTTTCAAGATACGTAAGCGTGGCCTCAAGCCCTTTGAGCGGAGAGATAAGATGACACTTCCTGTAGCGAATGAATGGTATACGTCCAAAAAGATCGATGACCACACGACCCTTATTCTTGAGCCGCACGTGCATGTCCTTGAACAGGCCAACATGTTTCTGGTCGAAGGCAGCGCGCGCGATATGATCCTGGACACAGGGATGGGGATCGTGCCGCTGAAACCCTTCCTCGACACGCTGCGCGCCGATCCGGACAAGGACATTATCTGCGTGTCGTCCCATACCCATATTGATCACATCGGCTGCGTCCACGAATTTGAAACGCGGCTTGTGCATCCCGCCGAAGCTGACGAAATGGCCAAGCCCTCCGGGCTTTCCTCGCTTTATCGCGACGACATGCCGGCGCGCCTTTTGCAGATATTCCTTGATGCAGGTTATCCACCGATTGACGAGTTGCTGATCAATGCGGTGCCTTACGAAGGCTATGATCCCAAGTCTTACGTTTTGCGCGGTGCGCCCGCCACTGGGCTGCTGAACGAGGGCGACGTGGTCGATCTGGGCGATCATACCTACACCGTGCTGCATCTTCCCGGACATTCTCCGGGGGGGATCGGGCTGTTTGAGGATGCGACCGGTGTGCTGTTTGGCGCTGATGCAATCTATGACGGGCCGCTGATTTACGACGGCCCCGGGATGAGCGTTCCAGACTACATCAAGACTTTTGAAAAACTGAAGGCGCTGGAGGTGTCCGTGGTGCATGGCGGGCACGACCCCAGCTTTGGGCCGGACCGCATGCACCAGATCATCGCGCACTACGAAGCGATCTGGCGCGGCTGATCGGGGCGCTTTGTTTGGTACTCTATTCGCCCTACTGGTCGGCCAGTTGCGCGAGCGCTGAAACAAGCTGTTGGCTGAACTTTGCCGAAGCCACGGGCAGGGCGCGCCCCTTCATCTGACCCAGCAGAAGGCGCCCAACCGGAATGTCTTTTTCCGAGATCGGCAAATGCGCGATAGCACTTTGTTCGCGCGTGCTGAGCCCGATGGGGATTTGAAAGCCGACTGCATCTTCACGGGTCACGTAGTGCCGGATTAGCTCAAACGATTCAGTCTCTACAATCGGTGCCAGGGTCTGCCTTTTCCGCGTCGCGGCGGTTTCCAGCAAATGACGCACGCCGTAAGCCTGCGCAGGCAGAACCAGCTTGCGCGAAAGACAGTCGTGCAGACGCAATTCGGTTTTGCGCGACAGCGCGCTGTCGGACCTGAACACGGCGTGGATCGGCTGTGGCAAGGCAAAAAGAACTTCGAAATCAACCAAATGAACCGGTTCGAATACCAGCGCAAGATCGCTGCGAAAGCTTGCCAGATCCTGTTCGGCCTGCGCGCGGTCGCGGACATTGACGGTGAAACTGACGCCGGGGTGTTCGGCACGGTAAATGGCGATCTGTTCGGGGATAAAGTAGGGCAGCAAAGCCTGCGAACAGGCAATCGAGATATGCCCACGCCGCTGCCCCGACAGGTCGGCAACATGCGACTGCACCCGAGTCAGATCGTTCCTTTGCAGCTTTATATGTTGCATCAGCAACTCTCCGGCGGGGTTCAACCGCATCCCGCGCGGCAGGCGCTCGAATATCGGCCAGCCGAACTCTTGCTCGAACCCTTGAATCCGCCGGTTCAGCGCGGATGCGGTCAGATTGGTGTCCTCTGCCGCCTTGCGGATAGAGCCCGCACGCACCACGGCTTCGATCAGTTCAAATGTCTTTAAGTGCTTCAATTTAAATGTCTCTTTGACTAGCGATGCATAAAACGCAGCGCATATATGATTATATAGCAATAGAAGTATACGCTAATCCATCGCAATCTCTGTGCAAATGCGATTCCAATAAAAATGCATGCCAACAGAGAGAGAACCATGACCGATAAAACCTCCCGCCGTAATTTCCTCAAGATGGGTGCCGCTGGTGCCTCTGTCCTGCCATTCCTGCGCGCGATGCCTGCTGCGGCCCAAGGGTCCGACACGCTGGTCGTTGTCACCGGCACAACGATAAACAGCCTTGATCTGCACCGCTCAGGGACCAGCCGGGCCGCCTATCAGGTGGGGATCAACTGCTATGATCGCCTGTTGTCGTTTGGTACCAAGCAGACTGCCGATGGCGGCTTTTCCTACGACTACACCGTGATCGAACCCGAGCTTGCAGAAAGCTGGACCGAATCCGAAGATGGGCTGACGCTGACGTTCAAGCTGAAACCGAATGCGACGTTCTGGGATGGTCGCAAGGTGACGGCGGCGGATGTGAAATGGTCCTTTGATCGTGCCGTATCTGTTGGCGGCTTCCCAACCGTTCAGATGAAAGCGGGCGGGCTGGAACGCCCTGACCAGTTCGAAGCGGTGGATGACGAGACCTTTGTGATCAAGCTTGACCGCGCGTCCAAGCTGACAATCCCCGATCTGGCCGTTCCTGTGCCCTACATCATCAACTCCGTTGAAGCGGCAGCCAACGCGACCGAGGCAGATCCGTGGGCAACGGAATATCTGCACATGACACCTGCCGGGTCAGGGGCCTATAAGGTGGCCCGCTGGACACCGGGCGAGCAGCTTGTCTACGAGCGCAATGAAGATTGGGTTGGCGGGCCACTTCCGGCCCTCAAACGCGTCGTGATCCGTGAAGTGCCAAGCCCCGCAACCCGCCGTGCGCTGGTGGAACGCGGCGATGTTCAGGTTGCTTTCGATATTCCCGACAAGGATGCGGCCGAATTGGCGGACAAGATTGATGTGTTTTCGACACCAGTGGAAAACTGCATCCACTGCCTGTGCCCGAACTTCACATTCGAGCCGTTCCAGGACGCGAATGTCCGCAAAGCCATTGCCTATGCCATTCCCTACGAAGACATCTTTCAGGCCGCAGCCTATGGTCGTGGTTTGCCAATGTGGGGCGGCGAAGAAGAGATCAACGATATCGCATGGCCGCGCAAAACGCAGTATTATACCGACATCGAGAAGGCCAAGGAACTGATGGCGGCCTCTGCCTACGCGGATGGTTTTGATGTGCCTTTGTCGATCAGTCTTGATCTGGCATCCTGGATGGAGCCGACGGCGCTGCTGGTGCAAGAAGCCCTTGGTAAGATCGGGATCAATGCGACGATTGAAAAGATCCCCGGTGCCAATTGGCGCACAGCCGTGCTGGTCGAAAAGCGCCTGCCGTTGCATCTTGAAAACTTTGGCGGCTGGCTGAACACACCGGATTATTATTTCTTCTGGGCCTATCAGGACGGGCACCTGTTCAACTCTTCCAACTATCGCAACGAAGAAATCGAAGAGCTGACGAATGCCACGTTGCACATGCCCATGGATGACCCCGAATACGCGCCCAAGATCAAGCGCATGTTCGAGATTGTGCTGGACGAACTGCCGCGCATTCCACTTTACCAGCCGGCGCTGAACGTGGCGATGAACGGTGCCCAAGGCTACGAGTTCTGGTTCCACCGTCAGTTGGACATCCGTCCAATTACGCTTACCTAAACGATGCTTGCGTCAACGCCCCGTTTGCGCGCGACGCTGTTGCGTATCGCCCAATCCATCCCGGTCGTGATCGGGGTGGTGGTGATCAGCTTTTTGTTGACCCGCGCGCTGCCGGGCGATCCGGCCGTCTACTTTGCCGGGGTGGCGGCGGACACAGCATCCATTGAACAGACCCGTGTCGCCATGGGTCTGGACAAACCGCTAGTTCAGCAGTTTTTCATCTACGTTGGTGATTTGCTGCAAGGCGACCTTGGGCAGTCACTCTCTAGCGGGCGGTCGGTTGCCGAAGATCTGGCCAAGCGTTTGCCCGCCTCGCTGGAACTGACGCTGACAGCGCTTTTGTTGGCCATTGCTATTGCGGTGCCGTTGGGTGTTCTCGCGGCGACGCGTCCGGGCACTTGGGTTGATCATTTGTGCCGGGTAGTGGTGACGGCGGGGGTGTCGCTGCCAACGTTTTTTACCGGTATCTTGCTGATCTATATCTTTTATTACCTGCTGGGCATCGCGCCATCGCCCCTTGGCAGGCTGGATTTCATCTATCTTGATCCCGATCACGTCACAGGGTGTTACCTGATCGACGCCGCCCTGATGGGCGATTGGGAAACATGGCGTGGCGCTGCAAAACAACTGATCCTGCCTGCGAGCACGTTGGCCTTGTTCACGCTTGCCCCGGTTGCACGGATGACGCGGGCTGCGATGCTGACGGCGTTGTCCTCTGACTTTATCCGCACGGCGCGCGCCTCTGGGCTATCTAACCAAACGATCCTGTACCGCTATGCGTTTCGCAACGCCTTGCTGCCCGTGGTCACGACCCTTGGCATGGTTTTTTCCTTTGCTTTGGGGGCCAATGTTCTGGTCGAGAAAGTCTTTGCCTGGCCCGGTATCGGATCCTATGCGGTCGAGGCGCTTGTCGTGTCGGATTATGCCGCCGTGCAGGGGTTTGTCTTGGCGATGGCGCTGCTGTTTGTGGCGCTCAACCTTGTGATTGACCTTCTTTACACTGCGATAGACCCGCGGATCGGATTTTCATCCAAATGACTGAAATACCACTTCAACCTGCGGCCAAAACCCAAGGCAGCCTTGATCACGTCTTTTATGTGCTAAAGGCCAATCCGGTCACGTTGATCGCCTTTGCGATGTTTGCGCTGCTGATCTTTTCAGCCGTGTTCGGCCCCGCATTGGTGCCTTACGATCCGCTGGCGACGAATGCGTCGAACGCTTTGCAACCGCCCTCGGCGGCGCATTGGTTCGGGACCGACAATGTGGGGCGGGACGTGTTCAGCCGGGTGATCGTCGCAACCCGGCTTGATCTGTCGATTTCGGTCGCGGCGGTGGCGCTGTCCTTTGTCGTAGGTTCAGTCCTGGGCTGTATCGCGGGCTATTGGGGGGGCTGGCCTGATATTATCCTGAACCGGTTTCTGGATACAATCATGGCGTTTCCCTTGTTCGTTCTGGCAATGGGGATCGTCGCTGCCTTGGGCAATACGATCGAGAATATCATCTACGCCACGGCCATCATCAACATGCCCTTCTACGCCCGTCTTGTCCGGGCCGAGGTCAACATCCGCCGCGACGCAGGCTTTGCCCGCGCGGCCAAGTTGGCGGGAAATTCCGATTTGCGCGTGCTGGCCTTTCACATCTTTCCCAACGCCTTGCCGCCGATGATGGTGCAGGTGTCGCTGAACCTTGGCTGGGCGATCCTGAATGCGGCGGGCCTGTCATTCATCGGCCTTGGCGTCAGCCCACCGACGGCGGAATGGGGGATCATGGTGGCTGAAGGCGCGAATTTTATCGTGTCGGGCGAATGGTGGTTGGCGGTCTTTCCGGGTCTTTGGCTGATGATCGCGGTCTTCACCTTTAACCTTCTTGGCGACGGTCTGCGCGACATCGTCGATCCAAGGAAACGCACATGAGCGCGATGCTGTCCGTCAAGAACCTTGCGGTCGCCTTTCAAACCCGTCGCGGTCAGGTCGATGCGGTACGCGGCATCAGTTTCGAGGTCTCCAAGGGAGAGATCCTCGGGATCGTCGGTGAAAGCGGCTCTGGCAAGTCGGTCACGTCCTATGCGCTGATGCGCATCCTTGACGCAGGCGGGACCATTAAAGCAGGCGAGGCGACCTATTCCGGCATCGACCTGCGCCGCGCGGCAGAGCGGGACATGCGCGACATCCGGGGTCGTGAGATTTCGATGATTTTCCAAAATCCCCGCGCGGCCCTGAACCCGATCCGCAAGGTCGGCCACCAGATCGAAGACGTGCTGCGCCATCACGCCCGCGCCACCCGCTATGATGCCCGCGCCAAAGCGATTGCAGCGCTTGAGGCAGTCAAGATCAACGATGCTGAAGCCCGCTATAACGCATATCCGTTCGAGCTGTCCGGCGGCATGTGTCAACGCATTGTCTGCGCCATCGCACTGGCCTGCGATCCGCGTTTGCTGATCGCGGACGAGCCGACGACGGGCCTTGATATCACCACACAAAAAGCAGTGATGGATTTGGTGCGCGACCTGATCCGCGAACGGGAGATGAGCAGTATTCTGATCACCCATGACCTTGGTCTTGCCGCGCAATATTGCGATAGAATTCTGGTGATGAAAGATGGCGAAATCGTTGAACAGGGCGATCCGGTCCAGATATTCACTGACCCGCAGCATCCTTACAGTCGCAAGCTGGTGGACGCGACCCCACGCGCGGGCGAAACCGTGCGCAGCCTGCTGCCCCCCGAAGATCGCGGTAGCGAACCGACGCCGATCGTTGGCGATAAGACGCTGCTTGAGGTGCGCAATCTGACCAAGACCTATGCGGGTAAATCTGGTCCCGTTCATGCCGTGAAGGGTATTTCGTTCAGCATCAAACAGGGCCAATGTGTGGGTCTTGTGGGCGAAAGCGGCTGCGGCAAATCCACCACCTCGGAAATTCTGGTGCGCCTCATGGATGCCACCAGCGGAGAGGTGATCTTTGACGGGGAAGACATTGCGCAGGTGCCTGCACGGGGCTTTGCCAAGGACGCGCGAAGGGCCGACATCCAGATGGTGTTTCAGGACGCCACCGACAGCCTTAACCCGCGTCACACCGCGCGCCAGACCATTTCTGAGCCGTTGCGCAGGCTGGGTCGGATGCGTAGCGCGCAGGTCAAGGCGCGGATCGAAGAACTGGCGACGCTGGTGGGTCTGCCGCTGTCTCTGCTTGACCGGTTTCCGCATCAGCTTTCAGGCGGACAAAAGGCGCGGGTCGGGATCGCGCGGGCCATTGCGCTTGATCCCAAATTCCTGATCCTGGACGAACCGACTGCGGCGCTTGATGTGTCTATTCAGGCGGTTGTGCTGAACCTGCTGGTGGATTTGCGCGCCAAGCTGGGGCTAAGCTATCTTTTCGTCAGCCATGATCTGCATGTGGTGCGTCTGCTCTGCGATCATGTGATCGTCATGAAAGATGGCGAAATCGTTGAACAGGGCGCGGCGCAAGATGTCATGTCGAACCCGAAAAGCGATTATACCAAAACCCTGCTTGCCGCTGCGCCAAAGCCGCCGCTGCGTCGGGTAACCAACTGAGACACAAATACCCGGAGATACCTGATGCTGAGCAATTTACCCTTTACCCTTGATGCCCTGCGCGCGGCTTACGCGGCGGGCACGCGCCCTGCCGAGGTGATTGACGAGATATTCAAACGCCTTGACGCTGTGAATGATCCCGGCATTTTTATCCATCTGTGCGACCGTGACAGCCTGCGTGCGCAGGCCGAAGCCCTTGGAAAGTACGACCCCGACGTGCCGCTTTGGGGCATTCCCTATGCCGCCAAGGACAACATCGACGTCGCCGGGATCGAGACGACGGTGGCGTGCCCTGCCTTTGCCTACACGCCAAAGGAGGATGCATTTCTGATTGCCAATCTGCGCGCGGCAGGGGCCTTGATGATCGGTAAAACCAACCTTGATCAATTCGCGACTGGCCTTGTGGGCGTGCGTACCCCCTACGGCGCGCCGTTGAATGCGGTAGACCCCGAGATCGTACCGGGCGGATCGTCGGGCGGATCGGGTGTGATTGTGGGGCACGGCATCGTTACATTCTCGCTGGGGACAGACACGGCGGGGTCGGGCAGGGTGCCTGCTGCGCTGAACAACATCGTCGGGCTGAAACCGACCTTGGGGGCCTTGTCCGCCAGCGGTGTCGTGCCTGCTTGTCGGTCGATCGAAACCGTGTCGATCTTTGCTCTGACTGTCGATGACGCCTATGAGGCTTTTGCCGTGGCGCGCGGGTTTGATCCGGCAGATGCCTATTCCAAACCGTTGGCGCATGAGGCGTTGACCGCGCCGTCGAAAACTTTGCGCGTGGGTGTGCCGGATGCGGCGACGATTGAATTCTTCGGGGATACCGTGCAGCAGGCTGCTTTTGACCGCGATGTGGCCTTGCTTAAGGCCGCTGGCACCGAGATCGAATACCTCGATTTCGAGCCGCTTTATGCCATTGCCCGCATGCTGTATGAAGGGGCTTGGGTGGCTGAACGCTATACGGTGATTGACGATCTGTTAAAGACCAACCCCGACGCGATCCATCCGGTGACGCGCAAGATCATCACCCATGCAGAAACCATGTCAGCGGCCGATGCGTTTCGGGGGATGTACCGTCTGGCTGATCTGAAACGCGCGGCGGAACCGATGCTGGCGGGACTCGATCTGCTGTGTGTCCCCACCATCCCGACGTTCTATTCCGTCAAGGATCTTGAGGCTGACCCCGTAACGCCCAACTCCAACAATGGCACTTACACGAATTTCGTGAACCTGCTGGATATGTGCGGCATTGCCGTGCCTACCGCACCGCGCAGTGATGGCAGACCGGGCAGCGTCACCTTGCTGGCAGGTGCTGGCCAAGACGCGCTGGTTGCTGCTGTTGCGCGGGGTTTCGAGGTTGATTGTGCCCGCAATATGGGGGCCACCGTGCATCCGGTGCCAACACCCGCCGCCTTGCCAAAAGCGGTATCGGACCGGATTGATCTGGCCGTTTGCGGGGCGCATATGACGGGCTTGCCACTCAATTGGCAACTGACTGATCTGGGGGCTACCTTTGTGCGCAAGGCGCAAACCACGGCAGAGTATAAATTCTACGCCTTGGCCGGTGGCCCGCCTGCGCGCCCCGGTCTGATCCGCTCTGACGCACCGGATGCAGGTGCTGTCGCGGTCGAGGTCTGGTCGCTGCCAAAGACGGCATTCGGCACCTTCATGGCAGGCATCCCCGCGCCTTTGGGCATTGGGACGGTTGCACTCTCTGACGGGGCATCGGTCAAAGGGTTCATCTGCGAGGCCAGCGGCATCAAAGGGGCCACGGATATCACCGCCCTTGGCGATTGGCGCGCGTATCTGGCTGAACAGGTTTTGCCAGCATGACATCGCACGTCGAACAGCGGCTCAGTGCCTTGGGGCTGGAACTGCCCCCCGACTGGACCCCGCGCGGTCAGTTTTTGCCCTTTCGCAAGGATGGCGTGGTCGTCTACCTTTCGGGTCAAATCTGCGAATGGGCAGGGGACGTGACCCATGTCGGCCCCGTTGCCGATACGCCAGAGGCGATCGAGGGAGGGCGGGAGGCCGCAAAAATCTGCGCGCTCAACCTGATCTACCGCTTGCGGCAGGCCTGCGATGGCGATCTGGACCGGGTCGATGTGGTGTTGCGCTTGGGGGGCTTTGTAAATTGCGCCTCGGGCTTTCCCAGCAGTCCGGCGGTGATCAATGGCGCGACGGAAATTTTTATCGCACTGTTTGGTGACGACGGATGGCACGCGCGCACGGCGGTGGGGGTGTCTGGCTTGCCGGGCAACGCGTCCGTAGAAGTGGACGCGATTGTACGGCTGAAAAGCTAGGCTTTCGGCAATTGTGGTGACGGCATTGGCGGGCTGGCTGCTTCCAGTCTTGCCGCTGTCGCCAGCAGTTGATGATCTTGTCCGGGTCGCGCGGCCACCATGGCAGACAGGGGCCTGCCCAAGCGGTCCAGCCCCCATGGCAGGCAGATCAGCGGGCCACCAAAGACGGTCCACGGGGTTAGCCAGTCCTGAAAGCCGGTGGTACCATCCATAAGGGGCGCACCTTCGGGGACGGGCAGGGTCAGGATCATGTCTACGCCTTCAAGACCTGCCCAGAAGCCCTTTTTCGCCTCGGCCAGAAACCCTTGGGCCTGCGCGACCTGATCGGGTGAAATCGTCGCCCCGGCGCGCAGGCCCGCCAGAAACTTCGGCTTTAAGAGCGCCCCGCGCGGATCGTTCAGCATTGCACCATGGGCGATAAAGGCCTCGTAGTGCATGACCAAACGGTGGGCGATGACAATGGGCGCAACATTCGCTTTCAAGGGGGTTTGTGTGACGCGAGCGCCAAGTTCTTCAATCGTACGGGCCGCCGCCTGAAACCCTTCCATTGTATCGCCGTCCGGTGTTGCGTCAGTCTGCCAAAGCCCGCAGAGCGCCTTTTGAGGTGTCGTATTTTGCTGCGCAGATGGGGATGGGTCCATGACCGCGAAGGCCCTTTGCGCCAAAGCGACGGACCCCGCGATGATCCCCACCGTGTCGAAACTGGGCGCAAGCGGTGTGACGCCTTGGGTCGACAAAGCGCCATAGGTCGGCTTGAGCCCGACAACCCCACAATAGGCCGCAGGCCTGCAAAGCGATCCGGCGGTCTGGGTGCCAAGGGCGATATCCACAACTCCTGCGGCCACAGCAGCCCCCGATCCGCTGCTTGATCCACCCGGGGAGCGACGCAAATCATAAGGATTGCGGCATTTTGAAGGATCCGTAAATGCAAATTCAGTGGTCACAGTTTTGCCGATGATCTGCGCGCCTGCCTGCCGCAACTGGGCGACGATGGCGGCATCCTGTATCGCTGGCGGCGGATTTTCGCACGCGTCACTGCCATTGCGGGTAGGGGTGCCTGCAACATTGATCACGTCTTTTACCCCAACACGCATCCCAGCCAAGGGTCCATCGCGAGGGGTATCAGCGGGACAAAGTTCGACGAACGCCTTAAGATGTGGCTCCCAAAGGTTCAGGTTTGCATCAGGGTCAGAAACGGAAGACTTCATAGACCCGCTCTGCCGATAGCAATCATGTCGTCGTGAAAATGGCCGACCGGTATCCCAACGTTTGCAACTTCGTTTCCAGCGATATTATCCATCCGCTTCTCCCACTATAAGACTTGCTGATCCACCGGCGAAATCCTTCCCGCCTTAGCCTTACATTTAACGGCGTTGTTGCGACCACCGCCAGTTGATTGGTGTTTTTCGGGTTCATTTTCCTACGCAATGCTGCCGAAGCTGACCTGCTCCCCGAGGCTCCCTCATTCATAACGAGAGTTTGCGGGTTTGGATTTCATATTCGTCGGTTTCATTATGGGCAAGCGCGTCATGCGCGGAGCCTTCAAATTGCTCAAGCGCTCGACGCGCTTCAGCGGGTGTTTGGTTGCCCAGAGATGAGTGCGGTCTGACGCGATTGTAATCGTATCGCCAGAGCGCCAATTTTCTTCGGGCGTCATCTAACGTGTCGAAGATCTCCTCATTCAACGGATCGTCCACTGCCCGGCTGTGCATGTTTACATGCATGAGAGGGGGCACAGACTGCCATTGAATCTTTTGATGAAGGCGTTTTGCTGTGGTTTGCCCGGGTCGATATAATGCCAATCAACTCTATTATCTCCGGGCCATTTCAAAATGCACGACTTGTGAACTCTGTGCCGGTTGCGGCTGAGATTGAGCCTGAGGGCTAGAGCGGCCACAGCCTTCGCGCTGGCCTTGCCACCAGTGCCCTCAAGGGTGGGGTCTCCACATACAAGGTGCGCGCACAGACAGGCCATCCGTCTGATGTGATGCTGGCCAGACATGTTTGAGACGCTACGCTTTTCGACGGGAACGCGATTGCTGACTTGCTAGGAATGCCTGATTCTCATTGCAACGCCCCATCGGATACCATAATCTCCGGCCCCAGACCCATTAATTTACTTGAGGCTGTCGGGCCTGCATGATTCAAGCTCCTCGAACTGGGGGGATTATGAGTAATCTTTTCTGGCTGAGCGAGGATCAAATGGCGCGCCTCCAGCCGTAATTTTCCGAAGAGCCATGGTGTGCCGCGTGTTGATGACCGGCGGGTGCTCAGTGGTATTATCTTCATCAATCGCAATGGGTTGCGGTGGTGTGATGCGCCGAAAGAGTATGGTCCTTGCAAGACACTTTACAATCGCTGGAAGCGGTGGAGCGATATGGGTGTTTTTGCTAGGATCATGACAGGACTGGCTGCTGGGGCACCTGATACTCAAACGATCTCGATCGACGCGACCTATCCACTGCCCGGCAATCGCTGCTTGCAGCGATGAGAGGGACAAAGCGCATCGCACGGCGTCAAGCCTGCGGTTTAAAAAGGTAGTGGGTTACTTTGAAATTTAAAAATTAGCGCCACAGTTTAAGCGTTTTCTTGTTGGCGGGTTTTTGGGCGGGTTGCTATGCGGCCTGCCCAAATTGTTTGAAAAACTTTGCTTTAACGGATCATCTTGAATCGGCCTGCAACTATGGTGACAAATTCAGTGACAAGTCTAAAACCAAAGAGGCCCAGCCAAATGACTGAGCCCCTAAGTGGTTGTATTACCAAATTAAATTGGCTCCGACGGTAGGGATCGAACCTACGACCAATTGATTAACAGTCAACTGCTCTACCGCTGAGCTACGTCGGAACGGTTTGGACGACATAGCAGTGGTGTTTTGCGCCGTCCAGTGGGTTTTGACGGTTTTTTGCGGTTTTTATGGATTGATTTCAAATCAGTCTGAATTCTGCCTCTGCAGACAGTTTCCCTACGGGCGTGACGCGGTTTTTGCCTCTCAGATCAACGAGATGGGCCAGCACATTGCGTGTGGCGGCTCCAAGCAGCGTTGGTGGGGTCTGGGTATAGATCCGGGCTGCCAGCGTCTGTGCTGTGGCCGGGCCAGATCCTAGGGCGTTCAGGATGTCGGCTTCGCGCGAAAGGCGGTGCCCAACCAGCCATGACAACCGCGCGGCAGGATCCTCGACAGGTGCGCCGTGTCCGGGATAAAAGGCTCGCCACTGCTGTGCTTGCAACCGCGTACAAGACGCCATGAAATCGGTCAGATCACCGTCAGGGGGCGATACCAAAGAGCTGGCCCATCCCATTACATGATCCGCAGTAAAGCACGCGTTCTGCCAGCCAAGGCAGATATGATTGCCGATATGTCCAGGCGTGTGGATAACATCGAGCGCCCAATTTTCTCCCTCGATGCGGGCACCGTCCTTCAAGGTTTTGTCGGGGGCAAAATCTGTATCGATGCCTTCACCTCCGCCAATCACAGATCCTTGCGAAAGCGCTTCCATCACGGCGGAGCGGCCTGCCGTTGCATCCCCAAAGGCCAGCACAGGTGCTGCGCAAGCCTGCGCGAGGGGGCGGGCCAGCGGTGAATGATCCAGGTGGGTGTGGGTCACGACGATATGGCTGATGTGCTGGCCCGGCCCAACGGCGGCGAGAATCGCAGCCAGATGCGCTTTTGATGCGGGGCCGGGGTCGATGACGGCCAATCCTCGTGTCCCCAGCAGATAGGTGTTGGTGCCGCGATAGGTCATGGGCGACGGATTATCTGCGACAATACGGCGCAAACCGGGTTCAAGCACTTGGGCAACGCCAATGGGCGGATCAAAGTCATCAGGTGGCAGCATGGTTTGGCCTTTCGCAGGGGCAGGGGGCTGGCTAAGGTCTATCCCATGTTCTTTGCATGGCTCAAACGATATATGCCCCGTGGCATCTATGGGCGCGCTGCTCTGATCCTGCTTTTGCCGGTGGTGATCTTGCAGCTTGTGGTGACCGTGATCTTTGCGCAGCGCAATTATGAAGGCGTGACGACCCAGATGACCACGACGGTCCTGCGCGAGGTTGCGCTGGTTTTGGACGTGGCCGCAGATGCGCCTTCGGCTGATCAAATCCGCCCTGTGGTCAATGCGCGTCTGGCACCTTTGGCGATGCGCGTTCTGGCCGTCGACCCTGCGGACCTGCCGGCCACAAGCCGTCGGTCGTGGGATGATTATTCCGGCTGGGTGATGACCCAACTGTTCGAGGATCGCCTGACCGCCTTTCGCGCCCTAGATCTGACCGAGCCGGGGCAGGTGCATCTGTTTGCTGATACTGCTTTGGGGCCAATCAGGATCAGTTTTGACCGTCGCCGTATTTCGGCAGCAAATCCGCACCAGCTGTTTGTGTATACCTTTACCTTCGGCTTTCTGATGACGTTGATTTCATTTGTTTATTTACGCAATCAGTTGCGACCGATCAAACGCTTGGCCCGCGCGGCGGAAGCCTTTGGTCGGGGCCGACACATCCCCTATAGCCCCGCCGGAGCGGTTGAACTTCGCGCCGCGGGCAGCGCGTTTCTAGACATGCGCGCCCGTATCGAGCGCCAGATCGAACAGCGCACGCTGATGCTGTCCGGAGTGAGCCATGATTTGCGCACGCCGCTCACACGGATGCGGCTCAGCCTGTCGATGCTGGAGGACGATGAAGCTGAACCACTGCTGCAAGATGTAGAGGAAATGCAGCGTATGCTGGATGAATTCCTTGATTTCGCCAAGGGAGCGGCGGAAGGCGAGCCTGAGAAACTCGACCCGCACGTTCTGTTGCGTGGAGCCGTTGCCGAGGCCCAGCGGGCCGGGCGCGATGTCACCTTGCTTGATGCCGAAGGCGACGGGACCGGCACGGTTCGCCTGCGCAAGACTGCAATCCTGCGCGCTGTGGATAACCTGATCTCGAATGCTGTGCGGTACGGTGCGCGAGCCGAGGTTTCTGTCTTGTTAACAGACAAAACCCTGCGCATCCGTGTCGAAGATGATGGCCCCGGCATTCCTCAAGCCCGCAGGGCCGAAGCCGTCCGGCCCTTTTCCCGTCTTGATCCTGCGCGCAACCAGAACAAAGGCAGTGGCGTGGGGCTTGGCCTTGCGATCGCCACAGACATCGCCCGCGCCCACGGCGGCGTTTTGCGGTTGGGAACGTCAGACAAACTGGGCGGCTTGCGCGCCGACATCGTCATCGCACGCTAGATCATGGGATATTGCTGGAGCGGGTAACGAACTCCCTTTTTTAGTATCATCCATCTGACTCATTTGGCAGATCCTTGAGCTCATGCAGCATCTCGAACGCAGTATCTACCGATGTGGAAAACGAAAGAGGTGCCTGCTTGCCTATAGCTCGATTTATCATTTCTCGTTTTTCCACTCATCCGTTGCGTTTCTACGGTTGCATCAATTCCGACCTAGTTTTGTTATTGCGAGTAACCTCACTCATTCGAAAATCATAATCTATCGAATCGTGAGAACAAGTCTTTAACCCAGCTTGACGGACATGAGGGCCGGAGAGGCGTATGCGCAGCCTCTGTCCCATTGAGATTTTTGGCTCGAGCCGGTTGACTCGTTTTGGGATTTCATGTTCGCGAGGTCCCCAGTGAGCTTATTTCTGAGGATGTAGCCGCGGAATAAGTCCATGGCATCAAGGCGTCGATGTATTTTTCGAGATGTCCGTTGGCCTGCTTTGTGTAGAGGTCGAGTAAGTAGGCATAGGGTTCGATGCCGTTGATGCGGCAGGTCCCGATTAGGCTTGCGAAGCAAGGGAGTAAATCCGCGTGAGATCCTTGGCGACATTCTTGCGGTCTTTCAAACCGCAGAATCTCAGGGAATGTCGGACCAGATGCACGATAAAGGTCTGGACGGTCCTGTCGGGAAATGCCGCGTTGATGGCGTCAGGTTTCATTTTGCAAAGCAGAACTCGGTGAAATTTAGTCTACTTTTCGCTATCCTAAATTCAGTCTCACTTCTATGAAAATTATAACGATTATCAGCAACTTCTTGTCCGTAATTTTCGACAAGAATGCCATAGGGTGCTATTAGCATTTCCCGAATATCTATATCCTGATCGTCGATCCAGTTGACCCAACCTTGATAATTATCATTTGCCAGTCTGAACCTGTCGCATGCGCCGTTTACTTCATTGGTGATGAGCAGTGCTGCTACTATGCCAGCTATACAAAAAACGGTGACCCCTATGAAGTAATTTTTACAAAATCGAGAAAAGTAGGACCGGAAGCCATTACCACCGGATGAAATTTTCATACGCGCGGAACCAGAAGCGGTCCTCAATAGATGATTTCTTCTATCCGACTTAAGTTGTACAATGCGTAGTCTGATATATTCTATTTCCGTTCTTTTTTTATCACCCCCAGCAAGGACGCGGGCCTTTGAAAGCAAGTCTTTATCGATTACGCCTGACGACAGCTCCCTTGTTGCTTCACCGAAAAGTTTTTCATCACTCACTGTAGCTACATGCCCCCTCATCATCGAAGCGTTTAGATATGACTTTGGGTAACGCTCCTTTGGCTTCAAAGCCATTGAAATGCTAACTTTAGACTTAAAAACCAAGATTTTTTATGTGATTTATTTTTCTTGCAGATTAAGCCTTTTCGCGCTCATGTTGACGTCGACGGTATTTTGGCTTTTTAAGGTAGGACAGCGGAACAAACGCAGGCTCAGACTGATGGCAGGAAATCTTTGCATCACCTAATGATGTCATGACATCCGTAGACAAAACCTATTTACCTTCTCGCGCCATCAGTCGCCAGTCCGTTAGCTGATGGGGGACAATGTCATGGCGCCGCGCCACATCAACAACGCGCGCACCGGGCTGAAAACTCTCGGCGTCAATCCGCGCCTTCACATCGTCAGGCCAACTTCGGTTGCCACGACGCGGTTCAACAACTTCCAGCCTACCCACAAGTCCACTTCCATCAGCCATAGCATCCTCCAACAAAAACAATGGAGGAGGTATCAGACCAATCAAAAATTGACGGTAGACGCTAAATCAATGGTACAGACAAGGAGCATACGGAGAGGCGGTAGCCCGCAACCGAGTTTTTGGGTATGAAACGGTCTCCAGATTTACACTTAAATCGACGGTGATTTAAGTATCTAATTGTTGGCGGGTGTTTGGGCGGGCTACTTCCAAAGGCATTATAAATTTATAAATAAATCAAATGGTTATGAGGGTATCTGGAGCGGGTAACGAGAATCGAACTCGTAACTAAAGCTTGGGAAGCTGCCGTGATACCTTTTCACCATACCCGCGCGCCATAATCGTCACTTAAGTGGTGCCGCGCAGAGCGTCAAGTCAGGACTTGAACGCGGTGTAAAAGTTGATCTGGGCAGGAATGCCTGAACCGTCAAATTCCTCAAAGGCCTCGGCCATTGCGGCCTCGATACGGGCTTGTGCGCTAGGATCGGCGTTGAAATGCTTGATCGTTCCTGCCGCTGGTCCCACGTGCATCGACAGTGCCGCGATCTCCTTTGCGCCGCCGGGCAAGCTGAACTGCATGTCTTCAGCAACAGCCGTTGCACTGTGGAAACCCGCGCGCTCAAGCATTGCACAGGTCTTGTCGATATCGCGGAATGCAAAGGGGCCGGGGGCGTCGGGGTCTGATTTGGGCGGTGCGCCCAGTTCGGCCTTGGCGATTGCGGCGGGCAGGGTGAACCACGGATTGCCGGGAATATGGCCCCAGGTTGCAAAAGTGACCTTGCCGCCGGGGTTTATGGCGCGGTGGATGTTTGTAAACGCAACATCTGATTGAGCGAAAAACATCACGCCAAAGCGCGAAATGACGTGATCGAAATGCGCGGCCTCAAAAGGGTAATCCGCAGCATCAGCGCGTTTGATATCCACGTTTGGCAGGCCCCTGGCCCGCTGTTGCGCGCGCGTGACCATCGTTGACGAAATATCAGCCCCCAAGACGTGACCTTGCGGTCCGACTTCCTTGGCCGCTTGCAACGCCGATTCCCCTGTGCCGCAGCCAATATCCAGCACAAACTGCCCAGCCTTCAACTCGGCCATCGCCAAGACGCGGTCAAGGACTGGGGCCAGAAACGCATCCAAAGGTGCCTCATACGTGACCCATGTGGAGCCTGCGTTGCTTGTCCAGAACTCTTCCTGATCCTGATTTGCATCTGACATGGGCGCGCTTCCTTTTTTTATCTTAGCCGCGCCGCCGTCTGCGCCCGCCACCCGCACCGTCGCCGCCACTGCCGCCAGTGTTAAAGGTCGCCGTTGGCAGAGTGACGATGCTGTTGAGGATCGGGAAAGGCTCGACTGCATTGGGGATTGCCGAGGCATTGACGAAATGCTCTTGAAAGCGTGGCTCGATCGCGGTTTCGATCTTGTGGATATTGCGCACGGTTTCTTCGATCTCTGCGCGGGAATGGCTGTTCAGAAGCGCAATCCGCGCCCCTGTGCCCGCTGCGTTCCCCGCCGAAGTGACCTTGTCCAGCGGCGCATCGGGGATCATCCCCAGCACCATCGCGTGTTTGGTGCTGATATGTGCGCCAAAGGCACCAGCCAGTACAATGCGGTCCACCTTGTCGACGCCGAACTTGTCCATCAGCAGCCGCGCGCCGGAATAAAGCGCGGCCTTGGCCATCTGGATTTCGCGAATGTCGCGGTTGGTCACGGTGATCTTTGGCCCGCCATTGGCCGTGCCATCATAGACCAGATAGGAATTCGTGCGCCCGTCTGCAAAGACATTGGGCGATCCGGTTTGTTCGGCAGTACCGATCAGGCCGGGGGCGTCGACGATGCCGTGAATGCGCATCTCGGCGACCATCTCGATGATGCCGGACCCGCAAATGCCGGTCACGCCGCTTGCCCCGATCTCGGCGTCGAAACCCGGATCATCGGACCATAGATCGCTGCCAATCACCTTGAAGCGGGCGATTTTCGTCACGGGATCAATCTCGACCCGTTCAATCGCACCGGGGGCCGCACGTTGCCCGCTGCTGATCTGCGCGCCCTCGAATGCAGGTCCGGTGGGCGAGGAACAGGCGAGCACCTTTTCGCGGTTGCCCAGCAGAATTTCCGCATTGGTGCCCACGTCGACGATAAGGACCAGATCGTCGGATTTATCCGGTGCCTCGGACAAGGCGACGGCGGCGGCATCGGCACCGACATGGCCCGCGATACAGGGCAGGAAATAGATCCGCGCAGAGGGGTGGATCGTCAGGTCCAACTCGACCGCGCGCATCCGCAAGGCATTCGATGTGGCCAAAGCAAACGGCGCTTGCCCCAGTTCAAACGGATCAATACCCAAAAACAGGTGATGCATCACAGGGTTACAGACGAACACCGCATCCACGATCAGGCCCTTATCGATGCCGCCCTCGGCGCAAATCTCGTCAAACAGCGTATTCATGCCCGCGCGCACGGCACGGGTCATCTCGTCTGCGCCGCCCTCGTTCATCATCGAATAGCTGACCCGGCTCATCAGGTCCTCGCCAAAGCGGATCTGCGGGTTCATCACGCCAGAGGACGCGATCACTTCTCCGGTTTGCAGGTCGCATAGATGCGCCGCGATGGTGGTTGATCCCAGATCAACTGCAAGCCCGTAAACTGTGCCTTCATAGAACCCCGGCCACAGATGCATGATGCGGGGTGGGTTTTCATCATCGCCCAAATGTACGGCGACGGTAACTTTCCACGCGCCTTTGCGCAGGATCTTTTGCATGGATTGCAATATTTGCAAATCCGCTTTCACGTTTTCAAGCTGCCACTGCTCGCGCAGGGCAATGCACAACCGCTCCAGATCGCCCGACGGGTCATGCATGTCGGGTTCCTGCACCTCGACGTAAAACAGCTTGGTCGACGGGTTGAGCACGATATCGCGCGCCTCGGCCCGCTTGCGTACCACCTGCTTGTGGACCTGGCTTTCGGCGGGCACGTCAATGACCACATCGCCCATGACCTGTGCCTGACAGCCAAGACGGCGGCCGTCGATCATCCCGCGCTTGTCCTTGTAGCGCTGTTCGACCGAATTCCATTCAGTCAACGCGTCATCGTGAACGGTCACGCCGTGTTTGGAAAACTGCCCATAGCCCGGCTGCACCTGACATTTCGAACAAATGCCGCGCCCGCCGCAAACCGAATCAAGATCGACCCCCAACTGACGGGCGGCCGTCAAAATGGGCGTGCCCTTGGGGAAATGCCCGCGCTTGCCCGAAGGCGTGAATACCACCAGTGGATCATTGCTCATTTATTCAGTCCTCAAAGCTTTGCCGCAACATAGCGAAGCTTTCGCCAGACAAAAGCCAAGATACGTCACAAATCGTCGCATCCACGCCCTGAGAGTCTCTTATACGCCGAAGCGCTTTTCATCTCTTCTTCTCTGGCTCTTAAATATCCCGGGGTTTGGGGCAGCGCCCCAAAGAACAACATCACCCCCCACGCACCGCCCGCGCATGAAAAATGAAGCCCAGAAAATTCAACAAAACCTGCGCGGCCAGAATGCTCGTCGATCCCGTCGGGTCATAATCCGGTGCCACCTCAACCAGATCGATCCCGATGATTTCGTGACGCTTGGCCGCTTCTTGCAAAAGCTCGATCACCTCATAATACAAAAAACCCCCATGGGACGGCGTGCCGGTCCCAGGCGCAATCGACGGGCAAAAGGCATCAATATCAATCGTCACATAGAGCCGCGCGCCGTCCGGAATATGCCCCAGCACGCCCAAGGTGCCCATCTTGCGCGCTTGCCGGACCGAGATGATGTCCGACCCCATGGCGCGTGCATCATCATAGCCCTCGCGCGCGGTGGAGCTGACATTGCGGATGCCAACCTGCGTCAGCCCTGTGACATAATCCTGCTCGGCCGCGCGGCGCATGGGATTGCCGTGGCCGTGGCGGACCCCGTGGCGCTCGTCCACGAAATCCAGATGCGCGTCGATCTGGAGAATGTGAAAATCGCCTTGCCCGTCAAAGGCGCGGATGCAGGGGATGTTGATCGAATGATCGCCGCCAATCACAACGGGCAGGGCACCTGCATCCAGAATGGCGCGCACCCCGGTCTCTATATTGGCGTGGCTTTGTTCGGTATCGGTATGCACGATGTCGGCATCGCCGATGTCCACGATATTGACGTCACCGGGCAAATAAACAGCGTCATCCTCGTGATCATACGCCCCCGCATGGCCGAAATTGAACAAGGTCGACGCCTCGCGCACCCCGCGCGGACCAAACCGGGCACCTGCCCGCCATTGGGTGCCCGCGTCATAAGGTGCGCCCAGGATGGCCACATCGGCATCCAACGCAGCCCAATCAGGCTGGTAGGGGCGCTTGCCAAAGGTCGAGATACCGACAAAAGGCAGGTCCAGCCTGCCGCCGTCATATCCGTGATTGGCCATCTGTGCTTTCCCTTTTACGCCGAGATATCCTCAGCTTCGCCCAGCTATAACCTGTTTGCAATGCAGCATCGGCCCGAATGGCCCTTTCCAATCGTGACCATCCGTGAAATAGGAAACCGCCAAATGAACCCATGTTAAGCCGAGGTGCAAAATGGAGATTCGTGAGGCTCTGACCTTTGATGATGTACTACTGGTGCCAGCGGCATCAAGCGTGTTGCCGTCCACGGCCGATACGCGCACGTTTGTAACGAAATCGATTGCGTTGAACATCCCGCTGCTTAGCTCTGCGATGGATACGGTGACTGAAGGGCGCATGGCCATCGCCATGGCGCAGGCGGGCGGGATGGGCGTGATCCACCGCAACCTGACCATCGCCGAGCAGGCCGAAGAAGTCCGCCGCGTCAAACGCTTTGAAAGCGGGATCGTCTACAACCCGATCACACTGCGCGCCAACCAGACGCTGGCTGACGCGAAGGCGCTGCAAGAACGCTATAAAGTTACCGGGTTTCCTGTGGTGGATGAAACAGGGCGCGTCGTGGGCATTGTAACCAACCGCGACATGCGCTTTGCCACGGCCGATGATACCCCTGTGCATTTGATGATGACGACCGACAAACTGGCGATCCTGCACGAACCAGCCGACCGCGACGAGGCGATCAGCCTGATGAAAGCGCGCCGGATAGAGAAGCTGCTGGTGACAGACAGTAAGGGCAAGTTGACGGGGCTTTTGACCCTTAAAGACACCGAACAGGCGGTACTGAACCCCACTGCCTGCAAGGATGGCCTTGGCCGTTTGCGTGTGGCAGCGGCGACGACCACCGGCGACGCCGGGTTTGAACGCTCGCAGGCGTTGGTGGATGCAGGCGTGGATATCATTGTGATCGACACCGCCCATGGCCATTCCGAAGGGGTTGCAATCGCAGTCGAGCGCGCCAAGACGCTTAGCAACGAGGTGCAGGTCATTGCAGGAAACGTCGCCACTGGCGAGGCGACCCGCGCGTTGATTGGTGCCGGGGCGGACGCGGTCAAGGTTGGTATCGGGCCAGGCTCGATCTGTACCACTAGGATGGTCGCAGGGGTCGGCGTGCCGCAGTTGACGGCGATCATGGATTGCGCAAAAGCCGCAGATGATATCCCGGTGATAGCTGACGGGGGCATCAAGTTCTCGGGTGATTTCGCAAAAGCGATCGCGGCAGGCGCGTCGTGTGCTATGGTGGGATCAATGATCGCAGGGACAGATGAATCCCCCGGAGAAGTTATTCTTTATCAAGGCCGTAGCTTCAAGAGTTACCGTGGTATGGGGTCGCTTGGGGCGATGGCCAGCGGGTCTGCGGATCGCTATTTCCAAAAGGATGCGGCCAGCGACAAGCTGGTGCCTGAGGGGATTGAAGGGCAGGTGGCCTACAAAGGCTCTGCCGCAGCGGTCGTCCATCAGATGGTCGGCGGTCTGCGCGCGGCCATGGGGTATACCGGATGCGGCACTGTTGAAGAGATGCGCAAGAACTGCACTTTCGTCAAAATCACCGGGGCAGGCTTGAAAGAAAGCCATGTGCACGACGTGCAGATTACGCGGGAATCTCCGAATTATCGGGTCGGATAACTTTATATTATTGAATGATGAGAAGGGCCGCCGTTTGAAATAGGCCGGCCCTTCTTCTTGGAACGCACCCCAATTTGCGCGGAACGTCCCGGAATTTACGTTTGCATTTGATCTTGCTTCAAGGACTGACGCACCGCGCCCAAGGGTGCTGACATATCCAGATTTCGATGCTCGACGCGGTGCTGGCGTTTCTGTGACACTCCGATATGGCAGGCGAGACCTTTGTAAGCGCCGAACTAGAGCCCTCCAAAAGCCAAAATGCGCAGACCTTTTTTGAACTTATCTATCAGATTGCCGATGGGGGATGGCCGCCTGTGCGCATATCGACAGCACTAGTGCAGGGCTCACGGTTGTCATGGTGCGTCCGGACGGTTTGAACGGCCTGAGCTTTGCCACGGTCGTCGCGCAAAAGGAACACAAGCCCGCCCGTCATGCCCGCACACCGGCCAAGTTCGGCCACGCCGTCGAAAAAATTTCCGATAGGAGCGGGCAATCCCCAGCGTTTTTCAGGCGCAATCCGAACGACGATGAAAGTTAGTCTTAGGAAGCCATGCAGGGAGTTTGCATCGCGCTTTTCTGGTGACTCTGAACCGATCATCTCCCAACTATGTTCGCCAAAAAAAGTTGCTGGTGGCGCATGGACAAAGCCGCAGGCCATGCGGGATCTGGGCAAAGAGATCGCCCCTGAAGATAAGCAAATCAGGTAAGGGTTGATTGACCGGGTCAACGCCAATCCCGATGTCGCCAGACACGCTGAAACATTAAGTAACGGCGTAGAAGACATGGCATAAAATGTCCGGTGCTTTATGCCGGAATGCCAAAACGAACTGTCTGATCCCGACATACCGTATTAACAAGGCTTGCTCGCCTCTCTGATCCGGAGCAGAGAACGCAGGGCAGAAAGCCGCGATTGTCGCATACCAGCAGGCACGATGCATCTTGTGCAATCTGCTTATCCTCCCGCATTTCACCTTACCATTCCAAGGCTCAGGCGGAATTAGTCGAAGTATCGAACGACCGGGCTGGCAGTACGAAAGATTTCGATCAACAGATCAATCAAATCGTCATCAAGCAAAAGGGCATCTGGCAGGTCTCTACGGCATCCTAATCCGACCATTTTCAGATAGGGCGCTGCGGGATCGTTGCTTTGAAAACCTTCTGGCACAACGCTCAGGGCTTTCCGCGTCACGATTCCATCTGGAAATACCTTTGCAAACTCGGGATTGGTCACGATGTCGTTCAATCCCTGCGGGTCATCGACCAAACGCGCGTGCATTCTTGCAAGGGCTGATTTTGATGGATGGAAAAGCCCAGCCCCAGCGTGGCAATTGCCGGGCTCGATGTGAAGGTAATATCCGACGTCTTCGGCGGGATCACCGGCGTTGGCAAAAACATCAATGTCCGTGCGGTAAAGTCCTGGCCCAATGCGATCACGCGCCTCTTGAAAGAACTTGGAATAGCTTTGCTTGGGTTTAAACTTTGTATGAGTCACAGAAGGATCGAAGCGATCAGCATAGTCGTGCAGCGTGATTGCAATGCCCGTGAAATTGCGCAGCGCATCATCGCGTTCCTCGCGGTGCGCATCAACCCAAGCTTTGCGATTGTTCTTTGCGAGATTTGCAAGGAACGTAAATGTCTCTGGCTCTACCATGGTCGCCGCTCCTATTTGCGCAGCGGCCCTAAGGCCTGACTGCGTTTCAGTTCCATCCTTCTATGGCTATTTTCGAACGACAGCCATGCGTTTGTCGCACGACGGCTTTGCACCCAAGGGCCCCGCATCGAAAGAATGGGTTTACGGCACAAAGCTAAGACCTAAGGCGCTGTGATTACCGACTGCCTGGTGCGCCGCGTACCAATGCGGTCGCGGTGCCGCGCCACCGCGTGGAAAAAGAGGCATTCGCTCTGGCAGGATCGTCTTGGTGCAGGGCGACGCCACTATTTGTGAAATATACATCTGAATATTTTGATATATCTCCATTTTCGCTCGACGGCAGAGAAATAAACTATACCATAGGTTGAAATTGTTTGATCGGTACACCACATGCCCCAGCTTATTATAGCAGAAGACGATCCAGAACTTTTGCAGTTGTATGCTTCGTTCGGGCAACGTGCTGGCTGGACTGTCCAGACTTGTTTGTCAGGTGCCGATTTGCACGACGTTCTATCCGCCGGGCGTGAGCCAGTCCTGTTGCTGATCGATATAAATATGCCGGTCAAGGACGGCATAGAAGCGATAGAAGATATTGTCTTGGTTCAGAGACCCCTGCGCATCCGCTTTATGACGGGGGGCGAAGACGCGCCAATGCTAGCCGCAAAGCTGATCGCCACAGCGCGCGACTTGCCGGTGGGCAGAAGCATCTACAAGCCCCTGTCGCGAGAGGTTTTCCTTGCCATGCTGGAAGAGGAGGCGGCGCTTCTGGCCCAGATCGATCCGAAAGAGGCATAGAGCAGTGACTGTCGAGCCACGTCTTTGGACCATCAGTTTAGAGGAAGATACCCCCGATTCATCCCCAACGCGCGCCACTTGCGTCAACCGTAAAAGGCTGCTGACGATACGGACGCTTGAACGGATGGGCATGGCAGGATGAATGAAATCTTTTCGTCCGTCGTCGACAGCGTTCTGGCCGTGCCATTGCTGGGTGGGGCGTTGGTTTTTCTTCTGATCTACCAAGGAAAACGAAGGGTTGGGATGGTGCATCGCGGTGCGCTTGGTCTGGCGTTCGGCATTGCCGCCGCACTGACTGTTCGCGCCGGATATGAATTGCCAGGTGATGCGGGGTTTATCAACGGTGTCGTGGGTCCGCTGCTGTTTGCGGCGTATATTGGCGGCACGTTAGCGGGGCTTATCGCTTTTGTCATCGCTGCTATCGCCCGATATGTCATGGGAGGTGACATGCAGATTGTGGGCATCCTGATCGAAGCGGCCTACGTCCTAATCGGTATTGGGCTGCGTTGGTGGGCCCCGTTCCAATCTTGGCCCAACCCGACGCGACGTTCGCTTATTCTGGCCATATTTTTGGTTTTCGGCGCAATCAGCATCAGCATTATTTTTGCCATCAGCCAAAGTGAATCGGTCGATATCGCGGCAGCGCTGCCGGTCTTGTTAGCGACCTATCTGGTCAATGCCGGCTCGATTTTTCTTGTTTGGTTTGTGATCTGTGATGTCGCGCGGGTGACGGATGCGAGCCGACAGAATATGCTGCGCGCGCGCCAGATGCAGATGCTTTACGAAGAGGCGGGTGTCGGATCGTTCAGCTTCGATTCAGAGCGAGGCAGCTTTAAATGGGACGAAAGCCTGCTTGATATGTACGGCATGAGGGACACGCCACCCGAGCAACGCGACAAAGCCTACGCGGCACTGTTGCATCCCGATGATCGCACTGAGCTGATGGCAAATGCGGCACGTGGGCTGGCTGGGGATCGCACAGTCACACGTGACGTCGGCCGGGTCTATAAGACCACAGGCGAGATGATGTTCGTCAAGCGCGTTTGGCAAGTCGGCGATGGGCAGGATCGCAGCGGGTCAACCGCATTTGGTCTGAACATCAATCTGACGGATTTCCAGAAACTGCGAACGGAGCATGACACAACAGCCGAACGCCTGAGGCTGGCAACCGAAGGGTTCCCCGGATTGATCTATCAGGGTATCTGGGCACCCGGTCGCGTGGTGAGGCATCTATATCTCAGCGACAAGTGCGAAAAATTCTGGGGCGTGACCCCGCAGCAGGCTTATGATGAGCCATCTATTCTTGATGCCAACAAGTTGCAGGAAGAGGTCGAAAAGGCCTCCGAGATGATGGTCGAGAGCGCGCGCAATGGCACGGCGATGTATTCCCGCCGCAAGATTCCCGCTGGCTGGATCGATTTTTTTGGCAAAGCAACGGATCTTGGCGATGGCACATACCGGATCGACGGCGTGATGGTCGATGCCACCGAAGAGGTGGCCGCACAGGAAGAGGCACAGCGTCAAGCCGAGATCGCGCATAGTGCACAGCGCATGGAAAGCATCGGCAGGCTGACCGGGGGCATCGCACATGACTTTAACAACCTTTTGGCGATCATCATGGGCAATCTCGAATTGCTCAAAGATGACGAGGAAGACATAGACCGTCTGCGCTTTATCGATTCAGGTCTGGAGGCGACCAAGCGCGGCGCAGTACTGACCCGCGCCATGCTTGCCCATGCCCGTAAGGCCCGGCTCGAGCCTGAGGTGCTGGATCTAGGTTGCGTCGTCCGGAATTCGAAAAACTGGATGGAACGGGCGCTTCCGGAAGCCGTCGAGATCGAAACCTCGCTGCTAGCGGGGCTTTGGCAAGCGCGGGTCGATCGGGCATCGCTCGAAAGTGCGCTTTTGAATCTTTTACTCAACGCGCGCGATGCAATGAACGGTCACGGCAAGCTGACAATCGAAACGGCCAACATTCGCATCGACAACGCCTATATCGATCAACGCAAAGCAGAGCTTGAACCGGGCCGCTACGCCATGCTCGCGGTCAGCGACACAGGGAGCGGCATATCACCGGACACGCTCGAACATATCTTTGCGCCATTTTTCACCACCAAAGGACCAGGAGAAGGCTCTGGTATGGGGTTGGCGATGGTCGAGGGCTTCGTCAAGCAGTCGAACGGAACTGTCCAAATCTATACCGAGGTGGGCGAAGGCACCACCTTCAAGCTTTATTTTCCCGCCATTCATGCAAGCGTCTCGCAAGACGCACGCGACGACGCGACAGTCGGCCGCGTGGAACAAGGGGGCGACCAACGCATCCTGCTTGTCGAAGACGAAAGACAGGTCCGACAGGTTTTGTCGACCACACTGCGGGCGGCCGGTTACCACGTAACGGAGGCATCGAGTGGAGACGATGCCCTAAGGATCTTTCAAAGCGCAGAGGGGTTCGATCTGCTCGTGACAGACATCGTCATGCCCGGCACGCTTCAGGGCACGACCTTGGCCAAAGCGATCCGGGTGCTGGATCCAAATTTGCCGATGATCTTTCTGTCCGGCTATGCCAGCGAGGCAACCGTCCATGGAAACGGATTGCGCCCCGAAGACATTCGCCTGATGAAACCTGTGCCCAAAGCTGATTTGCTATTGGCAATTTCAGATGCTTTGAGCGGGTGATTTTTGCCACAAAGTGGCCGGATAAGCGAAACTTTCGACAAGTCAAAAAAGATGACCCAGATTGCCCGTGGCCGACATCGCGAAGTTTTAGCCACTCTTGGTGAAAAGCGGTTTCTGACGCCTATGGCATCGGTTGGCCCCCTTTCTATGAAAGCCAGAATGCTAGGACACCCTAGGCCCGCAGTGAGCCCGCAGCTCCTCCCCGCGATCAGCATCAGTGCTAGGGCGCATATCAAGAAATACCGCCGGATGAACCCACAAGTTTCTTTTTCGTCGCAGGCGACATTTTCCAAGTTGGTCGATATTTTCAGGACGCAGCACCTGTAGCCTTGACGGAAATCAGGTCCGTGACGTCATCCATCGATCAATCACTGGCTGCGGCCTGACTGCGCCAAGCCGCTTAACGGAAGCCCAAAAAACCAGTTCAATGACCAAAAGGCCGATGACATAAGCGATACGGTCCATCGACGTTCAATCAGTTCGGGAATTGGTTTTTGACCACCAGCAGCTTCAAACATAGGCGATTACAATTTAGGGCGACCCAACATCGCTCACTGCACTGCGTATTCGCATCGCATGTGGGTCGGCAGCGCGTCATTCCGTCAGGTGACGGCGCTTGTTTATCGATTGGCCGGACGACCGCATAAGCGATGCCGCACTTGCTGCGGGTATGGGAAGCTTCGACATTCCAGCTGGAACAAAGGCGCCAGATCGTCAAATCCCGGCATATGACGCCAGATAGATACGATCACGAAAGGTGGTCCGGTGCCCGAAGTTTCAGATTTCGAAGCGTTGATGGTGGTCTTTTATTCAGCCGCTTACGAGTGTAGAATTGAACATGACGCGGTTCGCCTGATGTGCAGTAACGCGGGATACGGCTGAAAAAACATGGATGTGTCAATCAGAAATGACGCATGGTTACGACGTGCAGACCACCCGCGAAAGCCCCGGTTGCAAAATTGATTAAGACCCTCAAGAATTTGAAGTAAAAGGAAAATATACGTGGTACTTATATGACCCCCGGCGCACGCGTTTCGGCTGCAATTGAAATTTTTGACGCAATGGCCGAAGGGCTGCCCGCCGAGCAGGCGATGACCCGATGGGCGCGCGGCAGTCGGTTTGCCGGATCGAAAGACCGCGCCGCAGTGCGCGATCATGTGTTTGACGTCTTGCGCCACCGCAGAACCGCAGCGCATTACGGCGGGGGCGAAAGCGGCCGCGCATTGATGATTGGCAGCTTTCGTGAGCAAGGCATTGATCTAGAAGATATTTTTAATGGTGTAGGTCATGCGCCGCAACCCTTGAGCGAGGCCGAACAAGCAGGTCCAGAAACCACGCCGGACGAGCCCGTTTTGTGGAATTTGCCGGATTGGATCATCCCTGAATTCAAGGCGTCACTTGGACCGCGTGCACAGGCTGTGGCCCTTGCACTTCAGGCCCGCGCTCCGATCACATTGCGGGTCAATACTGGTAAGACAAATGTTGGTTCTGCTACCCAGACGCTTGCCGCACAGGGGATCGAAACACGGCACAACCAACTGGCCCAAACCGCTTTGACTGTTGTTGAAGGGGAACGTAAAATCCGTAATTCTTCCAGCTACTTACAAGGTGAAGTTGAACTTCAGGATGCCGCCAGCCAAGCGATTGTCGCGGCCATGCCCAAGACAGGTCGGGTGTTGGACTACTGTGCTGGCGGTGGTGGTAAGGCTTTGGCCATCGCGATGGAGCCAAAGGCGAATGTTTTCGCCCATGATATAGATACGCGCCGCATGCATGATCTGCCCGCGCGAGCCGAGCGTGCGGGCAGATCCATCCGTCAGGTCGAGACAGAGGATCTTGCAAAAGAGGCACCGTTTGACGTTGTTTTATGCGATGCGCCATGTTCCGGAAGTGGTGCTTGGCGGCGCTCTCCCGAAGGGAAATGGACGCTGACGCCTGCGCGATTGCAAGAATTAACTGCAATTCAAGATAGTATTCTGGATGCTGCCGCCAAATTGACCACCGACGCCGGATGTTTGGTGTATGCGACTTGTTCGGTGCTTTCTGTTGAAAATGAAGACAGGGTGACGGCGTTTCTTGAAAAGCATCCAGACTGGGCGGTTGATTTTCAAAAGCGGTTTGATGCAGATGCCGACGGTGACGGTTTTTTCACGACACACTTGAAAAGATACTGACCCTATGCAACAACAACCTATGCGTGTTTAGCGGTAGATCCCGACTGAATTTAACAAGTGATTAACCTCTCATCACGTAGACGAATACCGTGGTCTATTTGGAAAGGTGGCATCATTGTCAAAGCAGGCGGGCATGATTGCTTTATCCAGACGCAGTCGCATGCTTTTGTTGGTGGTTGCTGCGTTTTTGGCTTTGATTGCTGCTTATGCATCATCATCTCATCCCCTGACCATCATATTGATATCGGCGGGCGGCGCGTTTTCAAGCGTCGCAATTTTGGGGACTGCCGCTGATATCATTCAGAAAAGCCGGTCGCGCAGGGACCAGCAAGCGGTCACAGATTTTATCGCCAATGATGCAAGCCCCAGCGTCTTCGCGACCGAAGACGGTGTTGTAACCGCGCAGAATTTGGCTGCGAAAACGCTCAATCAGGACAACGAAGCCGTTACAGTTGTTGCGTTTTTGGCAACTCAGTTTGCAAATCCGGCTTCCATCGTGCGTCGTTTGCAGACCCATGCGGAAGGAACCGGTAGCGCGCGCGAGGATATTTTGACGCGGTCCGGCCAAATGCGATTGTCGGCACATCGGGTTTCTGACGGGTTTTTGTGGCGGCTGGAAACCATTCAGCACAAAGGATCGCTTGGCGCACGCGGCCACGAGAAAAGCCTGCCTATGCTGATGATCGGGCGGTCAGGGACGGTTCTATTCATGAATGAAGCGGCCTGCGCGCTTTTGGGGTCACGGATCAAGAGTCTGGACCGTGTCTTTAAAACTTTACCGGTAACGCATGGTGACGTCGCCGAGGTGACAACAGCGGATGGCGGTGAAAGAATGCTGATCGCCGAAATAGATGCAGGAGCGGGTCGCAAGGCCATTTATTTATTGCCAAACAGCACGGGACGATCAAACGATAGCGGATGGCAAGCACTTCAGGATTTGCCGATCCCGCTGATCAAGATCGCCCCAAGCGGTGCCGTCTTGATGTATAATCAAATGGCATTGACCCTTGTGGGTGACACCTTGGAACCTGACGCGCATCTAACGCACTTGATGGAGGGGTTGGGCCGATCGATCAACGACTGGCTGACCGACACGCTTGCGGGCAGATTGGTACAGAAATCCGAATTCTTGCGCCTTAAGCGGGACGACAGGGAAGTCTTTGTGCAGGTGACCCTTAGCTTGGTTTCCGATCAGGGAAAGCCTGCATTGATCGCCGTTTTAAACGACGCGACCGAGCTGAAAACACTCGAAGCGCAATTTGTTCAAAGTCAGAAAATGCAGGCAATCGGGCAACTTGCGGGGGGCGTTGCACATGATTTTAATAATCTGCTAACCGCCATCTCCGGGCACTGTGACCTGCTTATGTTGCGCCATGATCAGGGCGATCCCGACTATAGTGATCTGATCCAGATTAATCAGAATGCAAACCGGGCAGCGGCTTTGGTGGGGCAGTTGCTTGCCTTTTCGCGCAAGCAGACCTTGCGGCCTGAAATCTTGAACCTGCGCGATACCTTGGCGGATCTGACCCATCTGCTAAACCGGCTGGTTGGGGAAAAGGTGACGTTGAGCGTTTGGCATGACCCGCTTTTGAAGCCGATCCGGGCAGATAAACGCCAATTAGAACAAGTGCTTATGAACCTCGTGGTAAACGCCCGCGATGCAATGCCAGAGGGCGGAGAAATCAAGATTACCACCGAATGCCTTAGCCTTGCAGACCCCATGACGCGCGACCGCGTTACGGTGCCTGCCGGAAAATATGTCACGCTTCAGGTTGAGGACGCAGGGTCCGGTATCCCTGCGGACAAGCTGCAAAAGGTGTTCGAGCCGTTTTATACAACCAAACGCACGGGCGAGGGTACCGGGCTGGGCCTCTCGACGGCCTACGGCATCATCAAGCAATCGGGGGGGTTCATCTTTATCGACAGCAAGGTCGGGGTTGGGACGGTCTTTACCCTTTATTTCCCTGTCATGATCAGCATCGCCGCGTCAGAACCCAAAAAGCTGATCCCGCCTCCCATGCCTGTGGCCAATTTCGAAGATGGAATTGTGCTTTTGGTCGAGGACGAAGCCCCGGTTCGCGCCTTTGCAAGCAGGGCATTGCGCCTGCGCGGCTATACAGTATTGGAAGCTGAATCAGCCGAAGTCGCGTTGAAAACGCTGGAGGATGAAACGCTGAACATCGACGTTTTTGTAACGGATGTGATCATGCCGGGCATGGACGGCCCCAGCTGGGTACGCGAAGCGCTGAAAAACCGTCCGGGCGTTCCGGTCGTGTTTGTATCGGGCTATGCGGAGGACAGCTTTGGCGCGGCCCAGATGTCGATCCCGAACTCTGTCTTCTTGCCCAAGCCGTTTTCCCTGACGGATCTGACCAACACGGTCCATCGTCAGATGCGCTGATCAGGGAATCGACTCGTAAAGGGCAAATTCCTCGGCAAACTTGCGACGAAACCGCTCTTCTATGTCGGGCGACAATGTCAGATCCATCTGGGGCGAGACGTTTTCGCGTTTCAGATCCAAGCTGACCTCAAGACGGTCCTGTAGAAACGTCTGAAGTCGTGGTTGATCTTCATAGCGGAAATAATGCGTGATCCCGGTGCCATTGGGTTGGGGAGCCATGAAATTAAGCTGACTGCCAACATCCGCGAAACCCGGTTTGCTGCCTTTCATATACGCCAAGATGAATTCGTCAAAGCTCACGTCAAAGGTGGCATTGGGTTTGCCTTGCATGAAGGGGCGGCGACGGTAGCGATACCAGCTGCCCAGCCAGCTGATCGGTTCACGCATAACGGCCATCAGCTCCATCTCGGCATCGCAGACCTTTAGAAACATCGGCCGTACAAAGCGGTTGTACCGGTAAACGGGCGCATGCTTGAGCATCGGGGGTTCGGTGATCACCATATCGGCGCGGGGCGCCAATGCGGTCTCATAGGCTGTGGTCCCGGTCTTGGGGACAGACAGAAAAGCGAGCCGTTCCTTAAAGAAAACAAGCATTTGAAAAGGCTCCCCTGTCAGGTCCGGTCGATTGCGCAGTGACCTGAATATTTTGCACTTTTTGCGCTAGTTCCTCAATAGCTATCCGTGCGGGCGGGAACGTATGAGCAATCCAGATGAAACGCGCAGCTCTGTCTGCTTTGCTTAAGTATCGGCCTGGATCGGCGCGCAGCATTACCCTTGGGCGTATTCCGCCTTGATCATATCAGCGCATTTCTCTGCGATCATGATCGTGGGCGCATTTGTGTTGCCGCCGATCAGTGTTGGCATGATCGACGCATCCACGACACGCAGACCTTGCACGCCATGTACCTTAAGGTTCGGATCGACCACCGCCATGTCGTCGATGCCCATCTTGCAGGTGCCGACGGGGTGATAGATCGTGTCGGCGCGGGCGCGAATGTGGCTTTCCCATTCGGCGTCGGTCATATTGTCTTTAAGGTCAAACAGCTCTTTTTTGATATAGCCTGCCATCGGTTGCGATTGCAGGATTTCGCGGGTGATCCTTGCCCCTTTGATCGTCGTCTCCAGATCGCGCCGATCTGACAGGAAGTTTGGATCGATGCCGGGGTCGGCCAAGGGATCGGCGCTTTGCAAGAATACCGCGCCTCGACTGTAGGGGCGCAAGGTACAGACATGGCAGCTATAGCCATAGCCCAAATGCAAGCGCCGCGCATGATCATCCACGACCGAGATCACAAAATGCAGCTGTATGTCGGGCCGTCCCAGCGAAGGATCTGTCTTTAGAAATGCACCCCCTTCGGCAAATGGGGTCGCGATCATGCCCGTGCCTTTGCGCCACCATTGCACGACCGCAGCCGCCAAGCGCGCGGTTCCCGTCAGACCGATCCCGAAGTTATTTGTGTCATCGCTTTTGTAGGACAGGGTGAAATCCAGATGGTCTTGCAAGTTTTGCCCGACACCGCGTACTTCATGCACCATGTCGATGCCGTGGCGTGTGATGTCTTCGGGACGCCCTACGCCTGACAGTTGCAAAAGCTGCGGCGATTGGAACGCGCCGCCCGACAGGATTACTTCTTTTGTCGCGCGTACTTCTTTGGTTGTCCGGCCCTGACGGTAGGCGATGCCCACGGCGCGTTTTCCTTCGAACAGAATTTTGGTGGCGCGGGCCTTGGTGATTACGGTCAGGTTGGCACGGTTCATGACCGGATGCAGATAGCCCGCCGCCGCCGAACACCGCTCTCCAGTCTTGGCGGGGTCGTGGAATTGTGTGACCTGATAAAGCCCGACCCCTTCGTTGTCGCCGTCATTAAAATCGTCGCGGCGGCGGTACTGCTTTTGTGCGGCAGCCTCTAAAAAGGCATGGGTAATCGGGCGCGGGCTTTTCTGGTTTGAGACCTGCAAGGGGCCCGCATCGCCGTGAAAGTCATCCCCGCCGCGCTCGTTATTTTCGGCTTTCTTGAAATAGGGAAGACATTCTTGCCAGGACCAGCCGTCGCAGCCTGATGCGGCCCAATCGTCATAGTCTGCTTTGTGCCCGCGCACGTACAGCATGGCGTTGATTGCAGAGGACCCCCCAAGCGCGCGGCCACGCGGCTGATACCCTTGGCGCCCGTTTAGCCCGGGTTGTGGCACTGTCTTAAAGGCCCAGTTGAACAATTTGCCATAGCCCGGCAACGCGACAACCGCCCCGACCGGCGCGCGCAGCAGAATGCTTGTTCCTTTGCCGCCGGCCTCCAGCAGACATACGCTGACTGTCGGATCTTCGCTTAGGCGCGCCGCCATGACCGACCCGGCTGAGCCACCCCCGACGATTATAAAATCATAGGCCACGATAATCCTCCTCATATGCCCTCAAAATCTGGGCACCACCCTGATTTCAGGGAGTCTTGTGAAACCACGTGCCACATGTCGCGTTCTTGAAAGGCTGTTTGTCGATCAAGCTTTTGGCGACGTTAGATCGGGGAGGGCGATGTTGGCGACCTGTTCGGCAATGGGGTCCGTGTTCAACGGATGTTGGTCAGGATGAAAGTCCGATGGGTCTTTCATCTTTTGCCATTTGCCGCCCATGTACACCTCAAGGCCGGAGAATTTGGCCTTGTAGCCCATCTTTTGACTGCCGGGCACCCAGTAGCCCAGATAGACATAGGGCAGGCCCGCCGCGCGGGCGATTTCGATGTGATCAAGAATTATATACGTGCCCAAACCGTTTTGCGGCAGATCGGGGGTGTAGAACGAATACACCATGCTCACACCGTCGCCCAGAATATCGGTCAGACAGACACCGATCAAATCGCGGGTCTTGTTGTCTTTGTATTCCACAACGCGGCTGCGGATCGGGGTTTCTTCGATCATCGCGGCAAATTCGAAGACATCCATGTCTGCCATGCCACCGTCGGCGTGGCGACTGTCAAGATAGCGGCGGAAAAGCTCGTATTGGTCTTCGGTGGCCCAAGGCGATGTGGCACGCCGGCTGAGGTTGGCGTTGCGTCTGATGGTGCGCTTCTGGCTTTTGCTGGGGACGAAATCAGCGACACTGATCCGCGCAGACAGACAGGCGCTGCAATCTGCGCAGGACGGGCGGTACAGCACATTTTGCGACCGCCTGAACCCTTGCCCCGATAGGCTGTCGTTCAGTTTGGCAGCAGATTCGCCCTGAAGGGCTGTGAACAGTTTTCGCTCCATCCGCCCTTCAAGATAGGGGCAGGGTTGGGGGGCTGTCACATAGAACTGCGGGGCAATGGGAAGGGTATGGCGCATTTTAATCCGTCGTTGTTACGCAAAGGATAACAACAGGTCATAGCCGCGCCAAGCCCAAGTTGCGGGTTTACCTAGATTTCCTTGCGACGGTTTATCGCAACCGTTCCCAAGACCATATCCGTCAGTCCCTGACAGCGGGCAGTTGTGCCCATCATTACCATTGAACAAAGCTGCAAGGGCATCATCCCGATGCTGACCGTATAGCCCAGGGTGTGCAAAACGGCTGTGCCGCCATCGAACGGTTGATCCTGGCTTGTGCGCAGTTCCATTCCGAAAAGGCGCATGCCCCATGTGGCAGACCCGTTGGCCAGTGTAGCGATGCGGTAAAAGAACCCAACAAAAAGCATCATCAGAGGAAAAAAGAAGATCCCGGTAAAGGCGGTAAAAGGCAGGATGATCAGGCAAATGACGATGATGATGATCGCATCGACGACCCAGGCCAACAGACGCTTGGTTGGCACACCGGCGTAAAATTCGGGCTGGTCGTCAGGATCAGGGGTCATGCTCATGGGGGTGTCCTTGGCAAAGGTGGCATATCGCCCCCCGAATGTCGGGGGGCGCGGGCAATTGGTCAAGCTCAGGCGGTTTGCGCGTCGTCGCTTTTTGTCGAACGCTCGGCCATGAACGCGTCGAACTCGGCCTTGTCTTTGGCATCGCGCAGGCGGGTCAGGAAGGCCTCGAAGTTGGTCTGCTCTTCTTCAAGACGGGCCAGCGTGTCGGCCTTGTAGGCGTCAAATGCGGCGTTTCCGGTGGACCGGCTGGTCATTTGGCGGTGGGATGTGCGTTTGGCGCAGGAGGAAGATTTAAACATGCGTTTGCTCCAGATCATATAGGCAAGAAGGGCGAGGCCAACAGGCCAGAAGGCGATAAAACCAACAACCATCGCAGCGATCCAGGCGGCTTTGCCTTTCTCGTCCAGAAAGTCTTCGGCGCGGCCAAGCCAGTTGTGTTGCGGGGCGTAGGCGGGTGCATATGTTTGAGTCATTTAAGTACCTTTCGGTCAGAGTGTGATGGCCCTGAACACTGCGGGCCTCTTGGTGTGTAGGTTATGTAAATGCCTTTCACATTACACTAGATTGGGATTTGGGTTGCCTGCCGCAAGAGGTGATGTGAATCTTTTTTACATTATTTTACGCCTATGTCCCGATCGGTTTGATTTAATGGAATAAAACCAGCCATTGACCCACCCCAAAGAAATGGCGAATGCTGGGACTATGACATCATTGACCAGCCAAATGACCCGCGTCCCCCGTATTTTCGCCACCGATCAGGCCCAAGATGCGCGCGATTGCTTGCCCGATCTGACGCCAGAGCTTGCCGAACTGGTTGCCGCAGCAGGGTCGGTTTCGCCCTACCTGCTGGGCTTGATGCAAAAGGAAGCGGCATGGTGCGCCAGCGCATTTGATAATCCCGCAGCGGCTGTGCGCGCGGTGATCGACGGGGCAGGCGGTGGGGCAGGCGGCGAGGCAGGCGATGTGGCCCCCGACCAGATTGGCAGCCATTTGCGCCAAGGCAAGCGGCGCATCGCCTTGATGACGGGGTTGGCCGATCTGGCAGGGGCGTGGTCACTTGAACAGGTCACTGGCGTGCTCAGTGATTTTGCCGATGCCGCCTGTCAGGCCGCCCTCAAAAGCGCGCTGGAGGTGCAGATCAAACGCGGCAAACTGCCCGGCATGACAGCGGATGACGCGCAAAGTGGCGCAGGCATGGTGGTGCTTGCGATGGGGAAAATGGGCGCGGGCGAGCTGAATTATTCGTCCGACATAGATCTGATTTGCCTGTTTGACGAAACCCGCTTTGATCCGGATGATTTCCACGACGCCCGCACGGCCTTTGTCCGCGCCACCCGCATGATGAGCGGCACGCTTAGCGATATGACGGGCGAGGGGTATGTGTTTCGCACCGACCTGCGCCTGCGCCCTGACCCGGCTGTGACGCCTGTCTGCATGGCGATGGAGGCGGCAGAGCGCTACTACGAAAGCCTTGGGCGCACATGGGAACGTGCCGCCTACATCAAGGCGCGCCCCGCGGCGGGTGATCTGGCTGCGGGAACGACGTTTCTGAACGCGCTGCGCCCCTTTGTGTGGCGGCGGCATCTGGATTTTGCCGCCATTCAGGACGCCCATGATATGCGCCTTGCGATCCGCGAGCACAAAGGCCTTGGGGGTCCGATCACCTTGCCGGGTCACAACATGAAACTGGGGCGCGGCGGCATCCGCGAGATTGAATTTTTCACCCAGACCCGTCAGTTGATCGCGGGCGGGCGTGATCCTGATCTGAGGGTGCGCGGCACCTGCGCGGGGTTGGTTGTTTTGTCAGACAAAGGGTGGCTGCCGTCCACGGTGGCCGATACATTGACCGATCATTACCGCGCCCACCGCACGGTAGAGCACCGTGTTCAGATGATCCGCGACGCACAGACCCACACCTTGCCCAAATCCGACCAAGGGTTTGCCCGGCTGGCGGCGATGATGGATATGGATGTTAAGGATTTGCAGGCCGATCTGCATCGCCGCCTGGCCGAGGTGCACCAACTGACCGAAGGGTTCTTTGCAGGCTCGGATGCGGGGCAACCGGATGCGGCGGTGCAGCCGGACGCCCATGTTTTCGACAGTGCAGTCATCGACCGCTGGCTCAGCTATCCCGCGCTGCGCAGCCAGCGCGCCGCAGATCTGTTTGCTGAACTCAGGCCAGCGCTTTTATTGCGGCTGTCGCGGGCCAGCAAACCAGACGAGGCTTTGCGCGCGTTCGACGGGTTCTTGTCGCGCCTGCCTGCGGGCGTGCAGCTGTTTTCATTGCTCAAGATCAATCCGCAACTGTCGGACCTGCTGATCGATATCGTCAGCACATCGCCTGAACTGGCCGACTATCTGTCGCGCAATGCCGCCGTTCTGGATGCGGTGATCGGGGGCGATTTCTTTAGCGACTGGCCGGGCGAGGCGGCGTTGATTGACGCGCTTGGTGCCACTCTCAAGCTTGAAGGGGATTACGAGGCGCGGCTGGACGCGACGCGACGCTGGGCGCGCGAATGGCATTTCCGTGTGGGCGTACATCATCTGCGTGGCCTGACTGATGCTGTGACCGCAGGCGCGCAATATGCCGATCTGGCCCGCGCTGTGTTGCAAGCGCTGTGGCCCGTGGTGATTGATGAATTTGCCCGCAAGCATGGCGTTCCGCCCGGACGCGGTGCGGTATTGGTGGGCATGGGGTCGCTTGGCGCGCGTCGGCTGACGGCGACGTCTGATCTGGATATGATCGTGATCTATGATGCGGATGGGGTCGAGACGTCGGATGGCAAGCGGCCGCTTGCCTCAAGGCTGTATTACGCACGCCTGACCCAAGCGATGATCACGGCAATGACCGCGCCGATGGCGCAGGGCAAGCTTTACGAAGTCGATATGCGGCTGCGGCCTTCGGGCAGTCAGGGGCCGGTCGCGACCAGCTTTGCCAGCTTTGAAAGCTATCAAATGGGCGAGGCGTGGGTCTGGGAGCATCTGGCCCTGACACGCGCCGACATTGTGGCTGGCCCGCAGGATCTGGCCCATGATTTCGAGGTCGTGCGAACCAAGGTTCTGGCAAGACCCCGCAACCGCGCGGAAACCCTTCGTGAAGTGGCGCAGATGCGCGCCCGGCTTGCGGCGGCCAAGGCAGCGGACGGCCTTTGGGATGCCAAGAACGGTCCTGGCCGGCTGCAAGATATCGAATTGCTGGCCCAAGCGGGTGCGCTGTTAAGGGGCGAGATCGCTCTGCGGATCCCCTCGGGGCTGGACGCAGCCGTTTTTGAAAAGATTATTGATGCGCCGCAGAACGAGGTGTTGAAAAAGACCTATGCCACCTGCTGGTCGCTGCAATCTGCAACCCGGCTTTTGTCAGCTTCGGTTTTGCAAAGTGAAAAACTGGGGCAGGCGGGGCAGGATTTTCTGAGCAGAAGTCTTGAGTGCGACACGCTGGACGCTCTTGAGGCGCATTTGGCTCAGACATATGAAACGGCTGCTAAGATTATAACGGCTGCATTTGCCGATTATGCAGATGACGCCGAAAAGGAGACCCCATGAAAAAGGGCGATGCGCATGACCCCAAAGGCCTGATCTTTGAGGCCTATCAGATCGACGGCATCACAAAATCCGAATGCCGCACCATCTTTCTGGATTGGGCGCTCAGCCTGCCTTTGAACACGGATACAGGCCCCACGATCCGGTTGATGCTTGAAAGATACGGCCAAGATGCGCCAGATCATCCGATGACCGACGTCATGCGTGAAGGGTTGCAAGGCATGGCAGCCCCGCGCAGACGTGGCGGTTGGAAAAGCCGCCCGCGTCACTAGTATAACAAAGGTTTCTATCGAAAATCGTGGAAAGAAACCTTCAAATCGTCACAGGTCGCCTTCATTTCTGCCGCAAACCCGCCTCAATTCAGGGGCAATAAGTTTCTCAACACAAGCCGATATCCGGCGGCGGGAGACTGAAATGAAACCTTTTAAACTGTTTGTTGTGCTGGCCATTGGCACTTTGATGTCGGCGTGCGCCACGTCTGACACTGCAACGCGCAATGCAATCTACAACCCCGATGCACCCAAGATGATGCTCAGGGCCGGCCCAGAACCGGCCCCTCAGCCCGTTGCATTTCCCAATCTTCAGATCGAAAAGTTCACTGTCGCGGTGCCCGAGCAGTTGAAGGTATCAGAAGCCAACCGTTATTATCCGCACGGCGATATCGTCTGGCGCGGCGACCCCGTTGGTGACCGCCATGCCCAGGTTAAAGCGATCTTTGAGGCTGCCTTGATGCAGTCTGCCGGATCGGTTCAAGGGGGGATCCCCACACTTGTTGAAATCGAAGTCCTGCGTTTTCATGCGCTGACCGAAAAAGCCCGCTATACAACGGGCGGCGTGCATTCGATTACGTTTATGCTCAGCTTGCGCGACACCAGAACCGGGCTGCTTTTGGCCCCCCCGCGTGAGGTCAGAGCCGATCTTGACGGCTTTGGCGGGCAAGAAGCGATTGATGCGGATCGCCGGGGGCAAACCCAGAAAGTGCGCATTACCGGACATCTTGCCAATGTGGTACGCCAAGAGCTTGAAAGACCCGGCAGCCACATAAACGCGAAATTAGGGATGTTTCAGGCGCTCAACAAACTCTGAGCTTTCCCAATCGATCAGAACCGACTAGAGGGGGCGTTATGACAACGCCCCCTTTTGCATCCGCCCCGTCCGCCGCCCTTGACCTGCCAGTAGTTCGCCTGCTGCCCAAGGCCAATGCCCGCGCCATTCGTCACGGTTTTCCGTGGGTTTACGCCAATGAAATGGTCACCGATCGCCGCACCAAAGGGCTTGCCCCCGGTAGTCTGGCCATTCTGGAAGACAGTGAACGTCAAGTGATGGGCGTTGTCGCGGTGAACCCGCTTTCCAAGATATTTTGCCGCATGTTGGACCAGAACGCGCAAGCGGTGGTCGATCAGGCATGGTTTGAGGATCATATCTCGCGCGCTTTGCAGCTGCGCGAGCAGCTTTATGATGCGCCGTTTTACCGGTTGATCCATGCCGAAGCCGACGGCTTGCCCGGTGTGGTGATCGACCGCTTTGGCGATACTGCTGTGATCCAGCCGAACGCCGCCTGGGCAGACGTGCATCTGGACGCGCTGACCGCCGCATTGATGGCGCAGACTGGAATCACGCATGTGTTGAAAAATGCCGCTGGACGGACGCGCACGCTGGAAGGGCTGGATGATGTCAGCACCGTCTTGCATGGTTCGGCGCCGGCTGGGCCGATCCCTGTGCCCATGAACGGTGCGATTTACATGGCCGATCTGACCGGCGGTCAGAAAACCGGTATTTTCTATGATCAACGTCCCAACCACGCGTTTGCCGCAAACCTGTCAAAAGGCAAACGGGTGCTGGATGTGTTTGCCCATGTCGGCGGCTTTGGTCTTGCTGCACTCGCCAACGGTGCAGCGTCGGTCTTGGCTGTGGACGGGTCTGCCCCCGCGCTGGATCTGGCCCAAAAAGGTGCGGAAGCGATGGACGTTGCCGACCGGTTTGCAACCCGTCAGGGCGATGCCTTTGATTTGCTGACAACCCTGCGCGCCGAGGGGGCCGAATTTGACGTGGTCATCTGCGATCCGCCCGCCTTTGCACCGGGCAAGCCAGCACTTGAAGCAGGCCTGCGCGCCTACGAACGGCTGGCGCGCCTAGCGGCACCGCTTGTGGCCGAGAACGGTATTCTGGGGCTGTGTTCGTGTTCGCACGCGGCCGATTTGAACCAGTTTCGCACGTCGTCTATCCGCGGCATAGGTCGGGCAGGGCGACGCGCTGCGATGTTGCACACCGGTTTTGCGGGGCCAGATCATCCGCAACTGCCACAACTGGCCGAAACTGGATACCTTAAGTCACTGTTTTTCCGTCTGTAAATGACGGTTCGGGTACTGATCGACGCGTGCGTTCTATACCCGACGGTGATGCGCGAAGTGGTGCTGGGTGCCGCCCGTTTGGGTGCCTTCGAGCCACTATGGTCTGCGCGCATCTTGGAAGAGTGGGCCCGCGCTGCCATCAAGATCGGACCTACCGGCGAGGCGCAAGCGCGCGGCGAGATCGCTTTGCTGCGCGCAAGCTGGCCCCGCGCGGAAGTGGCACCAAACACTGGTTTGGAGCGGCGGCTGTACCTGCCAGATGAAAACGACATTCACGTCTTGGCCGCAGCGATCGCAGGCAACGCAGATATCATCATGACTTTGAATGCAAAGGACTTTCCGCGCAGCACCCTTGCCGAAGAGGGGCTGACCCGCGTGGATCCCGACAGCTATCTGCACGGCATCTGGTTAGAGCACCCCGAAAGAATGGAAAGCGTAGCACAAGGCATTCTGGCACAGGCGCAGCGGCTATCCGGGCAAGATTGGGACATGCGCAGCCTGTTAAAAAAGGCGCGTTTGCCACGGCTTGCCAAGGCGCTTGGCTAGGGCTCCCAGCGTTTTTGCAGGCTGGTCAGGGCCGCGATGCGGTCTTCGGTTTTGGGATGGCTCATCAGCCATGCCGGTGCCCTGCCATGGTTGCTTTGGGTCAACGCCTCAAGCTTTTTGAACAGCGAGATTTGCGGGGCGACGCCGATACCTGCCTTGGTCAGTAAAGCGGCGGCATAGGCATCGGCCTCGTATTCGTCACTGCGCGACAGGCGGGCGGCAAGCAGGCTGGCAATCATGTTTGCAATCCAGATGCCAACCCCGGGAATAAGCCGCCCCAAGATCATGCCGAGTGCTGCGCGCATGGCGTTCTGGCCCGAGAAATCGATCATCCTGCGGCGCGAATGTCCCAAGGCCACATGGCCAAGTTCGTGCGCAATCACGCTGGCAAGTTCCTCGGCCGATACTTCGCCCGCGCGGAATTTATTGTAAAAGCCACGGGTAATAAAGATCCGCCCGTCAGGAGCCGCAAGCCCGTTTACAGGGTCAACCTCGTAGATATGAACCTTGATCCGCGGCAGATCGAGTGCTTTAGCCATCTTCTTGCTCATCTCGCCCAAGGCGGGATCAACCAGTTCGCTGGATTTTTCGTCCAGTTCCTTGGCGGTTCGCCATGCGGAGAACCGATACATGGCGAGGCCGTAGAGCACCGCAAGGAGGATTGGGATGACGCGTATCATGCCCCTAATATGGGCGGTCTACGCCGAAGGGCAAGCGCAGATGAGTATTTGTGAAAGGGTGAAGCGAATTAGGTTTCAGGTCAGCGGGTGAGCGCCTTCATGCCACGGCTGAGCCCTTCGAGGGTCATCGGCACCATCGTTTCGTTATCAAAGATTTCTTGGACCATTTTGATGGATTGGGTGTAGGGCCAGTATTTTTCAGGGATCGGATTGATCCAAAGGCTGCTGTTCCATTGGTCGCGCGCGCGGGTGAGCCAGACCGATCCTGCCTCTGGATTCCAATGCTCATTGGCACCGCCCGGATAGGCGATCTCGTAGGGGGACATCGACGCATCACCGACGAAAATACATTTGTAATCAGGGCCGTAGGTGCGCAAGACCTCATGGGTCGAGAGCTGTTCTGCCCAACGACGGCGGTTATCGCGCCACACGCCTTCGTAAAGGCAGTTGTGGAAATAGAAATATTCCAGATGCTTGAACTCGGCCTTCGCGGCGCTGAATAATTCCTCGACCGTTTTGATATGCGGGTCCATAGAGCCGCCGACATCCAAAAACAGCAGGACCTTGACGGCGTTTCGACGCTCGGGGCGCGTTTTCACGTCAAGATAGCCATGCTCGGCTGTGGCGCGGATTGTGCCGCCCAGATCAAGTTCTTCGTGCGCGCCGTCCCGCGCCCAGCGACGCAAGCGCTTTAAGGCGACTTTAATGTTACGGGTGCCCAGTTCGACGGTGTCGTCGAGGTTCTTGAATTCACGTTTGTCCCAGACCTTGACCGCGCGCTGGTGGCGCGACCCATCCTGGCCGATGCGCACGCCTTCGGGATTGTAGCCATAGGCACCGAAGGGCGAGGTGCCAGCCGTGCCGACCCATTTGTTGCCGCCCTGATGACGGCCTTTTTGTTCTTCAAGCCGTTTGCGCAGGGTTTCCATCAATTTGTCAAAGCCGCCTGCGGCCTCGATCTGGGCCTTTTCCTCGGCGCTCAGATGCTTTTCAGCCATCTTTTCCAGCCAGTCGGCGGGGATGTCCACAGCTTCAAGAACATCGTCCAAGCTGATGTTTTCCAAGCCTTTAAAGGATGCGGCGAAAGCTTGGTCGAACTTGTCGATGTTCCGCTCGTCTTTGACCATGCTGACGCGGGCAAGATAGTAGAACGCATCGACATCATAGGTCGCAAGACCCGCTGCCATCCCATCCAGAAACGCCAGAAATTCCCGCATGGACACCGGAACTTTGTGACGTCTGAGTTGGTCAAAGAATGGCAGAAACATCGATCAGGCTCCGGAAAGGACTCGGTCGATGACAACTGTAAGGATCATGCCCACGATGATAAAGGCCATCGCATAGCCAGCCGCATATTGCGCCATGTCCTTGCGGTTTCCCTTGCGTTTTCTGGCCGTAAATCCGCCCACCAATGCGCCGATAATGGCGAAAAATATTACGATCATTGCAGCCCGCTTTGCGTGTTATTTGAGCGGGTTCAGCGACGCGATCTCGCGCATCTTGGCCCGCACAGCCCAATCAGAGCCAAAGCCGTAGCGTGCCCAGCCCAGACTGTCCACCCTCACAAGGCGGGCCTCTGCGGCGCGGTTTTCAAGCTCAAGTGCTTCTGCGCGCAACAAAAGAAGGGTACTGAGCAGGGCTGCGTTTTCACTTTGGCGGGCGGTTTCGACATGTGGGCCAATAAGCCGCAGCGCCTCGGCCCCTTCGCCCTTTGATATCGCATAGGCGCCCAACTGCGTGGCGACATAGGCGCGGTGCAAATCGGTTCCGGGGTTGCGGGCGTAAAACAGTTCGGCCATCTGATACTGCTTATGGGCCGCTTCCTGATCGCCGCTTTGCAGCGCACGTCCCATGGCGTAATGCGCAAAGGCGCGGCGGTGATCCTGCCACCCCAGACTTTGGGCGATTTTGATGGCGCTATAGGCGGCATCCTGACGCTGACCATCCGAGCGGCCGGGACCAAGCGCGCCTTGAACGGCGGCCTTCCATTCGCGCGGTGTTCGGGTTGCGAAACGGGCGTTGGTGGATGTGCCGCGTGGGTTGATCCTTGCAAAGATCGCGGGCAGCGCCGCCGAAACCTGACCGCGCGTCATCCCCGAACGCAAGCTGGGATCGTAATAGGCACGCAGGATCATCATATCAAAACCGGTCAGAACCGTGTGCACGTTGTCGTCGTTAAAGACAGAATCGGGCAGGCGGTAAAGATCGTTCAGCGGCCCAAGGGCTTGTGCGACTTCCTCGTGCAGGCAATCGCGGACTTCTTGGGGGCTGGCATCATTGGGCAGAAAGATGGCCACGCGGCTGCGTGTTTTCATCAACGACCAATTGGTCTGGGCGGTGCGCCGGACCTTCTTGTATTCGTCGATGCTGCTGACATTAGGGGCGACAAAGCAGGCCGCCTGGGGCAAAATTTGGCGGATCTTTGCGCGGCTGACCGCCTCGATTGTGATGTTGGCATCGGGGGATGTGGACGGGCTTATGTTAATGCCCGCCTCGGATCGTAGCCGCGTGATCAGCCGGGACAGATCGGGCCCAAGCGTAGCGGGCGGTGCACCGATCACGCGCAGGGTCACAGGCCCCTCAAAACGGGTCAGGACCGGAAGATCCTTGCCGCTTTCCATCCGAAACGAGAGATCCATGAAATCAAGCGACAGATCATTGTTTGACCGCGGCGCGGATTGCGGGTGATGGGTGGTAAAGCTTTTCATGGCAGGCAAGGATGACGAAGTCGTCTCGAAGGCTGCGCGCGTCACGACGCCGGGATGGGATGCGGGAACGCAAGCGTTCACGAACAGCATCACCGGGAACAGGAAACGGCCTCTCACGCGCGGATGCCCGATGGCACGCATGCTGAACGCCAACGCAAAACTGCATTCTTACAGCGAACGCGACGCACCAACCGTGCCAAAATCATATCTACCATTTGCCTGCCTGCCCTTTTGAGCTGATTACAGGGGTTTTGTCGCCCACCAACCAGACCTTTCTAGGGAGCAATAAAGTCAAAAGTGAGAAAAATGTTAACAAATGAGGCAGGCTTGTGGCGCGCGTGTCATACTCGCCACAAGAGTGTATGGGGTTCGTTAAGACCTACCACAAGATATTGTTGTTAGGGCTATTTTTGGGCGCGGGCCATGAATGCAAGCCGCTCGAACAGGTGCACGTCCTGTTCGTTTTTAAGCAAGGCGCCGTGCAGTTTGGGCAGCGCCGACTTGCCGTCCTTGCGCAGATCGGCGGCATCCATGTCCTCGGCGAGCAGCAATTTCAGCCAATCCAGCACTTCGGATGTCGATGGTTTCTTTTTAAGCCCTTGTTGTTCGCGGATCTCGTAGAACTGGGTCAGCGCAGTGGTCAGCAGGGTTTCTTTGATGCCCGGGTGGTGCACTTCCACGATCTTGCGCAAGGTGTCCATCTCGGGGAAGCGGATGTAGTGGAAAAAGCAGCGGCGCAGAAAGGCGTCGGGCAGTTCCTTTTCATTGTTCGAAGTGATGATGACGATCGGGCGGTTCACCGCCTTGATCGTCTCGCCGGTCTCGTAGACGTAGAATTCCATCTTATCGAGCTCTTGCAGCAGGTCGTTTGGAAATTCGATGTCAGCTTTGTCAATTTCGTCGATCAGCAGCACGGTCTTGCCTTCGGCCTCGAACGCCTGCCAAAGCTTGCCCTTGCGGATATAGTTTTTCACGTCGTGCACGCGCTCTTCGCCCAACTGGCTGTCGCGCAACCGGCTGACGGCATCGTATTCGTACAGGCCCTGTTGGGCGCGGGTGGTCGACTTGATGTTCCATTCGATCATCGGCAGCCCAAGCGCGTTCGAGATCTGGCGCGCCAGTTCGGTCTTGCCGGTACCGGGCTCGCCCTTGACCAGCAAAGGCCTTTCAAGCGTGACCGCCGCGTTTACTGCAATCGTCAGATCATCTGTCGCGACATAGTCGTCGGTGCCTTCGAATTTCATCTTGTTATCAACCTCTTTGGCGCAATTTTTCAACGGCATTAAACCAATAAAGCGAACCATTGTGTAGTGACAATCTGCGAACGCTGCGTTAAACGCCTGAAAACAGACCATAGTCAGGAGCGACACCTCAATGACTGGACTAAAGACCGTGATAGGGAATGATATGAAGCAGGAAGTGTTTCTGGTAGATGGCTACAGCCCTGCCGAAGACGAACCGTTCATGAATGATCGGCAAGTTGAATATTTCAGACGAAAGCTACTCAATTGGAAAGCGGAATTGCTGGCGGGCAGCCGTGACACCATCGAGGGTTTGCAAGATGGCACACGCAACATCCCCGATGTGAACGACCGCGCCTCTGAGGAAACAGACCGTGCTTTGGAATTGCGCACGCGCGACCGTGCGCGCAAGCTGGTCAGCAAGATCGACGCGGCATTGCGCCGGATCGACGAAGGTGAATTTGGCTATTGTTCCGTAACCGGAGAACCGATTTCGCTGAAGCGTCTGGACGCGCGGCCCATCGCCACGATGAGCCTTGAGGCACAGGAACGTCACGAGCGCCGTGAAAAAGTGCACCGCGATGACTGAGCACGACACGCATTGAAATTCGTAAAAGCGTCGGAGCGAAAGCCCTGACGTTTTTTTGTATGAGGGAAAGGTATGCCAGTCAGCAATGCAATCGTAATTGGCGGTGGGATCGGCGGGCTTGCTACGGCAGCATCGCTTTCGCAGCGCGGCATGGCGGTTACACTGCTTGAACAGGCCGCTTCGATTGGCGAAGTCGGCGCGGGGTTGCAGATCAGCCCCAACGGCATGGCCGTTTTGCGCGCCATGGGGCTGGATACAAAGCTGGCAGCAAAGGGTGCGGTGCGCGCGCAAGCCGTGGTTTTGCGCGATTACCGGGCTGGCAAGCAGGTGGCACGGCTTGATCTGATGCGCGGACAGGCGGATTATCCCTATATGTTTGTCCACCGTGCGGATTTGATCGATCTGCTGCTGGGGGCGGCCAAGCGCAACAATGTCTCGATAGAATTGGGAATTCCGGCGGGCTACGCCATCCCGGGCAAGCTGCCGCAGGTGCGCCTCAAGGACGAGTCGCTTTGGCGCGCCGAGCTGATTGTCGACGCCAGCGGTATCCATTCCAAAACCCGTGCGTGGCTCAACAGCGCAAACGCACCGCGGTTTAGTGGTCAGGTTGCGTGGCGCGCGGTGGTGCCAAACCGGTTCGATCACCCCAACGAGGCGCATGTTACGATGGGGCCGGGCCGTCATCTGGTCAGCTATCCGTTGCGCGGCGGCACGCTGGTCAATCTGGTCGCCGTCGAAGAACGCACGACCTGGGCGCCTGAAGGCTGGTCGATTGCCGATGATCCCGCCTATCTGCGCAAGGCGTTTTTCGGGTTTGGCGGTCGCGCCGCCGAGATGATTGCAGCCGTTGAAACCTGCACACTTTGGGGGCTACACTTGCATCCCGTCGCCCGCATTTGGCAGCAAAACGGGGTTGCGCTGGTGGGCGATGCTGCCCATCCGACGCTACCGTTTCTGGCACAAGGCGCGAATATGGCGCTTGAAGATGCATGGACCCTGGCCGATTGCGTGCTTAACCAACCGATGGACGCCGCGTTGCAGCGCTATCAGGACATCCGCAAGCCCCGGGCGCGCCGCGTCATCAAGGCTGCCCAAGGCAATGCAGCCCGCTACCATTTGCAACATGGGATCAAACGGTTTGCCGCGCATACCGGCCTGCGGATCGCCAGCAAACTTGCACCCGGTGCGATGATCGGTGCGTTTGACTGGCTTTACCATCACGACGTCACAGACAAGAAATAGGCGTTAGCCCGCGCGTTGTAGCATACCAAACAGGTCACGCGGGTCTTCTGGGTCAGCCAGCAGATCCAGCGGATCAAAAAGGCCCGTCGCCTTGATCTGGTCGCGCACATAGCGCAACGCCGAGAAATCCTCGATTGCAAAGCCGACGCTGTCAAAAAGCGTGATCTGCTTGTCGTCGGTGCGTCCCTTGACCTGACCCGTCAATACTTGCCAGATTTCGGTAACCGGATGATCCGCCGCCAATTGCTGTATTTCGCCCTCGATTCGCGTCTGTTCGGGGTATTCCACGAAAATGCCAGCCCGATGCAAGATCGCAGGGGCCAGTTCGGTCTTGCCGGGGCAGTCACCGCCGATGGCATTGATGTGGATACCGGCACCGACCATGTTATCGGTCAGGATCGTCGCATATTGCTTGTCAGCCGTGCAGGTGGTGACGATTTGCGCGCCAAGGATGGCGTCCTCAGCTGTTGCGCAGGAAACCACCTTGATGCCTTGCCCGGCAAGGTTGGCCGCGCATTTGGCGGTTGCTGCGGGATCAATATCGAACAAGCGCACCTCGTCGATGCCGACAATCGCCTTCATCGCCAGCGTCTGGAATTCAGACTGCGCGCCATTGCCGATCATCGCCATCACATGTGCGCCCTTGGGGGCCAGCAGCCGGGCCACAACAGCCGAGGTGGCAGCCGTGCGCAGCGCCGTCAGCATCGTCATTTCAGACAGTAAAACCGGATAGCCATTCGCGACATTTGCCAAAAATCCAAAGGCGGTGACTGTCTGCAGCCCATCCGCCGTGTTCGACGGATGCCCGTTCACATATTTAAAGCCGTAAACCTCGCCGTCAGAGGTGGGCATAAGTTCGATCACGCCGGTTTCAGAGTGGCTGGCAACGCGGGGCGTTTTGTCGAACAATTCCCACCGCCGAAAATCAGCCTCGATATAGTCGCCCAAACCAATCAGCATCTGTTCGAGACCGACATGGTGGATCAGTTTCATCATGTTGTGCACTGAAACGAAGGGCACCAGTGCTTTGTCCGAAGGGGTCATCTGGGTCATGGGGTGTGTCCTCTCAAAGGATCAATAGGCGCGGGTGGGGCGGTCAAAGACGCGGCGGCCAAAGGCGGATGCGGCAAGATCAACCATCAGACGGGCGGTGCGGCCGCGTTCATCCAGAAACGGGTTCAGTTCAACCAGATCAAGCGAGGTCATCAGCCCACTGTCATGCAAGATCTCCATCACCAGATGGCCTTCGCGCACGGTGGCACCGCCCGGAACGGTCGTTCCAACGGCGGGGGCGACCGATGGATCCAGAAAATCCACGTCCAACGATACGTGCAACATGCCATTGGCCGCCGCGACCTTGGCGAGGAAGGCGTTGAGCGGCGTGGCGATCCCGGTTTCGTCAATCTCGCGCATGTCGACTCGCTGGATCGTGGTTTCCTGCAAAGCCGCACGTTCAGCCGCATCGACCGACCGCAGCCCGATGATCGCGATATTGTCGTGGGGCAGGGGATAGGGCAGCGCGGGAAAGGCATCAAAGCCTTCGCGCCCCGTCACATAACCCAAAGGCGTGCCATGCAAGTTGCCGCTGTCGGTGCTTTCGGGGGTGTGAAAATCGCTATGGGCATCGAGCCACAGCACGAACAAGGGCCGTTTCTGCGCCTGCGCAAAGCGCATAGCGCCCAAGACCGTGCCGGACGCCAGCGCATGATCGCCGCCCATAAAGATCGGGGTGCCGTCGTTCAACGCAATCTCGGCGGCTTCGGCAAGGCTTTGGGTCCAGGCGATGGTTTCCTCAAGCGCGTGCAGTTTGGGGTGCTGGCCGGGCGTGTAGGGTGCGGGGGGCACATTGCCACGGTCGGTCACAGTATGGCCCAGATCGGCAAGTGCTGTCGCCAGACCGGCGGTGCGATAGGCGTCGGGGCCCATCAGGCAGCCAAGACGGCGCTTGCCGCTGTCCATCGGTGCGCCCAGAAGAATACAGTTTTGCGGGGTCATGAGGATAATCCTTTGCTTGCGTTATCCCTGTCATAACTGGGTAGTATGCGAAGCAACAATCCAATAAAGTGGCCAAATCGGAGATTAATTGACCAAAGTGGATAGATATAATGAGCATATCGGACGAAATTCTGATCGCAGCGCTGCGCGAGGACGCACGTGCGTCGATCTCTGATCTGGCGGTGCGGCTTGACCTTTCGCGCACCACCGTGCGGGCGCGTCTGGCCCGGCTTGAGGCAAGCGGCGAAATATTGGGTTTTACGGTGATCACACGTTCGGACGTTCTGGCCGACCCAGTGCGCGGCTTGATGATGATCGAGATTGAAGGCCGGGGGACAGACCGGATCACCCGCACGCTTACGGGCATGACGCAATTGCGCGCCGTGCATTCGACCAATGGCCGATGGGATGTCATCGTTGAAATTGGCACTCAAACCCTTGAAGAGTTTGATGCGGTTCTGGCCCGCATTCGCAAGCTGGACGGGGTGGTGGCGAGCGAGACAAGCCTGTTGCTTAAGACCCGCAAGGCAGGTCAAGCCTAGGGTTTGGCCCGCGCGGCTGAGACCCAAAGCGCCAAAAGGACAACACAAATGACGGCGTTCCAGCCCGCCATCGACAGGCCGAACAATTGCCAGACGATCTCGTCGCACATGACCAGCCCCGACGGTGCATCGGTTGACAAAAGATCACTGCCGCTGAGCGCCCCCAGATCCATGCCGCCGCCGGTGCAGGACGACGGGCCGGGCCACCATTTCCACTCTACCCCCGCGTGATAAACGCCGATCGCCCCGGTTGCTGTGACCGCCAAAGCGCCCAGCCAGGTCAAGGCGCGCGGTGCGCCCAACAAAACGATCACACCAAGGACAATCGCAGCGCCATGCGGCCAACGTTGCCATAAACACAGCTTGCACGGGGCCATCCCGCCCAGATGCTGAAACCCGTAGGCCCCCAAAAGCAAAGCGGCAGAGCCTAGCGTAGCAAGCAAAACATACGTGTTGCGCGTCATTACAGATACCTCACAGCAAAAAATCCACCCAGCAGCAGGATTACACATAGGGTAAAGACCAGCGGCAATCTGCGTTCGATAAAGTCGCGGATTGGCGCGCCGAATTTCCACAGCAGGGCCGCCACGATGAAAAAGCGCAAGGCGCGTGCGATGATTGATGTCACGAAAAAGGTCATCAGCGGCATACCTGTCCAGCCCGACATGATGGTGATCACCTTGAAAGGAAAAGGCGTAATACCCGCGACCATCACGGCCCAAAAGCCCATGCCATTGAAGCGTGTCGAGAATTCTGCCATCGCGTCTGCTTTGCCCAAGGCGGCCAGGATCGGCGCGCCAATCGTATCAAAGGCCAGCGCCCCTATAGCATAGCCCAGCAAGCCACCCAAAACCGACGCGGCCAAGGCCACACCTGCAATCAGAAAGGCGCGGTTGGGCCGTGCCAAAATCATCGGTATCATCATGATATCGGGTGGAATTGGAAAAATAGAGCTTTCCAGAAATGCGACAACGGCCAAAGCCCAAAGGGCATTGGGATGGTTCGCAAGGCTGAGAACCCAGTCATAAAGCCGTTGGATCATGCGTGGCGCTCCGGTTTCAGGCGACGAAGAATGCTTGGACAAAGGCAACACCACGGCAATCTGTCGGGGTCAAGGAAAACCCGCAAATTTGCACTTGCCGAACGGTTTGTTGCACGGTATCAGCCCCTCAGTGCCCGAGTGGCGGAATGGTAGACGCAGGGGATTCAAAATCCCCCGCCGCGAGGTGTGCCGGTTCGAGTCCGGCCTCGGGTACCAATGACCTGTTTCAGGTCATGCCACATGACCCAAAGTGCTTTTTGCGCCGCTGGTCATGGACAAGACCGAGGGTCGCTTTTGTTCGAATCGAATAGAGCGACCCTTGGGTGTCATGCAAACAATACACTTTAATGCGGTTCGATTGTTTCCATTTTGGGTCGTTATTTGTTCGCTCTAAAGGGTCAGATTGGCATTTTTACGATACCAAGTGCTGTTTCCAGAATAGAAACGACAAAGCGCATCTCCGCAGGTTGCATGCGTACTTGGCAAGCGCAAACACCGGCCAGATTGGACGGGTGAAGGAGTTTCCCGATAGGTTTGGAAACAATAGCGCTGCTTTGCTAATGGTCTGGCAATGGTGCTGCCGCTGTGCGGCGACAAAGCTGATGATTGTCAGCGCCTTACCTGTCTTTCCTCTTTATGTTTCCCCGTGCCAAAGCTACCACGTTTAAACCCTTAAGGGCTGCTGTTGATATGAACTGGGCAGACCGACTTTTAGATGCATGAACAAGGAAACTGCATTTGCCCAGCCTTCGCGAACAGATCACGCCGTGTTTTACCACAGGCACAATGATCGCGACCCCTAAAGGTGAGCGCCGTGTGCAGGACCTCAAGGTTGGTGACCTTGTTATTACGCGGGACAACGGCATTCAGGCCATTCGGTGGATCGGCACCCGCGCGGTCACATGCGTGCAGTTTGCACGGGCGGCCTATTTGCAGCCGATCCTGATCCGCCAAGGCAGCCTGGGCAGCAATGTGCCAGAGCGTGACATGATGGTCAGCCCCAACCACCGGATTTTGGTGGCCAACGACAAAACCGCATTGCATTTCGACGAACGCGAGGTTTTGGTTTCAGCCAAACATCTCACGGGCGTGCAAGGTGTTGATATCATGCCAAGCGCGGGGCTTACCTATATTCACCTGATGTTTGATCAACACGAAGTAATCTTGTCTGATGGTATCTGGACCGAAAGCTTTCAGCCAAGCGCGCAAAGTCTGACGGGCATCGGAAATGCGCAACGCACCGAGATCCAAGAGCTTTTCCCGCAACTGGTTACCCGCGAAGGGGCGAACGCTTATATGCCGGCGCGCAAAGTTGTCACGAAAGGCGACCTCATCGTCGTTACGAAATAGCGAACCCGCCCAAAAAATCCGTGTTTGGCCAGACTACCGTGTGGGGTTGTGCGCGCGCCATTTTTCCCAGTCTTCGGGCGTGTCCAGATCGCGGCGCGCATGCTGATCGGGCAGGGGAATGAATCGGGTTTGATCGCGCGCGGCAGCGACGATCTCGCGGCCACCACTGTCACCGGACAGCGTGGCAAAGCTTGGAAAATGCGGGGCGGCGAAAATGATCGGATGACCCGCTTTTCCATCTGATGTCACGCCACGCCAGATCGTTTTATCTGATTTTATATCAACAGACTGCAGGCAGGTCTTAAGGTCAATTTCCGTAAGCTCGGGCAGATCGGCAAGCAGCAACATCACGGCCTTTGCATCTTTGGGCAATGCTGCAAAGGCGACGCGAAGCGATGCGTTCATCCCCTCTGCCGCGTTGGTGACGGCGATTGGCGTCAGGGCCAGATCGCTGATCACCTCATAGCGGGCGTGGGGCGCTGGTGGCAGCGCAACCAGAACCTGCCCCGTCGTGACCGAACGCGCCATCTGGGCCTGGCGACGCAAAAGCGGCGTGCCGTCAACCATTTCCAGCAATTTGTCGCGCTCGCGCATCCGCGAAGATTGCCCGGCGGCCAGCAAGATGATCGGGATGTCTGAGCTGTTCATCCGCGCACACTAGCCCGCATTTAAGACCGCCGTAAGATCATCCGCGCATCCGTGCGCCGTCTGCATCAAACAGCGGGGCAGTGATCAACCGGGCAGGGCACATTTTGCCGAGAATCTCGATCTCCACCCGCAGTCCGTCCCGCGCACTGCCCTTTGGAACAAACCCCAAAGCGATGGATTTTCCCGCAAAATGCGAATACCCGCCCGAGGTGCAGAACCCTACGACCTGACCGTCATGCCAGATCGGCTCGTACCCATGCACGTCGGCATCAATGCTATCGACTTCAAAGGCGCACAGCGTGCGGGCAGGGCCGGTTGCACGCTCGGCCTCTGCCGAGGCACGCCCGATGAAATCGATGTTTTTCTTGAAGCTGATGAACCGGTCCAGCCCTGTCTCGGCCGGGGTGTAATCAGGCGAAAACTCCGACATCCAGCTGCCAAAGAACTTATCCAGCCGCAATGACATCATTGCGCGCATCCCAAAAGGGACCATGTCAAAGGCCTTGCCAGCGTCCCACAGCGTGGTCCACAGGCTGCGCTGGTCCATTGGATCGCAGTAAATCTCGAACCCCAGATCGCCAGTATAGCTGACGCGTTGGACCAGACAATTCACCATACCGACGGTCATCTTGCGCAAGTCCATGAACTTGATCGTGCTGATATCGTCGCGGGTGCAGGTGGCCAGCACCTTTGCCGCGTTCGGACCCGCGATCTGAAAGCCCGTCCGTTTGTCCGAGATATTCTCGACCTGCACATCCCCATGCAAATGCTGGGTAAACCAGCGCAGGTGATAGGCCTGCGCGCCGTAGGACGCGGTTAGCTGATAGCAGGTATCGTCCAGACAAGAGACCGTGAAATCCCCGATAAGCTTGCCCTTTTCCGACAGCATCGGCGTTAGTGACAGCCGCCCCGGCACCGGTATGCGCCCCGCCATGATCCGGTCGAGCCACGCCCGCGCATCCGCGCCCGTGACCAGATACTTGCCGAAATTCTGAACCTCGTTGATGCCCACGCTACCGCGCACTCCCGCGACTTCACGCGCGATGGCATCAAACGCGTCAGAGCGGCGAAAGGACGGTGTCTCGAATGTGGGCTCATCCCCTTGGGCAAAGTAATTCACCACCTCGAGCCCGTATTGCTGGCCCCAGACTGCGCCCATCTGGCTGAAAATATCGTACATCGGCGTGGTCCGGTGAGGGCGCGCGGCGGGCAGTTCCTCGTTCGGGTAGGACACTGAAAACCGTTTTTGGTAGTTCTCGATGACTTTGGGCAGGGTGTAACCAGGGCTGATCCAATCGCCAAACCGCGCCACATCCATCGCCATCACATCGCGTTCGGGCTCGCCCTCGATCATCCATTGCGCCAGCGTCAGGCCCACGCCGCCGCCTTGGGAAAATCCTGCCATCACACCGCAGGCTGACCAATAATTGCGCAAGCCCGGCACCGGGCCGACCAACGGGTTACCGTCAGGGGCAAAGGTGAAGGGGCCGTGGATTACAGATTTCACCCCGGCAGTGGCGAGCACGGGGAAACGTTTATACGCGAAATCAATGCTTTGCTCGATCTTGTCAAAGTCATCGGGCAGCAATTCATGACCAAACGCCCAAGGCGTGCCATCCACCGCCCAAGGCCGTGCCGCCTGCTCATAAAACCCGATGCACAAACCGCGGCCTTCTTGGCGCAGATAGCTTTCGCCGGCGGGGTCCATCACATGGGGGTGTTCCGCGTCGCGCTCGTAAATTTCGGGGATGTCGTCGGTGACAATATATTGATGCTCCATCGGGTGGAGCGGGAAATACACACCCGCCATCGCACCGACTTCGCGCGCCCAAAGCCCGCCTGCGTTGACCAAATGTTCGGTGTGGATTGTGCCCTTGTCGGTCACCACGTCCCAGGTGCCGTCGGGGCGCTGGTTGGTCTCGCGGACCATGCAGTGGGTTTCAATCGATGCCCCGCCCATGCGCGCAGCCTTTGCATAGGCGTGGGTGGTGCCTGAGGGGTCAAGATGGCCATCCAAAGGATCATAAAGCCCGCCGATGATCCCATCCAGATTGGTGATCGGCGCGATCTTGGCAATTTCCGCAGGCCCGACGATTTCGGTATCCAGCCCCATAAAGCGGTGCTTGGCGCGTTCCGCCAGCAGCATGTCGAACCGTTCTTGCGTATCGGCAAGCGTCACGCCGCCCACATGGTGCAGGCCACAGGACATGCCGGTGATCTGCTCCAACTCTTTGTAAAGGCGGATGGTATAGCCTTGCAACGCCGCCATGTTCGTATCGCCGTTCAGCGTGTGAAAGCCACCCGCCGCGTGCCATGTCGATCCTGACGTCAGCTCGGATCTTTCAAGCAGCATAGCGTCTTGCCAGCCTAGCTTGGTCAGGTGGTACAAAACGGATGCGCCGACGACGCCACCGCCGATCACAACGACGCGGGTGGTGGTTTTCATGGGACGCCTCCGGCAAATACAATCCACATAACCGTCGCAAGCGGCCAGCGTCGTGGCAAGTGACATAGCGACAGGTTTTGTCGGATTTGGGCCATCTTTTTATTTGCGCATCCGAACCAAAGAACGACTTGCAGCGTTCGTTTATGGAGGCCAAACCAATTCTGGACTAAAGGGTGCATGCGTTGGATAAAGCCACATGAAATTTGATTTTTTTATTGCCTCGACGCTGATCCGCAAGGCGCGCAAATATGGCAAACGCCTGTGGGTGCGGGTCATGATCATGGGGTTTTTGGCGGTTGTGGCTGTGGCCGTCAGTTCCGTGACAGAAAGCTGGATCCCCGAGAAATTCGGAACAGCATTGACCGGCGAGGCGGCGGACAGGTTGCTGTCCATCATCGCCAACGCCATGCTTGCGGTCACCACCTTTTCGCTAAGCGTCATGGTGTCGATCTATCGCAGTACGGCCAGCCAATGGACGCCGCGCATTCACCGGCTGATCATTCAGGATCTGACCACACAAAACACATTGGCGGTTTTCATCGGTGCCTATGTCTATGCGCTAATTTCGATAATCATGCGCGAATTGGGCGTTTTCGACGACAAGCGCGCTTTTGTACTGTTCATCATGACCGTCGTAGTGCTGGCGGCGATTGTTGGCTATCTGATCCGCTGGGTGCTGCATTTGCAGAGCTTTGGCAGCCTGATTGACACCTCCCGACAGGTCGAGAAAACGACGCGCAATTCTTTTCAGGAACGGCTTTCAAACCCATGCCTTGGGGCCAATCCGCTGGTTGATGAAATCCCTGATGATGCCGAGACGTTCCGCGCCACCGAAACCGGGTACATCGAGCATATCTATCCGGAATCGTTGAACGAAGTGGCCAAGAACCACGGCAAGGAAATCTATCTGCTGCGGAATGTGGGCAGTTTTGTCTATATCAACGAGCCGCTTTTGAAGATCCGCACGGTCGGAGAGCCTTCTGATGATACCCACACCGAAGATACGCTCAAGGACGGGATTAAGGCTGCCGTGATCTTGGGGGATCTGCGAACCTACGACCAAGACCCCCGTTTCGGGCTGATCGTGATGGGTGAAATGGCGTGCAAGGCGCTATCGCCCGGCATAAACGATCCCGGCACAGCAATTGACGTGATCAACCGCGTCGGGCGCATCCTGACGGATTATCTGGACGAGACTTCAACGTCGCGCGATGAGGTGCTTGAACATATTTTTGTGCGCCCGCTGGACCCCCATGATCTGATCGAGGATTCCTTTGCCGCGCTCGCGCGGGACGGCGGGTCGGTTGTCGAGGTGCAGATGGCCCTTCAGTCCACGCTCAAAGCGCTTATGGCGCATCCAGACGAGGGGCTGTCGCGCGCGGCCCGCGAAGCGGCAGAATTGCATTTGCGCAGGGGCCTGTCAGTGATCGAGTTCCAGCCCGATCGCAAACGCCTTTTGCTAAGCGCAAGCCGAAGTGTGGCGGATAATGTAACGGCGTTATTGTCGACACTGAAAGACGAAGATGACGCCCCCGAGATGGACCGCGAGGGCGGACCGGAATGGCGCTAACCCGCGCGGCTGTTCCGATGCCGACAGTTTGGGTCGGTTTTGGACGATCACATTGCTGACCCACGCGCCAATCTGGGGCGAGTGAATTAGATCGGTGGACCTTCCAACATGCGCACCCATGCCCAAGCCGTCGTTATCGGGGGCGGCGTTATCGGCTGCTCGATCCTGTATCATCTGACCAAACTGGGATGGACGGACGTTGTTCTACTCGAACGGTCCGAGCTGACGTCGGGCAGCACATGGCACGCGGCGGCGAATATCCACGGCCTGCATGACAACAATAATATCACGCGAATTCAGAACTATACGATGGATTTGTACAACGCGCTCGAGGCCGAGACGGGGCAATCCTGCGGTGTGTTCCAGCCCGGCAGCCTGTATCTGGCGCAGACCGAGGCGCGCGAACATCAGCTGCGCCTGCAAGCGGCCAAGGCGAAATACTACGGTCTTCCCTTCCGCGAGGTCGACCGCGCCGAGGCCGAGGCGCTGCATCCGTTGGTCGACTACGACGGCATCCGGTGCATCATGTTCGAGGAAAACGGCGGCAATGTGGACCCGTCAGGTGTCACCAACGCCTATGCCGCAGGTGCGCGGCAAAACGGGGCCGAGATCATTCGCTTTTGTCCCGTCACCGGGACCGAACAGCAACCTGACGGGTCGTGGATTGTGCGCACCGGGAAGGGCGATATCCGGGCGCAATGGATCGTGAATGCCGCTGGTTTGTGGGGCCGCGAGGTGGCTGCGATGGCGGGGATCAGCTTGCCGTTGCAACCGACCGAACACCAGTATTTCGTGACCGAAACCATTGCGGAAATCGCGGCTTTGGATCGGCGACTGCCGTCTGTTGCGGACCGGGACGGCGAATATTACCTGCGCCAAGAGGGCAAGGGCCTGCTGGTCGGTGCCTATGAGAAAGACCTGCGCTTCTGGGCCGAAGAAGGCACGCCACTTGGCTTTGGGCATGAACTTTTTGCCGATGATCTGGAACGCATCGAACCCAACATGATGCGCGCCATCGACCGCGTGCCTGCCGTCGGCACGGCTGGGATCAAGCGGGTGATCAACGGCCCGATGATCTGGTCGCCGGATGCCAATGTGCTGTTTGGTCCGGTGCCTGAACTGCGCAATTACTTTTGCTGCAACGGGATCATTCCGGGGTTTTCACAATCGGGCGGTATGGGGTTGCTTGCCGCCGATTGGATCGTCACCGGAGAGTCGCGCTATGACATGTTCGCCTGGGACATGGCGCGGTTTGGGGATTGGGCCGATGCGGCCTTCACCAAGGCGCGGGTGGGGGACCAATATGCCAACCGCTTCAAGATCCACTTCCCCAACGAGGAACGCAGCGCTGGTCGCCCGGTGCGCACGCGGCCCGTCTATGAGACTCAGAAACAGATGGGTGCCGTGTTCGGGCTGAATTACGGGTGGGAGCATCCTTTGTATTTCGGTAAGGATGTCGGTGCGCAGGACGTGACCGAAGGCTTTACCCGTCAGCCGTGGTGGGATGTGGTTGGTGCCGAATGCCGGATGCTGCGCGAGAGCGCGGGCATCATCGACATCTCGAATTTCGCGAAATACCGCTGCGCCGGGCCGGGGGCCGAAGGCTGGCTGAACAGTCTGTTCGCCAATACCATGCCCAAGACGGTCGGGCGGTCTTGCCTTACCCCCTTGATCGGGGTGCGGGGCGGCATCGCGGGGGATTTCACCGTGACACGATTGGCAGAGGATGAGTTCTGGATCATCGGCTCGGGGATGGCAGAACGCTATCATCAGCGGTTTTTCAAAGCGCTGCCTTTACCGGAAGGGACGGTGTTCGAAAGCCAGACGGTTGCCATGTGTGGCTTCAACGTGGCGGGGCCAAAGTCGCGGGAATTGTTGCAGAGGTTGAGCAATACTTCGTTTGAGACGTTGGATTTCCCCTTCATGCGGTCAAAATGGATCGAGATTGCGAGCGTGCGCGTGTTGGCATTGCGGGTGTCCTTTACGGGTGATCTGGGGTGGGAGTTGCACTGCGCGGTTGAAGATCAGGCGGCGCTTTATAAGGCATTGCTGGACGCGGGCCGTGATCTGGGAGCAGGGCCTGTGGGCAGTCGCGCGCTGATGTCGCTGCGGATCGAGAAAGGCTATGGATCATGGGGGCGCGAATACAGTCCTGAATATAGGCCGCAAGAGGTCGGGCTAGAGCGGTTGTGCAAGCTGGATAAACAGTTTTTGAACAAAGCTGCGTTGGTTGAGGTGCTGGCCAAACCTGCGCGCGAGCAGTTGGTTGTATTGGCTTTGGATGCTGATGCGACGGCTGCATCAAATGCAGATGCCACGGGCGGAGAGCCGATTTTCAAAAACGGCGTGGGCGTGGGCAGGGTGACTTCGGGGGCTTACGGCTACTGCGTTGGCAAATCGTTGGCACTGGGGTTTGTCAAAGGAATCGCGGCGGGAGAGCATGTGGAAGTGATGGTCTTGGGGCGGCCGCACCGTGCGGTGGTTCTGGATCAGCCACCGTTTGATCCGCAAGGAGCGCGGCTGCGCGCCTAAGCTTTGCACCGGGTGACCCGATCGCCCGATTGGGGGCCAGCCCCCAAACCCCCGGGATATTTTAAAGCCAGAGAAAGGGGTTACAGAGGGCGGATTTTGAATTGGGTGATGCGGTTTCCATCGCGCGCCGTGACTTCGAAGCGGAAGCCGTGAAACAGGAAAACCTGACCGGGGGTCGGGATCATCTGGGCTTCGTGGATCACAAGACCCGCAACCGTGTTCGCTTCGTCGTCGGGCAGGTTCCAATCGGTGGCGCGGTTGATGTCGCGGATGGTCATGGCACCATCGACGAAATACTGACCGTCTTCGGCCTTGGTCACGCCGGTGTCGGCCTCTGCATCGAATTCATCCGTGATCTCGCCCACGATTTCTTCGAGGATGTCTTCGAGGGTGATCAGGCCTTGCAACGAGCCATACTCATCTACCACAAGCGCAAAATGGGTGCGCCGGCGCAAAAACTGGCGCATCTGTTCATCCAGGGTCGACGTTTCGGGCACGAAATAGGGTTTCATCGCAACATCGGCGATGTTGAAATCTTTGAAAGGTTCCGCATCACCCTGGGCCGTCACAATACGCTTGTACATGGCGCGCAGCAGGTCTTTGGCGTGGATCACACCGATGATGTTTTCGGGATCATCGCGGTAGACGGGCAGGCGGGTGTGATTGGATTCGAGGCATTGTTCCAATATCTTGGTCGGCTCAAGCCCTGCGTCGATCATTTCGATGCCCGAGCGGTGCAACATCACCTCTTCTACCACGCGTTCGCGCAGGTCGAGCGCGCCAAGAATGCGGTCGCGGTCTTCTTTTTCGACAACACCTTCGGAATGACCCAGTTGCAGCGCGCCTGCGATTTCCTCGCGGACCGCAAGAATATTGCTGTCAGGGTCAATTGTGACGCCGAACAAGCGCAACATGCCACGCACCAGAAAGCGCACGGCGCTGACGATGGGGCTGAACAGCAATACCACAACCGAGATCGGACGGGAGACCAGGCCAGCGGCGGTTTCGGCGTTGGTGATTGCATAGGTCTTGGGCAGCACTTCGGCAAAGATCAGCACCAGAAAGGTCATCACCAAGGTCGCCAGCGCCACACCGGATTCGCCAAACAGGCGCGTGAAAAGGGCCGTGGCCAGCGAGGCTGCAAGAATGTTCACAAGGTTGTTGCCCAGCAAAACCGACCCGATCAGACGTTCGTTGTCTTCGGTGATCGCCAGCGCACGTTGCGCGCCCTTTGACCCCTTGTCTGCCTGGGCGCGCAGCTTGCCGCGCGATGCAGCCGTCAATGCCGTTTCAGAGCCAGAAAAGAAGCCCGAGAGCACCAGAAGAAACAGAATGATGCCGATGCTGATCCAGAATGCGCCGTCAAGCATTGCGGGGGCCGTGTCCATTTGAGAATATACCTTTTTAGAGTGCTGGTATGGTTATGGGCGTGTGGGCGGTTTCATTCAAGGGATGAGGATGATGAAGATCCAAGATTTGGGTAACCTTGAGGGGCCTGTGCTGTTGTTTGGGGGGCCTTATGCCAACCTACAGGCGTTCGAGGCGCTGATGGCGCAGGCCAAAGCCCTTGGAATAGCCTGCGAACGGATGATTTGTACCGGTGATGTGGTCGCCTATTGCGGGGATCCATCTGCCACTCTGGACGCCATGCGAGATCAGAGCATTTCGCTGGTGGCAGGTAATTGTGAAAAACAATTGGCCGCAGGTGCGCAGGACTGTGGTTGCGGGTTCGAGGCGGGCACCGTTTGTGATCTGCTGTCGGCGGGTTGGTTTGCATTTGCCAACAGCCAGGTATCGATCCCGCAGCGCGCGTGGATGGCAAGCGCGCCTGATATCGTGACCTTTACGCAAGCCGGTTTGCGCTACGGTGTGATCCATGGCGGGGTGCATGACATTGCGCGCTTCATTTGGCAGACGTCTGGCGATGATGTGTTCACCCAGGAATGGGAGGCGGTCGAGGCTGCAATCGGGCCGGTTGACGGGATTATCGCGGGGCATAGCGGGCTGCCATTTGTCAAACAAACACCGCAAGGTGTCTGGGTCAATGCAGGTGTTATCGGGATGCCACCGCATGACGGCGCACCCCAAACACGGTTTGCAACGCTTGACCACGGTGCAGTGACCTTTCACGCGCTGGCCTATGACGTCAAAGCTGCCGTGGCTTCAATGGAGCGTGCGGGCCTGACCCAAGGGTATCACCGTGCCCTGCAAAGTGGTTATTGGCCATCCGAGGATGTGCTGCCACCGGGTTTGCGGCGGCCCGCCTTGGCCAGCGGATGATTTTCCAACACCAGTTCTGAAAGGCGCGCCTCGAGTACATGGGTATAGATTTCTGTCGTGGCGACATCCGCGTGGCCCAGCATCGTCTGGATCGAGCGTAGATCGGCACCATTGGCCAGCAGATGCGTGGCAAAGGCGTGGCGCAAAGTGTGTGGTGTGACCTTGGTCGGATCTACGCCTGCGGTAACTGAAAATTCCTTGATCATCAGATAAAAACGGTGCCGGGTCAGATAGCCTGACGCCCCGCGTGAAGGGAACAGGTACCGCGACGCAGGTTGTTTTTTTAGCTGCGCTTCCGCGTCGATCTTGTCGCGCATCGCCAGCCATTCAGTCAGTGCCACACGGGCAGGTGGCGATAGCGGGACAAGTCTTTCCTTGTTGCCTTTGCCCATGATCAACAGCAAACGCGGGTCGCCACGTGTGGCGCTGACCGGCAGGCTGACCAACTCGCTTACCCGCATGCCGGTGGCGTACAAAAGCTCCATCAGGCAAGTGTTGCGCAACCGGTCTTGCAGGTTGCGGCCTGAACTGCGCGCCGCGTCCAGCAATCGGTCGACCTCTTCGGGCGACAGTATTTTTGGCAGACGCTTGTCTTGGCCCGGGCCCGAAATCTGGATGGCGGGGTTATCACTGCGCAGCCCTTCCTCGAATGAGAAACGGTACAGCTGCTTGATCGCGGAAAGCCTGCGTGCGCGGGTTGATTTGGCAAGACCCTGCGCATCGCACCAGACCATATAGCTTTCCACGTCATTGCGCGTGGCAGTGGTGAAATCACGGCTCTTGTGCGCCAGATAGCTGTCAAAGTCCTTCAGGTCGCGCCCATAGGCCAGCAAAGTGTTGGTGGCTGCGCCCAGCTCGGCGGCTTGGGCCTCAAGAAATGTTGAAATCCAGTGAAAGGTGTCCGTCTGCATCAGTTCCGCTCCAACAGCGACACTTGCAGCGCTGCCCGACGGGCAATGTCTTCCAATCCCAAGGCCCGCAAGGTGGACAGGGCATCGCGCAGGGCGGCGGTGTCGCCATTGGCACCTTCTTCCAGCAAGGCAATCGCTTGCAAGATCGCCACTCCAAGGTTGCCGTTCTGGGCCTGATCAATCAGGGCCTGACGGGGCGACGGCGTTGAAAACGCGCTTGCGATGGCATCCGCTTGACGGATGTCGGGGCGGGTACTTGGCGCTTCACCAGCGGCGATGGCGGCCAGAAACGCGGTCTCTGGGGTAGGGGAGGTGCCAGCGCCTACGCTCTCGTAGATTGGTGACAGCAGCATAATCCGGTCGCGCAGCCCGGCCGGGGTGCCCTCAAGGCTTAGGGGTTTGAGGGCGTCCGCATAAAGCGTTGCAAAGCTGACTTCGAGTTCTGCTTCTTGCATGGCCTGCCACGCCGGGCGCAGTGTCTTGGCCACAGCATCGACGCTATTGGTGCGCAGTGCCGTATCAAAGCGCTGAAGCGCTTCGACGCGGTCCCAAATGCCGCCTGACGCGGCTGGTTCGCGGTAGGTGTAAATTCCCAGAAACCGGTTGTCGGGCAGTGCCCCGATGCGCGTCAGCCGTTCTGCGGCCTCAAGCTGCGCTTTCCATCCGGCGATATCGCGCAGATCGGCGACGGCAAATGCGGGAGGCAGCATCCGGGTTTGCGGTCTTTCTCCGATAGCCTCGAACATGCGAAACCCGATGGCATCCATGACCCGCGGCGTCGGCAAAAGGGGCTCGCCCTCGAACAGATCGGGGTTCAGGAAACGGTCAAGCAGCGCCAACCGTTCGGCCGGCAAAAGCTGCAAAGCCTGAGCAGATCCAAACGTCAGTGACGCTGTATCCCAATTCCCCGCCCGTGCAGCACACAGGATGCGAACGCTGTAATCAATTGTTAAAAATGGTTTTTGTTCCAACAATGTGCAGGCCCTGTCTTCGGTGCCCAGCAACAGGCTGACCTGCATCCACAGTGCAAAATGATCCGGTGACGTGGTCACACCGGCCTGTTCGATCAAGGACAAAGCCGGATCCAGCGCCCCTGCATCAATCAAGGCCGAGACCCGCGCCAATGCAAGTGCGTCCCCTTCGGCGGCACGCCCTTCGGGTGCTGTCGCTTCGGCAAGAAGCAATGTGTAGAAAAGCGCGCGTGCGGCGGGTAAATGCAGCTCGGGCAGGCGGTCAAACAAGGTGGTGATTTGGGCCACGGAACTGCCCGACCAAAGATCCAGCGGCAGCCCTGTGACGTTGGCAGGTACCAAACCGATCGCGCGCGGACTGCCTTCGCCCAGGGTGGTCACCGTCACGGCCGGGGCAAGCGCAGTTTTGGCCACTGGCGCCTCGGCTGGTTTGACGGGCTGCCTGGGTTTTGGCATCTCGATCTTAGGTTGTTGGCCCAGCCAGTCGATGACCGACAACGGGGCCGCGTTTTGGGCTTGCGCGCCGGTTTGAGCGGCGGTCTGAGTGTGTACCAGCGCGGGCCAACCTAACAGGCAAAGCGCGGAAATTTGCCTGAACACACCCATCACTGCGCGGGAAGCTGCACAGGTTCGCGGACTTCAACCTGATCGGGTGCAAAATCAGCGCCAAAAAAAGGACCAAGATAGGCATAGGCAGCAAGACCGATGAATCCAAAGACCAAAAGGAAAATCAACAACTTGATAAGCTTGCCCATAGATACTGCCTGCTTTCTTTCGAACATTTTGGTCTTCTATATATGGCCTTTTCGGTAAGATCACGTCATTCAAAGACAAATGAGCGATTTTGAGCAATCCCCAGCCGATACGGCCAAAAACCTACCACGCTACCACCTCAAAAAGACGGTGGTAATGGTAGGCATGATGGGGGCTGGAAAAACCGCTGTCGGGCGCGCTTTGGCCGCAAAGTTGGGGGTGCCGTTCCGGGACAGCGATCAAGAGATCGAAACGGCCGCCAATCTCACCGTTCCCGAAATTTTTGAACGGGACGGAGAGCCGTTTTTCCGCAAGCGCGAAACCGAGGTCATCTCGCGACTGCTGGACGCCCAGCCGGGCATTCTTTCTACCGGCGGCGGGGCGTTTTTGGCAGAGATCAACCGCACCAGAATCTCGGACAGGGGCGTTTCGCTGTGGCTGGATGCGGATATTGATCTGGTCTGGAACCGCATCCGGTACAAGAACACGCGCCCCCTGTTGCGCACGAACAATCCCCGCGCGACCCTTGAAACCTTGTTCAAAGCACGGGTGCCGATCTATAAACTTGCAAATCTTTCAGTGACTTGCATGCCGTCCTTGTCTATTGATAAAATGGCCAATCGGGTGATCGAGACACTTCTTACGCGCCCAGATGTATTGGAAAGAAACGATGCGTGAAACCGTCCATGTGGGCCTGCCGGGCCGCGAATATGACATCCAGATCGGTCCGGGCCTGCTGGCCGAGGCCGGTGCATACATAGCCCCGTTTCTGGCGCGTCCGAGGGTTGTGGTGATCAGCGACGAAACCGTTGCAGCGTTGCATCTGGATGGTTTGCGCGCAGGGTTGGCGGCCAATGGAATTTCGGTCGAGGCGCTAACCTTGCCACCCGGAGAGGCAACAAAATGTTGGGCGCAAGTGACCCGCTGCGTGGATTGGCTGCTTGACCAGAAGGTTGAACGAAATGACGTAATAATCGCTTTTGGTGGGGGTGTCATCGGCGATCTGGTCGGTTTTTCCGCTTCAATTCTGCGGCGCGGTGTTCGATTTGTGCAAGTTCCTACGTCCTTGCTGGCGCAGGTTGACAGTTCGGTTGGGGGCAAAACCGGGATCAACGTGTCGCAAGGGAAAAACCTTGTCGGGGCCTTTCACCAGCCAACGCTGGTCCTGGCCGACACGGCGGTTCTGGGCACGCTTGAGGCTCGGGATTTTCTGGCAGGCTATGGTGAAGTCGTGAAATACGGTCTGCTCGGTGATGCAGTGTTCTTTGACTGGTTGGAACAGCAGGGTCCGGCATTGGCGGAGGGTGACATGGCCGCAAGGGTCGAAGCGGTACGTTGGTCGGTGCAGATGAAGGCCGACATCGTGACGCGTGACGAGACTGAGCAGGGCGAACGCGCTTTGCTGAACCTTGGCCATACGTTTTGCCATGCGTTGGAATCTGCAACGCAGTATTCGAACCGGCTGTTGCACGGCGAAGGCGTCGCCATCGGCTGTGCCTTGGCGTTCGAACTGTCCGCGCGTCTTGGTTTGTGCGCCCAAGAAGACCCAAGCCGCGTGCGTGCACATCTCAAGGCGATGGGTATGAAAACGGACCTGCGCGACATTCAGGGCGATTTGCCCAACGCTGCTGTACTGCTGGATCTCATGGGGCAAGATAAGAAAGTCGTCGACGGACAACTACGCTTTGTTCTGGCGCGCACTATCGGTGAGGCCTTCGTCACAGGCGATGTGCCACGCGAAACGGTTCTGCGCTTACTTTCCGAGGCTTTGGCCGAACGTTAGATACCGCAGAGTGTGGATTTTTGCTAACAAGTAAATATTACATAATACTGATTATAGGTATAATCGATGTTACGCATTGTACCGCCCTAAATTTCTCAATGTGTTGCAATAACAGAGGCATAAACAACTGCGCTCACCTAGCTTTGCTGATCCCCTGACGTTCTAAGACACGACCGTAACTTTGACAGATTGGGACAGCATCATCGCAGGTCCAAAGCTGCTGAGGAATGGGACCTCTGCTGCGTCAAGGCCAACGCCGATGCGGACGATCTGATTGGCAGCAGACATACCCGTCGCATCAACCAGATGCCATGTGCCATCCAGAAACACCTCGGCCACCGCGTGGAAATCCTGTGGTGTCACGTAAGGCGCATAGACGCTGGCAAAGCGCGCAGGAATGGCTGCAGCGCGTGACAGCGCGATCATCACATGGGCAAAGTCACGGCACACGCCCTGGCGCTGCACAAAGGTATCCAACGCCGTCGTCATACTGTTGCTCGAGCCTGAAACATATTGATAGCGCTCAAAGATCCAGTCCCGCAAAGCCGCGATCAAGCGTCCTCCGCTGAGGTGACCATATTCGGCTGCGATAAAGTTTTGCAACTCGTCTGACTGGCAATAGCGCGATGGCATCAGATAGCGCACCGCATCACTGGGCAATTGATGGGGCGGCACGGCGGCCATCCCTTCGATCTGCAGCGAAGGTCGATCCACATCGAAACGCGCCTGATAGCTGCACTTAAGATTGCCATCGGTCCGGACCAGCATGCGCTCTCCCATGCCGGCCTCGCCTGCGATTGTTGCTTTGTGCAAAGTCTCGCTTAACACAAAGCTGTCGCTTAGCACCTTTTGATCCGCAAAGTTCGGGGCCTGAATTTGCAAGATCACATCGGTTGGCGTGGTGATCTGATATTCAAACTGCACATCGATATCTAGGATCATGGGCCGGGCTTTCTGAAATTGGGACAAGACATCTGAAGGCTTGGAGAGGTTGACGGTGTCTGGGCGTCGAAAGCATTCCATTACCCGACCGCCTGCCCCGCAGCAATGTGCAACGCACATGATTTTGCCTCGACGTTTGGTCAAAATTCTGGACCGATGGCGTTGGTGCAAAAATAATGCAGGAAATCTCTTGTGCAGAGCAATAATGGGGTTGAAACACCTTTGGCCCTTGGGTAGTAGATCGCTCACGGGTCGTTAGCTCAGTTGGTAGAGCGCTTCGTTTACACCGAAGATGTCGGGAGTTCGAGCCTCTCACGACCCACCATCCCAAATTATTACAATGCTTAATTCTTCGTCGATCGGATGTGGCGCGCCTGATTGTTTTGGTCTGTGCCATTGTCAGGCAAGTTGCATCCCCTGTCTTTCAGGCATCGTTACATCGGTTTGGATGTTTCCCTGATCAATCCCGCCTCTTTACGTTATGTCCCAAGCTGTCATACCCTTTAGCATCTGCATCGTTACGCCCCCGTTTTCGCAGTCTTTTGAGGATATTGCATGACCAAGCTCAAGGTTTCTTCCGCCGATATGGTACACGCCGCACGGGCCAGAATAACCGAGGTCGAGACCCCGGATCTGATAGCAATGCTTGAGGACCCGGATGTGGTGATTGTCGATCTGCGCGATATTCGCGAAAGACAGCGCAGCGGCTATATTCCGGGCAGCTTTCATGCCCCTCGGGGGATGATCGAATTCTGGGTTGACCCCGACAGCCCGTATTTCAAGCCTATTTTCGGCGAGGATAAGAGGTTTGTGTTTCACTGCGCCTCAGGTTGGCGGTCGGCACTGACCACGGCGACCCTGCAGGATATGGGATTTACTGCTGCACATCTGCGAGACGGATTTTCGACGTGGGAAAAGCATGGCGGACCTGTCGAATTCCCTGAAAAGAAAGACTAAACAGGAAATTGCGGGTATGTTGGCCCCATTGAAACACGGTAAAAGGCACTGCGCATGACATCGATCCTGATCCTGAACGGCCCCAATCTGAACCTGCTTGGCACTCGCCAGCCCGAGGTCTACGGGGCGACGACCCTGGCGGATGTCGAGGCGATGTGCCGCGCCCATGACACAGGCTTTGATATAAGTTTTGAGCAGTCGAACCATGAAGGCGTGTTGATTGACCTCATCCATGCCGCAAAGGGTGTGCACGCGGGTATCATCCTCAACGCAGGCGCCTTTACCCACACATCTATTGCCTTGATGGATGCGATTGCGTCGGTCGAATTGCCGGTGGTCGAGGTGCATCTAAGCAATATCCATGCGCGCGAAGCGTTTCGGCACAAGTCGTTTATCGCGCCTGTCGCGTTGGGTCAGATCTGCGGCTTTGGTGCACAAGGCTATCTGCTGGCTTTGGATGCGCTTAAAGGACACTTGTCGCATTAACAGCTTGATAGACAAGAAAAAGGGCGGATGCGCATATGCGCCCCCGCCCCTAATGTAACGCGTCAGCTTGGCTTAGCCTTTGGCGGCTTTTGCAACTTCAGCTGCGAAGTCTTCTTTGACAACTTCGATGCCTTCGCCAACTTCCAAACGTACGAAACCTGTGATGGTTGCACCGGCTTCTTTGGCTGCGGCACCAACTGTCAGGTCAGGGTTCACAACGAAAGCTTGGTTCAGCAAAGTCACTTCGGCCATGTACTTCTGCATACGGCCAACGATCATTTTTTCGATCACTGCGTCAGGCTTGCCGGATTCGCGCGCGATATCCATCTGAACCTGCTTTTCCTTCTCGATCACGGCTGGATCAAGATCGGCCTCGGACAGGGCTGCCGGGTTTACAGCGGCGATGTGCATCGCGATCTGCTTGCCGAACGCATCGTCGCCGCCGGTCATCGCGACCAGAACGCCGATTTTGCCCATCTCAGGTGCCGCTGCGTTGTGCACATAGGACACAACTGTATCGCCATCGATGGACTGCATGCGGCGTACCGACATGTTTTCGCCGATGGTGGCGATCGCGTCTGTAATCATGGTCGAAACGGGCTTGCCGTTGATCTCGACCGCGTTCAACGCGTCCAGATCGGATACGGTAACAGCCGCGCCTGCAATGCTGGAAACCATCTTCTGGAAATCAGCGTTCTTGCCGACAAAGTCGGTTTCGGAGTTCACTTCGACTGCCACACCGTGGCCGCCTTCGACCTTGACCGCGACCAGACCTTCGGCAGCGGTACGACCGGATTTCTTAGCCGCTTTGGCCAGACCTTTGGTGCGCAGCCAATCAACGGCGGCTTCCATGTCGCCATCTGTTTCTGTCAGCGCCTTCTTGGCGTCCATCATGCCTGCGCCAGTAGAATCGCGCAGTTCTTTGACCATGGATGCTGTAATTGCCATCGCTTTGGTTCTCCTTGAATTGGGATGATACGAGGGGCAGGACACGCCTGCTCTCATGTCTCATAAGTGTAACGGGTGTGTGACAGGCAGAGGGGATGCCCCTGCCCGCCTGTCAGCAAGTGTCGCTTAGGACTTTGCCGCTTCAACAGTGTCCTTCTTGGATTCGATATCTAGTGGACCATCTGCACTGATTGCGTCATTGGAAACGGTCTCGGTCGATGCTGCGCCAACTTCAACGCCGTCGTCGATCAGGGCTTCTTCCTGAGGCGCCTCTTCCATCGCACCGATATCAACACCGGCTGCACCCAGCTGAGCAGACATGCCGTCCAGCGCAGCGCGGGCTGCAAGGTCGCAATACAGGCCAATGGCGCGTGCCGCGTCATCGTTGCCTGGAATGATATAATCGATGCCATCTGGCGAACAGTTGGTGTCGACAACCGCAATAACCGGGATGCCCAGCTTGTTGGCTTCGGCGACGGCCAGCGCTTCTTTTTTCACGTCGATGACGAAGATCAGGTCGGGACGACCGCCCATTTCGCGGATACCGCCCAAGGACGCTTCCAGTTTGAACTGGTCACGCTCCATGCCAAGACGCTCTTTTTTGGTCAAACCGCCAAAGCCGCGCTCGGACTGTTCGTCGATGGATTTCAGACGCTGGATCGACTTTGAAACAGTCTGCCAGTTGGTCAATGTGCCACCCAACCAGCGATGGTTCATGTAATACTGTGCGCATTTTTCAGCCGCATCGGCGATAGGCTGTGCTGCCTGACGCTTGGTGCCGACGAAAAGAATGCTGCCGCCTTTGGCGACGGTGTCACGGATGACTTGCAGCGCCTGATCCAGCATTGGAACAGTTTGCGTCAAATCCATGATGTGGATGCCGTTGCGCGCGCCGTAGATGTACGGACCCATACGTGGGTTCCAACGCTGCGTTTGGTGGCCAAAGTGTACGCCTGCTTCAAGCAATTGGCGCATGGAGAACTCTGGAAGAGCCATGTGATACTACCTTTCCGGTTTTGCCTCATCGGGGGTCTCGATCCCAAATGGGACCAACCGGCGGACATTTGGGGATTTCTCCCCCAAAGGCCCAACCCCGACTGCGGGTTTAAGTAAAGCGCCTATAAGACACTGTGCGATAGGCTGCAAGCCTCAACTGTGCCTTTACCGTCTTCCCTCAGCTCTGGCGTGCTTCCTGGTCGAGCGCCAAATCGCGCTGATGGCCATGCCGCACCAGCCGTTCGCACGCAAGGGCAAGGGCCTTGCGGTCGGAAAACTCAATGACCTTAAGGGGGTCATGATAGCAGGTGATCACTTTGCCATGCTGTCGGGCAGCAAGTGTTGCCAGCAGATGCGCGCCAAATGTCATATCGCCCCACCAGCCATAGAACCGGTCATCGGACCCATCTGGCGATGTGTAGGTCACGCTGACGGGCTGGATCCAGATCACGTCTTTAAGCTCGGGCGCTAAAAACGCCTGAAATAACGTGGTTTTAAACGGCAAAACCTGTTGCCCGTCCGTACTGGTGCCTTCGGGAAAAAACAACAGCCGGTGATTATGCAAAAGCCGCTGCTGGAAAACCTGCGTCTGTTCGCGCGCGCGCTTCGGATTACGCTCAATGAAAACCGTGCCTGTGGCGCGGGCCAGCCACCCGATGCCCGGCCAGCCTGCAACTTCTGACTTTGCGACGAAGTAAATGCGCTGGCTGGCGTTAAGCGAGAAAATATCAAGCCAGCTTGTATGGTTTGCCACAACAGCGCCGGGGTGCTGCATCGGGGTGCCGATACGCTGGCGCCGCAAACCAATGATCCAAAAGGCGGTGCGGCAAACGATTTGGGTAATGTGCGGGGTAACCGGTCTGCCCTGCCCGCAAAGGGGCCGCTCAACCAGCCGCATCAGCAGCAAAACCACCAGCCCGAAGGCCACAAAAACCGCCAGCACAGTGCCGCGCAGAACAATTCTGGCCCAGCCCATGACGCCAAACCTTTGATCAGCCAGCGCCTCGCTTTCGTTCCAAGGGGCGCTCATTTGGCCACATCGCGGTACAGTTTTGCACGTCGTTCACTTAGCTGGGAGGTATCCATAATCAGACAAACATCGGTCGTATTGAACGCGTGATCTACAAAAGCTCCATCCCCGACGCACCCGCCAACCCGCAGGTACGCCTTGATCAGGCTGGGAATTTGAACGATGGCGCGGCGCCGATCAAGGTCGGCGGCGGGAATGATATTCATGTCCTGGTAGGCTTCCTTGCGGGCCTGCACCCTTAAGGACGGCGGCGCGAGATGGTTTTGATGCAACAACGATAAAGGCGCCGCAAGCGCGGAAATATCGGTGCCGTGAAAACTGGCAACGCCGAACAGGATCTCGATCTGGTGCGTTGCAACATAGGCAGCCAGCCCCGACCACAAATGATGCATTGCCGCACCGCCGCGATAATCGGGATGCAAACACGAGCGTCCCAATTCCAATATCCGCCTGCCCGACTGCTTGAGACGGGACAGATCGTATTCGTTTTCCGAATAAAAACCCCCTGCCCGCTGCGCCATATCAGCGCGCAAAAGTCGATATACTCCAACAGCTTGGCCGGTCTTTCTGCAGTATAAGATCAAGTGATCCACAAAGGGGTCATAGGCGTCTTTTTCAAGCATCTGATCATGGTCAACCAAGGCACCACTGGCCCCCAGTTCAGTCACAAACACATCATAACGCAAGCGTTGTGCCGCGTGCAATTCAGCCGGACTGGCGGCTAGTCTGACCTCAAAATCCGACGCATTTCCGATGGTCATTAGGATCGATCCTTGGCCGTTACGTGATCGGCAGATAGGCGTTTAGATGCCAAGACGCAACGTTTCGAAAGTAAATAGGCTGGCGTTAACCATTTGCTAACGAAGATCGATCATCGAAGACGGGGGTTAGCCCGACCCGAAAGCTATCTATGACCATTTTTCCTTCGCTGCGAAAGTTTACCGTGACCTTACCCTCAACATTGCTCTGGACCTGTCCAACCCCCCAATCTGGGTTTTGCGGATGGCGCACCAACATGCCGGGGGTCAAGATTGCGTTCAAATCATCCATGGGCCGTCCTTTCAAAAAGGCTTTATAAATTGCTTAGTTCCGAGATCGATTTCGCCACCTTGATTGGCAGCCGTATCTGTCATGACCTGATATCGCCCATCGGCGCGGTCAACAATGGTTTGGAGCTGCTGTCAATGACGGGCGTGGGGTCTGGCCCTGAAATGGATCTGATCAGCGACAGCGTTGCCAGTGCAACCGCCCGCATCAAGTTCTTCAGGGTGGCATTTGGCGCGGCCAATCAGCAGATGATGGGATTTCCCGAGATTAACGAAATTTTGCGCGGCTATTACAATGGATCCCGTTGGCAAGTCGACTGGGCGTCTTCCAGCGCGCAACCACGTGCAGATGTCAGGCTGTGCCTTTTGGGGCTTTTGTGTTTCGAGACGGGGATGCCTTATGGGGGCGATATCAGACTGGAAAAATCCGGACCACGGTGGAGCATGACCGGTCAGGCGAAAAAAATGAACATTGACCCCGATCTTTGGGGCGTGTTGGCCACGCAAACACCGGGGATCAAGCTAAGGCCAGCGCAGGTTCAGTTTGGGCTGTTGCCCGCCGTCGCACGCGACGACGGGCGCCAGATCACATCAAAGATAGTGGAAAACGAGATTACAATCTCGTTTTAGGTGTCTATCCGCGTACTGCCCCATTGCCGCGCACCAGATATTTGAAGCTGGTCAATTGCTCGGCCCCGACGGGGCCACGGGCGTGCATTTTGCCAGTGGCGATCCCGATCTCGGCACCCATGCCAAATTCGCCACCGTCCGCGAACTGGGTAGAGGCGTTGTGCATCAAGATGGCTGAATCCAGCCGCGTCATGAACTTGGTTGCCGCCGCATCGTCTTCGGTAATGATGCAATCGGTGTGATTTGACCCGTGTTGGCGAATATGCGCGATGGCCCCGTCAATATCCGGCACAGTTTTTGCTGCGATGATCATGTCAAGATACTCACGGCCCCAATCATCGTCTGTTGCAGGCACAGTCCCTTCGATCGAAGACAACGCTTCGTCGGCCCTGACTTCCACGCCGGCATCAATAAGCGCTTTGATCACGCCCTTGCCCATGGTGCGGGCCACTTTCTCGTGGATCAGCAGACATTCTGCGGACCCGCAGATGCCGGTGCGGCGCGTCTTGGCGTTCAGGACGATCTTGAGAACCTTTTCAGGATCGGCCGCCTCGTCGATATAGATGTGAACGATCCCTTCAAGATGCGCAAAGACCGGCACACGCGCCTCGCGTTGCACCAAACCCACCAGCCCTTTGCCGCCGCGCGGAACAATCACGTCGATCGTGTCGGTCATGGTCAGCATTTCGCTGACCGCCGCACGATCCCGCGTGGGCACAAGCTGGATTGCATCAATCGGCAAACCTGCTGCTTCCAGCCCCTGTTGCAACGCTTCGTGAATGGCACGAGAGGAATGAAAGCTTTCCGAGCCGCCGCGCAAGATTACGGCATTGCCCGCTTTCAAGCAAAGCGCGCCAGCGTCGGCGGTCACATTGGGCCGGGATTCGTAGATTACGCCAATCACCCCCAACGGCGTGCGCACCCGCTGAATGTGCAATCCCGACGGCTGATCCCATTCGGTCAGAACCTCGCCCACAGGATCGGCCTGCCCGGCAATGCTGCGCAAACTGTCGGTGATTGCCTGAATGCGGTCTTCGTCGAGCAAAAGCCGGTCCAACATCGCATCTGACAGACCTTTTTCGCGACCAAATGCCATATCTTTTTGATTTGCTTCCAGTATCTTTGCGCGCGCATCCCAAAGGGCGTCGGCGGCTTTTTCAAGCGCGGTCTGCTTCTGATCGGCGCTGGCGAAACCCAAGGTAGCTGCGGCAGCTTTGGCGCGGGCTCCGATGTCTGCCATCAAAGCGGGGATGTCGGATGTCTGGGTCATGTCCAAAGTCATTGTCAAAATTCTTCTTTTCTTGTTTCGGGTTAACCCACTACCTAAAGCCTTCGGCGAGGATTTTAAACCACTTGGAAATCAAGACAGCGCTAAATCATCCCGGTGGATCAATGCTGCGCGCCCCGGATACCCTAAAAGCGCTTCAATTTCAGAGCTTTGGTGACCTTTGATCGTATCGGTCTCTTTGGCGGAATAGCGCGAAAGGCCGTAGCCAATCGGATGCCCCGCAGGCGTTAAGATGGCGATGCTGTCGCCACGTTCAAACGCGCCCTGTACGGATGTGACCCCGGCAGGCAGCAAGGACTTGCCGCTGTTCATCGCCGCCACAGCCCCCGCATCAAGGGTCACACTGCCGCGCGGTTTCATTGCAGTTATCCAGAGTTTGCGGGCCGTCTGCGGATCAGACTGGGCCGTAAACCACGTGGCATTCGCACCATTTTGCAGCGCGAACAGCGGGCGCAGGGGGGATCCTTCGGAAATCGCCATCGCGCAGCCAGCCGCCGTGGCCGTTTTGGCGGCCATCAGTTTGGTTTTCATCCCGCCTTTGGACAAGCCCGACCCCGCATCGCCTGCCTGCGCCTCAATCTCGGGGGTGATGGTGCTCACGGTCTCATAGCGTATGGCAGTCGGGTCATCGTTGGGGTTGGCCGAATAGAAACCGTCGACGTCTGACAACAAGATCAATTGATCCGCGCCTACCGTCACGGCGATTTGGGCGGCAAGGCGGTCATTGTCGCCAAAGCGGATTTCATCTGTGGCAACAGTGTCGTTTTCATTCACGATGGGCACGGCACCCAAGGACAGCAACTGCTCCATGGTGGCGCGGCTGTTCAGGTATCGACGTCGATCAGCGCTGTCCTCAAGCGTGACCAAGACCTGCGCGGTTGTGATGCCGTAGGGCTCGAGCGCTTCCTCATAAGCGCGCGCGAGGCGGATCTGCCCCACGGCGGCGGCAGCTTGGGATTGCTCAAGCGCCAGCGTCGTTCCAGGCAGCCCAAGTACGCCCCGCCCCAATGCGATGGAGCCTGAGGAAACAAGCACGACATCCTTGCCCAGTTCTTTCAGCCAGGCCACGTCTTGTGCAAGCGAGCGCAGCCATTCGTTGCGCAGCTTGCCAGTGGTGCGATCCACCAGCAAAGCCGAGCCGATCTTGACGACTATACGTTTGCCTTCGGTCAGGGTTGCCACGGTGCCTCTTCCTCGACCACGCGGAAACGCAGGCGGTCGTCATCAATCTGTCCGCGCAGGGTCCGCAGGACCTCGGTGACGCCTTCGCGGGCAACGCCGGACATCATCATCACTTCGCCACCGCAAGCCTTTTCTAACTCAGAACAAGCGGTTGCACGCTCTTCTTCATCTAGGGCGTCAATTTTGTTCAGCACCGTTACGCGGGGCTTGTCCGCAAGATCACCACCGTATTTTTCAAGCTCGGTGATGATGGTTTGGTAGTCTTCGGCAATGGTTGCCGAGGTGCCGTCGATCAAATGCAGCAGGACGGCGCAGCGTTCTACGTGGCCCAAGAACAAATCGCCAAGGCCGCGACCCTCGGAGGCCCCTTCGATCAGGCCAGGGATGTCTGCCACGACAAATTCAGTGTTGTCCACGCCCACGACGCCCAAATTCGGGTGCAAGGTTGTAAAGGGATAATCCGCGATTTTCGGGCGCGCATTGGACGTCGCAGCCAGAAACGTTGATTTCCCGGCATTTGGCAGACCCAGCAGGCCCACGTCTGCAATCAGCTTCAGGCGCAGCCACAAGGTGCGCTCGACGCCCTCCTGTCCGGGGTTGGCGCGGCGCGGTGCCTGGTTCGTGGCGGACTTGAAGTGCAGGTTACCCCAGCCACCGTTGCCGCCGCGTGCCAGTTCGACCCGCTGGCCCAGTTCGGTCATGTCTGCGATTACCGTCTCTTGGTCTTCGTCCAGCAGTTCGGTGCCCACAGGAACGCGCAGAATGATGTCATCGCCGTCTTTGCCGGTGCGTTGCTTGCCCATGCCGGGTTGGCCATTGCGGGCAAAGAAATGCTGCTGATAGCGGAAATCGATCAGCGTGTTCAGCCCGTCCACCGCTTCGGCCCAAACCGAACCGCCGCCACCGCCATCACCGCCGTCGGGGCCGCCATATTCGATGTATTTTTCGCGCCGGAACGACACGCAGCCGCCCCCGCCTGCGCCAGAGCGGATATATACTTTGCACAGGTCGAGAAACTTCATTTCAATAGCCTTTCCGGGGCGCAGCTGGTCACAGCTTGGTACTATAGGTCCATGTAGGTACGCAGGTCTCGCGTGCCAGACAATAGGTTTCGGCGATGCCAAGATAGCGAAATCCTGCATTTGTCAGCACTTTGGCCGAGGCGGGGTTATCGCGGAAAACCGATGCGAACATATTTTTGTTGCCCAACGGGTTCGCCTGAACCAGGGCTTGGACGGCTTCAGATGCAAGGTGGGTGTTCCAAAAGGCAGGTGCCACCCAATAGCCAACCTCGGATTGATCGCGGTCCAGTTTCACCAGTGAAATCAGTCCCATGACTTCGGAGCCACCAGTTTTCAGGCCATCCATGACCCAGACATCTTCGGTGCGCTCGTCTTTTGTGGCGCGCGCAATATAGGCTTCGATCACGCCGGGAGGCAGCGGATGCGGGATCGATACGGTGTTCATCGCGACGCGGTGGTCACTTGCGTAAAGCTCGATCAGACCAAGATCACTTTTGCGCACGGGGCGCAGGTCAAATCGCTCTGTTTCGATCACAGGCTGGGTTGGTATTTTTAGAACTTCCATCGTCATGTCCCTCCTCCGAACAATACGAAAAGAACGCTGGCGACGGTCAAGGCGGCCAATGTCCACATCAGATATTTTTCCCAAACCGTGCCTGCAACAGTTTTTGCAATCCCCGCCCCTGCAAGGGTCCATAGCGGGTGAAGCACAATCTGACAGCTCAGCAAAACGGCGGCGACGGTCGCTGTGGCCACCAGCGTCGGTGTTCCGGGTGCGACAAACGCAGTGAAACTGCCGACAATCATGGCCCAGGCTTTGGGGTTGAGCGGGTGAACAATCAGACCTGCGGCAAAGCCCGGTGCATTTTCCGTCTCGCGTCCCTGCCCCAACCGCAGGTTCGCGACTTTCCACGCAAGCCAGATAATGTAGGCGGCAGAGGCGAATTTGAGCATCGTAAACAAAAGCGGCGCTTTTTCAGCCAGTTGCATCAGACCAAACCCAATGGGCCAGATGATCAGTTGTTTGCCAAGCGCCACGCCTGCGACAAACGGCAGGGCCGCGCGAAATCCGAACCGCGCGCCCGTGGCCATCATCGCCATGTTGGCAGGACCGGGCGTGCCAATCTGGCTGACTGCGAAAACAGCAAGAGATGCGATAGCGACGCTCATGATGATACCCTGTCGCGGGTGCAAGATTTTCGCGCCCCAAAGCGATTGCCACCACCAATCAAGAGGGCTTGCATCTGCTGTGTCATGTTGGCCCCTCCTTTCTGGATGGGTAGCGGTAATAAATTGACAAACAACAAAAAGGACCGGTGTTTCCACCGGTCCCTGAATTTGTAAAACCCTGTGGGGTGCGGCTTACTCTGCGGCTTCTGCCTCTGGCATGACCGAAATAAACGTACGGTTTTTCAGACCCTTGTGGAACAGAACCTTACCGTCGACCTTTGCAAAAATCGTGTGATCCTTGCCCATGCCAACGCCTTCAGCTGGCCAAAACTTTGTGCCGCGCTGACGCACCAGAATGTTGCCGGGGATAACAGCTTCGCCGCCATATTTCTTTACGCCAAGACGACGTCCAGCGGAGTCGCGACCGTTACGGGATGAACCGCCTGCTTTTTTATGTGCCATTGGTGTCTCTCCTTAGCCTTTTGACAATTCTTTGGCCTGTGCGATCCAGTCTTCACGACCCACACGACCTTTGAACGACAGTTTCTCTTCAATCGCTTCTACGTCAGCCTCTGTCCATTCGGCGATTTGCGCGAATGTCGTGATGCCTTCAGCGTGCAGCTTGCCAACGATGACCGGGCCAACACCAGAGATCTTGCTCAGATCGTCTGCGCCTTCAACGGCGGCTGCCTTGGCTGGCTTTGCTTTCGCGGGCTTTTCAGCAGCAGGTGCCGCTTTCTCTGCCTTGGTCTTTTTCACTGGCTTGGCTGCGTCGAATTTCGCAGCGGCATTGGATTCAATCGCTGCAACGGCTGCTGCACTGACCGAACCGGTCCCAATTGCTACTTTCGCGCCGGACTTGCCAGCGCCAGATGCCATGATCTCGCCGATTTTGACCAGCGTCAGCTTTTGACGGTGGCCCTTTGTGCGCTTGGAAGAGTGCTTCCGGCGGCGCTTGACGAAGTGGATGACCTTGTCGCCCTTGATCTGATCAACGACTTCGGCTTCAACGCCCGCATCTTCGACCATAGGAGCACCGAGAACGGGGCTATCGCCACCGAGCATCAGAACTTCGTTGAATACAACTTTATCGCCAGCGTCAGCAGCCAGTCGTTCTACCCGAAGCATATCGCCGGATTGAACTTTGTACTGCTTGCCGCCTGTCTTGATGACCGCAAACATGCGTCTTCCTTTACTGTTTCCGCATCCTGTGGTCCCCGCTAGGGTGTTTTCGGGCCTTGGCCCACCTCGGACAGCGCACCCCATTTCGGGATGATCATAAAATAATAAAGGCACCCGAAACGGATACCCCTTGATTGAGAGCTGCGAAATGCACCACAGCCACCTTAATGTCAAGCACTGTCAGCGGTGAGTTGCGACCTAAAGTTCTTCTGCGACCTGGTTCAGCGCGACCGCGCGCCCCAAGGCATAAGAGATATCCGCATAGGCTGCGCCGTAACCATCGAAAAGCGCGCGGTTCAGGGCGTTTCCTGCGTCGGTTTGCGCAAATGCTATGTATTTATCCAGCGCCGCGTCATCCAGTGGCGAATAGGCCAGCAGCAAGAAACCATACAGCCAACCGGTCGTATCTTCGGTAATTTCGTCTTGCTGGGCCGTTACCTCTGCCAACATCTCGCCCTCGGTCATTTCCACAGCTCCGCCTTCGGCCAGCCCGCGCATAAACTGAAAGTTTGAGTTCATCGCGGCGGTCACATTGCGGTCGATCATGTCACCGCTTTGTACCAAGGCTTTGATCTGGGCCAATCGCGCATCGTCGCTGTCTTCCAGCTCGGCATAGCGCGCCCGCGCGGCATCTTCGACATCCTGATCGCTGATCGCAGCCCGTGCAGCATTTTCAAGCGTGATGATTTGCGCCCCAAGATCAGAGGCGAAGAACGTGATTGTTTCTTCACGCTCAGTCCCCTGAACCTCGGACTCAAGATAACCGCGCAAAGTTTCTGTCATCCGTTGTGGGCTATAGATGGCACCCACCTGAAGCGTCCACCCTGCGCCGCCCTGCCCGTTTAGCAGATCCTGGTTCAGCGTTTCGGCATATTCCAGCCCTTCGGCTTGCAAGATCAGTGCGACCTCGTCGGTCTTCAGGACATCCATCAAGACCTGAGCGCGCGCATCGGCCCAAAGCGGGGTCGCCAGCAGGCAAAAAAGCGGTGCAACAAGAAACCGGCGCATCATAGATCCTGACTTGGCTGCATGCCCCCGAGCCGCTGTGCGACGGCCTCAAAGCGGTTGGCCATAATTTCGTATTGGACGGCGTTCATCAGGGCGTAGACCTCTTGCATCATCGGGTGCTCCAGAGCTTGGGCATATTCCAGAACCTCGTCATCGGAAAACGCTTGATAGGTATAGGCGGAACTGCGCAGCGCATTTTGTTTGATCGAGGCGCGCATCTCTGGCTCCTGCGCCCGCACGGCTTCGCGCAGATCGGGTTCCTCCATTTGCAGTTTGATCACACCCGCATTGGCGGCGGCCAGCAAAAACCGGATCTGAACCTCCTGGATTGCACGGATAGAACTGTCTTCTACGTCGCTTGCCGCGTTCAGCCGCTGCAATATGTCGATGCGCGGCGATCCGATGCGTTGCAGCCCGTCAACGATAGCGATGCCCGCTTCGGATTTGGCCGCGTCGTCTTCTGTCATATGCGAGGCATTTTCGGCGGCGACCAGCTTTTGCCCCAGATCCGTTGCATAAAATCCAGCTGCGTGTTCGAGCGCATCATCACTCAGGGTTTCAGACAAGATCTCGGACCCCATCTGCAACATCACATCTGTCTTGAACACTTCGCGCACCAGTCGCGACCATTCCGATCCAAAGTCAGCGGCATCGATCCCCAGCATCTGCGGGGCGGTATCTGCCGACAACCTGATGCTTTCAAGCGCCACATCAAACCCGGTCACTTCCAAAAAGGCATCAACCCGTGCCGGATCGGCAGCATGGGCGGGGCTGAACAGACCCAGTACCGCAAGGGTCGAGGCCAGTATCAGGGCTCGGGGAAATTGGCAAACTGCGCGCATATCGCTGCATCCTTTGATATTTTCTTTGCGTGATCTTAGGCCAAAAGCCCCGCGCAGCAATGAAAATCCCCGTGACCATGAAATCTGCGCCCGCCCCCTTGTCAGCCCGCGCAATCAATACTAAACGGGCGCACCACACCGATGCGGAGAGGTGCCGGAGTGGTCGAACGGGACGGTTTCGAAAACCGTTGAGCCTCTAAAGGGTTCCCAGGGTTCGAATCCCTGTCTCTCCGCCAATGTGGCTTTTCACTCAGTTTTACTCGGTCGCTTTCACTAGCTTAAACACATTTTTTATATGGTGGTTTCTGGCTTTTGACGTTTTGTTGGCTTTCATAGGATTACGCCTGTATACTTTCCTTGTGTGGTATCAAGGGTGGTATTTTTCATGGCGGCACTTGGCGGCAAACTGACAAAGAAGCTGGTTGAGAACTTAGGGCCAGGACGCCACGGCGATGGCGCTGGTCTTTACCTTGTGGTCGACCCCTCTGGCGCACGGCGCTGGATTGTTCGCGTCACGGTCAAAGGTCAGAAGAATCGCAATGGCGCGCCACTGCGTACCGACTTTGGATTGGGTGGCGCTGATATTGTCACGCTCAACCAAGCACGGGAACGCGCGCTGGAATATCGCAGGATGGCCAAGACGGGTCTGAACCCGCGCTTCAATGCTCAGCGCGAAATCCCGACGTTTGAAGAAATCAGCCGCCAAGTCCATATCGACCGCCTGCCCACTTGGAAGAACGAAAAGCACGGCCAGCAATGGGTGAACACCTTGCGCGACTATGCCTTTCCCAAAATTGGCCGGATGCCGATTGATAGCATCGGCCAGCCAGAGGTGCTGATGTGCCTTGCACCTATCTGGACAGTGAAACCCGAAACTGCAAAGCGACTGGCGCAGCGCATCAAGATTGTGTTGGACGTGGCCAAGTCGAAAGGCTTTCGATCTGGCGAGAACCCCGTAACCGCCGTGCGCGATGCCAGAGTGTTGCCAACCGTCAAAGCAAAGCCGCAACACCATGACGCAATGCCTTGGCAAGACGTGCCAGCCTTCTTTGCCGAACTGGACGAGCGCAGCGCCACTGCGGCCAAGGCGCTGCAATTCACAATCCTGACGGCCAGCCGCACCTCCGAGGTGTTGGATATGACATGGCCAGAGGTCGATTTTGACGCCCGCCTGTGGACTGTGCCAGCCAGTCGCATGAAAGGCGGCAAAGCGCACCGCGTACCGCTCACCGATGAAATGCTGGCGATACTGGAGCCGCTAAAGGCGCTGGCGTCGGATTACGTATTTGAGGGGCAGAAGCGCCACAAGCCGCTTTCCAATATGTCGATGCTGATGCTCTTGCGCCGTATGGGGCGCGATGGCTTTACTGTGCATGGGTTTCGTAGTTCGTTCAGGGATTGGGCGTCAGAGGCCGCAAACGCGCCGCGTGAGTTGGCAGAGGCGGCGCTGGCGCATCAAGTCGGTTCTGATGTGGAGCGCGCTTATGCAAGGTCGGACTTGTTGGAACGGCGGGCAACCTTGATGTCAACTTGGAACAAATTCGTGAGCGAAACGGATAATTGAAAGGTTCTAACTTCATGTACGGAGCAAATTCGAGCTTAAATCATTGGCGGCTGGCTGACGAACTCTCTGTGATAGATGCCACATTTCTCACTCTCAGCGTTGACCCCGGGCATTTTCAGTTAGAGAACCCCTCAAATCCAAGTGATAGCCGTATCTTTCAAATTGCAAACTTTGCTGAGGACCCTTTTGACCGGATTCGTTCGGATGATGAAATGCAGGTCATTGATGCCTCTCAATTCCGCGCTGTTTTCAAGGCAATCAGATCCGCGATACTGTCCAACAAGCTCCGTGCCAAGATTTCAAACTGGGCAAGGCATCCTCAAAGCACCTACTACGGCGACCTTGAAATACCCGAGACAGAAAGGCCTGATGAAGAGACCCGAAACTACGGATTTGCGTTATCAAGGGGTATCCCTACTCTCTATAGCAATTCTGACAGCATACTTAATTATCAAAGCAGGTCGCCTGAAGACAGAGTACTATTCATATTGAAAGAGCCTGATTGGAGTTTGACCATGATTGAGCTTGACGAGTTGAAAAGATGGTACGCTTCTAGAGGGTTTTCAGCACCATTTTTCTTTCCTGATGGAATATCTGTCGGCTTTAAAGATAAAGACCACCCAAGATATTCTGCAAAACTTGCGACAGCTATCGAAGCATGGGAAGCGGTTACGCGGCCAGCAAAGAACAAAAGCGTAAAGGCATCTTTGCTTGACTGGATTATAAGCAACGGAGTTCGTTTTGGTCTCGGAAACGACGAAGGTATAGTGTCTAAAACAGCTGCGGAAGAAGTCGCTAAGATAGCAAATTGGCAGACTGGCGGTGGTGCTACCCGAACTTATGACGAAGCTGACCCAGCCTATAGCGAAGAGACTAAGCCAATCCAGAACTTTGAAGAAGTTGAGCCGGAAGGCGTGAGTTATTCAACCAAATCTGAGACTAAAAACCGTGAAGTTGAGGACGACCCGCCTTTCTAATGCTTAGGTTGGCCTAAGTTCCCTAGCCCGCCCAAGATATTGAAAGGTAACACTATTAAGTTGATATGCTTGATGGCGACGCTGAGGCTTTGCTTATGGTGTCGTAGAATAGGGGGTTATCTAACCTTAGGTTTTTGGAACTTCGCTTACTTCCAGCGCTCTGTCAGACTGTGCAAATTTAAGCCATCGCAACCAACCCAAAAGGGATAAACGATGGCAAAAATTTACGACGACGACCGCATCTTCTTTCCAGAAGACCCCGAACTCCGCGTACTCGGCAGCACTGAAAAGCTTGCTCAATGGCGGCACCGGAACACAGGGCCAGCCTTTATCCGTATCGGGCGGCGCATCGGCTATCACGGCACAGACCTGAACGCCTATCTCAACGCTCAGCGTGTCGATCCTAGTACAGAGGCCGCATAATGAAAAACCCCAACTCCGCTTACGGGGTCAGGGCTTTTCGAGTGACATTGACTGCCACCGTGACAAGTCCAGTTGATGCCACATCCTGCCCCTGCCCTGCAACCAATTTTGAACGTCGGTTCCGCTGGTGCGGACAAAGCAACTCCGTTCAACCGCTGACACTTCGCAAGGGATGCATCGCATATGAGTAACCACTGGCATAGTAACCGGACCCAAGTTTACTGGACCTGCAAAGCCTTGGCACAGGGCCGCACCATAAATCACATGGATGAAATCGGCGAAGTGAAGGGATGGCGGCTTGGCGCAATTATCCACAATCTGCGCCGCAAGTATCACTGGCCGATTGAGACCGAGTACAAGGGACCGGAGCGCATCGCCCATTATCGCTTGCCCAAACGCACCGATTGGCGCGGGCTGGAGTTTCCCCGCTCTGCCAAGGCGGTGCGGCAATCCCTGAAAGAAGATGCCGACACGGCACAAGGCAGCACACCTGACGCTTTGGGAGAGTCCCAGGATGGGTAACAGCAAGAGAACATCGGAGGGGCAGTATTTGCCCCTCCCCTACGCTCAGCTAAAAAGCGCAGCATGGCGCAGCCTGTCTGGCTCTGCCGTGCGGCTTTGGCTGGAACTTCACACACGCTACAACGGGGGCAACAACGGCACCTTGACGCTTTCCTATGCAGAGGCAGGCGAAACACTAGGGATGGGCAAGGCCACGGTGCAGCGCGCCTATGCCGAACTTGTCGCCAAGGGTTTTCTGGCGTTGGAACGTGAAGGGAATTGGTACAACAGGCGCGCGCATGAATGGCGACTGACGACAAAGCCGATGCAGAACGCCAAGGGCAAAGTGCTGGCAACCCAAGATTGGCGCAGCTATCGCCCGCCAAAAATAAAACGCGGTGCTGTTTTGGAACCGTCGCACCTAGTCTTGGTTCCCTTAGAGAACCCTAAGACGTTTCATGGTTCCGATGTAAAACCCGTCAAGCCAACCATGTGAGTCGCAAAGGGTTCTGGTACGGAACACTAATACTAACCACTCCCACTAGAGCGCAGCATGGGACCGGACCCCTACACCCTTTGGTGAAAAGGTTTTAGGGTCTGTTGATATTCATCTTGTGCGAATGATTGTTGCTCCGATGTGTATCATGGCTTCGAAACTGGTATCGGTTTTGCACGCACGCATTGCTACGCGTTTGAATTCTTTGAGTTTCTGAAAGAAATTTTCCACGAGGT
>JAGXGZ010000081.1 GCA_024636495.1 Roseobacter sp. | reverse complement strand
TCTGATGGCAGTTCGAATGGTACAACAGTAGATTTGGCCATGGTGGCATATCCTTTCTCTTTGAGACTGACGGCGTCTTTCAACACCGCCATGATATGCCGCCCGCTTCAGACCATCACCAACTTTCGGGCATAACTCACGAAGCCGCCGCGCGTAGTCTGGCGCTGCGCTTAGGAGGCGTGGTGGCAGTCTCCGGGCCGGTAGATTTCATCACTGACGGCAAGGATGCGTTCAGAGTGTCCAATGGTCACGCGCTGATGCCCCACGTCACGGCGCTCGGCTGCTCTTTGAACGGGATCATTGCGGCCTTCCTCGTAAAACAACCCGCATTGCAGGCTACTGTCGCTGCGATGGCATACTACGGTCTTGCAGGGGAGCATGCAGCAAAGCAGGCCAACGGGCCGGGCAGTTTTCAAACAGCATTTTTGGACGCTCTTTACACGCTCAGCCCCGAAGATCTGAGCCATGGTGCAAGGATCAGCGTTTTATGATGGGCCCGATTTACGTGATCACCGACCCCATGGCGCGTCTTCCCGTTTTGGAACAGGCACGGGCTGCCGCATTAGGCGGGGCGGCGTGCCTGCAGCTCCGTGACAAGCATATTGCAGATACCGATTTTGAAGCGCTTGTGGCCAAGCTTCTGCCCCAGATGACCGCCCTTGGCGTGAGACTGATCGTGAACGACCGCGTCGATGTCGCGATCCGCAGTGGGGCACATGGTCTGCATATTGGGCAAGGCGATGGTGACCCACGGGCCATACGGCAACGGCTTCCCGCTAGTATCATCCTAGGCCTCTCGGTCGAGACCGAGGAACAGGCCCGCCAGATTCCACCGGGAGTGAATTACATCGGCGTGGGCCCCGTGCGGGCGACAGCGACCAAGCCCGACCACGCAGCACCCATTGGATTTGCCGGCCTTGCACGGATTATCGGAGCGGCTGGTCTGCCGGCCTATGCCATCGGCGGTATCAAACAGGCTGATGTGGCGGTGGTCAAACAGGCCGGGGCCATGGGCATGGCAGTCGTCAGTGCGGTGACCCACGCCCCTGATCCTGTTGCCGCCACCCGCGCTTTGGTCAAGCAGTGGGGCGGCGCATGATTCCTAACATCCTCTCCATCGCAGGGTCTGATCCGTCGGGCGGTGCAGGTATCCAGGCCGATATAAAGGCGATTTCGGCCAATGGCGGCTATGCGATGGCCGCAATTACCGCGCTCACGGCGCAAAACACCCGCTGTGTCAGCGGTGTGGAACTGGTTTCGCCTGCGTTTATCGCCGCCCAGATTGCCGCCATCCGCGCCGATATTCGCATCGATGCGGTCAAGATCGGGATGCTTGGACAAGCCTCAATCATCAAGGCCGTGACCGAGAGCCTTGCAGGATTGAACGCACCTGTCGTGCTTGATCCTGTGATGGTTGCCAAAGGCGGCGACCGTTTACTGCAAGCGGATGCCGTTGCAGCGCTGCGCCTTACCTGTCGCAGGGCAACCGTCATCACGCCAAACCTGCCCGAAGCCGCCGACCTGCTGGAGGTGCCCGAGGCCAGGTCGCGCGCAGACATGGAAGCGCAAGCCCAAGAGCTGCTGCGCTTCGGCCCCAAAGCCGTGCTGTTGAAAGGCGGCCATCTGTTCGGCGACGACAGCCCTGACCTGTTGGCGGACACAAGTGGGATGCGATGGTTGCATGGTCCCCGTCACGCCACGCAGAAAACGCATGGGACCGGCTGCACCTTGTCTTCGGCCCTTGCGACTTTCCTTGGGGCAGGCCTGCCGCTGCAATACGCGGCTGTCAAAGCCAAGGCCTATGTCACATCTGCGATCGCCCATGCCGATGCCCTGACAGTCGGCAACGGCCACGGCCCGACCCATCACTTTCATGCTTTAAATACAGGAATCACACTATGACCCGCCCGATTTCCGATCTTACTGTCCTTGTCACCGGTGCAGGGCGTGGCCTTGGGGCGGCCATCGCCCGGAGTTTCGCCAGTGAAGGGGCGCAGGTTGCCATCAATTATCGCCGGAGTGAGAGCGCAGCCAAAGATCTCGCGCGCGAAATTGGCCCAAAGGCAGCAGCGTTCAAGGCCGATGTCACCGACCCGGATCAGGTGTCAGGCATGATCGCCGCAATCACCGACCACTTCGCCACACCCGATGTGCTGGTCCACAATGCATTGGCTGATTTCACCTTTAACGGTCAAGCGCGCAGCCATCTGGACCAGCTGACATGGGCCGAGATCGCACAACAGTCAGAAACGGCTGTCGGTGGCGCGCTCACGTGCATGCAGGCCCTGCAGCCACATTTTACCGCCCAAGGTTTTGGGCGTGTCATTACAATTGGCACCAACCTCGTCCAGAACCCCGTCGTGCCCTACCATGAATATATCGCTGCCAAAGCCGCCCTGATGGCGCTGACCCGCACAGCGGCAAAGGAGCTTGGCCCGTTGGGCGTGACGGTCAACATGGTCTCAGGCGGGCTGCTGCGCACAACCGATGCAAGCGCCGCGACACCAGACGAAGTCTTTGACCTAATCGCAGCACAAACCCCTTTGGGTCGTGTGACTACACCCCAAGAGATGGCTGACGCGGTGCTGTTCTTTGCGTCGCCTTGGGCCAGAGCTGTCACCGGGCAAAATCTGATCGTTGATGGTGGGTTGGTTTATGGCTGATTTTGTTACATCGGATTTCTGTGAGAGAAGTGGCCTAATCGTCCGCCCCACAATAAGCGCTGTGATTGACTGACAACAGCTCAAGGCATTTCCGGACGATAAGGAACTCAATTGCTCTCTGCCGCAGATGGCCGCACACCATTGCTCTACTGCAGGACCAGGACCATTCCGCCCTCGGCTTCAGCGCGCTTTCCTTTTGAGACCGAGCGAGGATGTCAGTGAAACAATCTCGCAGATGACTCACAGAGGGGTCTACGGCGTCGAGTTGAGTCAGCGGGCGGACAGCTAGCTGAAAGAGAAGCCACGAATCCTACGCGCCGGAAATACGACCGCGAGGGTAAGCGCCCTGCCCCTTGGCCGCCTCCTTCGTTTCGGTCAGGTGCACCTTGGCAGGCATGGCACCGATGGTTTCGCTGATCAGCGCAACTGCCCAGGCCACGGCAGGAACGCGCAAGGCAGAGTTGCCACTGACATGAATGCCGGTGGCGGTTGGCGTAGCGCCGAACAATCCGAAAGCTGCCGGATCGGTCAAACTAAGGGCTTTGGATTCGTTCTTTCCAAAGAGGCCGTCGATAAAAGACATTCAGCGTTCCATACAGGGCGGTATCTATATACCACACTGATAAATCGCTGTGAATCCCAAAAACGCTATACATTTTGCTATACAAAATGGTCTACAGGCAAAAAAATTATCGCCTTAATTCAATCAATTATAAACAAAATATGAGATAATGGCGGATCGACAGGGATTCGAACCCTGGAGACGGTCTCCCGCCTACACACTTTCCAGGCGTGCGCCTTCGACCACTCGGCCACCGATCCATTAGAGCGGTGTTTAACGTGAGGCACCGTCTGGGCGCAAGGGGTAAAACGTGCCAATTTAGCTGTAGAGTCTAACTGTCGAGGTGAACGTAAATCCTGCGGTTCTGACGGCCTTTTTTCTCGATTTTGCCCAACAAAAGCGCGCCCACCTCGCCGGTGCGTGCAACGTGGGTGCCGCCGCAGGGTTGCAGGTCGACCCAGCTTGAACCACTGCCAATCTGGACCAGCCGCACACGACCTGCCCCTTTGGGCGGCTTTACAGCCATTGTCTTGACCAGCTCGGGTGCAGCGTCCAGTTCGTCTTGGGTGATCCAACGCTCGCTTACGCGCAGGTCAGCTTCAATAAAGCGGTTGAGCGCCTCTTCGATGCCGTCGCGGTCTTCGGGGGCATCGGGCATGTCGAAATCCAGACGCCCATGGCGGGCCGAGATCTGGCCGCCCGTCACCCCGAAAGGCACGACAACCGACAACAGATGAAGCATCGTGTGCACGCGCATGTGCCTGTGCCGTCGGTCCCAATCCAGAAGCTGCGTGACATGGGTGCCCACGTCGGGCAAAATCTGGGGCTCTGCGGGGACAAGGGCTATGGCATCGCCCTGCCCTTTGACGGTGGTCGCGATCGGCAGCCGCTTGCCGTCCCACGCCAACCATCCGCTGTCACCGGGTTGTCCGCCGCCCGTGGGGTAAAAGATCGACCCGTCAAGTACGATGCCGCCTTCATCGGTGATCGCCGTCACGATACCATGTGCCTCGCGCAGGTACGCATCCTCAAGGTACAACGCTTGGGTCATGTGGCGGCATCCGGCTTCAATGCCTCTGGATTGCGCAACCATACGTCACGCTGTGCAAAGGGTACTTCAATCTTTTCTTCGGCAAAACGTTTGGCGATAGCGTGGTTGATGTCGCTTTTGACCTGCATCATCCAGTTGACATCGCGCAGGAAGGCGCGGATTTCAAACTCAAGCGCGTCGGCCCCAAAATTCAGAAAAAGCACGTTTGGCGGCGGGCTGGCCAGCACCATCGGCTGATCTTCGGCGATTGCACGCAAAATGCCCTCGACCCGTTTTGTGTCAGTGCCGTAGGCGACACCGACCGATACGATCACCCGCCCCACGGTATTGCCGCGGGTAAAGTTGGTCACGGTGCCGCTGACCAGATCGGCGTTTGGCACGATCACATCCGTGCGGTCGAATGTCTCGATCCGGGTAGAGCGCACCGAGATATCACGCACATACCCAGATTTTCCGCCGACCTCGATCCAGTCACCCTCTGAAATGGGCCGCTCGATCAGCAAAATGATGCCCGAGACAAAGTTGCTGACAATGTTTTGCAGGCCAAAACCGATACCTACCGAAAGCGCACCCGCCACAATCGCAAGCGAGCTAAGGTCGATCCCTGCCCCGGTAATAGCCGCCAAGGCCGCCAGAAATATACCAATATAGCCAAGCCCTGAAAGCAACGCATTCTGACCGCCGATGTCGATTTGCGTCTTTGGCAACACGTTCGAGCGTAAAGTGCCCTGCAACAGCCGCGTCAGCAGATATCCAACCGAGAAGATGATCGCAAAGGTCAAAAGGTTGGTCGGTGAAATCCGCGTATCGCCAACGGCAAACCCGCGCGCAAACGAGGTCCACAGTTCCGTCAGATCCGTGACCCGCGCGCCCCAGATCAACGCCAAAGCCGGGCTGGCCAGCACAAGCAGGATCATCCCAAAGAACACCGGCAAAAGGGCTTCGCGCGCAGCAATGCCTTGCCCTGTGATTGCCCCATACACATCGGCCAAAAACCGTTGCAAGGCCATCACCAGCCCCAAGATCACCAGCGTGGTCACGAAGGGCCGCAAGATCGCATCTGACAGATCCTGATAGCCGAATGCGAACAACAACGGCGAAATCACTGCAACGGCCATTGCACCGATGCCAAGGCTGCGCACGACGCGCGCAAGCGTCGAGCGGCGCACTGGCGCGTCCGGGTCAGGGGTTTCTTCTTCGGCGTCCTGATAACTCCGCAAAATCTGACCGATGCGAAAAAGCGCAAAGCTGATCAGCACCGCAAAGGGAAACGACACCACGGCGCTGGTCGCAGCAGATGGAAGATCAAAGCTCAGAACCTTGCCGGTGATGATCGAAATGATCATGACAACGGTGATACCACTAACAAAGAACCGCGCGCGGCTGCGCTGCGCTGCGGGCAAAAGCAGCAACGCTTCTTCGTCATCGCGCGAGAAAACTCTTTCAGAGACCCAGCGAAATCCGAATATGACCAGACCCATCAGCGGCAGAAGGGTCACCACCTCGGTGCCGCGCACCCCCAGAAAACCGGTTTGACGCGCGGCCATCGCCACAAGGAACAATCCGCCCAACGGCAAGATGATCCGCAACAGCGATACGACAAATCGCCAGATGCCCAAGCCGCGCGCCTGATGTTTGCGCAAGCCGCTGACCATCATGATCGCCCAAGGGCGGCCCCGAAAAAGCAGCAGCAAGCCAAGCAGTGTCGCAAAAAATACCAGCGGCAGCTTTTCGCGGAAATTCGTTAGCTTTTGGGTATTGTTGATCGCCGACTGATCAATCAACATCGCACCAAACGCGTGCTTCAAATCCCTCAGCGCCGGGGTCCAATGGACCGGGTTCAGCGGCGAAGGTGTTGTCGTCAAAAGCCTTTGTGTCTGGCGGTCGCGGATAATCTGGTCGATCTGGCGCACCAATCCATCGGCGCGCAAATATTCGCGCTCTGCAATCTGCACGGGTGCCAAAAGCGCGTTAAGCTGCTCTTCAAGGCTTGCGCGGGTTGCGGCAATCTCGGGGGCTTCAGCCTCTGCGGTTTCACCTTCGGGGGCTGGGCCAAGCGCGTTGATCTGATCGCGCAGAATAGCAATCCGTTCTGCATTCGCCTTGCGGGCCGTGTCAAATTCGGCCCGAAACGCCACGATCCGCGCACGTAATGTCTCGAGCACCGCGTCGCTCGCGGTATCCTCGTCTACGGACGCCTCGGCCTTGGTCGCGACTTCGTTCCATTGGTTGATTGTTTGCGCAGGTTCGTCCTGAGCCAGCACAGATCCGGCCACAAGCCAGACGGCAAGGCAAAGCCCGGTAAAAAGCGCGCGCATCCGTTGCGTCATTGGTCCTCAAAGACCCCTGGGATGGATTGTGGCGCGCGGTCAAGCCAGCCCGGAACAGGCAGCCCTTTTTCACGCAGGAAATCGGGGTTGAACAGTTTTGATTGATAGCGCGTGCCAAAATCACACAGAATGGTCACGATCGTATGGCCCGGCCCCATGTCGCGGGCCATGCGCACCGCCCCCGCCACATTCACGCCAGAGGACGCGCCAAGGCAAAGGCCCTCGTGTTGCAACAGATCGAAAACGATCGGCAACGCCTCGCTGTCGGGGATGTTATAGCTGAAATCAGGCGTGAAGCCTTCTAGGTTCTTGGTGATACGCACCTGCCCGATGCCTTCGGCAATCGACCCGCCCTCGGCCGTCAATTCGCCCGTGGTGTAATAGCTGTGCAACGCAGCACCGTCTGGGTCAGCCAAGGCGATCTTTACGCCCTTGGGCTGCAACGCCATGCCGATGCCGGCAAGAGTACCGCCCGACCCGACTGCGCAGCAAAAGCCGTCGACCTTGCCGCCCGTCTGTTCCCAAATTTCTGGGCCGGTGGTCTCGATATGCGCTTGGCGGTTCGCGACGTTGTCAAACTGGTTGGCCCAGATGACACCCTCGTTGGTGGTGCGCGCCAGCTCGTTGGCCAGCCTTTCGGAATAGCGCACGAAATTATTGGGGTTGCGGTAAGGTGCAGCAGGCACTTCCACCAGTTCAGCCCCGGCAAGGCGCAACATGTCCTTCTTTTCTTGACTTTGGGTTTCGGGGATCACGATGACCGTCTTGAACCCCATGGACGCGCCCACCAGCGCCAGACCGATACCCGTGTTCCCCGCTGTCCCCTCGACGATGGTGCCGCCGGGTTTCAGCGTGCCTTGGGCAATGGCATCGCGAATGATGTAGAGCGCAGCACGGTCCTTGACCGACTGGCCGGGGTTCATGAATTCGGCCTTGCCGTAAATATCGCAGCCGGTTTGCTCGCTTGCCTTACGCAGACGGATAAGGGGGGTGTTGCCGATGGCCTGTGCCAGATCAGATGCGACGTGCATGGGATGCTCCTAAATCAAGTTACATCCGGTTTAGCGGCGGGTGCGCGCAACCTCAAGCGGTCGCGGTGGTACGCAAGCCAATAGGCGGCGATCACCAGCGGGGCATTGGCCGCTTGTTGCGTCTCGGCCAAGGTCATCAACGCATCGAATGACATCAGATGCGACCGGATATCTTCATCCTCGGAGGCCAGTCCACCGACGCCCGTTGCGCGATCGGGCAAATCGGCAAGGCCCACATAGATGTAGAAAAATTCGGTGCTGTCACCGGGGGATGCATAGGTTTCTGCCACCTTTTCAAGCGCTTGCAAGGTGATCCCCGCCTCTTCTGCGGCCTCGCGGTGCGCGGCTTGCTCGGGTGTCTCGCCGGGGTCGACGCGCCCTGCGATGGGCTCGAGTTGCCAAACGGCACGGTCGCCACGCGCAATCGGCCCCATCCGAAGCTGTTCAACCAGCATCACCCGGTCGCGCACGGGGTCATAGGGCAGCACAAGTGCCGCGTCGGACGCCACAAAAACCGCACGCTCCAACACATCCGACATTTTGCCGTCAAAGCGTTCGTGCCTCAGGTGATATTCGTTCAGCGCGAAATAATTGGTATAAACCCGGTCAAGCCGCTGCACATCGACTTTGCCATGCAACGTCCCTGCCCCATGTTTGGACTGCGCGGCATTCACCATCGCGGCGGCCCGCGTGCGGATCATCGGGAACATCCGCGCGACCTCGGTCACGGAATAGCGGCCAAAGTAATCCATCACCTCGCGCGCCGCAAAGCAGCTTAAGGCGGCCCAATCGCTTTCCCAATCCTGCAGCACCCACGGCCCTTTGGTCGACCACCTGCCAGCATGGGGAAAATAGACCTGCGCAGTTTGTCCGCCTTCCAGTGTCACATCGCGCAGATCAAAGGCAAAGCTCCCCTCGTAGAAATCAAGCCGCGCGATATCGGCGTCACTCAGGCCTTCGACCAGCAGCCCGTCTGTCACGTCCCCCTGATGCTCGATAATGCAGGGAAAGGGGCCTTCTGCGACGCTCAGCGCGGCATGGTTGGCCAATCTCTCGGGCGTTAGGGCAATGGCGCTGGCCGGGCGGCCCAAGACGATCTCAAGCAACGGAACATGACGAAGCGTTCCGTAAAAAAATAGCGTATTCATTAGGTTATGGCCACTTCTGTTCAGCGTAATTAGTTACAAACCCGCTGATAGCACCCCCAACAAGAACCACAATCGCAATTGGAATTGTCGCCATGATCAAGAAATATTCGGCACCGATCGACAGCACCGCCAATACGGCTTCGCCCAACCCGTCATATCGACGCTGCATCGACAGCTTCAACATTGTAAGGGTCGATTGCGTGGCAAGCCCCCAAAGCAGCAAGATGAACGTGCCCGTCAGCCCGTTGCTAAGCCCCATCACAAATCCACCACCAGCGCGCGGCCCCATCACGACCCATCCCGCCAAAGCGCCAAGCGCCATGTTTGTTGGCACGAAGTAGCCAAAGCTGGACCTTTCCGGCATCAGCGGCATGATCATTTCCGACAAAACGAACCCCAGAAGCGCCAGACATATGGCAGCCATCAATCGGGCAGCTGTAGGCATCGCGGGCTCCTTTAGATACGGCGCATGCCCCTAAATCGGGCGTTTCACCGTAATCTGTGTCACATCACAATTACCGCTGTCAAAGGTTGACGCACAAGAGGTGAGGTAGAAATTCCACATCCGCTTGAACCGCTCATCAAAGCCCATCGCGGCAATCTCTTCCCACTTCTCGTTGAAAGTTACATGCCAGCGACGCAAGGTCAGATCGTAGCTTTTGCCGAATTCGATCGATTTCACCACACCCAGACCGGCCTTTTCAACCTGTTGGCGCAAGACTGACGGACTTGGCAGCATGCCCCCCGGAAAGATGTATTTCTGAATGAAATCAACGCCGCGCTTGTAGATCTTCCAGCGACGATCCTGAACGGTGATAATTTGCAAGGTGGCTAACTTGCCGGGCTTGAGACGGTCGCGCAAAGTATTGAAGTAAGACGGCCAGTATTTTTCACCTACGGCCTCGAACATCTCGATACTGGCGATCCCGTCATAGATGCCGCGCTCGTCGCGATAGTCTTGCAGCTTGAACTCAACGAGATCAGAAAGCCCTGCCTTATCAATACGTTCCTGAGCATACTTAAACTGTTCTTTGCTAATCGTAAGGCAGGTCACCTTCAACCCACGCTCTTTCGCGGCATATTCAGCAAACCCACCCCAGCCACAGCCAATTTCAAGCACGTGATCACCGGGCTGTACCCCCATCTGATCGACCATCGAGGCATATTTTGCCGTCTGTGCCGCCTCAAGCGACTGCTGCGCGCCATCCTCGAACAAGGCGCTGGAATAGGTCATCGTATCATCAAGCCAAAGCTTGTAGAAATCATTCCCCAGATCATAGTGATAGCTGATGTTCTTGCGGGCTTGTTTCTTGCTGTTGCTTTGCAGCCAGAACCGAAGGGCCTCGTATTTCCGGACCAACCCCATGCCCGGAAATGAATCGTAGATGTCTTCGTTTGCGTGGGCCACATCCATAAAGGCTTGCAAATCAGGCGTGCTCCACCATTCGTCCAGATAGGCGTCGCAAAACCCCAGATCACCGTCGCGGATCAGGCGCGCGAAAAGATCCGCGTTGTGGATTTGAATTTCTGCCACTGGCAAAGGGTTCTTGCCCACGGCACGAAAATGGCGACCATCGGGCAAAACAAAATCAACCTGACCGTTCTCCATTTCCTGCGCCATCGCATATACGCGCGAAAAATATCTGGGAAGGTCTTTTTGGCCTTCGGTGCTGGTCAGTATCATTTCGGCTCCCTGAACGCGTGTTTTAGTCGCGGAGTTAAGTTTATGTGCTGAAGTCACGATTAACAAACGTTAAAAGTTTCTGTTCTTATAGATTTCAAGCGCCCGTTCACGCCCTTTGTCCAACGCGACGATCCGGTCTGGATAAGCATCGTCGGGCGACATGTTCCACTGCTTTGGAATGGCGTCAAAAAAGGCAAGCGCATCGGCGTGCTGGTTGGCACGGCCCTCGGCGATCCAGCGGCTGCTGTAGTCGCGGTTCTTGTCGAATTTATCTAGCTGCGTCGCAGGGTTGAACACCCGGAAATAAGGTGTCGCATCGGGGCCGGACCCTGCCGCCCATTGCCACCCCATGGCGTTGCTTGCGGGGTCCCAGTCGATCAAACAGTCCTCAAACCACTTTTGTCCGATCCGCCAGTGACACATCAGATGCTTGGTCAGATAGCTGGCGACGATCATGCGACCCCGGTTGTGCATCCGGCCTGCTACGTAAAGTTCGCGCATCGCGGCATCCACGAAGGGCTCGCCCGTACGGCCCTGCTTCCAGGCTTTGACCTCGGCCAGACGTTCGTCTTCGTTCCATGGAAAGGCTTCCCATTCCTCGCGCCAATTGTCGGTCAGAATGCGCGGCGTGTGATGCATCAGATGATAGGCAAACTCGCGCCAGACCAGCTCCTTGAGGAAGGTTTCCGCCCCTTGTTTGCCGTCTTGCAGCGCGCGTTGCCCCGCATGCCAGCATTGATGCGGGCTGATTTCGCCAAGGGCGAGGTTTTCCGACAGGTTTGATGTACCGTCCACGCCCGGAAGATCCCGGTTTGCTTTATACTGCGCCACTCCGTGCGCCATGAATGCCCCAAGACGCGATTGCGCCGCCTGTTCGCCAAGTCGCACAAAAGGGCGCACGACATCAGCACCGCGCTGCATCGCGGCGCCCATGTGCCAGTCGTCCAGATTATCGCTTTCGGGCCAGGTCTCGGGCGGATTTAAAGCGGATGGCGCACGTAAGGGCGCATCGACGCCGACGTTTTTAACGGAATTCCAGAATGGCGTGTAAACCTTGTAAAAGCCGCCCGTCTTGGTTTCGACCGTCCAAGGCTCGAACATCAAATGCCCCCCAAAGGAGCGTGCGTCGATCCCTGTGTCTTTCAGGTTTTCCTTGATTTTCGCATCTCGCGTGGTGCTGTCGGGATCATAGAGCCGGGACCAATAAACCGCCCCCGCGCCGGTCTGTTTTATCAAGGCCTCAAGCACCTCAAGCGCATCACCCTTGCGCAGGATCAGCCTGCTAGACTTATCGCGCAAAGCCGCATCAAACGCCCCAAGCCCCAGACCCAAACGCCACTTTGGCGCGGCGCCCAGCCCGGACACTGCATCATCTTGGATAAAGACCGGAATGACGCGGCGGCCCGTCTCGGTGGCGGCGTGCAACGCGGGGTGATCGGTCAGCCGCAAATCGCGGCGAAACCACACAAGGATCGGAGAATTGTCAGACAAGGATTTACTTCTTTTTAAGGTTTGAGAATAGGTAGCCCGAAGTCCTTTATTTCAAGGACTAGAGTACATCCTCAAGCGCATTCAAAAGCTGATCAATTTCCGCTTTGGTCGTGTAATGCGTAAAACTAAGGCGCAGCACCCCTTGATCGGGGTCAATGCCCATCGCCTTAAGCGCCCGAACAGCGTAAAAATCACCCCCTCCGGCCATGATCCCATGCTGTGAAAGAGCCGCGGCAACCGGTTCAGCGGGTCGCCCAAGGGCAACCGCAACCGTTGGCGCACGCCCCTGAGCATGCGCAGGCCCCAACAAACGGACGGAATTGCGCGCAGCAAGCGCATCCAGCAGCGGTTGCAACAACGCGACCTCATGCGCCCGCATCAAATCATGAACGAAAGCGCCCCGGGCAGAGGCATCGGCGTTGCCCCCGGCGTGATGGGTATAAAGCGCGTCAACGTAATCAGCCATCCCCGCACAGGCCGCGATCTGCGCATGATCCGGCCCGGCAGGTGTAAAGCGTTTGTAAAGGCTACCCTCGTTGAAATAGTGCCCTTGGTTAGGCAACAATTCCCCCAAGGCGCGGCGGATCACCATCAGCCCTTGATGCGGACCGTAAGTTTTATAGGCCGAAAACAGATAGATATCCGCCCCCGTAGCACCCACATCAGGAAATCCGTGCGGCGCATAAGACACGCCATCAACGCAGACAAAAGCACCGGCAGCATGCGCAAGCGCCGTAATCTTGACTACCGGATTGATTTCGCCCACAACATTCGAGCAATGCGGAAAACACACCAGCCGGACGCTTTCATCCAGCAGATCTTCCAAAGCGTTCGTATTCAGATGCCCAGTCTCAGAATCGACGCACCATTCGCGCACCTCGATCCCACGTTCGGCCAAGCGCCGCCACGGGCCTGTGTTTGCCTCGTGGTCTTGATTGGTGACAATGATCGCTTCGCCCGGTTGCATCATCTGGCCAAACGCCTGCGCAAGCACATAGGTGTTTTGCGTGGTCGACGGCCCAAAGGACAGCTCGTCCCCGTCAACCCCCAAGATCGCCGCCATGCGGGCGCGGGCCTCGTCCATCTCTTCGCCACCAAGCTGGCTGGCGGCATAAGGCGCGTAGGGTTGCACCTTGCGTTGCGTGTAAAACCGGGTCAGCCGGTCAATCACGGCCCCACAGGTGTAGGACCCGCCCGCGTTCTCGAAAAACGCCTGACCGCTCAGCGAGGCTTCGGCAAAGGCCGGAAACTGGGCGCGCACGAAATCTATATCCAATGTCATGGCTCACTCCTTATCCGCAGCCTTTGGGAACATCATCACTCTCGGCGGGCCGCAAATCTATTCCGCGGCCCGCCTGTTCACAACTCTCAGCCGTTTACGTCAACCACAACACGACCCCGGACCTGACCCTTCAGGATGTCTTTGCCCAGTTGCGGCAAATCCTTCAGCGTTGCAGGAACAACCATATCTTCAAGTTTGGCCATGGGCAGATCCTGCGCCACACGCTCCCATGCGCGCAGACGGTTGTCATAGGGTTGCATCACGGAATCGATCCCCAACAGGTTCACGCCACGCAGCAAAAACGGGATCACCGTGGCAGGCAGGCCCGCGCCCCCCGCAAGGCCAACTGCTGAAACCGATGCGCCGTATTTCATCTGCCCCAACACACGCGCCAGCATGTCGCCGCCAACGGCATCGACGCACCCCGCCCATGTTTCGGCCTCAAGCGGACGCTTGACGGTCTCGTTGATCTCTTCGCGTGCAACAATCTGGCTTGCACCCAGCGATTTCAGATAATCTGACGTTTCCGGGCGGCCTGTGACCCCGGCAACCTCGTGACCCAAGGCAGCCAGTATCGCGACGGCAACCGACCCGACACCGCCCGCAGCACCTGTGACCAGCACAGGACCCTGCCCGACCTTCAGCCCGTGATCCTCTAGCGCCATCACCGCCAGCATCGCTGTGAAACCCGCCGTGCCCACGGCCATCGCCTGACGCGTATCCAACCCGGCTGGCAGCGGCACCAGCCAATCGGCCTTGACCCGCGCCTTTTGGGAATACCCGCCCCAATGCGCCTCGCCCACGCGCCAGCCCGTCAAGACGACCTTGTCGCCGGGCTTGTAGCGGTCATCGTCCGACGCCTCTACCGTGCCTGCAAAATCAATGCCCGGAATATGGGGGTAATTCCGCACCAACCCGCCGCCCGGCCCAATGCACAAACCATCCTTGTAGTTGACCGTCGAATATTCGACCGCAACGGTCACATCGCCTGCAGGCAGCTGGTCCAGATCAATCTGCGTCACTGCCGCAGAGGTCTTGCCGCTTTCCTCATCCTTGGTCACCATCAACGCGTCAAACATCATCTCTCCTTACCGGATCACTCTTTGTAACCCTTTTCATTTTGCCACATAAACTCCGGGGAGCCCGAGGGGCTGGCCCCTCGGTCCCCAAACTCTCATCCAAGACCTTACGCCCAGAACTCTTCGCGCACCACCGCATCGCGAACCCCGTCTGGGCAGCGCACCTGCACCTGCGTGCCCGCGTCCCAATGGGTCATCCGCACCATGCCAATCGCGACATTGGTCTTGAAATCAGGTGAATACGCCGCCGAGGTCACTTGCCCCACGCGCTTGCCGCCCACCTCGATATCCCACGCCCGGTCACAGCCCATCACCGGAGCGCCCGCGATATCAATCGCGCGGATCTGCTTGATCGGCCCTTCCTTGGCCACTCGCAACAAGGCATCTCGCCCGATACAGCCAATCGCCGTTTGGGTGTCACAAAACTTGCCCAATCCGCACTCGTGCGGCGTGTTGTCATCGGTCATGTCATTGCCATAGCTCAGCAATCCACCCTCGACCCGTTCAATCCCGTTGGGGCAACCGGCGCGCACGTCCAGATCGCGCCCGGCCTCCATCAAGGCATTCCACAGCGGCATGCCTTTGTCCTCACCATCCACGTAAATCTCGAACCCGCCCTGTTTGGAATAACCCGACCGCGCGACGGCCATTGAGCGTCCCTGGAAGTCAAACATCCCGAAGCGAAAGAACTTGACGTCCCGCACCGCATCCCCGAACACCCGCGCCATCAGATCATCCGCCTTGGGCCCTTGCACGGCCAACGGGCTGACGTCTGGCTCGTCGATCAGCACATCCAGCCGGTAACCATTGGCGATCCCCTTGACCCACAACATCAGATCACTGTCGGCAATGGAAATCCACCAGCGATCCTCGGCCAGCTTGACCGCGACCGGATCGTTCAGCATGCCGCCGGTTTCATCGACGATGGGAATATAGAAGCACCGCCCCGGCAACATGCCACGCAGATCACGCGGGGTCAGCATTTGCATCAGCTTGGCCGCATCCGGCCCACGCAGTTCGACCTGCCGCTCGCAGGCCACATCCCAGACCTGCACCGCCTCTTTGAGGTGGTGGTAGTCTTCCTGGACGCTTTTAAAAACCGTGGGCAATAACATGTGGTTATAGACCGTATAGGCCGATACCCCCGCGGCTTCGACACCGTCGGAAAACATGGTGCGCCGTATCCGGCGCGAAGGAGAGATCAGTGCCAATTAAGCATACTCCGGCATATAGATGAGATCACTGACCGGTGCGGTCTCACCCGCAGATGTCAGCATGGCGTGGATTTGACCACGGTGGTGGGTTTGGTGGTTGAACATCTGAAGCACGGCAAGGCTGGAGGGCAACGTGTAAGGCGTGCCGCCATCCGCGGGTTTACACGTCATATCGCCCAGCAAATCCAGTTCTCGGACGGTGCCGGCCCACTGGCGGATTTTTCCGTCCACCCGGTGCCTGTCTGACGCCCAAGCCCGCGCATCCTTGTGCAGGTGCGGCCATTTCGCAAAAGCTTCAAACGGCGGCTCCATTGACGGATCAAGCCGCGACAGCCACAGCAGATCACCGCACAGCAGATGGTTCGCCGTCCCAAGGATCGAGCCAAAGAAGGCACCCCGATCCTTGGTTAATTCCGCCTCGGGCATGTCCAACAAAATGGGCATCAGCTGGTCGTTCTGCCAGCCGTTGTAGCGCGCCATCATCCGAACATAGCCCACGGTGATCATGCGTTTGGACCCTGCCAGTTGATCGGGCATATCTCGGCTGATTTGCCGCCAAAATCCCAGACGCGGCCATAGTCGCGCACCTTGGATTTCAGACCTTTCGCCGCGATGATATCCGGCCCCATCCAGTATTTCGAATTCGAGATCATCACCGGATGATCGGGCGATTTGCCTGCGATCATTTCAATCTCGCCCGCGATCTTGCGACCGATCTGGATCGACCGCTTGGTGCCGTCACGGATAATTTTCACCGGTGCGCGTTCCGCCCCTATGATCTCGGAGACCAGCATCGTGAACAGCCCCGTTGTGCCGCCAGCGGCACCCGAAAAAATCTGTAAGATACCGTTATACGCCTTGCCCGATGCGTTCTCGTCCACATAGGCCGCGACCTTCCAATTGCCCTCGCCCATGCGACCGGGGATATCGACCAGCAGGCCCACATTGAGGCCAGACAGGTCTTCGCCTTCGTAGTGACCCTCGTCGATGGCGATGGCCATCCAGGCGTGGCAATGCCCTTCGGTGGGCGGATGCGCGCCAAGGCTGACAACACAAGGGCAGAACATCTCGCACGAACAATTCAGGAAAAGCTCGCCCTTGATCTGCCAATTGGTCGGCGTCGCCTCGCGGCGTTTGGGGTTGGGCATGCGCTGGTCAATGCGCTGACTGATCGGCAATCGGTCTGCATCGGCTCTTTTGTTGGTCGCCATTTTATCCTCCTGAAATCATGGGCCAGCCCGCCACGACGCATGCGCCGATCATCAGCAGAACACCCATTGGTTTTGTAACTTTATGCCCGATCTGGGGCAGCTTTTCGAGCACCATAAACAGGGTCGCAAGCCCCATCCAAGCCAAATTCATCACGCCACCCGCAAACCCAAGCGCCATGAAGCCCCAGCAGCAGGCCACACAAAACGCCCCCAAGCCCAGCCCCATCCGCAGCCCCCCCGCAAAGCCGGGCCGCCAATTGCCGATGAAATACATCATCGGAGAATGGCAAACGCCGTGGCAGATTTCTTTGGTGCGAGTAAATTGAAACAGACCCACAGCCAGCAACAAAGCGGCCGCGATCCAGCGTGATTTCGCAATTCCCAACATATCGATCACGCCGCCATAAAGCAGCGCCAGCTGCACGCCTGCAATCACACAGGCAAAACCAAGCCACATGATGAAATAGCCCAGCAAAACACCCAGCCAGCCTGCACGCGTGCCATTTGCACTGACCATCAGGTCTTCGTAGCTGCGCAACGTTGGGATCATCGTGGGCAGCATCATCGCGGCCATCATCGCGCCCCACATCACCGCCAAGGGGCCGAAACTGGCCATTGGCATATACATGTCCATGCGCGGATTCATATTTCGCATCATCTGGCCCATGTCATTGGGACGCCCCAACAGGTCCAGCCCCATGCCAGTGCTCATCGCGTACATCATCGCCCAAGCGGCGAGGATAAGGCCAAAGAACGACAGCCATAATATGGACCGAACGACGGGTGCCATGAAACGCGATCCTCCCAAACCAGCGCGACTCGATACTTGAAAAACTAATGTCAGACATTTAAAGTTTTTCCAATTCCTAAATGTAAGACATATGAAACCAAGCCTCTCTCCCTCTGTCGATCTTTCCGCGCAAATCGCGGCGAACATCCGCGACGCGATCGTCAGCGGCGCGTTGATTGTGGACGAACGCCTGCCCTCCGAGGCCGAACTGGCGCTGCAATTTGAAGTGTCGCGTGCCACCGTACGCGAGGCACTGAAACGGCTTGCGGCGCAATCGCTGATCCGCACACAGCGCGGTGCTACGGGCGGCGCATTCGTCAACCGCATCAGTTTCCAGGCGGCTCAGGCGCAGCAAATCACCACATCGACCCTGTTACTGTCGATGAATGACGTGAGCTTCGAGACCGCCTGCGAGGCGCGCTATGCGTTGGAACGCGCGTGCGCCCCGCTGTCGGCGCGGCGCCGCTCGCAAAGCCATATCGACGTCATGCGCGCCGAAATTGCCCGCCAAAGCCAGCAGGATTTAAGCGACGAGGCGTTCTGCGCCTCGGATGTTGCGTTTCACCGCGCGTTGGTGGATGGGGCATGCAACCCTGTCTTGTCCTACCAACTGGCCGGCGCGGTCGAGGCGATGCAGCCGTTGATGAACATGATCACTTTTACGGCCCGCTCGCGCGATGCGATCATCGCGTTGCATGTCGCAATCACCGATGCGGTCGAGGCACAGGACGGTGCTGCGATTGGCACCGGCCTGACCGACCTTGAAGCCGAGACACAAAGCCTTGCCCATCGTGTCTTTGCGCAGCGGTCAGGCCAACCTGCCTAGTTCTGGATAACCACCTTCATATTTTGCAGACCCACGGCGCGTGTCATCGCAAACAGGGTCGCTGCATGTTCAGGGTGAAGCCGGACACATCCCGCAGAGGCAGGACGCCCCAACCGGCTGATCTGATCGGTGCCGTGGATCGCATAGTTGCCCCGGAAAAAAATCGAATGCGGCATCGGCGCGTTGTTATAAAGACTGGATTTATGGTGGCGAGACAAGACCTTGGCAGTATAGGTCCCCCGTGGCGTGATCTTACCCTTGCGCGCCGTGGACACCCGCCATTCATAGGCAAGTTTGCCATTTTGATAGACCCGCATCGTTTGATCAGACACGTCAACCTTTGCAACAACGCTGTTTGCAAGTGCCTGCGTCGGCTGGGTGAAAAACAAAGCGGCGCAAAGCGCGAAATACGCGACAAACTTCATAAAACTATTCCTTCGATCGTGGAAAATGAGCAGAGGGCTTAACTTTCCAATGGTTTTCGGGATTCTGTCAAAGGTTTCGTTTACCTTTGGGGTAAGGGTTTTGCCCGCCGCACCAGCAAATGACCCGTGAAGACCACGCTTTGCCCCTTGCATTGACTGCCGTGACGCCTATGTATGGGATGTCCTTCGGGACTATGGGTATAAACGCGCATGTAATACGCGGTTCGGACCCGGGGGCGGTACCCGGCGACTCCACCAAACATCCGTCATTTGCGGATCATGGGGTCGAAACAGGATCGACGAACGTCTAAAGATGTAGCTTTATCTCGGCTGACTGCCACCGTTATCGGCGTAAAATGTACAATTGCAAATGACAATCGTGCTCCAATGGCGATGGCCGCGTAAGCGACCGGAACTGTTGAAACTTAAGTCCTTGGGTTTAGCGACCTAAGGCGGGGTTCGCAGGTACCTGGCAACAGAAACCTGCACTTTACCCCCTTCTTGTTGTTTGTAGCCGGACTGTAGCGCCGAAGAGTTTTTATGCCTTCGGCGAGGATTTTTTTCCCATTTGGAATGAAGGCGCACGCGCTTGACGGCGGGCAGTGCCATGTGTCACCAAAGACATATGGGGTTCATCGCGAACGCCCCGTGAGGCGTCAGCCAGAAGTTCGCATGTTTCCGGTTTGAAAGGATGCATGCCATGGCTGCCCCAAACGAGATTTCCGTCCTCCAACTATTGCGTCTGATCGGTTTGCCCGACGCGCCCGCAATCGTCGATATCTGTATCGAGCCCGATTTTGTCGAAGACCCCCATCTGATCCCCGGATCATTTCGGCATGCCCATACTGATATAACAGGGCTGAAAGCGCGGCTGGCGGGCCAGCGCTGTGTCATCGTTTGCCAAAAAGGCATCAAGCTAAGCCAAGGCGTTGCCGCTTGGTTGCGCGCTGACGGGATCAGGGCCGAGTATCTGGCGGGCGGCATGGTTGCCTGGCGTGATCACGCCCAGACGATGCGGATTCCTGCCGCTGCCCTGCCCCCCTTTGTCGACGGCGCAAGCCTCTGGGTGACGCGGCACCGGCCAAAAATCGACCGCATTGCCTGCCCTTGGTTGATCCGCCGGTTTATCGATGCGCAGGCACGGTTTTTGTTCGTGTCGCCAAGCGAGGTGTTGGCTGTGGCCGATCGCTTTGGCGCTGTGCCCTTTGACGTGGAGGGTGTGGATTTTTCCCATCAAGCAGAGATGTGCAGTTTTGACACCCTGCTGGATGTATTCGGTCTATACTCTGATGCGTTGGACCGCATGGCCCTTGTGATCCGCGCAGCGGACACCAATCGCCACGATTTGTCCCCAGAAGCGGCAGGATTGTTGGCGTTGTCGGTCGGGCTGTCGCGGCAATTCAAGGATGATCAAGCCCAGTTGGCGCAAGGGTTGATGATTTATGATGCGCTTTACCGTTGGGCGCGGGATGGGTCGGACGAAGGGCATGACTGGCCAGCGGGACGCGCATCATGAAGGGGGACGTGTCGGGCCCAAACTGGTCCGAAATGCTGCGGGTTTTCGGCCGTATCGGTCTGGTGTCTTTCGGCGGTCCTGCCGCGCAAATCGCCCTGATGCACCGCGAGTTGGTGGAACGCCGCAGCTGGCTGACCGAGGCTGCATATCTGCGCGCATTATCGCTGTGCATGTTGCTGCCCGGCCCCGAGGCGATGCAGCTGGCAACCTATGCCGGCTGGCGGCTGCACGGCACCCGCGGCGGGCTTTTAGCGGGGCTGTTGTTTGTCGTGCCCGGCGCGCTGGTGATTGGTGTTCTGGCGCTGCTATATGCCAATTACGGGCAATTGCCGCTGGTGCAGGCCGCATTTTTGGGCATCAAGGCAGCTGTCATCATCGTTGTGTTTCAAGCGCTGCGAAAGGTCGCTGGCAAGGCCCTGCACGGCCTTGAAGGATGGGTCTTGGCCACCGCGTCCTTCGTCGCGCTCTTTGTCTTGGGGCTTCCTTTTCCGTTGATCATCCTTGCCGCAGGCCTTTGGGGTTTTTTTCACCACGCACCCCGACATGATCCGCCTGAACCGGAGATCCACACGGCAGCTCACCCCATGAAGACGGTGCTGGTTTGGGCCGGGCTGTGGGCCAGCCCCTTGGTGGTGGTATGGCTACTGGGTCAGGATTTCCTGCTGCAACTGGGGCTGTTTTTTTCGAAACTGGCGGTTGTGACCTTTGGCGGTGCCTATGCCGTGCTGGCCTATATGACGCAGACCGTCGTGCAGGAGTATGGCTGGATCACGACAGAACAGATGATCGATGCTTTGGGGCTGGCTGAAACTACACCGGGCCCGTTGATCCTGGTCACTGAATTCGTCGCGCTTCTGGCAGGTTTCGCGCAAAATGGGCTGGCAGGTGCCCTTGCAGCAGGCGCGCTGGCGCTTTGGGTTACCTTTACGCCATGTTTTTTATGGATTTTTCTTGCCGGTCCTTATCTTGAGAAGATATCATCCCAGCCAAGGCTAAGCGCCGCATTGCGCGCGATCACGGCGACCGTTGTCGGGGTGATCGCCAATCTGTCCGTCTGGTTTGCGCTGCATGTACTGTTTGACAGGGTCACACCTGACGGGGTTCTGGCCATACCCCTGCCCGATTGGACAAGTTTCAACCTTTTGGCCTTTCTGCTTGCCGCAGTGGCCGCAGCGTTGATGCTGGTGCTCAAGCGGGGATTTGTTTTCAGCATGCTGGTCCTGGGTTTTGGCGCGGGTGCCGCGTCCCTGTTTGTTTAAATGCCGCTGCCCCCTTTTCACCGTTGTGAAATGACGTATGGTAGACCTGTCAAATGGGGGCATGAGATAAGATGAGCCGAAGCATTGAGTATGGCAACCTGATGCACGACGCCATGCGCGGATTGATCCGGCAGGTTTTGCTTGACGTGGCGGCCAATGGCTTGCCCGGAAATCACCATTTTTTCATCACCTTCGACACAGAACACCCCGATGCGGAACTGGCCGATTGGCTGTCAGATCGCTATCCCGGTGAAATGACCGTTGTCATGCAGCACTGGTATGACAAGCTTGAGGTGACCGAGGAGGGATTCTCCGTCACGTTGAATTTCGGTGATGCGCCGGAGCCGATGTATATCCCCTACGATGCCATCCGCACCTTCGTGGATCCCTCTGTCGAATTTGGCCTGAAATTCGAGCAGCAGGACACGCCTGCCGGAAAGCCCAATACGCTGACCCAAAAAGAGGAGAGCGAACTAGAGGTGGCAGAAGAAGCGCCAAAAGCCGCTGAAATCGTGTCGCTCGACAGTTTTCGCAAGTAAAATGCCATATCAGCTTGGCGTTAGCGCCATCGCTTGATTGCGCCGCCCTGCCCTGCACGCTAAACCCTGATCCAACGCATTGCCACGATCAGGAGCCTGCACATGGCCGAGACCCGCACAGAAACCGATAGCTTTGGCCCATTGGAAGTCCCTTCCGACAAGTATTGGGGCGCACAGACCCAGCGGTCGATTATCAACTTCCCCATTGGCTGGGAAAAGCAACCGGTGCCGATCATCCGTGCTTTGGGCGTGGTGAAAAAGGCCTGTGCGATGGAAAACCTGAAACAAGGTGATCTGGCGGCCGATATTGGCGATGCAATCGTTGCCGCCGCAACCGAGGTGATCAAGGGCAAGTTTGACGGTAATTTCCCATTGGTCGTGTGGCAGACAGGATCTGGCACGCAGTCGAATATGAACGCGAACGAGGTGATCTCGAATCGCGCAATCGAGATGTTGGGCGGCGAGATGGGGTCGAAAAAACCCGTGCACCCCAATGATCACTGCAACATGGGGCAATCGTCGAATGACACCTTCCCCACCGCGATGCATGTCGCCATTGCAATGCAGGCGCGCGACGTGCTGCTGCCGGGATTGCAGAAACTGCATGACGCGCTGGCAGCCAAATCTGTTGAATTCAAAGACATTATCAAGATTGGCCGGACCCATACACAAGATGCCACGCCCCTGACATTGGGGCAGGAATTTTCCGGCTATGCCCATCAAGTCAAAAAGGGCATCGAACGCGTAAATGCCTGCCTGCCCGACATTTACGAGCTTGCCCAAGGCGGCACGGCAGTGGGCACGGGTCTGAACACCAAAAAAGGCTGGGCCGAAGCGGTTGCGGCCCATATGGCCGAGATCACCGATCTGCCCTTTGTTACCGCGCCCAACAAGTTTGAATCGCTGGCCGCCCATGACGCGATGGTCATGTTCTCGGGCGCGCTGAAAACCGTTGCCGGATCGCTGTTCAAAATCGCCAATGACATGCGATTGCTGGGCTCTGGCCCGCGTTCGGGTCTGGGCGAGTTGATCCTGCCGGAAAACGAGCCGGGATCGTCGATCATGCCTGGCAAGGTAAACCCCACCCAGGCAGAAGCGCTGACAATGGTCTGTGCTCATGTGATGGGCAATGATGCCGCCGTGGGCTTTGCCGGGTCGCAGGGCCACTTTGAGCTGAACGTGTACAACCCGATGATGAGCTATAACGTGTTGCAATCCATGCAGCTTTTGGGCGACAGCGCCTCGGCCTTTACGGATAATATGGTGGTGGGCACACAAGCCAATGTAGAACGCATCGACAAGTTGATGAAAGAAAGCCTGATGCTGGTAACAGCGCTGGCCCCGACCATTGGCTATGACAACGCGACCAAAGTTGCCAAAACAGCCCATAAGAACGGCACGACCCTCAAGGAAGAAGCAATCGCCTTGGGTTTTGTCGACGCAGAAACATTTGACCGCGTGGTGCGGCCAGAACAGATGATCGGACCGAAAGAATGAGCACCCCCATCAACCTGAGTAAGGTCAAGAAAGAGCGCAACCGCGCCTCGCGTAAAGCCCGCGCAGATGAAAACGCGGTAAGCTTTGGCCAAAGCAAGCCGCAAAAAGAAGTGCTGAAAGCGCGCCTTGAAAAGATCGCGCGCAATCTGGAAGCCCATAAACGCGAAACATGAGTGCGCGGCCTGTAAAGCATTCGGTGACCTTGCGGGGTCACCGGACGTCTATTTCTCTAGAAGATGAATTCTGGCGTGAATTCAGACAGATAGCGCATGATCTTGATGTACCGATCAACGCACTTGTGGCGCAGATTGACGCTGAGCGTGGCATGGAGGCTGGTCTTGCCTCTGCCATAAGAGTGTATGTTCTCAGGACATTAAAGGATCGTTTACCAAAATCTGAATAAACATAAGGCATGTCTATTCCTGCACCTTTCTCGCCCGATGCTTGGGTGACCCATCTATTCACCGCCAAAGCAGCCCGCGAAGGCGGGGTCGTGCGGCGCAAACTGCGTGATATTGAGAGATACGTAGGACGCGACGCCTTTGAAACAGAACTCAGGCGTCGCGGGTATCATGCCGTCGAGAACGCAGGGCAACTCGTGATTTTTTGCAACCAAGAACCCATACGTCTGATTTTGTAGCCGATTTTTTCGAAAAAATCGGTCCGGAATTTTCAAAAATTCCGTTCCCTTACGCAATCGATGCTGTGTAGATTTTTTCGATATTCGCACCAAGTGCCGCGTTAAATTCGGTATCGGTCATCTTGACGTTCAACCCTTCGGTCAACGCACGTGAAAAACTCGCGATCATCTTGGGATTCCGGCCAAGCCGTTCGCTGGCCTCTTCGGTCGAATACCCCCCCGAGAGTGCGACAACCCGCAATACATTTGGCAGATCCGCCAGGCTTTCATAAAGGCCAGCAACCTCTGGAATAGTCAGTTTGAGGATCACCATTTCGCCCGCCGGCAATGCCCCCAAATGCGTCTCAAGCGCTGCTTTCAACATGTTTTCACATTCGGCTTTGGTGTCTGAATGAATATTCACCTCGGGCTCGATAATTGGCACCAGACCGGCGGAAATTACCGTCTTAGCAACCTCGAACTGCTGTGCAACCACAGCAGCAATGCCCGCCGCATTGGCAGACTGGATCACCGAGCGTTCCTTTGTTCCAAAAATACCGGCCTGCTTGGCGCGGGCCAATAGGGCTTCAAGCTCGGGCATGGGCTTGAGTAATTGGACGCCGTTCGCCTCGTCCTCCAACCCCTTGTCGATCTTTAGAAAGGGCACGACGCCGCGGTCTTCCCACAATACCTGCGCCACGGGCTTGCCGTTGATCGTCTCGTCCATCGTGCGCTCGAAAAGGATCGCCCCCAGAACTTTGGCATTGGTAAAATCATCCGCCAGTATGATCCGCGCGCGCATGTCATGCATCGCCTGAAACATTTCAGCGTCGCCAGAATAATCCGATGGCTCGACGCCATAAAGGCTTAGCGCTTTCGGGGTTGAACCGCCGGATTGGTCCAATGCTGCTACAAATCCCTTGCCGGTCGCCATTTGTGTCCGTTGTGCGTCTGTCGTGCTCATGGTTTTGCAGGCCTTTTGTTGATTCCGTTTTTTTCCGTTTAAAGCATCTGATCGCGCGATGGTATTGTGTTAGCGTCGGACAAGCCGCAACCAAATGCCATCTTTTGATCGCACCGTCAGATGTGCAACGGGAACGGGCACACGCCCGCCGATCGGTTCCACCTTATAGTCCCGCAGAATACGCGACAGGATCAACGGACCCTCGACCATGGCAAATCCCGCCCCCGGACAGACCCGTGCACCCGCACTAAACGGCAAATAGGCCTCGCGCTGGCATGTTTTGCCGTTCTCGGTTTGCCAACGTTCCGGGTCAAAGCCGTCAGGATTATCCCACAGGCGTTCATGACGGTGCAGGTGCCACGGGCTGATCACAATCTGGGCCCCCGGTTTTAGCTGCCTTTCGCGAAACTCTTCCGGGCAGGTCGCCTCGCGCACCATCATCGGTACAGGCGGATAAAGCCGCAGCGCCTCGCGAAAGACATCGCGGCTCAGACGTAGCTTCGACATCACCGTAAAATCACAGGTATCGATTTGCTGCGCCTCTTCGGCCAGACGGTCCTGCCACTTTGGGTGGGTCGCCATCAAATACAGCGTCCACGCCAACGCCGACGCGCTGGTTTCGTGCCCTGCCAGAAAGAAGATCGCGACCTGATCGACCATTTCTTGCGTGCTGAAGGTATCGCCTTCGACCGGGTCAACAGTCGTCATGATCTTGGTTGCCAAATCAGCGGGTGCTGTGCCTGCCTTGATCTGCGCCATCCGCGTCTCGGTCAGTTCGGTGATCAGCCCACGGATTTTTGCCGCACTGTTACGCGTGTCGCGGCGAAACAGCCGGGGCAGCCAACGCGGCAGCGGGACAAAAGCCGCAATATTCAGGATCGGCTGGCTGCGCTGATAGGCCTTGAATTCATCAAACACATCGCGGGCAATGTGATGATCAATGGGCAGCGAAAACAGCGTGCGAAAGATCACATCGGCTGCGACGTGACTTGTCTCGGCTTCGATCTCGATGACCTCGCCCACACGGTTGCCCAATCGGTTGACCGCCGCCTCTGCCGCGTCCCACATGGCGGGGAATGTATCGCGCAGACGCCCCCCCTCAAACGCGGGGTCTATGATGCGCCGCTGCCGCTTCCAGGTCTCGCCATTGGTCAGGAATACCGAATTACCCAGCAAAGGCCGCAGCCCCTCGCCAATCCGGTCAGACTTGGGGAAGTCATCCGGGCGCTCTTTCAGGACTGTCTTGATCAGGTCGGGCTGGTTGATCAGGTAGCTGCGGAAAAACGGCGTTTTGAACTCTGCCATCCATGCGCGGTAAAGCCGCGCGGGCTGCGCCGACAGGATGTCTTGGCGAAAAAGCTTTGCATATCGCCACAGCGATACCTTATCAGGCCGGCTGTCTGGTTTGGGCGGCTGTGTCATGGCGCGGTCGAAGTGAATTTATTCACCGGTTTGACGATACGTGATTTGGACGGCGCGCGTGCGCCGTAGCGTTCAGCCAGACTGTGCGGGCCTGCGGTAATCTGAAAATAATCATAGTCCTTTGGTGCATCAAAGGCGCAAAGATATTGAAAATGCAGCCGGAAAAACCGCCAACGCAGTTCCTTCCAACGTTTGGGGCTAAGCGATTGGGTAAAAGCTGCGGAAAAGACCAACGGCCATATTTGCTTTGGCGGTGCGACCCCCGACACAGCCACGGGATCGCAAAGCGCAAAAGCGCAACCGTCGCCGGGTGCGGTCACGTCGATCCAGGTCAGCTCGGCACGTTGGGACAAGAACCGTAAATCCGCCCTAAGCCGGTGCGCATCGCGCAGGAACGACACCATGGGCACCACCTGCCCCAGCGTCAGGAAACCCAATGCGGGCCCGTCTTCGGACACCAGATTGGCACGGACCAAATCGGCCAGAATAGACACACCCAAATGCGCACCTGACGAGTGTCCCACGACAAGCACCTCGTCCACGTCGGATTTCAGGGCTTGGGCGATCGTTTCACCAAATTCGGCCATGCGGGTTTCAAGCTCGGGGCGGTTCGCGCCCCGCGTGGCCGCGCCGTAGGCGTAATCATGCATCAGGTAATAGGCGAAAAACTTGCCGTCATGTTTCTTGAACCACCTCAGGATGCTCCACCCGGCAACGATCGCCAAGGCAGCCGCGATCCCTTTGAACCAAAACGGACCACCAAAATAGGTTAGCAAACCGTAAACCATCCTGCCTGCCAGCACCGCCAGCGCCAGTTGCAACAGCAACATCCCAACCGGATAAAGCGCTGCGATCACCGGCCCCTTGCGCAGTTTCATCAACCGCCACAGCGCGCCCGATGCGATATAGACCCAAGCCGTTTGAACCAGTTGTCCGTAGGTGGCTGGAATCGAATTGCTCATCGAAATGCGCACGATGTCGGACCAGACAAGCACCTCGACCTGCGCTTCGACATCGACGGCTTCAATCTGCGCGTTGACCGACCAGCCGTAGTTTCCCCTGGTGGTTTTGGGCGTCAATCCGATCTGATAGCCCGAAATCCGGGCCTGTTCAGCGCCTTCTTTGCGGTAAAGTTCACGGTAGCGGCGCGGATGAATGGGGTCGTAGCCGGGAATATAAAAAACCCGGCGCGTTTTGACTGTCTGTTCGATGTTTTCGGCCATGACCCACCTGTCGTTCGCGTCAGTTTAGACAGGTTTTCTGGCAAGAGTAAGGCACCTAGCCAAGCGAACCGAGAGCTGGGAAAGTTTCAAGCAGCCAAAACGAGAACGTCGAGAATGCACCAGTCAACAGCGCCAGCCCCACAAGGATCAGCAGCCCGCCCATGATCCGCTCGATCAGTTTCATGTAGGGTTTGATCCGGTTCATCAAAAGCGTCGCACGCGTGATGAACATCGCGGCCAGCAAAAACGGAATGCCAAGGCCGATTGCATAGATCCCCAACAGCATGGTGCCGCGCGCCACCGATGCCTCGGATGCGGCAAGCGCAAGGATCGCGCCCAGTTGCGGGCCGATGCAAGGCGTCCAGCCAAAGGCGAACGCAAGACCCAGAACATAGGCACCGAACGACGATCCACCCTTGTCACCGGCATCCAGCCGCGCTTCTTGATCCAGAAACGGAATACGGAAGACGCCAAGGAAATGCAGACCAAAAATGATCACCACAGCCCCCGACAGCCTTGAAAACAGCACTTGATTTTGCAGGAAAAACGCCCCGAAGGCGGACGCGGTAAAGCCCAGGATCAAAAAGACAGTACTTAGCCCCATCACAAAGAAAAGCGCCGCAATCACCGCCTTGCGCCGTGCCGAGCTGATGCTGGACATATCGTTCAGCGTCACACCGCTCATATACGCCAGATAAGGCGGTACGATCGGCAACACACATGGGCTGAGAAAGCTGATAACGCCAGCTGTCAGCGCTATGAAAATGGCGGGCAAAAGGCCTGCGTCGATAAGGTCAATTCCAAACATATCCCAGCCTTACTGCGGTTTGAGCACCGCGTCACGCCCTGTTGCGCGCACCTGCGTCACAAGGTTGTGGACGCATTGAAACATCTGACCTATTTGGGGGGTATGAATGATGAACATACCCTTGATGCGACGGGGCTGCTGTGCCCCCTGCCCGTGCTTAAAGCACGCAAACGCTTGCAGGCCATGAGCTCTGGCGCGGTGCTAAGCGTTATGGCCGATGATCCTGCAGCCATTATCGACATCCCGCATTTTTGTAACGAAACGGGGCACAAGCTGGTCAGCCAAGACCTTGAAAGCACGCCGCAACTCTATGTGATCCAAAAGAAATGAACGCCCCATAAAACACAAAAGGCAGGCCCGAAGGCCTGCCCTTTGTCGTTCTCTTTCAGGCTTTTAGCCGCCCAGCGACCACCAGCCGCGCCGCTTTGATTTGGCCTTGGCTGGCTTTTCCTCGACCTTTTCTGCCGCAGGTTGCTCTGGTGCGACAGCTTGGTCAGGCACGTCCTCGATCAGCGGATCTGGTGTGGCAACCTCTGCCGCCGGGGCCTCTTCAGGGGCCTCAACTGGAACCTCTGCCGCCGGAACCTCTTCAGGGGCCGCAACAGGGACCTCTGCCGCCGGAACCTCTGCAGGTGCGGGCGGCACATCGACCGGCTCGGGTGCAGGCGAGACTTCCGCTGCGACCGTCTCATCAGGCTGATCCGCTGGCTTTTCTTCAGGCTCTGCCGCTTTTTCAACGGGGGCTGCTTTGGGCTTACGGGTCCGCGTGCGCTTTGGCTTTGGTGCGGGCTCGTCTGCCGGGTCAGATGCCACGGACGCGTCTGCGCTATCCACGTCTGCTGCAACTTCGACCTTTGGCTTGCGGGTCCGGCTGCGCGTACGCTTGGGCTTTTCTTCAGTCTCGGCCTTTGCCTCGGCTACATCCGTATTAGCAGGCGCTTTAGACGCCTCATCAGAGTTTGCCGCGTCCGACGGGGTATCGTCCGCGTCGGCATCACCGTTGTTGGTGTCATCGTTATTGGCATCATCGCCATTGGACCGGCCGCCCCGCTTGCGCCGACGCCGACGCCGACGCTTGGGTTTGCCATCGCCGTCATTGTCGTCACTGTCGGCATCATTGGTACGGTTGTTGCTTTCACGTGAAGATGTCTCTACCGTCTCGACGGCTTCTTCTTCATCCTCGACCACATCAACTTCTTGCTCGTCGATTTCGTCCATGATCGTCGTATCAACCGAGACGACATGTTCAATCGGAACCACAACACGGGTCGCAGTCTTGAACTTTTCAATCTTGAAGTCCGGGCTGACCAAGGTCGGATCACCCTCGATCCGCACCGACATGCCATAGCGGCCTTCGATATGGGCGATATGTTCGCGCTTTTGGTTCATCAAGAAGTTGGCGATGCCGACGGGCGCGCAGATCAGCACCTCGCGCGACCGCTTGCGCGTGCCTTCTTCTTCGATTTCGCGCAGGATCGACAAGGCAAGGTTATCGTCCGAGCGGATCAGCCCGGTGCCGTGGCAGGCGTGACAGGGCTGGGTTGTCGCCTCGATCATGCCGGGGCGTAGACGCTGGCGCGACATTTCCATCAAGCCGAACCCCGAGATGCGGCCCACCTGGATGCGCGCGCGGTCGGTTTTCAGCTTGTCCTTCATCATCTTTTCGACGGCAGCGTTGTTGCGCCGTTCGTCCATGTCGATAAAATCGATCACGATCAGACCGGCCAGATCGCGCAGGCGCAATTGGCGGGCGACTTCGGCGGCGGCCTCAAGGTTGGTCTTGGTCGCCGTCTGCTCGATCGACCCTTCCTTGGTGGCCCGTCCCGAGTTGACGTCGATTGCCACCAACGCTTCTGTCACGCCGATCACGATATAACCGCCAGACGGCAGTTGAACCGTGGGGTTGAACATGCCCGACAGATAGGATTCGACCTGATAGCGCGCAAACAAGGGCAGTGTTTCGCTGTAGAGTTTCACGTTTTTCGCGTGGGACGGCATGATCATCTTCATGAAGTCTTTGGCGATGCGGTAGCCGCGTTCGCCCTCGACAAAGACCTCGTCGATGTCGCGGTTGTAGAGATCGCGGATCGACCGTTTGATCAGGTCGCCTTCTTCGTAGATTTTGGCAGGTGCAATTGATTTCAGCGTCAGCTCGCGGATTTGCTCCCACAGACGTTGCAGATATTCGTAGTCACGCTTGATTTCGGCTTTGGTGCGCTGCGCACCGGCGGTGCGCACGATCAGACCGGCACCTTTTGGCACCTTGATCTCGTTAGCGATCTCTTTAAGTTTCTTGCGGTCCGCGACATTGGTGATCTTGCGACTGATACCACCACCACGGGCGGTGTTGGGCATAAGCACGCAATAGCGACCGGCAAGCGACAGGTACGTTGTGAGTGCCGCGCCCTTGTTTCCGCGTTCTTCCTTGACGACCTGAATCAACAGAATTTGGCGGACTTTGACAACTTCCTGAATCTTGTAGCGCTTTGGCCGTGGCTTGCGGGCCGGGCGCAGATCGTCGTGGTCATCATCATCAGCAACAGATTCGATACTGTCATCCTTTGATGCCGCGTCGTTGGACGTTGGGCGATCATCGTCTTCGTCATCACCGTGATCATCATCATGATCGGGCTCTTCGACGGGTGTCTCGCCGACACGCTCCATCGGGGAAGACCCCTCATCGTCATCGTCCAGATCAACGGTTTCCATGCCGTCGATCTGATCGCTATCCGCGTCCTTGCTGGCCGTTGCATCGTCGCTGACAGTGTCTTCGGCTTTTGGCTTGGCGCGGCTGCGCGACCGCGTGCGGCGCTTGGGCGTCTCGTCGTCATCTTCCTTGGCGGCCTGCGCTTCGGCATAGGCACGCTCTTCCTCCATCAGCGCCAAACGGTCAGCGACGGGAATCTGGTAATAATCGGGGTGAATTTCCGAAAACGCGAGGAAACCATGACGGTTTCCACCGTAATCTACAAACGCAGCCTGCAAGGAAGGCTCTACCCGCGTTACTTTCGCAAGATAGATATTGCCAGCTAGCTGGCGTTTATTCTCGGATTCAAAGTCAAATTCCTCGACTTTGTTTCCATCAACCACAACAACACGCGTTTCCTCGGCGTGGGTGGCATCGATAAGCATTTTCTTAGGCATAAATCCATTTTGCACAGCTGCGCACGCAAACGCCCCGGTGGGGCACCGCGCGGCAGGGTATGTCTTGTCAGGGCGATGGGTGACGCGGCTAAAACAGGGCCCAAAAGGCCGCTTGTTTGTCTGCTCAAGGCGTCTGCACGCGTCATCGCGGTTCTTCTCCGACGAAAAGGGCGCTTTCGCACCGTTTACATCCATTAAATACTGCATCTGGTTCAGACCTTGGCCCACACCATCCGTCAGCGGTTCTTTGGCCTTTTTTAAGGGCCTCATCGGTCTGCCTGGACACCGGTGAACGGGTAACCGAGGCAGCGAAACTGTCTAAGGGTGTCACGTTGCGTCATATGACGCATACAACCCTTATTCCAGTTAAAGCCAGATGCGGTCAAATGACAATGGTCAATCGCGTGCTGCATGCCTTTGGGACGCAGATGCCTGTTCACGATCTGTTAACAATGCAGCGCAGCTTGACATCATGGCCCCGTGTGGGAAACAGTCTTACCGGGCGTTAGGGCCTTGGTTAGGAACAAGCCTGTATCAGGCTGCACCCTCCAAATAAGGAAGTTACGATGCATTTTCCCCTGCGTTTTGCGCTTTGCCTGCCGTTTGTGGCACTTGCAGCTTGCGAAGACATGTCTACCGCAAGCGACCCTGCTGCCCGTGCCGAAACAGGTGCCCAAAGAAGTTGCATTCGAGCGGTAGAAAGCCACACCGGAATTTCAGGCGGAAAGATCAACACGACAATTCCAATTGTTGAGACCAATCAGTACATCATCGATCTTCCCAAAGCCAAACCATGGACCTGCTATACAGATGATACAGGCGCAGCCAAGCAACTGATCGAAACCCGGCTTTAACCCTGCAACGGCAGGCAGCGCTTAAAGGTAATCCGAGCGCTGCAAGCCATATTTGGCCATTTTCTCATTCAATGTCCGACGCGGCAGGCACAATTCATCCATCACGGAAGCGATAGATCCCTTATGCCGCCGCATGGTGTTGTCGATCAGCATCCGCTCGAACGCCTCGACATATTCCTTAAGCGGCTTGCCATCCGTCGTCATCACAGGCTGCATTTCTTCGTGATCCGACATCAGCAACGACGCGATTGACCCAGACCCACGCCGCGATTGCAGCACGGCCCGTTCTGCCACATTGATCAGTTGGCGCACATTGCCGGGCCACGGGGCCTGCAACAGTTGCGCGGCTTCCTGCGCCGAAACCTGCGGGGCCTCACAGCCATATTCATCGGCAAATTCTTCGCTCAGACGGGTGAACAACGTCAGGATATCTTCGCCGCGTTGCCGCAGCGGTGGCACGGTGATCCGCAATGCCGCAAGGCGATAAAACAGATCCGACCGCAAAGCGTCTTCGCTTGTCCGCCCCGCCTCTTGCAGGTTGGAAATCGCCACGATCCGCGTCTCGGCAGGTGTGCCTTGTTCGTTTATCGCGCTCAGCAACCGCGCTTGCAGCGTTTCGCTAAGCGCTTCGACCCCTTCAAGCACCAATGTGCCGCCGCGTGCTTCTTCTATCGCGGGCAATTGCGCATCCTCGGGCATCATCGGACCAAAGAGGCGTTTGCTCAGGGCGTCTTCTTCAAGCGCTGCACAGCTTACCAGCACGAACTTCTTGCCTGCGCGCGATCCGACGGCATGCAGCGCGTGGGCCACAAGCGTCTTGCCCGTCCCCGTCTCGCCGTCGATCAGCACGTGGCCGTCCGCCTGCCCCAGATCAAGGATATCCTCGCGCAAACGCTCCATCACGGGCGACCCGCCGATCAGCTTTTTCATCAGCTGGCTGCCGTCTGACAGTTCACGCCGCAGGGCGCGGTTGTCCATCACCAGACGGCGCGCGTTGGTTGCTTTCTTGGCAAGCTCGCTCATCCGGTCGGGGTTAAATGGCTTTTCAAGGAAATCGAACGCACCAACGCGCATCGCCTCGACCGCCATGGGCACATCGCCGTGGCCGGTGATCATGATGACCGGCAAGGCACTGTCGCTGCCCATCAGCTTTTTCAGGAATTCCATCCCGCCCATGCCCGGCATCTTGATGTCAGAGATGACGATGCCGGGATAATCCGGCCCCAGCTTTTTCAACGCATCTTCGGCACTTGGAAAGGTTTCCGTGTCATAGCCGGATAGCGCCAGCCACTGGCTGATCGACTGCCGCATGTCTTGTTCGTCGTCTACAATCGCGATTTTCATTGCCTGAGCCATAATTTACTCTGCCGCCTGTGTATTTTCCAAGCTGACCATAATGGGCAGCTGCATTTCAAAAACCGCGCCGCCATTCTGGCCATTGCGCGCTGTCAGCCTGCCACCCAGTTCGGTCACAATGCCCGACGAGATCGCAAGCCCCAGCCCGACGCCATCGCCCGGCTGCTTGGTTGTGTAAAACGGCTCGAACAAAGCATCGAGGTCTTCGATACCCGGGCCATTGTCGCGCACGGTCAACGTGGCCGTCTCCCCTGCGGTCAACATGATTTCGACCTGCGGGTTCCGCTCTGATTTGGTGGCGTCCAACGCATTTCGCAAGAGGTTGACCAGCACTTGTTCGATCCGCATGCGGTCGCCCAGCACAGTCACCGGCACATCCGGCAGGATGCGGTTGATCAGCACCTGACGTTGCCGCAATTGCGGCTCCATCATTGAAAGCGATGACGCCAGAGCCTCGCGCATATCGAAGGGAGAATAGCTTTCCTGACCCTTGCGCGCATAGCTTTTTAGCTGACGGGTGATGGCCCCCATCCGCTCGATCAAGTCGTCAATACGCCCGAACGACGACAACGCCTCGTCTAACCTGTTGCGTTGCATCAACAATCGTGCACCCGCCAGATAGGTTTTCATCGCGGCCAAGGGCTGGTTCAATTCGTGACTGACGGCGGCCGACATTTCGCCCAAAGCGGCCAGTTTGCTGGATTGCTCAAGGGTCTGTTCAGCGACGGCCAAGGTTTGCTGCACGCGCTTGCGCTCTGCGATCTCGCGCTGAAGGGCGACGTTCAGCGCGCGCAGCTCGGCGGATTCACGCTGAAACAGTGCGGCCTTACCCGCCGTGCGCCGGCTTAGCGCATAGAAAGTCAGCGCCAGCAGGATGGCAAAGCCCATCACCTCAAGCGCCAGAACCCCGTTTACCTTTTCGCGCACGGATTCATACGTTGTGTAGCTGGTGATCCGCCAACCCCGAAACGGGATCCGCGATGACAGGCGCATCACCGCCTCACCTTGCAGATAGGCGTCAGGCGGCAAGGCCGTCCAATCGGCTGTCGCCTTGATCGCGCGCTCGATGGCGCTTTGCGGTGTCTGGTTCGACAGCGCCTCTTCCTCGGTCAATCCACGCCAGCGCGGCTCTGTCGCCATGATAATGTCGCCGGTGCTGTCGGCCACGATAACAGCATCTGAGATGCCCGCCCAAGCCCGCTCGAACCGCTGCAAATCCACTTCGGCTGCAATCACGCCAAGGGTCGTCCCGCCTTCTTGGATGCGGCGGGAATAGAAAAACCGGTAACCCCCGGTGTCACGGGCTATCACACTGAAAACAGTAGAGTTTGAGCGCAGCGCATCCACGAAATATGCATCCGTCCGGTGCGAGGCGCCCAGCCGGTTTCGGTCGGTTGCCGCCACCATACGCCCGTCCAGATCGTACAACATCAAGGACGCGGCACCGATTTCTTCGACAAATGAAATCAGCCGCTGGGTGGACAGCGAATAATCGGAGGTCATCAAGGCCTGGATCAACGCAGGATCACGCGCCAGCAATTGCGGCACAATCGCATTCTGGCGCAATTCGGCCAGCAGGTTGCCACTGTAAAGTGCGATGCGAAGTTCGGCACGGTTGCGCGTGCTTTCCGTGAACCTATCGGTCAGCAGCCTGTTGGTAATCGAAATTGTTGCGATGGCGACGACCAGCAAAAGGCCCAAAGCCAGCCGGACGCGCCAGCTGACAGATATGGAATTTGCGTTCGAGTGCGTGACGAGGCTCATTACCCCAATCTACGCAACCTGAACGGTGCACTCAAGTCACGCTGTGACAAGTGCCCCCGCCAATGCGCGGAAGAGCGCCACCCCGTCGGTGCCGCCATGCAACGGATCGGCCATCCGTTCGGGATGCGGCATCATGCCCAGCACACGGCGGTTGGGTGATAAGATGCCTGCAATATCGGCCTGCGCCCCGTTGGGATTGTCGGTATAGGTAAAGGCGATGCGGTCCTCGTCGTGCAATTGCGCTATCGTATCTGCGTCAGCGTAGTAGTTGCCATCGTGATGCGCGATGGGGATGTCGATCACCGCCCCCACGCTATAGCCAGAGGTATAATCGCTGTCAGCAGTCGCAACCTTTAAGCCGACGGTTTTGCAGATATACTTTAGCCCCGCATTGCGCAGCAGCGCACCGGGCAGCAATCCGGTTTCGGTCAAAACCTGAAACCCGTTGCAAACGCCCATGACATAGCCGCCTCGCGTTGCATGGGCAGCGACTTCACGGCAGATCGGAGAATTTGCGGCAATCGCCCCGCAGCGCAGGTAATCACCGTAGGAAAACCCACCTGGGATGCCGACGATATCAACGCCCTCAGGCAAGGCCGTGTCCTTGTGCCAGACCATCGACACCTTGGCCCCTGCGGCCTTTAAGGCAACCGCCAGATCGCGGTCACAGTTCGAGCCGGGGAAAACAACGACCGCTGCATGCATCAGACCATCTCCACGCTGTAGGATTCGATCACCGTGTTGGCCAGCAGCTTTTCGCACATCTCCTCGACATCGGCCTGTGTGGCAGCCTCGTCCAGATCAAGTTCAATCACCTTGCCTTGGCGCACCCCCTTGACCCCTTCAAAGCCCATGGCCCCAAGCGCGTGGCGCACCGCCTCGCCCTGCGGGTCCAGAACACCCGTCTTCAACATCAAATGCACCCGTGCTTTCATGGCGCGTCCCCCTGCTTCATTTTGCAAAATAAACTCATATCCGACCTGTCCCCCATTGACCGCATGTCAGTTGATCAATGTCGGTTTCAACATCGGTGTCGACGTCTTGGGCATCACACCCAAACGCCGCGCAACTTCGGTATAGGCATCCGTCAACGACCCCAGATCGCGCCGGAACACATCCTTGTCCAGCTTTTGCCCGGTCTCGATGTCCCAAAGACGACAGCTGTCTGGGCTGATCTCGTCCGCGACAATCAAGCGCTGAAAGTCACCGTCATAGACCCGACCCACCTCGATCTTGAAATCCACCAGACGAATGCCAACCGCCATCATGACGCCCGACATGAAATCATTGACCCGCAAGGACAGACTTAGAATGTCTTCCATGTCCTGCTGCCCGGCCCAGCCAAACGCAGCGATATGTTCTTCGGTGACCAGAGGATCGCCAAGATCGTTATTCTTGTAGTGGTATTCGACAATCGGGCGCGGCAATTGAACACCCTCTTCAATCCCCAAACGAGCCGAGAATGATCCAGCCGCATAGTTGCGCACAACAATCTCGAGCGGAATAATCTCGGCTTGGCGGACAAGTTGTTCGCGCATGTTCAACCGTTTGATAAAATGCGTCGGCACCCCGATGTTGTTCAGCCCGGTCATGAAAAATTCGGACAGACGGTTGTTCAACACGCCTTTGCCTTCGATCACGGCCCGCTTTTCTGCGTTGAATGCAGTGGTGTCGTCCTTGAAATATTGAACGATCGTCCCCGGCTCTGGCCCTTCGTACAGGATCTTTGCCTTGCCTTCGTAGATTTTGGTGCGACGGGCCATGCACATCCCTTCCAGACTGAAGGCAGGCGGGAATATCCGCGCGCCCTTTTGAGTGTCACATAGTCCAACCGCCCCCGCCGCGCAAGCGCAGGCCCCTTGCGCGCGGGGGCCAGGCGACCCATATCTTTGTCACCTCAGCCCTTTTTTCAGGAGACACCCCATGAGCACCTTCAACGACCGCGAAAATGCATTCGAAAACAAATTCGCGCATGATTCGGAAATGCAGTTCAAAGCAGAAGCACGGCGTAACAAACTCTTGGGCCTTTGGGCTGCCGATCTTTTGGGCAAATCCGGTGATGAAGCTGCCGCCTATGCGACCGAAGTCGTCAAATCCGACTTTGAAGAAGCAGGCGAAGAAGATGTTTACCGCAAAGTGTCGGGTGATCTTGGCAGCCGTGCCGAGGAAGCAACAATTCGCGCTAAAATGGCCGAGCTTATGATCGAGGCGAAAGCCCAGTTGATGAAAGATGTAGGCTAACCCCCCTTTCCGTCGGCCAATACGAAAAAGCGCGCCTTTGAGTAAAATCATCGGTGCGTTTTTTTCTGTCTTAAGGGAATAGAAGTCCGCCTTTTCTAGTGTCTGGCTAGGTTGGGTCGGGGGAACGAACAATGATCAGGCAACGCACGGCGGGCCATGGCTTGCGGTTTTTGCAACTGGCGATTTCTGTGCTGATCGGTGCTGGATGCATTTGGACAATGACAGGTCAGCTGTCCGCAGGGTTCTGGCAAGAGGTTGTGCACGAGCTATCGTCCTTGCCCCCCGCAGCCATCCTTTTGGCGGCAATGTGCACCGCGTTAAGCTTTTTGGCTGTCGGGCGCTATGACGCCGTCGCGCACCGGCATTTCAGTACACGGCTTGAGACATGGAAAGCCTGCGGTTCCGGTACGATTGCCATCGCGTTGGCGCAAACGTTGGGAGTGGGCCTGATCACAGGGGCGGTGGCACGGTGGCGCATGTTGCCTGACATTACCATGCCCACCGCCTTGCGGCTTTCTGCGTTTGTGTGCCTGACATTCATGGCCGCATTGCTGATTGTCGCTGCCGCCGCTTGCCTGCTGTTCCCCGCGCCTGCGTTTACATTTTGGCCCGCCTTGGCGGTCCTCACTTGCGTGCCAATCACCGCCGCCGCGATGTTTTTCTATCCCGTTATCAGGGTCGCAAGACGAGAATTTCGCTTGCCAAGCTTGCTCGCGTTTGGGTCAATCATGATTTGGACAGCCCTGGATGTTGGTGCTGCGTCAGCAGCCCTTTACTTGCTTATTCCCGCAAACGACGTCTCCTACACTGTGTTGCTGCCACTATTTCTATGCGCATTGATCGCTGCATTGCTGAGCGGCACACCGGGGGGCGTGGGCCCGTTCGAATTGGTTTTTCTGACTTTCCTGCCCGAAGGGGCATCGGCTCAGGTCTTGGCCGGGATCATTGCGTTTCGGGCCGTTTACTATGCTGTTCCTGCGCTCGTCGCGATGGCGTGCATGCTAAGGCCGTTTGCACGCCAGTTCGCTGCGAATCCAGCACCCAACGCCGATATTGGCCGTGCCATCCGTTCCGAAGTTGGTGTGATCCGGCAAAACGAGGGCTATGTTCAAGGTCAAAGCGCCCTTTGGCCGACGGGTCAAACGCTCTGCGCGTTGTTTGATCCCATCATGGAACCCGATCATGATCCAACGCACGAGGTTGCAAGAGCAGCCCATGACAGCAACCGTATCGCGATCCTTTATAAATGCTCGGCGCGGACCGCGCTGCGCGCGCGGCAAAAAGGCTGGTTTGTGTCCCATATCGCGGACGAGGCCGTTTTGGTGCCGACCCGCTTTGATACGGCGTCTGCCCCCTATCGGAACCTGCGCAGAAAACTACGCGCGGCTGAAAAATCCGGAGTAAAGATATCTTGGGCCAAGAATTTGCCTTTGTCCGACATGGTGCGCATTGACCAAGCGTGGCGTCATGCGCGCGGGGATGCGCGCGGCGGGACCATGGGCAGGTTCTGCCCCGACTATCTATCCTACCAACACGTGTTTCTGGCACATCAGGGTGGCCGCCTTGTCGGTTTTGCCAGCTTTCATCACACCCCCCATGAATGGTGTCTGGACCTGATGCGCCAGGATCAAGATATTCCGGACGGGACAATGCACCACCTTGTACATGCCGCGATTGACGCGGCCGCGCGCTGTGGGGTCGAACGCCTAAGCCTCGCAGCGGTGCCAGCTTGCCCCGATCCAACCTCCGCGATCATGGTCAGGCTGGCGCAATTCACCGTGCAAAAATGCGGAGGGCCGGGCTTGCGGCAGTTCAAATCCAGCTTCCGCCCGCATTGGCAGCCGCTGTACGCTGCGGCCCCCAACCGAACCCTTCTGATGCTTGGCTTGGCGGACATTGCGCGCGCGGTCTACCGCCCTTCCCGGCTCACAAAACCCGATCACCCTCATCATGGTGATGAAAATTATGAGGTTGCCTCACGTTTGGCATCGTGGGATGACGCGCAATCACATCTTTAGCGGAGCTTTTTCATGTCCAATCCCCTTACCAAACTTCTGGCTGAAAAAGGAACGCTTCTGGCCGATGGCGCGACAGGTACGAACCTGTTCAACATGGGTCTGATGTCTGGCGATGCACCCGAAATGTGGAACACGGACGAACCGCAAAATATCATCAAACTGTACAAGGGTGCCGTCGACTCGGGCAGCGACATTTTTCTGACCAACTCTTTCGGGGCAAATGCGTCGCGCCTGAAATTGCACGGGGCCGAAAAACGCGCTCATGAGCTAAGCCGCGTTTCCGCCGAATTGGCGCGTGAAGTCGCCGACAAAGCGGGCCGCAAGGTTATCGTCGCAGGATCTGTTGGCCCCACCGGCGAGATCATGGAGCCTGTAGGCCCTTTGACCCACGCACTGGCGGTAGAGATGTTTCACGAGACCGCTGACGGGCTGAAAGCAGGCGGTGCGGATGTGGGCTGGTTGGAAACGATCAGCGCCCCCGAAGAATACCGTGCTGCCGCCGAAGGGTTTAAACTCGCAGGCCTAGATTGGGTCGGCACGATGAGCTTTGACACCGCAGGCCGTACCATGATGGGTATGACCTCGGAAGCGATGGTCGACATGGTTCACACGCTGGAAAACGGCCCGCTGGCTTACGGTGCCAACTGCGGCACCGGCGCATCGGACGTGTTGCGCACGGTCTTGGGGTTCGCCTCCAAGGGGATGCCAACGCCGATCGTGTCGAAAGGCAATGCAGGCATCCCGAAATACGTCGAAGGGCACATCCATTATGATGGCACGCCCGAGTTGATGGCAAATTACGCCGAAATGGCCCGAAATTGCGGTGCAACCATTATCGGCGGGTGCTGCGGCACGATGCCCGAACATCTGGTGCACATGCGCGAAGCCCTAGATAGCCGGCCCAAGGGCGATGCACCAACGCTTGAACAAATCGTCGAAGCCTTGGGCCCGTTTTCCTCTGCCAGTGACGGCACAGATGGCGAAGGGCCGGTGCGCGGGCCCCGCCGTGGCCGTCGTGGCGCGAAAACCAGCTAAAATAAATCCATCTGATCGCTCGCCTGTCTGGGCGGGCGAAACAGGTCGCAGCGCATAGGCGGCAAGAGCGTCGACAGCCCCAGACGTTTTACCGCCAGGTTAAAACGTTGCGCGATGATTTCGGCATATGGCCCCTCGCCGCGCATGCGCCGGTGCCAATTCGCGTCATATTCTTTACCCCCGTGCATTTCACGCAACCGTGCCATGATCCGGCCTGCCCGATCAGGATAATGCTGCGCCAACCAATCCTGCATCAACGGTGACACCTCGCGCGGCAAGCGCAGCATGATCCAACTTGCCGACTGCGCCCCCGCATCGCGCCCCGCTTCCAAAATGGCCTCAAGCTCGGGATCGGTCAGCGCAGGCACCATCGGCGAGGCCATGACCCGCACAGGTATCCCCGCCTCTGAAAGCCTTGCGATCATTTGCAAACGGCGCTTGGGTGAAGGCACGCGCGGCTCCATCAGGCGGGCAAGCTTGGCGTCAAGCGTCGTGACCGAAATGCCGACACGCGCCAATCCGCGCGCTGCCATGTCTGACAGAATATCAATGTCACGCTCGATCAGGCTGCCTTTGGTCACGATTGCCACCGGATGGTTCACCTCCGATAACAGTTCAAGCAGGCGTCGCATGATTTGGTGTTCTTTCTCGATCGGCTGATACGGGTCGGTGTTGGTGCCAATTGCAATGGGCGCGACCTGATAGCGCTTGGCCGCCAATTCCCGGCGCAACACGTCGGCGGCGCCCGGCCGTGCGATCAACCGCGTTTCGAAATCAAGGCCCGGCGACAGCCCCAGATAGGCATGGCTGGGGCGCGCAAAACAGTAGATACAGCCGTGCTCACACCCCCGATAAGGATTGATCGAGCGATCAAACGGCAAATCCGGCGAACGGTTATAAGTGATGGCAGACCGGGCAACCTCCTCGCTGACCTGGGTGCGCAAAACCGGCAGCGGATCATCATCACCCGCCCAACCATCGTCAACAGCCAACGTTGAAAACGCCTCGAACCGCCCTGAATGGTTCAGCGATGTGCCACGCCCGGCCAGTTTATATCTGCGGTCTTCTCGATCCATTCAATTCTTCTGGAACAAAATAAGAACATCTTCAAGATATGTTCGCCAAGCCATTGTTTTACGGGATGATTGACGCTATTTTTCAACTAGTGAAACGTCGCAGTTGGCGCGGCCATTGTCGCAAACTGCACGAGGCACATTGGGATTCCGTGACACAAGAGCAAAAGCCCTGTGGGCAAGTTAATCGATGAGGAAAGACAATGTCGGAAGAAGACGAAATTATCCTGGCTGATCTGGACGACGAAGAACTTGTTCAGCAAATGTTTGATGATCTGTACGACGGTATGCGTGAAGAGATCGAAGAAGGCGTTAACATCCTGATCGCCCGTGGCTGGATTCCCTATGATGTGCTGACAAAAGCACTTGTTGGCGGCATGACCATTGTCGGCGCAGATTTCCGCGACGGTATCCTGTTTGTGCCCGAAGTGTTGCTGGCTGCCAATGCGATGAAGGGTGGCATGGCCATTCTCAAGCCGTTGCTGGCTGAAACCGGCGCACCACGTGTAGGCAAGATGGTGATCGGCACCGTCAAAGGCGACATTCACGACATCGGCAAGAACCTTGTTTCGATGATGATGGAAGGTGCCGGCTTTGAAGTGGTCGATCTTGGCATCAACAACTCGGTTGAAAAATACCTTGAGGCGATGGAAACCGAAGGGCCCGATATTCTGGGCATGTCCGCGCTTTTGACAACCACGATGCCTTACATGAAGGTCGTGATTGACACGATGATCGAACAGGGCATCCGCGATGACTATATCGTTTTGGTCGGTGGTGCGCCGCTGAACGAAGAATTCGGCAAGGCCATCGGTGCAGATGCCTATTGCCGGGATGCCGCCGTCGCGGTTGAGACCGCAAAGGAATGGGTCGGCCGCAAGCATAACAGCGCCAAGGCCTGATGCTTTGAGATAGAACATAAAGGCCTCTCCTGACCGGAGGGGCCTTTTGCGTTAGGGGGACCAGATGAAACCGCTTTCTGATCAACAGCTGACCGAACAAGGATTGCCCCTTAAGGCTGCAAAGGGACGCATCTTGTTGATCGCTTGTGGTGCCTTGGCCCGAGAGATCCTTGATCTTCGGGCCGCAAATGGCTGGACGCATCTGGACCTGACCTGCCTGCCCGCCAATCTGCATCTTTACCCTGAAAAAATCACCAACGCCGTGCGTGCCGCCGTGGCGAAACACCGCGACCAATATGATGATGTCTTTGTCGTCTACGCCGATTGCGGCACCGGTGGACTGCTGGAGGCGGCCTGTGAAGACATGGGCGTTCAGATGGTTGCAGGGCCACATTGCTACAGCTTTTTCGAGGGCAATGACCGGTTCGCGAAACTGACCGAGACAGAGATCACGACCTTCTACCTCACGGATTTTCTGGTCCGGCAATTCGATGCATTTATCATGAAACCGATGGGATTAGACCGCCATCCGGAACTGCGCGATATGTATTTCGGCAATTATGAAAAGCTGGTGTATCAGGCCCAGACCGATGATCCCGCCCTGACCGCCAAAGCCGAAGAATGTGCAAAAACCCTTGGTCTCGCGTTCGAGCGCCGCTTCACAGGATATGGAGACCTCGAACAAACGCTCAAAGCGCTCTGATTTTCGTTTTGCCGAATAAACTCACGTGCCGCCTCGCCTGCTCCAAACGCGCGAGTGGCCAACAAATCTAGCCTTGCGCGGATGCAGTCTCGCGAATCCGTTCGATCATCGCGGTCAAGCCGTTTGACCGTTGCGCCGACAGATGCTCGTTCAGCCCCAGCCGCCCCATCTCGGCACGTGCGTCAACGGCCAGGACATCAGCAGGCGGCAACCCGTTGTAAAGGCAACGCAAAACAGCAATCAGCCCCGAGACGATCATCGCGTCACTTGCCCCGTCAAAATGCAGCGACCTGTCGTCGAAACTCGCGTGCAACCAGACTTGGCTGGCACATCCATCAACTTTGGTGGCAGGGACGCGCAGCGCCTCGGCAAGCGGGTCCATCCCCTTGCCCAGGTCAATCACATGTCGATAACGATCTTCCCAGTCATCCAGGAATTCGAAATCCTCAACCAGTTCCTCAAACGCTGCTGTGGCCATCATATTTCCCTCACTCCGATTGCTAGACAGGTAGGTTGCGCATTGCGAAACGTCCACCCCTTCCCAACAGGCTTGGGATGGGTTAGTCAAATAGCACGGTAATTTCACGGCGGACCCTATGCGCAAAACCTTTTCGGCTCTTTTGGTATCGACCCTTGTTCTGTCTGGCTGTGCAACAGTCCGCGACAGCCGGGCTAACCCGTTTAATTGGTTCGGTTCGGCACGCTCCGAAGCCGTGACTGCCCAACAGGTCAATACCAACCCGTTGATCCCCGAACGCTCAAGCCTGTTCAGCAGCTCGCGAGCCGAAGCGACGTCGTATAAAGGTCGTCCATTTGATCAGGTCACCAATCTAACGATCGAGCGTGTTGCCGGTGGCGCATTGATCCGCGCAACCGGATTGGCCGCGCGTCAGGGCATTTACGAGGTGCAATTGACACCCGCAAACGAGGACGAGCTGCCTGTTGACGGAGTTCTGACCTACCGCCTTGAAGGGGTCGAGCCCGCAAGTAACACAGCGATCGGCACAATCCCAACCCGAGAAGTCACTGCGGGACGCAAGCTTACCGACCAGATGTTGGCCGGGGTTCGCACGATCCGTGTCGAAGGCCAGCGCAACGCGATGACATCACGTCGGTAATAAATGTTTATATAACAATGGGTTGAGCCTTAAAGCTCAACCACTTTGACGTCTGACCCAACCGCGGTCAAAGCGATCTTTCCCTCGCAAAGCCGGATTGCGTCATCACCGAACACCTCGCGCCGCCACCCCTTGAGGGCGGGCATATCGCGCAAACCCCCAGCGATCCCGTCAAGATCAATTGCAGGGGCGATCAGCTTGGCAGCGACCCCTGCACTCTCGGTCTTGGCTTTCAAAAGCACCCGCAATAGATCGGCCAGCGCGGGGTTCACTTGCAACTTGTCGCGGCTGCGATCGGGCTGAGGCAGGTCATTTGCGGGGCAATTCACACCCGCTTGGACGGCCTTAAGAATACCATCGGCAATCTCGCCCTTGCGCGCATCGCGCAAAAGCAGACGCGCGCGGCCCAGTTCTTCGTGGTTCTTGGGCTTGTTGCTGGCCAGTTCGACCAGCGCATCGTCTTTGTACACCCGACTGCGCGGGACGTTATGCGACTGCGCATAATCCTCGCGAAACGCCGCGAGTTCGCGAACAATCGCCAAAAACTTTGACGAATTTGTCCGCGTCTTGACCCGTTTCCATGCGTCTCTGGGCGCAGTGGTATAGGTATCGGGACTGGTCAGAATCTCAAGCTCTTCCGCAACCCAACGCGCCCTGCCGTTTTCTTTCAACTGCGCGGCCAGAAATTCATAGACCTGCCGCAGGTGGGTTACATCGGCCAATGCGTATTTCGCCTGCGCGTCGCTAAGCGGACGGCGTGACCAATCGGTAAAACGCGATGTTTTGTCCACGGCCTGATGGGCAATCTTGCGCACCAGAGTCTCGTAACCCACCTGTTCGCCAAAGCCACACACCATCGCCGCGACCTGCGTATCAAACAACGGTTCGGGGAAAACACCCGCATCAACAAAGAAAATCTCAAGATCCTGACGTGCGGCATGAAACACTTTGACCACGGATGTATCGCGAAACAACGTATAAAGCGGCTCTAGCGACATGTCGCCCACAAGTGGATCAACCAGAACGGCACCGGAATCGTCAGTTCCCGGCATCGCAAGTTGAATCAGGCAAAGCTTGGAGTAATATGTCCGTTCGCGCAAAAATTCGGTGTCGACCGTCACATAATTATATTTGGCAGCTTCAAGGCAGTAGGCTTCAAGCTCGGCTGTGGTTGTGATTGTTTTCATAAAATCTACTTTGACCAGAGGTTTGCCAACAGGCAATGAATAATCGAAACAGTGCGGGCCGAAAAGCCGTTCACTGACTGCCCAGCATCAACAAACTGCGGTCACCGCCTGCGAAACGGCGCAGGACGGCGGGATACAGACGATGTTCTTGCACCAGGACGCGCGCAGCCAGGGCTTCTTCCGTATCATCCGCCAAAATCGGCACCACAGCCTGCCCCAGAATGGGGCCATCGTCCAACGCGGCTGTGACCTCGTGAACCGTGCAGCCATGCTGCGCATCGCCAGCCTCGATCGCACGGGCATGGGTGTGCAAGCCTTTGTAAAGTGGCAGCAACGACGGATGGATGTTGATCATGCGGCCCGCCCACGCATCGGTGAAGCCAGCAGTCAGTTTGCGCATAAAACCGGCCAGACAAATGATGTCCGGCGCATGAGGGGCCAGACGCGCCGACAGTTCTGCCTCGAACGCGGCGCGGTCGCCTTGATAGGGTTTGTGATCAACAACTTCGGTGGCAATGCCGCGCGCGCGCGCCCAAGAAATCCCGCCCGCATTGGCAACATTCGACACAATAACACAAGGCCGCGCAGGGTGGTCGCCGGTCATATCTTCGACCAATGCCCGCATGTTCGACCCACCGCCCGACAGAAAAATCGCAACGCGTTTGGTCACAAAAGGTTTCCGCTGTAGTCGATGCCTGCCCCATCCGTGACGCGGCCCATATCGTAAACGGTTTCGCCCGCTTCGCGCAGTAATCCTGACAGCGCCTCGGCCTGATCTGCCGACACGACCAGAATCATACCAACACCGCAGTTAAACGTCTTGAGCATTTCCGGCTCGGTCATGCTGCCGATGTCAGCCATCCATTTGAACACGCCGGGCATGTCCCACGCGCTCAGGTCAATCTCGGCCCCCATGTCGTCTGGCAACACGCGGGGCAGGTTTTCGGTCAAGCCACCGCCGGTGATATGGGCCAACGCATGCACGCCCCCTGCCCGGATCGCTTGCAAGGCCGGTTTCACGTAAAGCCTTGTAGGGGTAAGCAAAACCTCGCCCAAAGAGCCATCAGCCCACGGGCAGTTCGCCTCCCATCCCAGGCCCGACATTGCGACCAGTTTGCGCACAAGACTATAGCCGTTTGAATGCACCCCGTCCGAGGCCAACCCCAGCAGAACATCGCCCGCGACCACACCACTTGGCAAATCAGCGCCCCGTTCCATGGCCCCCACGGCAAAGCCTGCAAGGTCGAAATCGCCGTCAGAATACATACCCGGCATTTCCGCCGTCTCGCCGCCAATAAGCGCGCAACCCGATCCTTCGCAGCCTCGTGCGATACCTTCGATGATGCGTGCGGCTTCTTCTGTCTCCAGTTTGCCGGTGGCGAAATAATCAAGGAAAAACAAAGGCTCCGCCCCTTGGCAGACCAGATCATTAACGCACATGGCCACCAGATCAACGCCAACGCCGTCAACATTTCCGGTATCAATCGCGATACGCAGCTTGGTCCCGACACCATCAGTCGCGGCCACAAGGATCGGATCGACATAGCCCGCACCTTTGAGGTCAAACAATGCGCCAAAGCCGCCGAGGCCTGACATCACGCCGGGACGTTTGGTACGCTTGGCCGCAGGTTTGATCCGCTCGACCAGCGCATTGCCCGCGTCGATATCCACCCCTGCATCCGCATAGGTGATTCCGTTCTTCGAGTTGGTCATCATCGGGCCCCGCCGCTTATTGCCTTTGCGAAAGCGGGTTATAGCACCGCGCGCAGGCGTGCAATGCAAGACACACCTAGCCAACCGTTCTTGGTCTTGACGTGCAAGCCGCACCCCCTTACGAAACCGATATGGCGGGCCTGTAGCTCAACTGGTTAGAGCAGAGCGCTCATAACGCTTTGGTTGCGGGTTCAAGTCCTGCCGGGCCTACCATACTCGCTTGTTTTGAGGCCCTTTGGGGGGAGCTGACACCTAGGTCGAACGAGATTGCCAGAGTGTCGGGGCGGCAATCGGGCGCGCAAACGGCGCATCGTCGGACGTTTGCAGAGAAGAGAATACCATGTGTTCCATTTAGGATGGGAAGAGTAATTGCAGCATTTCCCCGTGCCATTAGATTCGCGGTTTAAATGTTTGTCATCGACATCCGAAATGAACCAAAGCGCACTAATATGCCTAATATAGACGCAAATCAAGCCAAGATTTCCCGACAGGATTGTACACCGTTGATTTAAAACAGCTAAAGATTGAAAAATAAAGTATTATTTGGACTTATAGCGTTGATTTGATATGCTTAATTTTGTTAATTGGTGGCCTTTTTTTACTAAGCAAGAGTTTTCACAGCTTAACCACACTCCCATAGGTAATCGATGTTACACTCTATTTTCCGCGCTCTGGCGCGAGTTCCCTGCTTTGTTGGCTTACACCGCTGGCGTGACAGCCGGTCAATGCCAGAAGAAGTCTGCAAATCGTGCAGCAAGCGCCGGCGCACCTACGTATAGATGCGCTGATTCAAACAGATTTAGCGTTTAATCTGCGCTGCCATGAAACGCTGGCCTTTTAACCAAGGCCAGCGCCTGCGTATTTATTTCTTGATCAGCACATCACCAAATTCGTCGCGAAGATTGCGCTTAAGCACTTTACCAGTAGCGTTACGCGGCAGAACGTCGGTAAAGACCACGCAATCGGGCGTTTGCCATTTCGCAATCTTTCCCTCAAAGATGCCAAGCACGTCTTCTTCGGTCGGCTCTTGCCCCTCGCGCTTCACGGCAATCAGAATGGGGCGTTCATCCCATTTTTTATGCTTCGCACCAATCACGGCGGCATCGGACAATTGCGGATGAGAGATAGCGATATTCTCCAGCTCGACCGAGCTGATCCACTCGCCACCTGATTTGATGATATCCTTTGACCGGTCGCGGATCGTGACATAGCCGTCAGGGTCCATCGTCGCCACATCGCCAGTATCAAACCACCCATCCTTGGTCAGCGTTTCCTCGCGGGTTTTGCGGAAATACGCATCCAGAATCCAGTACCCTTTTGTCACCAGATCGCCTTGAGTTTTGCCATCATGGGGCAGCGGCTTGCCATCGTCGTCCAGAATTTCCAGCTCGACCCCGTACACAGGCCGGCCTTGGTTCTCGCGCAGCTTGTGCTGATCGGCCTCTGGCAGGTCCATATGCTTGGCCAAGGGTTGGTTAATGCTGCCGACAGGCGACATTTCAGTCATGCCCCACGCATGGATCGTCTCGACCCCGTATTTCTCGCGGAAGGCCGTCATCATCGACGGTGGGCAGGCAGAACCGCCAACAACCGTGCGCTTGAGGCTGGCCAGACTGGACCCGATCTTGTCTGCTTCGTCCAACAGGCCCAGCCAGATTGTCGGTACGCCCAAAGCCAGTGAAATCTGGTATTTATCAATCAACCCAACCAGCGACGGCCCGTCCAGCCCCGGCCCCGGCATGACCATGCGCGCGCCGACCATCGCGCAAGCATAAGGCGCGCCCCATGCGTTGACGTGGAACATCGGGACGACAGGCAGAACGACCTCTTTGGCGGAAATGCCGATGCTGTCGGCCAGGTTGATGCCAAAGCTGTGCAGCACGGTCGAGCGGTGCGAATACAAGACACCCTTTGGATTGCCCGTGGTGCCCGAGGTATAGCAAAGGCTTGATGCCGTGTTTTCATCCAATTCCGGCCATTCAAATTCGGAATCGCCGCTTTCGATCAGATCATCATAGAATTTCAGACCGGGAAGCGCCTTGGCAGCTTCCGCGTCACTGCCTTCCATCAACACGATATGCTCAAGATGCTCAAGCTTGTCACGGATCGCGGCAACCAACGGGACGAACGTCTTGTCGATGAACAAAACCTTATCCTCGGCATGGTTCAGGATATAAACAAGCTGCTCAGGAAAAAGACGGGGGTTGATCGTGTGGCATACAAAACCACCGCCCGACGCCCCAAAGTAGATCTCGAGATGGCGACGGTTGTTCCAGGCGATCGTGCCGCAGCGCGCTTGTGGTTCAAGCCCCAGACCCGCCAATGCTGACGCCAGAGCGCGTGAATTGGCCCCGACCTGACCCCAGGAGGTTTCCTCGACCCCGCCCCCAGTATTGACCGAATATATCTCTCCGGTAGCATGGTAGCGTTGTGCGTGTTCGATCAGACTTGAGATCGTTAGCGATTTACTCATCATTTGGCCAAGCATGGCGTGTCCTCCCGACTATGGTTTTATCGCTACCCTGAACAATCCATCCTGCTCTTGCAAGCGCGCAGACACATGCTTACGCAGGGTGAATGACAGTTCCTTTTCACACCCCCCTAAGCCCCGATCAGCAACGCAGCGCAGGTATTAATGAACCCCAGCCCCTTGCGATGGCGGATCAGGTGCGGTTTTCCGATCTGGATACAAACAACCACGTCAACAACTGCACTTATTTTGAGTGGTTTGAACGGCTTCGCATTCGATACACGCAATCCCTTGTGGAACAAGGTCTGATCGACACGCCGGGGCCGCGCGTGGTCATCCGGTCGGGGTCGATCCGCTATCTGCATGAATTGCTGGAGCGTGAGGACTACATCGTGACCTGCCGCTGCACGGGATTTCGGAACACGTCTTACAGCCTAAGCCAGCAGGTGTGGGTGGACGGCCAATTGCGCGCGACCTTTGACTGCATTTTAGTGCTGCTTGAACCAGATGGGTCAGGCCGCTTCGCCCTGCCCGACCGCCTGAAGCGCCATTTTGAAACCCATGATCACGCTACGGCGCAAAGTTGACCACAACCAAAAGGAACCCACGATGACGGTGACCACCCGTGCCCTTGCCGCAGCCGACCGACCCGTGTGGGAAGCCCTCTTTGCCGGATATGCCGCGTTCTACAAGGTCGAACAAACTGCGCAGATGCGCGAAACGGTGTTTGGCTGGCTGATGGATACGACCCATTCCAGCATGTGTATCGTCGCCGAAGATACAAGCGGCACCGTGATCGGCTTTACCCATTACCGTCCCTTCACAAGCCAGCTTCGCGCGCTCACAAACTGTTTTCTGGATGATTTATTCGTTGCCCCCGCAGCCCGCGGTTATGGTGCGGCACAAGCCCTGATCGACGCGGTAAAAGTGGTGGCCGAAACCAACGGATGGGGCGTGGTGCGCTGGATCACAGCCGAAAACAACTACCGTGCCCGCGCAGTCTATGACACGCTTGCCGATCGCACCCCATGGGTGACCTACGACATCAAGCTTTAAGCCCTGACCAGAAAGAACCCCATCATGACCTTCTTGCAAATCGCGTCACTGCTGATCGTCATGGCCGGAGGGTTCGGCGCGGTAAACTACTTGTTTCTCAAGCTGCCCTCCTCCATCGGCATTCTGATCGTCGCCCTGATCGCGTCCTTTGGTTTGCTGGGGATCGATCTGGCCCTGCCGAGCCTTGGCATCGCAAACGCCGTGCGCGGCGTTGTGACGGGGATCGATTTTTCCGAAGCCCTTTTGGAAGGCATGTTGGGTCTGTTGCTATTTGCAGGTGCACTGCATGTCAAAACATCCGACCTGCGCCGCGAATGGGTCATTGTCGCGCTGATGGCGACGCTGGGTGTGGCGCTTTCAACGGCCATCGTCGGCATTGGCTTTTCATGGCTGACAGGCATGCCGCTGCTCACCGCATTGGTGTTTGGCGCGCTCATCTCGCCCACGGATCCGGTTGCGGTTCTGGGGGTGTTGCGCGAGGCCGATCTGCCCAAGTCGCTTGAGACAAAGATCGCGGGTGAAAGCCTGTTCAACGACGGTGTCGGCTATGTGGTGTTCTTGATTCTTGTGGGCCTCGCCTTTCCGGCGCTTGAGGGACACGGTGCCGAAGGCAACGCCGTATGGGGTGCAACACAACTGTTTTTTCAAGAAGCCGTTGGCGGCGCAGTGCTGGGGCTGGTTTTGGGCTGGCTCACGTTCCGCGTAATGCGTCGGATCGACGATTATTCCTTGGAGGTTTTGTTGACCCTTGGCCTGGCATTTGGCGGATACGAGCTGGCCGTTGCTCTGCATGTGTCGGCCCCCATCATGGCGGTCTGTGCTGGGTTACTGATTGGCGATGTCGGGGCGGCGCGCGGCATGTCCGAAGAAACCCGCCGCTATGTCGACGCCTTCTGGAAGCTGATCGACGAAATTTTGAACGCTGTCCTGTTTTTAATGATCGGATTTGAAGTCTTTGCCATCGCATTTAATGGCGATCTTTTCCTGACCGGCATGGCCGCGATCATTCTGGCGTTGTCGGGTCGTTTGGTGGCTGTCGCGGTGCCCATCGGGATCTTGCGCCCGTTTCGGAACTTTAACCAAGGCGTCATTCCGATCATGACATGGGGCGGTTTGAAAGGCGGGATTTCTGTGGCTTTGGCCTTGTCCCTCCCCGAGGGAGAGTGGAAACCGCTGATCTTGACCTGCACTTACATCGTAGTGGTGTTTTCGATCATCGTCCAAGGCCTGACGGTCGCCCGTCTTGCCAACCGCGTCGGCCGGCATCCGGATTTGGTTTAGGTCTTTTACGCAGGGGGATGAGGGGCGCTGCCCCTCATCCCCCCGGAGTTTATCTGGCCAAATGAACCGAAAAGCCCGATCAGTCGGCGTGTTTTGCAATGAAATCCAAGAGAGCCATCGTAGAGCCGTCTTTGCCGACTGCGGGTTCACTGCCCTCGACAATGGGCTGCAACGATGTCGCAAGTTCCTTGCCAAGTTCTACGCCCCACTGGTCATAGGAGTTGATGCCCAAGATTACCCCCTCGACGAAGACGCGGTGTTCATAAAGTGCAATGATCTGACCAAGCGTGAACGGATCGAGCCATGGATAGCTGAGCGTGGTAGAAGGCCGATTGCCCGGGAAAACGCGGTGGCGCGCCTGACGGTCAAGCTCGGCCCCGGTCAGGCCCTTGGCCGCCATCATCTGTGACGCCTCTTGCAAGCTGCGCCCGCGCATCAATGCCTCGGATTGCGCGAGGCAATTGGCGATCAGCAGTTTGTGGTGATGGGCCAGTTCGGGTTCGTGCCCGTTGGCCGCTATCATGAATTCACACGGGATCACCCGCGTGCCCTGGTGGATCAGCTGGTAAAAGGCGTGCTGGCCGTTTGTACCTGGCGCCCCCCACACCACTGGCCCTGTGTTGAACGGTGCGGTGGTGCCGTCCATCTGGGTGGACTTGCCGTTAGATTCCATTTCAAGCTGCTGCAGATAATCTGGCAATTGCCCCAGCCGTTGATCGTAGGGCAGCACCGCCCGCGTTGCGTAGCCGCAGATCTGGTTGTGCCAGATGCCCACAAGTGCCAGCAGCATCGGCATGTTCTCGTGCGGGGCAGCGGCGCAAAAATGACGGTCCATGGATTGTGCACCGCGCAAAAACGCATGAAAAGCGCGCGGACCAATCGCAATCATCAGCGACAGGCCAATCGGCCCCCATACGGAATAGCGCCCGCCAACCCAATCCTCGAAGCCAAAGACCTGAGAGGGATCAATGCCGAAGTCGTCGGTTTTTTCCTGAGCGGTGCTGAGAGCGACGAACTGGCGCGCAGGGTCGCCACCGTGATCCAGCATCCATGCCCGCGCCGTTCGGGCATTGGTCATGGTTTCAATGGTCGTAAAGGTTTTGGAGGCAACGATGACCAGCGTCGTTTTGGCATCCAGCCCGCGCAACGTATCGGCGATATGCGCCCCATCGACATTCGACACGAAATGGCAGCGCGGCCCGTCATGATAGGGCGACAGCGCTTGCACGACCATCGCCGGACCCAGATCAGAGCCACCAATGCCGATATTGACCACATCGGTGATGGTGCCTGCGCGGATTTTATCGGCAAAATCGCCCATCCGCTTGAGCGTTTCCAGAATGGCAGGCATCACATCTTTGCCGTCCATCATCACCGCACCGCCGTCGACATTGCGCAATGCGGTGTGCAGCACTGCGCGGCCTTCGGTTTCGTTTATCTTGTCGCCAGCAAACATCGCGTCGCGCCGGGCCGCCACATCAGAGGTTTCGATCAGTGCAAGCAAGGCATTCATCGCGTCGAAATCAATATTTGTCTTAGAGAAATCGAACAATATATCCCCAGCTTGAGCCGAAAAATCCGCACCACGGTTGCCATTATCGAACAATGACAGGATAGAGCGGTCTTTGACTGCGTCTTGCTTGCGGATCAGGTCGCTAAATTTGTTCATGCTGCCCAATGGACTACCGCCTCTTTCAATACTGCGCCGATGGGGGCCTCATGGTCCGGCAAGGTCATGGCCCGCTCTACCGCCGCGCGTTTCTCTTGGCCGAATATGACCAGATGTTTTGACTGTGCCGCATCCAGCGCAGCCCGTGACAAGGTTATGCGCCCGATGTCTTGGCCCTCGACGTTTATCGGGCAGATCGCGGGAGCGTTGTCCGCCATGGCTGCCTCCAGCCCCTGTGATCCCGGAAACAGCGATGCCGTGTGCATGTCTGCTCCCATTCCCAGCACCAAAACCGACAAGGGCAAATGTGGGGCAATCGCAGCCGACAAATCCTCCGACGCCTCTGCGGCGGTCAGCCCGTCAACAAAGAACGGGGTGAATGCGGCAGCCGCTGCAGGGCCTACCAACAAGCGCTGGCGCAGCAATCGTGCATTCGACATATCATGATCGGGGGCAACCCAGCGTTCATCGGTCAACATCACATGCACACGAGACCAATCAAGTTGCGCGCCATTCAAGCTGTCGAAAATAGGGCCCGGTGTGGTCCCTCCAGGCACTGCAAGACTGACGCTGTCGTTCCTTTGCAACGCGTTTTCCAGTTCAACAGCCAGAATATTGGCGACATCGCGCGCCAACACATTGCGATCGGCATATTCTATAAACTTCATTTGGAAAGCTCCCGCCATTTGCGCTGGTCGCGGCGCATCAACTCGATTGCGTCCGTTGGGCCATCTGACCCGCTATCATAAGGCTTGGGCACGTCATTGCGCGCCTCCCAGCCCTGAATAATCGGGTCCGTCCAAGCCCAAGCGGCCTCTACCTCGTCACCGCGCATGAACAACGTCTGGTTCCCCCGGATGACGTCCATGATTAACCGCTCGTAGGCGTCGACCTGTTCGGCGCTTTCAGGGCCAAGCGCATCGGCAAACGTCATGTCGAGCGGCACATCGATCAGACGCATCCCGCCCGGCCCCGGCTCCTTGATTGTCACGCCCAAGGTGATCCCTTCGTTCGGCTGCAACCGGATCGAGAGAACATTTCGATGACGCCCCGCGTCTTCGGCAAAGATCGAATGCGGCGTTTCCTTGAAAACAACGGTGATTTCGGACGACCGGGCCGCCATACGCTTGCCCGTGCGCAGATAAAACGGCGTGCCCGCCCACCGCCAGTTGCTGATATGGGTCTTTAGCGCAACAAAGCTTTCGGTGCGCGACCGCGGATCCCCCACAGCCGTGCGGTAGCCGGGGTGTTCAGTCTCGTTGCACGGTTCAGCCTGATATTGCCCCCGCGAAATATGGTGAGGCAATACTGGGTCAAGTGCCCGAATAACCTTTAGTTTTTCGTCGCGCACAGCGTCAGGGTCAAACCGCGCTGGTGGTTCCATCGCGATAAGACACAGCAATTGCATCAGGTGGTTTTGCACCATGTCCCGCATCGCACCGGACTTGTCGTAATATTCGCCCCTGCCGCCCACGCCAACGGTTTCGGCCACCGTAATCTGGATGTGATCCACATACTGGCTGTTCCAAAGCGGCTCGAACAGCATATTGCCAAAGCGCACAGCCATCAGGTTTTGGACGGTTTCCTTGCCCAGATAGTGGTCGATACGGTAAATCTGGCTTTCGTCGAAATACTTGGCCAAGGTTGCATTTAACGCCTTTGCCGTGGCCAGATCGCGGCCAAAAGGTTTTTCCACCACGATGCGGCTGCGCGCGTCGGCCATACCCCATTGCTGCAAACGCTCTGCCAGATCGCCGAACAAAGAGGGCGATACAGAAAAGTAATACGCCTCAATCCGGTCCGTGCCTGCCATCAGCTTTTGCAGATCAGCCCAGCCATCCGTGCCTTTGGCATCAATAGCAACATAATCCAAAGACGCCAGAAAGCGTTCAAGCTGCCCCGTTTCATGGTCGAAATCGGCGTTGAATTCGGCAATCGCCGCCGCAATCATCTCGCGGTAGCCATTAGCATCCATTTCGGTCCGCGCTGCGCCGATAATACGGGCATTTTCGGGCATCTGGCCTGAGCAGAAACGCCGAAACAGCCCCGGCAGGATCTTGCGACGCGCCAGATCACCTGTTCCGCCGAAAATCACGAGATCGAAGGGATCGACAGGAATGACGCGTGAGACCATCGGAAAGCTCCTTGCCGCGCAAATGCGGCATTTGGGATATTTTAATCTATGTTAGCGCAAACATACAAGTATTCCAACGCTTCACAAGTCTGTGCAAAAGAATACACGGGGTTTTCTTGCTTTTACCATTCCCATAGGAAAAGAAAAACCACCGGAACGATTTAAGGGTTGAGTGTTGATGAAAGATGTCGTTGAGGCGAATGCAGGCAAATTCCAAGACCCCTTGGTGACTGCAAAAGGCGAAGACAGAGCGACCGTAAGCCTGACAAACCCTCAGACGCTGTGGTTCAACACGGGCACGCTGTGCAACATCGAATGCGTGAACTGCTATATCGCGTCCAGCCCGACCAACGACGCGTTGGTCTATATCACTGCCGATGAGGTGCGCGATTATCTGGGCCAGATCAAGACCCGCAACTGGCCCGTGACCGAGATCGCTTTTACCGGCGGCGAACCCTTTATGAACCCGCAAATGATTGACATCACCGAGGCGTCATTGGCCGAAGGCTATGACGTTTTGATCCTGACAAATGCCATGCGCCCTATGATGCGTCCATCAATGCGCGATGGGCTGAAACGACTGAACGCAGCCTACCCCGGCAAGCTGACATTGCGAATTTCCGTCGATCACTACCGCACGGATCTGCATGACGCGGAACGTGGCAAAGGTGCCTTGGATAAAACCGTGATTGGCATGAAATGGCTGCGCGACAACGAATTTCGCATGGCTGTCGCCGGTCGGTCGGTTTTCGGGGCCAGTGATCAAGACAGCCGCGCCGGCTATGGTGCCTTTTATGCCGAACACGGATTTGATATTGATGCCAGCGATCCCGGTATGACAGTGCTGTTCCCCGAGATGGATGAAACCGTCGAAGTTCCAGAAATAACAACCGCTTGCTGGGGTATCCTCAACAAGTCACCAGACGCAGTAATGTGTTCAAGCTCGCGCATGGTGGTCAAACGCAAGGGCGCTGACAAGCCCGCCGTACTGGCCTGTACCCTGTTGCCGTATTCGGCAGAATTCGAGCTGGGGACCAGCCTAGAAGAGGCCGAAAAAGACGTGGCGCTCAACCACCCTCATTGCGCGAAATTCTGTGTCTTGGGCGGTGCCAGTTGTGCGGCCTGAAAGCGAAATTCCCGACGAATTAGTCTTAAGTAAATTCAAAGGCTTAGGAAGTCTGCCTTAATCTGCGCTAATAAGCGCTGTCACAAGCATTGCACCCTATCTGCGCTGTCTGCTATACAAAACCCCAATATATAGAACCAGCAAGAGCTAGGCAGATTACGTGAACGACACGCCAGAAACACCTGAAAACGATGACGAAATCCCGCCAGCGCGCCCTGTTTATGATGGCCCGACGGTTACAATCGAACACGAGATGCGTACATCCTATCTGGATTACGCCATGTCGGTCATCGTTTCGCGCGCCATTCCTGACCTTCGTGATGGCCTGAAACCGGTTCACCGCCGCATCATCTATTCGATGTATGAAAAAGGCATTACCCACGACAAGACTTACCGCAAGTCTGCGAAGTCTGTGGGCGACGTAATGGGCTCGTATCACCCCCATGGTGACAGCGCGATCTACGACGCGCTGGTGCGGATGGCGCAGGATTTTTCCATGTCGCTGCCGCTGATCGACGGTCAGGGCAACTTTGGCTCGATGGACGGCGATAGCGCTGCGGCGATGCGGTATACAGAATCGCGGCTGGACAAGGTCGCGTCGTTCATGACGTCCGATCTGGACAAAGAAACCGTCAATTTCATCGATAACTACGATGGTAAGGAACGTGAGCCTACGGTTCTGCCTGCACGGTTCCCCAACATGCTGGTCAATGGCGCGGGCGGTATTGCTGTCGGTATGGCCACCAACATTCCGCCGCATAACTTGGGCGAGGTCATTGATGCCTGTCAGGCGCTGATCGAAAACCCCGATCTCACCTCGGAAGACCTGATCGAATATATCCCCGGCCCCGATTTTCCCACAGGCGGCATCATGCTGGGCCGTGCCGGTGCACGCAAAGCCTACCTTGAGGGGCGTGGCAGCGTCATCATGCGCGCCAAAACCCGGGTCGAGGAAATCCGCAAAGACCGCTTTGCAATCATCATCGACGAAATCTGCTATCAGGTGAACAAATCCACCATGATCGAAAAGATCGCGGAACAGGTCCGCGAGAAAAAGATCGAAGGCATCGCCCACGTTCAAGACGAATCCGACCGTAACGGTGTGCGTGTCGTGATTGAACTCAAGCGCGATGCGACCGCCGAGGTGGTGATGAACCAGCTCTACCGTTTCACGCCAATGCAGACCTATTTCGGTTGTAACATGCTGGCGCTGAACGGTGGCCGCCCTGAACAGCTGACATTGCGCAAATTCCTGACCTATTTCATCGACTTCCGCGAAGATGTGGTCGCGCGTCGCACCGCGTTTTTGCTGCGCAAGGCGCGTGAACGCAGCCATATCCTGTGTGGTCTGGCCGTGGCCGTCACAAACATCGACGAAATTGTCGCGACCATCCGGTCCTCTGCCGATGCAGGGGAAGCGCGTGAAAAGCTGATGACACGGCGCTGGCCAGCGCGTGATATCCTGCCCTATATCGCTTTGATCGACGATCCGACCCATACCGCCAATGACGATGGCACCTACAACCTGTCAGAGGCGCAAGCCCGCGCTATTTTGGAATTGCGCTTGCAGCGCTTGACCCAGATCGGCGTGAAAGAAGTCACCGACGAGCTGGAAGAGCTGGCCAAGAAGATCAAGGAATACCTTGAGATTTTGGGCAGCCGCGAGCGGATCATGGGCATCATCTCGGACGAATTGGCCGAGGTGAAAGACCTGTTCGCCGTCCCGCGCCGCACCGAGATCGTGGATTGGTCCGGTGACATGGATGACGAAGACCTGATCGCGCGCGAAGATATGGTCGTGACGGTGACATCTGGCGGCTATATCAAGCGCACCCCTTTGATTGATTTCCGCAGCCAGCGCCGCGGTGGCAAAGGCGTGTCGGGTATGCAGACCAAAGAAGAAGACGTGGTCACCACGCTTTTCGTTGCCAACACCCACACGCAGCTGTTGTTCTTTACAACCGATGGGATGGTCTACAAGCTGAAAACCTGGCGCCTGCCTCAGGGCAGCCGTACGTCCAAGGGCAAGGCGATCGTCAACATCCTGCCGATCCCCGTTGGTGTGTCGATTGCGGCGATCATGCCAGTGGACCGCGATGAAAAAGACTGGGACGACCTGCAGGTGGTATTCGCCACCTCCGCAGGCACCGTCCGGCGAAACAAGCTGTCGGATTTCACCAACGTCATGCGTAATGGCAAGATCGCGATGAAATTCGAGGACGATCACGCCGAAACAACGCTGATCAATGCACGCATCGCGTCGAATGATGATGATGTGATGCTGGTCACGAATTCCGGCCGTGCGATCCGCTTTCCTGCCACAGATGTGCGCGTGTTCAACAGCCGCGCGTCGGTCGGGGTGCGCGGCATCAAGCTGAACGGCGATGACAAGGTGGTTTCCATGTCGATCATCCGCCACTTTGATGCGACGTCGGATGAACGGTCAGCCTATCTCAAGATGCGCCGTGCAATGGCCGGGATAGCGGATGATGCCGAAAGCACCTCGGACGAGGAAGAGGTCAACGCCAATGCGACGATCAGCCAGGAACGCTATGCCGAGATGTCAGCGGTTGAAAATCTGTTGCTGACGATTTCGGAAAAAGGGTCGGGCAAACTGTCGTCCAGCCATGACTATCCGGTGCGTGGGCGCGGCGGTTTGGGTGTGACGGCGATGGACAAAGCGATGCGCGGCGGTGATATCGTCGCCTCCTTCCCTGTAGAGATGGACGATCAGATCATGCTCGCGACATCCAAAGGACAATCGATTCGCGTCCCCGTTGAAGGCATTTCGTTCCGGTCACGCAGTGCTGGTGGGGTGAAGGTGTTTGATACTGGCAAAGGCGAAGTTGTGGTCAGCGTTGCCTGGATTGCAGATCAGGGTGATGATGTTGAAGATGAAAGTGACGACAGCACCGACGTCTAAGACTTTAAAACTCTACACATTAAATTGGGTCGCTAAGCTAAAACGCTTAGCGACCCATTATTTTTCAAAGGACTATAAGCACAAAAAAATGCACCACTTAGAAAGTGGTGCATCTTAATAACGTCAGATTGACGTATATTTAATTGGTTGTTGTCGCGGCAGAGTCGTTGTTCGCGATTGCTGCAACTGCAACAACTGCTGCAACCAGACCCGCAACGCCACCTGCACCGATGCCACCGAATGCGCCACCAGTTGCGGCCGCAGCGTTACCTGCTGTAACGCAGTTGTATACGCCACCAGTCAACGGACCACATGCATATGTGATGCCGTTTGCACCGATAACAGTTGTTGGGTAGCCGGGAACGCCGGATGCGCCACCAACGTTTGCAGCGGTTGTATCTTGCGCAGAAGCCACGCCAGCGGACAAAAGAAGGGCTGCTGTGAGTGCTGTGAAACGTGTCATTTGTAGATCTCCAAATTACGAAAAATAATCTCTTAATAATTCTATCGCATATATGCTTGCTGTTTGCAAACATCTTCATGCAACCCAGACGGCTGAAAATATGATGATTTAAGGGTCACCCGCTGATTTTATTGAAATAATTTCGGCTCGCATGAATGTGTTGATTGTCGTTTTTTCTGGGAACTGCCCATAATTTAAACATTCTCTATCACGTTAACCAGAAACTCAATACTTAATAGGCCCCGCTAAAGAGCGAAATAACCGCACTTATCGCCTATAACTTGTAAAGTGCGCTAAATTTTGACGTCAAATACGCCAGCAAAGGCGCTTCGCTTGGGGTGCTTCCCGTTGCACGTGTGATAACTTCTTTTGGCGCGTAAAGCCCACCATGGGTCTGTACATTGGCTCGCAGCCATCCCGTCGCGGCCTCTGTCTCGCCTTGCGCCAGTTGCATATCAAGATCGGGTAGATCACCGCGCAACGCGTCATGCAGGCACCCTGCATACACATTTCCCAGTGAATAGGTCGGGAAATAGCCAAACAGACCTACGGACCAATGCACATCTTGCAACACCCCGTTAGAGGGCTTGTCGACCTCAAAGCCGAAATCTGCTTTGAACCGGTCATTCCACGCGGTTTCCAGATCATCGACCTGCAAATCCCCCCCCATCAAGGCACGTTCCAGATCAAAGCGCAAAAGGACATGCAGGTTATATTGCAGCTCATCTGCTTCGGTCCGGATAAACCCATCAGAGACACGGTTCACGATCCGGTAAAACATGTCTTCATCCGCCACGCCGAAATCCCCGAAGGCGTCGCGCATCTGACCATAAAGCCAACCGGTGAACGCACGGCTGCGGCCAAGTTGGTTCTCGTAGATTCTGCTTTGGCTCTCATGCACGCCCATCGACACGCCATTGCCAAGGGGCGTCAGCAGATAGGCTGGATTGATCCCCTGCTCGTAACAGGCATGACCAACCTCGTGGATTGTCGAATAGAAACAATTGAAAGGATCAACTTCATTCGTGCGCGTCGTGATCCGCACATCGAGGCCAGACCCGCTTGAGAAAGGATGCACGGCCTTGTCCACCCTGCCCTTGCTCATGTCATAGCCAAAGGTTTTCGCCAGCTGCCGCGTCAGCTTCATCTGCGCGGATTCGTCGAATTTCCCCTCAAGCATCGGCGGAGCCTCAGCCCCGCGAAAAGCTTCGCGCAGACGGGTCAATTCGGGGCGCAGCGCACCGAACATCGCCTCAAGCTCGACCCCGGTGGCACCGGGTTCATAATCGTCCAGCATCGCATCATAGATATCGCCGCCCGCCGCCAGAGCCATCCCCTCTTCGCGCTTCAGTGTGATCACCTCGGACAATGTCGGTGCGAAAGCTTTGAAATCATCTGCGGCCCGCGCTTCGGCCCAAATGCCTTGCGCTTCCGAGGTTACCCGCGCAATCCGTGCTGCCAATGCAGTGGGCACCTTGCTGGCGCGGGCATGGCTGCGGCGGATGTGGCGCAATTGTGCGCTGCCGGCCGCGTCAAGATGGCCCTCATCGATCATCTCAAGCCAATCACCGATGCGGCTGTCGACACGGCGCGCGTGTAGCACTCCCTCCATGGCCGCCATTTCCTCGCCCCGCTGCGGGGCAGCACCGCGGGGCATCATGGTTTCCTGATCCCAGCCCAAACGGCCTGCGATCTGGCCCAAAGCCTCGGTTTCGCGTTGAAACGCCATCAGATCATCGAAAGCACTCATTTGGTTTTTCCTCTCACGGATGCTGGAATGGGATAGGCGCTCAGAAAGCGGGATCGCAGGATCATGACCCACAAAACCACAGCCAGCACCTGATGCCAAATCGCAATATGGACAGGCGCTGCGTTCAGCACCGTGACGATGCCCAGCACAATCTGCCCCGTCATTGCCAGCATCATCCAATTAAAGGATTTGCGCGTATTGGGGTGCGCCGATGTACGTCCGCGCAGCCAGACGACCACGGCAAAGGCAAAAAGCAGATAGCCCGCCATGCGGTGCATGAACTGCACAAGACCGGGATTTTCAAAGAAATTCCGCCAGACCGGGACTATATTCAGTGCGTCAGGCGGAAAGAACTGACCTTGCATCAACGGCCAATCGACAAAATACCGCCCCGCATCGATCCCTGCGACCAGCGCCCCCAGCAAAATCTGCAAAAAAGCGAAATGCAGCAGACCCGTAGACAGACCAAATAGCTTACCCTCTTTCGTGCGCCTTGACTGCATCAGGTTCGTCTCGGACCGCCCCAACAGCAAGGCGTACCAGGTGATGAAGCCTAGAATGACAAACGCCAGCCCCAGATGCGTCGCCAAGCGGTAGCTTGCCACGTCCAACGTCGCCTCGCCCGTGGTCACACCAGAAGAAACCATCCACCAGCCGATCGCCCCCTGCATCCCGCCAAGCCCGCCAAGCAGCAGCAAACGCGGTGTCCAACCCGTGGGGATCTGACGCCGAAGCAGGAACCAGAAAAAGCCGATTGCCCAGACAAGGCCAATGACCCGACCCAATTGACGATGACCCCATTCCCACCAGTAAATTACTTTGAAATCATGCAGTTGCATCCATGAATTTTGCACCAGAAATTCATCGATCTGCTGGTATTTCGCGAATTCAGACTGCCAGTCCGCCTCGCTCAGGGGTGGTAGCGCGCCTGAAAAGGGGCGCCATTCAGTGATGCTAAGCCCACTGTCGGTCAGCCGTGTCAGCCCGCCGACGGCGATCATCACAAAGACCAGCGCAAATAAGATAAACAACCAAATCCGGATCGCGCCCCGCGCGCCACCGCGCCCACGATCAATTCCTCCGGTTTGCGCCACGGGCCTTGCTGCCTGCGCGTCGCCAACTTCCTCAAAAAGCTTCCGTGTCTGAGCCATGTTGCCTCTTGTCTGCTATATTGCACCGCAGAAGTAAGACACGCGCGCCCAAAGGTCTAGCCGCGCTCTTTCCAACGCACCATCTGTCGCAGGGTGCCGTGCAACATTTGCACATCCGCGCGTGTGAGCGGCAATCGCGACCACATATTGCGCAAATTAACCTTCATGCTGGTCGCTTTGTGTTCGGGGAAAAAGAACCCCGCCACGTCCAGACGTTCCTCAAAATGACGCGCCAGATGCTCAATCTCGCTATTTTCGGCCCATTGAGTGCCCGCCATCTCGACCTGTTCGGGCACGACCTCGGCTTGCGCGCGCATCCACTCATAGCCCATCAACAGCACACATTGTGCAAGGTTCAACGACGCAAACGCGGGGTTCACCGGGACCGACACAATTGCATTGGCCCGAGCAATGTCCTCATTCTCAAGCCCTGCCCGTTCTGGGCCGAACATGACCGCTACCCGCTGACCGTTTGCGATCAACTCAGCCGCCTTCGCCATCGCCGCTTCGGGACTGTAGACAGGCTTGGTCAAATCCCGTTCGCGCGCTGTGGTTGCAAAAACAAACGCACAATCGCCCAATGCCCCCGCCAGATCGTCGTAAACCACCGCCTCGTCCAATAACCGCCCAGCCCCCGAGGCCATCGCATCCGCCGCCGGGTTCGGCCAGCCGTCACGCGGGGCCACGATGCGCATCCGGTCCAGACCGAAATTCCACATCGCGCGTGCAGCGGCACCTATATTCTCGCCCATCTGCGGGCGCACCAAGACAAAGGCCGGAATTTTGGGGTTCTCTACTGTCTTATTCATGATCGCCTCTTACCCGCACGGGGCCCTTGTCACAAGAACGCCGCCCCCTTCCAAATGGTAAAAAATCCTCGCCGAAGGCATAAAAGTTTTTCTTTCCCCGCTTGATCCGTTAATTGACGGCAACTCTATAAAGGACAGACCGTCATGGATACGCCCGAACAGCCCCAGCTTTACCTGATTACCCCGCCCCAGTTTACACTTGAAACGTTCCCGCAATCCCTTGCCCGCGTTCTTGACGCACATCCCATCGCCTGTGTGCGGCTGGCCCTTAGCACCCGCGACGAAGATGTTGTTTTGCGCGCCGCAGATGCGCTGCGCGAGATCACGGATGCCCGCGATGTGGCGCTGGTGATTGCGGATCATACGCTTTTGGCCGAACGCATCGGGCTTGACGGTGTGCATCTGACCGACGCTGCCCGCTCTGTGCGGCATGCCCGCAAAACGCTGGGCGACGAAGCAATCGTCGGCAGCTTTTGCGCAGGCTCGCGCCATGACGGAATGGCCGCTGGGGAAGCTGGCGCGGATTACGTAAGTTTCGGCCCGGTCCAGCCTTCTGCGCTTGATGATGGCTCGCACGCTGAACTGGACCTGTTCAAATGGTGGTCCGAAGTGATCGAGGTGCCCGTCGTCGCAGAAGGACAGCTTGACGATGCGTTGATCCGCACGCTGACGCCGTTTACCGACTTTTTCGGTCTCGGTGACGAGATCTGGACGGCCGACGATCCGGTCAAAGCCCTGTCTGACCTGATCGCCGCAATGCGCTAGCTTGGTTCGGGTGTTATAAAAACACCCGTTCCACAAACCAATACGCCCCGATAACCGCGATCCCGACCGATGCCGGGATTGCGACAAACCGTCGAAAAGGCTCCGCCGTTTGGCGAAACTGGATCGACAGGAAACATGCCGTAAAGACCAGCGCCAGCGGCACCAGAAACAGCGGCACGGGGGCCTCGAGCATTTCAGCCACGTTCGGCATCGGCACCACACACAGCAGCAGCGCCAAAACGGTCATCCCGACATAGAACATCTTTGCCCCTTGTGTGCCGCCGTCGCCACGGGCCACACGCAGGGCCTGCCAGACGCACAGGAACATGATCGCGATGACCGTCAATTGGCCCAGTTCGACCCCGACATTAAACCCGATAAGGGCAGGAATGAATTGATCTTCGGGCAGTCCAAATTCCCCCAAGACGGATGCAAAGCCTAACCCGTGCAGCAAACCAAACCCGAAAATGACCAAAGGCCGCCAGCGGCTTAACCCCGAGCTAAAGATATTTTCGACGGCGACATAAACGATCGAGGCGGCAATCAGCGGCTCGACGATCGATCCAGGCACGCTCACCAGACCAAGTGCGCCAAGCGCCAGCGTCACCGTATGCGCAGCGGTAAAGGCAGAAACCTGCCAAATCAGCGGCTTGAGGTGCGTTGAAAGAAAAAACAGGCCCAAAACGAACAGGATGTGATCAAGACCTTTGGGCAAAATGTGATCGAACCCCACGGGGATATATGTCGCAAAAGCCTGCAAAGCGGTCTGCTGCCCGCCTCCGGCCATCAGGATTTCGGGGCTTTCCGATCCACCGTCCAAATACCCTGTATAGGGCTCTTCAACGCCCTGCTGGCGCAAAACCAGCGCGCCTGACCCTGCGGGCCATGCGACCACCACGCCGCGGGTATCGTTTGGCACGGTGCCGCGCAGCGACCATTCGGCGATGCGCGGCAACTCCATGTTCACAACTTCGGGAACAGTCAGGGAGACGGTTTGCAGCGCTACGGCCTCTCCGTCGGCGCGCACCAGCGGCAGCCCGTTCCAACTGGCAAGGATTTCAGGGGCGCGGGCCGCAAGTTCCTGCGTGCTCAAAGCGCGCAACGTGTCGTACTCGTTAGCGTTTTCAGCATCATCTGTGTTTTCCACTGCGTCCAGATCAATCCCGGCAATAAACGCCTCAAGATTGATACGCAGGGTTAAATCGGCCCTACCGTCCGCAACCGTCAGATCGGCAATCGTCGGCACAACTTCGTGCGCGCGCGCGGTGCCCACCAGTACACTTGACAAAACCAGCGCATAGGCCAGCTTACAAAGTATCATATAAAAGGTGTTTCGCATGTTTATGTCCCGTTTTTCACTCGTACTGGTTGGTGCTTTGGCAGCATCGCCTACTCTTGCTCATGAATTCTGGCTTGAAGCGCCAGCATATCAAGTGCAGCCCGGTGCGGAAATAACAACCGATATAAAAAACGGACAGCTTTTCGAAGGGACCACCCTCGCTTACTTTCCGAACCGCACGGAACGCTTTGATCTGACGTTTGAAGGCAAGACCCTGCCCATTGCCGGACGCATGGGTGATTCTCCGGCTTTGCAGATGAAAGCACCCGCGCGTGACGGTTTATTGATTGTCGCCCACGAGGCAACTGCGTCTTCGCTGACCTATAAGGATTGGGAAACTTTCGTCGGGTTTACCGAACACAAGGATTTCAAAACCGCCATCGCAGACCACCGCGCTGCGGGCTATCCGGAGGATTCGGTGCGCGAACGCTACACCCGTCATTCCAAAGCGTTGATCGCGATTGGTGACGGTCGTGGCTCTGATCAGGAGCTGGGCCTTGAGACCGAATTGACGGCCCTGACAAACCCGTACGATGCCGATTTCAACGATATGATGGAGGTCGCGCTGACTTATGAAGGTGCGCCGCGCAAAGATATTCAGATTGAAGTGTACGAAAAGACCCCCGAAAAAGTGGTCACTGTCACCGTTTATCGCTCGGATGATATGGGCCTTCTGACCTTTCCGGTTACGCCCGGCATGACGTATCTGGTCGATTCCGTGGTTCTGCGCCCCGCACCGGACGTGGGCGAAACAGAAACAAGCCCGCAGTGGGAATCCCTTTGGGCATCGCTGACCTTTGCTGTGCCGAAATAAGCATGCTTGCACCTGCCCACCGGTCTGGGCAAAACAGGCGGCATGACACAGACACCTGACATTTTATGCATAGGCTCCGTTTTATGGGACATCATCGGACGTGCCGAGGTGCCAATGCGCCAAGGTTCCGACATGCCCGGCCGGATCACCCGTCTGCCCGGTGGCGTTGCCCTTAACATCGCCATGGCGCTGGCCCGCTTTGGGCTTTCGCCCGCCCTGATCAGTGCAGTGGGGCGCGACGCCGAAGGTGACGAGCTGATCGCGGCCTGCCAATTGCGCGGGCTGAGCACGCAATACGTCTACCGATCGGATGATCTGCCGACCGACCGTTATATGGCGGTCGAAGGCAACAATGGCCTGATTGCGGCCATCGCGGACGCCCATTCGCTTGAGGCGGCGGGAGACAAGATATTGCGTCCCTTCGCCGACGGTACGTTGCCTTCTCCGTATCGCGGGGCGGTCGCACTTGATGGCAACCTGACGCTTGATCTGCTGTCCCAGATGGCCCGCAGCCCGCTGCTGTCGCAGGCCGATCTACGGGTCGCGCCGGCCAGCCCCGGCAAAGCCATGCGGCTTAGTCCGTTCATGCAGGCCAAGCGCGGCACGCTTTATGTGAACCTCGAAGAGGCCGGGTTGCTGTGCCAAACCAGTTTTGCAACCTCGCAGGATGCCGCCCGTGCGATGCTTGCCCGCGGGGCAGTGCGCGCCGTCGTCACTGATGGTGGTAACCCGGCCACCGTTGGCCAATCGGATGGCGTGATCACCCAAGACCCGCCCCCCGTTTCTGTCACCCGCGTCACAGGCGCTGGCGATACCTTTATGGCAGCCCACATTGCCGCCGAACTGATGGGTGCAGCACCCGACGCTGCACTATCCCAAGCCCTTGCCGCCGCTGCACAATATGTTTCCGGAGAGACCAAAATATGATCCCCCTGCACCGCTCTGCCGAAGTCACTGCTGCCCACAAAAATGGCACGCCGATTGTCGCGCTCGAAAGCACTATCATCACCCATGGAATGCCCTATCCGCAAAACCTTGACGTTGCCCGTCAGGTCGAGGCCGATATCCGCGCCGCCGGGGCCACGCCCGCAACCATCGCCGTGATCAACGGTCACCTCCACATCGGCCTTGAGGACGATCAGCTTAGCGCACTGGCCCAAGCCAAGGGCGTTGCAAAACTATCGCGGGCCGATATGGCCGCATGCATCGCCACAGGCCGGACCGGGGCGACAACAGTGGCGGCCACAATGATCGCAGCACATCTTGCAGGCATCGCCGTGTTTGCAACAGGCGGGATCGGCGGCGTGCACAAAGGCGCTGAAAACACGTTCGATATCTCGGCGGATCTGCTTGAACTGGCCCAAACCCCCGTCACCGTGGTGGCCGCAGGGGCCAAGGCCATTCTGGACGTCGCAAAGACCCTTGAAGTGCTGGAAACCCAAGGTGTGCCCGTTATTACCTTTGGCCAAGACAGCTTTCCCGCGTTCTGGAGCAGCACCTCGCCATTGAAGTCCCCCTTGCGTATGGATGATCCGGTACAGATCGCTGCCGCGCACCGCGTCCGCGCTGAACTGGGCTTGCCCGGCGGCCAGCTTGTTGCAAACCCGATCCCGGCTGCCGCTGAAATCCCGGCAGCCGATCTGGCTCCGATCATCGCCACCGCCCAAAAAGACGCCAGCACCCACGGCATCACCGGCAAAGCGGTCACGCCTTATCTGCTGCAACGGATCTTTGAACTGACCGAAGGGCGTTCGCTGACGGCAAACATTGCGCTGGTGCGAAACAATGCACGGTTGGCGTCCAAAATTGCAGCAGCACTGGCGTTGAACACCGCTTGATGCCCAAAAATAACGCGTTCTCCATTGTAGCGCTCAGTCAGAGCGCTTACCTAACCCCTCTAAATGTATTGGAATAAAAGATCACCATGAACACGCCGTTTACGCCCCCAAGCCCGCCGCCGGCACCGCGCAGAACGGTGTTTGGGCGGTTGCGCGCAGCGTTTCTGACCGGCCTTGTGGTGATCGCCCCCGTGGGACTGACGATTTGGCTGATCTGGAGCGTGGTCGGCTGGATTGACGGGATCGTGTTGCCCATGGTGCCAGTCGCCTATCATCCTGACCGCCTGATTCAGACGTATTTCGGGCTTGATCCGTCATCGCAGATCAACGTGCGCGGGATTGGTGTGATCATCTTTTTGCTGTTCACCATCATAGTGGGTTGGCTGGCCAAAGGGATCATCGGGCGTTCCTTTATTCGGTTTGCCGAAGGTTTGGTGCAACGCACGCCTGTTGTGCGCACGATTTACTCCGGCATTAAGCAGATATCCGAAACGATCTTTGCCCAAGGTGAACGCAGCTTCGAGACGGCTTGCATGGTTGAATATCCCCGCCCCGGCGCCTGGGCGCTTGGGTTTATCTCGATTGCGGCAAAGGGCGAGGTAGCGCGCCATGTGGGCCTTGAAAAGGAACTGGTTGGTGTTTTCATCCCAACGACGCCAAACCCGACCTCCGGCTTCTTGCTTTTCTTTCCGCGCGAAGACGTGATCGAATTGAACATGACCGTGGAAGATGCTGCAAAACTGGTAATCTCGGCCGGCCTTGTGTACCCGCCAGACCGAACTGTGCCGGTCGAGGGTTCTGCAAACCCGGCTACGCCGATCAAGCCCTAGTTGAACATCTTTTCCAGATCGACCGAACTGCGCGTGCCCACATGATCGATATCATCGCGCAAAAACTGCTCTGCCGAAGTGCGACCTGCCTGTTTGAGCGCTGAAATCACGGCAGGATTGGGCACGCTCTTCGTCGCAGCAGACAGTTTTGACATCATGTCGTCATCGGCAATCATATGGATACGAACCCGTTTCATCTGGCCCTCTTGCAGTTTGCCCGCGTCCAACAAACGCTGAACGAACTCGATCGCGCGCAACTCACGTAGCAAGCTTGAGTTAAAGCTGATCTCGTTGATCCGGTTCTGGATTTCGTTGGGACTGGTGGGCAGATCGTCGCGCTGCAAGGGATTGATGTTGATGATGACGATGTCAGCCGGAAAATCCGCGTTATACAAAGGAAACAAAGCGGGATTTCCGGTGTAGCCACCATCCCAATAGGCTTCGACGCGCCCGGTTTTCGGATCCTCGATTTCGACCGCCTGAAAAAGCGTCGGCAGACAGGCCGAGGCCAAAAGCGCGTCTGGGCCGATCTCGTTGCCTTCGAATATTTTAATCTTGCCGTCGCGCACGTTGGTAGCGCTCACGAAGAATCGCGGCTCTTGCTGTCCACACACCAGATCATAGTTGAATTTTTCGACGATTTCGCGCAGCGGATTTTGATAGATCGGGCCGTAATCATAAGGCGACACGATCCGCGTCATTGCGGCGCCAATTGCAACCGGCAAGCTATGCTCGATCGCCTTGCTGAGTGCCGCGATCCCGAACGGGGCCATCCACCCCGACAGGTGCATATCCTGAACACCGGCAACCTTTTCCCACAACCAGTCCAGATTGTCGCGCGCACCCTGACGTCCCCCAAGGATCATTCCCGACTTGAGAGCCGCACCATTCAGCGCGCCCGCCGACGTGCCAGAGATCGCTGCAATCTCAAGCCCGTCCTCTTCCAACAACCGGTCAAGCACACCCCAGGTGTAGGCCCCGTGGGCACCGCCACCTTGAAGCGCAAGATTTATCTGCTTCTTTTTCATAGCAACGTGCCGCCCTTATCCAAAGAAAGACGCCTCCGGCGGAGATATTTAAGAGCCCGAGAATAAAGGTGACCGAGGGGTCTCTTCTCTGGCTCTTAAATATCCTCGTCGAAGGCATAAAAGTTCTTAAAGTGCTGTCCAGCCGCCATCAACGCTCAGCGTGGTACCTGTGATCTGTGCTGCGGCATCCGAACATAGGAACGTGGCGGTCTCGCCCAACTGTTCAACGGTTGCAAATTCCTTGCTGGGCTGGCGTTCAAGCATGACGTTCTTGATCACATCTTCGCGGCTCATGTCATATTCCTTCATCGTATCGGGAATCTGCTTTTCCACGATATCGGTCAACACATAGCCCGGGCAGATGGCGTTGCAGGTGATCGGCTCTTTCGCGGTCTCAAGAGCGGTGACTTTGGTCAGCCCCACAATGCCATGTTTCGCTGCAACATAGGCCGCTTTGAAGGGCGATGCCGTCAGGCCATGGGCTGAGGAGATGTTGATCACGCGGCCCCATCCCGCTTTGCGCATCATCGGCAAAGCAATGGCCGATGTGTGAAATGCGGAACTGAGGTTGATAGCAAGGATTGCATCCCACTTCGCCATAGGGAAATCCGGGATCGGTGCCACATGCTGAATGCCTGCGTTATTCACCAAGATATCGCATGTCTTTGCATCGGCGATAAACTGGCGGCATTCGTCGGCTTTGGACATGTCTGCCTTGATATAGCGTGCCGTTACGCCCGTTTCCTTGGCGATCTCTTCGGCGATGGCGTGGTCCTCGTCGCGATCCGTAAAGGAGTTCAGCACGACATCGGCCCCCGCCCGCGCAAGTGCCCACGCGATCCCCAGCCCGATGCCGGAATTGGATCCGGTAATAACGGCAGTTTTTCCCGAAAGGTTGATCGTATAGGCCATGGTGTTCTCCAGCGTTTTCTGAGAATGCATCATGTAGCGCGATGCGACCAAAGAAAATGCCTAGTTTGGAAAACCCCGCCGCTGCCACGCATATCACCGCCTGCCCTCTGGCCAAAAAAAAACGTCCGCACGAAGCGGACGCTAAGTTATTGAGGCAGGTTTCATACAGGCAAGAAACCTATCGAGCAGTGATCTCTTTATACGCAAACCTGCGCCGTAATCCAAGCTTAAAGTTTGATAACCCCAGCTAGCGGCGTTAAGACTTGAGCTAACAAAACAAGGGCAGAACTGGATTGTTTCGAAAATGACCTCATATTTTTTCCAAACCTGTCGGGCGGTTGCGGCTGTTTCTTCACTGATTCTGTGGTCGGGCAATGTGCTGGCTGAACCGATGCACGGGATATCTATGTATGGCACACCTGCGTTGCCACAGGATTTTGTGTCCCTCCCCTATGCAAACCCGGATGCGCCCATGGGCGGCACAATCGTGCTGGGCAACACCGGCGGCTTTGACAGCCTTAATCCGTTCGTGCGCAAAGGCACATCGCCTTGGCAGCTTCCTTTTTTCACCCACGAGACGCTGATGGGCCGATCCTGGGATGAACCCTTCTCTCTTTACGGTCTATTGGCCGAATCGGTTGAAGTGCCAGAGGACAGGTCGTGGGTTGAATTCACCCTTAGACCCGAGGCCCGCTTTTCCGATGGCAGCCCAGTGACCCCCGAGGATGTGATCTTTAGCTACGAGTTGCTGGGGACCGAAGGGCATCCGCGCTATCACGGTCTGCGTGCGCAAATTGAAAGCATCACACAGACTGGCCCGCGCAGCGTACGGATGGCCTTCAACACCGATAACCGCGAACTGGCACTGCTGGCGGGCATGCGCCCCATTCTAAGCAAAGCGCAATGGGAAGGCCGCGATTTCGCCAATGCACCCTTGGCTGATATTCCTTTGGGGTCCGGCCCCTACACAGTCACCGATTATCAGGCCGGACGGCAGGTGACCCTGACGCGTAACCCAGACTATTGGGGCAAAAACGTGCCGTTTCGGCGCGGCACAAACAACATCGACCAGATCAAGCTTGATTTTTACGGTGATGCCAATGTGCTGTTCGAGGCGTTCAAGGCGGGCGAAATTTCGGCCATCCGCGAATTCAACGCCGAGACGTGGGAAACGCAATATGATTTCCCTGCCGTGCAACGGGGCGATGTGGTTAAATCCACGTTCTCGCACAATAAGCCGTCAGGAATGACGGGATTTGTGATGAACACGCGTCGTGCGCCCTTTGATGACATTCGCGTGCGCGAAGCGATGATCGCGGCATTCAACTTCGAGTTTATCAACGAGACTCTGACAGGTGGCGCACAGCCTCGCATCACCTCGTATTTCTCGAACTCGCCGCTGGCGATGGCCAAGGGTCCGGCGACCGGGCGGGTGGCCGCGCTGCTTGAGCCGTTCAAGGAAAGCCTGCCTGCCGGCGCGCTTGAGGGTTATGCGTTGCCTGTCTCTGACGGCTCTGCGCGGAACCGGTCGGGCATAGGCGCTGCGATGGAGGCGCTGACGAAGGCAGGCTTTAGCGCCCAAGACGGTACCATGCGCGACGCTCAAGGGACACCGCTGGCCTTTTCCATTCTACTGTCCAAGGGCAGCACCGAAAACATGGCCATTGCAGAACTTTACATTCAGGCGTTGAAGCGGCTGGGGATCGACGTGACCGTGGATGCGGTGGATGATGCCCAATTCGTTGCGCGCAATGCCGATTTCGACTTTGATATGGCGGTTTTCCGGCGTGCCTTGTCGCTGAGCCCCGGCAATGAACAGCGCTATTACTGGGGATCTGAGGCGGCAGACCAGCCCGGCAGCCGCAACATGATGGGGGCCAAGTCCCCGGCCATCGACGCCATGATCGACACGATGGTCAGCGCCACCAGCACCGAAGACTTCACGGCCGCGACCCAGGCGCTTGACCGCGCATTGACCGCCGGGCGCTATGTCATCCCGTTCTGGCAGTTCACCGAAGACCGCATCGCCCATATTGCCGAAATGAAATATCCCGCCCACGTACCGCTTTACGGTGACGGGCCGAACTATATGCCTGAAGTCTGGTGGATCGACCCTGATCGGTAAGGGATCAAAATTTCGCTGGTCCATCTTTCGAAGGCCAGTCCAGCAAAACCCTTTCGTGGAAACGCACCCCGCTCAGGTCTGACCCCCATGCAGGCGTCTTATGCCAGCGACGTGACCCAAAGGATCATCGCATCCTCGTCGCTGGCCGAGACCACGTTATGGCCCATGGTGGCGTCATAATAAGCGCTATCTCCCCGTCGCATTTCGACAGGTTCGTAAAATTCCGTATAGAGACGGATTACCCCTGTCAGAACATACAGGAATTCTTCGCCATCATGGCGGACCCAGCCGTCGAACTCTTCCATATTGCGGGCGCGGATACGGGCACGGTAAGGCAGCATCTGCTTTTTGCGCAACGTGTCGGCAAGCATTTCATGTTCGTAGGTTGTGGTCGCCTTGGCGGCACCTTCGCCCGATTTCGTCACCGCCATGCGCCCGTTGATCTGCCCGGCAGAGGGCGGCGTAAACAGTTGGGGAACCGAAATCTCAAGGCCGACAGCCAGCTTTTTCAGCGCGTCATAGGTGGGCGACATCTGCCCGTTTTCGATCTTGCTCAGGGTTGAACGCGCAAGCCCCGCTTGGTTGGCCGCTTGTTCCAGTGTCCATTTGCGCGCTTTGCGCAATTCGCGCACCCGTGCACCCAGATCAACCGGGGGGGCCGTCTCGACCGCGCCGCTTTCTCGGGCGATCTGGATCATGGATTTGGGCACATCATTTGACATGCGCTGCCTATATCGCCCCGCCCTGTGGCTTGCAACGGGCCTAAGCGCACGCTAGCGATGGGGCATGTTGTCACTCTGTGCATCCCACGGGTTCACCCCCTGCCCCGCGCCCTTCAATCTGGCCGCCCATGTGCTGGCTCAGGCCACCCGGCTTGCCGACAAGACGGCTCTTTCCATCGTGGGCCAGAACGCTTGCGAAGACTGGACCTACGGTGCGCTGCAATCCGCCGTGCGCGGCACTGCGACAGGGCTTTTGCAACTTGGCCTGATACCGGGCGACATCGTTTTGATGCGGCTCGGCAATACTGTCGATTTTCCGCTGGCGTATCTGGGGGCCTTGGCTGCCGGATTGGTGCCTGTGCCAACGGCAGCCGCACTTACCGCCCCCGAAGTGTCAAAGATGATCGACACGCTGAGCCCAAAGGCGATCTTGCACGATCCCGATGTTGCCTGCCCTGCCAATGCGGCCTGCGTCCCTCTTGACGCTTTGCGGGCGATGCGGGATTTGCCGCCCGCGAATTGGCACATGGGCGATCCCGACCGCCTTGGCTACATCATCTATACCTCTGGCACGTCCGGCAAACCCAGTGCCGTGATGCACGCCCACCGGGCGATCTGGGCAAGGCAAATGATGTTTGATGGCTGGTACGGCCTTCATGAAGGTGACCGCGTCATGCATGCGGGCGCATTCAACTGGACCTATACGCTAGGCACCGGGCTTATGGACCCATGGACCATCGGGGCGACTGCGTTGATCCCTGACGCGCACACCGCAGCCGCAGATCTGCCCGACAGGATCGCGCGCACCAAGGCCAGTATCTTTGCCGCCGCTCCAGGGGTCTATCGCCAGATCCTCAAACATCACGACACCCTAAGCCTGCCGGGCCTGCGCCACGGCCTGAGCGCGGGTGAAAAGCTGCCCGAAGCGGTGCGTGCCGCATGGCACACCGCAACCCAGACACACATCTTCGAAGCCTACGGCATGTCGGAATGTTCAACCTTTCTGTCCGCCTCGCCGCAGCAGCCTGCAACAGCGGGCAGCTTGGGCCAGCCCCAAAAAGGGCGGCGTATTGCGATTTTGGGGCCTGTTGGACCGGTCCCGCGCGAGACCGAGGGCACAATCGCCATCCACAAAAGCGATCCGGGGCTGATGCTGGGCTATCTAGGCGCACCTGATCAGACTGCCGCAAAATTTCAGGGCGATTGGTTCCTGACCGGCGATCAGGGCCAGATGGGCAGTGACGGTCAGATCACCTATCTGGGGCGCAATGACGATATGATGAACGCAGGCGGCTTTCGCGTCTCGCCCATCGAGGTTGAACAGACGCTGGCGAAATTCCCCGGCATCACCGCCATTGGCGCGACCGAAGTTGAAGTGCGCCCCGATGTAACCGTCATCGCCGCATTTTACACATCCGATAGCGCGCTGGACGAGGCGGCTTTGGCACTTTATGCACAAGCCAACCTGGCGCGCTATAAACAGCCGCGTCTTTATGTTCATCTGCCCGAGCTGCCCATGGGCGCGAACGGCAAATTGCTGCGCCGCGCCCTGCGCGCCGGCTTTGAGGCCCAAAAATGACCGATCCGATCAAGCTTGATATCATGTCAGACCCGATTTGCCCGTGGTGCTATATTGGCAAGGCGAACCTTGACCGCGCGCTGGAGACAGAGCCGGATCATCCGTTTTTGATTGAATGGCACCCGTTTCAGCTGAACCCCACGATGCCCCAGGGCGGCATGGACCGGCGTGAATACCTTGAAGGCAAGTTCGGCGGCCAAGAGGCCGCAGTAAAGGCCTATCTGCCGGTCGTTGATCACGCACAAAAAGCGGGCTTGAAGATCAACTTCGAAGATATGAAACGCACGCCAAACACCCTGAATGCCCACCGCATGATCCATTGGGCCGGAATCGAGGGGCGTCAGACCGCAGCGGTATCGTCTTTGTTCAAAGCCTATTTCGTCGAGGCACGCGATATCGGAGACAGCGAAGTGCTTGCCGATATCGCGGACAGCATTGGTATGGACGCCTCTTTGGTTGCGCGGCTTTTGGAAACAGATGCAGACGCACAAGATATCCGCGACCGCGATGCGCATAGCCGCGGGATGGGCATAAATTCGGTTCCGACCTTTATCGTGGCAGGACAACATGCCGTCCCGGGCGCACAATCGCCTGAACTGTGGAAACAGGTGCTTGCCGAATTGCGCGGCAGCGCTCCGGCCTGAAGACGCCCCGCGTGCAATATTCCTTTGCCATTACGATTCGCACGGACTAGAATCACCCTACAAAAGGGGCAAAGACCCCGGCGAAAGAATGAGCGGGCATAATGATACAGCAAACTATAGCGCCTTTTAGGGTGCGCAACCGTGTGCAGGCCGCACCCGCGCTTTGTGTGACGTCGGTTAAACGGGTTCAAAAACCACCGCTGCGCAGCGTGTTGACCTATGGCGCATTTGACGGGTTTCACACCGGCCATGCACGCTGGCTGGGCCAATTGGCATCGCTGGGCAGCGATCTTGTGGTGGGGTGCGCAACAGATGCGTTTTGCGACCAGATGGGCCGCCCCAGCAAAGCGTCTTTTGACGCACGCCGCGCAGTATTGGAAAGCTGTCGCTTTGTCTCGCGGGTGATCGCTTTGGAAAGCTGGGACCAGCGGTTGACCGATATCGTAAACTACAACATCTCGGTCTTTGCAGTGCGCAATGGCATGGGGCCGGACATGGACGCGCTTAGCGACATTGTTCAGGTGGTGCATTTGCCATCCGACCTGCCGCCCACTTGGGTCGAACCTTTGGTCAAGTCTGCCTAGATTACAGGCGGGTTGTATTGCGCCCAAGCACCCGTTAAGGCAGAGTAAAAGGGTGATCTGTGGCTGCCCGACCATCAGGAGCGGTGCACGTGCAATCTGACAGACCTGATTTCAAAATGAGCAGCGCCGAGTTTGTCGCGCTGATCGCCATGTTGTTCGCCACAATAGCGTTTTCTACCGACGCGATGCTGCCTGCCCTGCCCCAAATCACCGCCGATCTGGCACCAACGTCCCCTGAAAGGGTGCCGCTTATTCTGACCTCGTTCGTGTTCGGCCTTGGGTTGGGCACGTTTTTCACAGGCCCGCTGTCAGATGCCTTTGGGCGCAAGAATGTCGTCTACGGCGGTGCAGCGCTTTATATCGCGGCGACGGTCGTGGCTTGGGCCAGCCAGTCGCTTGAGGTGATGCTTGCCGCCCGCGTTGTCCAAGGCCTTGGGGCTGCTGGCCCGCGCATCGTATCGCTTGCCATCATTCGCGACCTGTTCTCGGGCCGTCAGATGGCCAAGATCATGTCCTTTGCGATGATGGTTTTCGTGTTGGTGCCTGCCTTTGCCCCGGCTATGGGGGCCGTGATCATCCGTTTCACCGATTGGCGCGGTATTTTCGTGTCTTTTGTTGTGTTCTCGGTCATTTCGGTCGTTTGGATGGGATTTAGGTTGCCAGAAACACTGCCCATCGCTGACCGGCGTCCCTTGCGCCCGCAGCTGGTCTGGTTGGCCGTGAAAGAGATCTTCGCCAATCCCATGGTGCGTTTGTCGATCACCGTTCAGACTCTGGCGATGTCGATCCTGTTTGCAACGCTCATGCTGGTGCAACCGATCTTTGATCAGGTCTATGACCGCGCCGCGAGCTTTCCGTTCTGGTTCGGGGTGATTGCGCTGATATCGGGTGGCTCTAGCCTGATGAACGCGCTCTTGGTGGTCCGGTTCGGAATGCAGCGTATCGTTACCATCACGCTTGGCGCGCAAATCATCCTGTCAGGTACCATGGTCGGACTTGGCTTGGGGGATTTGCCAGAGCCTTACGGTTTTGGGTTCTTTTTGGTTTGGCAGGTTGCGTTGTTTTTTCAAGCAGGGCTTGTCCTTGGCAACCTGAATGCATTGGCGATGGAGCCGTTGGGCCATATCGCGGGCATGGCGGCGTCGGTCATCGGTGCCGTGTCAACGGTGATGGCAGCCCTGATTGCATCACCCATTGGGCTTTTGTTCAACGGCACGATCACGCCGCTGATCACGTCGGTCGTTGTGCTGGCAGCACTTGGGTTTTTGCTGATGCTTTGGTTGGGCCGGGTTGTCAGACGGCAAGCGACCCCCATTGGACCGACACCGTAGCGCTGCGGCGCACTGGTGCAGGTTTCGCCCTGCGGGCGAGGATTTAAAACCATTTGGAAGATGTCAGGAGCGGTTTTTAAGTTTGAAAACCAGTGCCAAAAGAATGGCCGCTATGCCAAAGGGGACCAACCACATCACCGCAGTATCAGCCGTAAAAAGCTGGCGCGATGTCATCTCGCAGGGCGGTGCGCAGGCTTTGGTCGTTGCCAGCAGATAGACGGGTGGCACTGCAACAAGCAGCGCCACCACGCAATAAAGACCACCAAGGGTCAGTTTACGAAGGCCGTGGGTCACGCGGCGCGCTGACCGCCGGGCTTGCCGCCACTGCTGGGCTTGCGCTTGCGGCGCGCGGCCCCTGCGGCTGCTGGCTTACCCTCGCCTGCACCGCCAGCACCACCAGAGCGATGACGCCCACCGGCACCGCCGCCGCCACCTGGACGACCACCACGACCGCGACCGCCTTTTGGCTTTGCAGGCTCGTCAATCGCTTCCCAAGGGCGGCCAGAGGCCACCGGAATAGAGACCTTCATGGTTTTTTGGATGTCCTTCAGTTCGCCCATCTCGTCAGGTGCGCAAAATGCAATCGCGGCCCCGTCTTTGCCCGCGCGAGCCGTCCGGCCGATACGGTGAACGTAGTTGTCGGGCACGTTGGGCAGTTCGTAGTTGTAGACGTGTTTCACATCAGGAATATCCAAGCCACGGGCGGCCACATCCGTGGCCACGAGCACGGTAATCTCGCCCTTTTTGAACGATTCAATCGCGCGGTCACGCTGGCCCTGACTTTTGTTGCCGTGGATCGAGGCCGCTTTGAATCCAGCTTTGACCAAGTCCTTCATCAGCTTTTCACAGCCATGTTTTGTACGGCCAAACACCAGCGCCCGTTCTTCGGTATGCTTGGCCAGCATTTCGATCAACAAGGCCTTCTTCTCGGCCTTGGCGATGAAATGCACCTCTTGCGTTACCTTGTCCGCCACCTTGCCCGGAGGCGAGACTTCGATACGGATCGGGCTGATCAGGTAGCTGTTGGCGATTTCGTTCATCAGCTTTGGCATGGTGGCCGAGAACAGCATGGTCTGGCGTTCCTTGGGCAGCACCGACGCGATTTTGCGCAGATCATGGATAAAGCCCATGTCGAGCATCTGGTCGGCCTCGTCCAACACAAGGAACGTGGTTTTGTGCAGCAGCACAGCGCGACGGTCCATCAGATCCAGCAAACGGCCCGGTGTGGCCACCAGCAAGTCAACACCGCGTTCCATACGTTTGATCTGTGGGTTGATCGACTGGCCACCCACGACCATCATCGTTTTCAACTGCGTACCTTCGCAGAACCCTTTGAGGTTCTCCATGATCTGGTTCGCCAGTTCGCGGGTCGGTGCCAGCACAAGGCCGCGCACAGTGCGTGGTTCAGGGCGCGCTTCCATCTCAAGCATTTGCGCCACAAGCGGCACACCAAAGGCGGCCGTTTTGCCCGTACCGGTCTGGGCAAGCCCCATCACATCGCGGCCATTCATGGCATGCGGGATTGCTTGGCGCTGGATCGGGGTCGGATCTGTCATGCCCATGTTTGTCAATGCTTTGACCAAACGGCGGGGCAGACCCATCATTTCAAAATCGCTCATATTCTGTCGTCTTTCCGAAGGCCGCGGCAAAACTGCCGGACCTGTCTAAATCACGCGGCCCCCCATCAAGGGGCGAAACCGCGAGGGACGCAAAGCAGATCGCAGGGGCCAGCCTATTGCCAACACCCTGTCTGTTGCGTTTGGCCCCACGCGTGATTTTGGGAACATCGGCGGCCTTGTTGTCTCAGCAATATGATGACCAAAGGGTCAAAGGGCTGATCTGCTCACGCGGCAGAAGGCATCGCTTGACGGGTAGATGGGCGCAAATGCGGGCAAAGTCAACCGCTGCGACCATTAAAGGTCAGGCGGTGCGCTGCGCCCCAGCATAAAAGGCAACATCGCGCTCAGCACAAAGATCCGCATCATATGACAAGCGGCAACGAATCCCGGTACCACCCCCAGCACGGCACCCAAGGCGATCATCGTCTCGAACCCGCCGGGGGCAAAGGCCACCAGGATATGCGCCAGCGGCACCCCAAGCGCCACAGCCACGGGCACCGCCGCGACAATCGCCAACGCCACGGCAACGCCGGTGACCGCCAGCCCCGCCGCAAGACCACTGGCCAGATCGCGCATGCTGACCCCGGAAAACCGCGTGCCTATCAGCGATCCCAGAACCAAGAACGCCGGCAGAACCAGCCACAAAGGCAATACGCCGGGTGCAAGTTCGGTCAGATGGCCAAGCGCAGACACCAGCATCGGCCCGATCAACATGGGCGCTGGTACGTTCAACCGCCCCAGAATGATCCCCGCACCGACACCCAAAACCAACATAACCAAAGTAAGCCATGCGGCCATCAACACACCTTGCGGGGCGACAGATCCGCCCAACTCTACGCCCATGGCCAACGCCACAAAAGGCACCACAAGTGTCAGCGACAGCAACCGCACCGATTGGGTGGTCGACACCCGCACGACATCTTCCCCCGCCTCTGCCGCGATGGCCAAAACAAAGCTTAGATGCCCCGGTGCAGCGGCCAGCAGGGCCGCGCGCGCATTGAACCCGAAAAATCGCCCCAGCATCCAGCGACTCACCACCAGCATGACCCAGATCATCACCACAACCACGACAAAGGCCAACGGCCAGCGGATCATCGCATCCAGCGCACTGCGGTCAAACCCCGCGCCCACAGCCAGACCAATGACAACAAAACAGGCATTGCGCACAGGCAGCGACACCCCCATGCGCAGCCCGCCAAGCCCCGCGAGCGAAACAAGGACCGCAGGCCCGATCAACAGATACACCGGCGCGCCCAAGGCCCAGCCAAGTGCCGCACCAAGGGTGCCTACGAAAAGGGTCAGCGCAGTTGTGATCAGATCATTCGGTGGTTTGGGCCATTTCATACAGCATCGATAGCAGCACCAAACGGCGACCACCAGACGGCCCACTTGCGTATCTCGCTTCAAGTCGGCATGGGTCGGTTACTGCAATTTCAAAAGGCTTTCATCGATGGATAATCTGCGCGGCGCTGTAATCATGGTCTTTGCAATGCTGGGTTTTGCCATCGAAGACATGTTCATTAAACTGATGGGCACGGACATCCCTATTGGCCAAATTCTGTTCGTCCTTGGCGTTGGGGGCACCGTCTGCTTCGGCGCCGTGATGTTGGTCAAAGGGCAGCCCCTGTATGAACGCGCGATGCTGACCCGCCCCATATTGCTGCGCGCTTTGGGCGAAATCGTGGGAACGTTGGGGTTTGTGTCGGCCATCGTGCTGACCCCCATTTCCTCGGCCTCTGCGATCTTGCAGGCCACGCCGCTGGTGGTGACCTGTGGCGCGGCTCTGTTTCTGGGCGACCCTGTCGGCTGGCGACGGTGGAGCGCTATTCTGGTCGGGCTTTGCGGGGTGATCTTGATCATCCGTCCCGGCATGGAAAGCTTTCAGGCGCTGTCGCTGCTGGCAGTTTTCGCGGTCTTTGGCCTGTCCCTGCGTGATCTGGCCACCCGGCGCGTGCCCAAATCAATCTCAAGCTTTCAGCTGTCATTTCTGGCCTTTGTCGCGATCATACCAACCAGCCTGCTTTACATGGTTTTCAGCGGAAAGTTTTTTGTCCCCATGACGGGTCTGCAATGCATGTACATGGGGTCGGCACTTGCGATTGGTTTGGTCGCCTATTACGGGATCGTCGCGGCCATGCGCATCGGCGAGATCAGCTTTGTCACGCCGTTCCGCTACACAAGACTGCTGTTTGCAATGGTCGTCGGCATCACCGTGTTCGGAGAAAACCCCGATCTGATGACCTATATCGGCGCGACCATCATTGTTGCATCGGGAATTTACACCGTCTGGCGCGAACGCAAAGTCAAAGACGTTGCCTGACCACTTCCCATCTGGCCCCTCGCAGGCTAAAATCACACTCAATTATATTCCCCCAAAGGATCTGCCCTTATGAGCACCATCATCGACATCCATGCCCGCGAAATTCTTGACAGCCGGGGCAACCCGACGGTCGAGGTTGATGTGACGCTTGAAGACGGCACCATGGGCCGTGCTGCTGTGCCGTCCGGGGCATCGACCGGAGCCTACGAGGCCGTCGAGCGGCGCGATGGCGACATGGCGCGTTACATGGGCAAAGGCGTGCTGGACGCCTGCGAGGCCGTGAACGGCGAAATCGCCGATGCGCTGGTGGGTATTGATGCAACCGAGCAGGTCGAGATCGACGGTACGATGATCGAGTTGGACGGCACCGACAACAAGGAACGTCTGGGCGCGAACGCGATCTTGGGTGTGTCCCTTGCCGTGGCCAAAGCGGCGGCAGATTTCTGTTCACAACCGCTGTTTCGCTATGTCGGCGGCACCTCTGCACGCTTGTTGCCAGTGCCGATGATGAACATCATCAACGGGGGCGAACACGCAGATAACCCCATCGACATTCAGGAATTCATGATCATGCCAGTGGCTGCGGAAAACATTCGCGACGCGGTGCGCATGGGCTCCGAGGTGTTCCATACCCTGAAAAAAGAACTGTCGGCCGCTGGCCTGTCCACAGGGATCGGCGACGAAGGTGGCTTTGCGCCTAACATCAGCTCAACCCGTGATGCACTTGATTTCATTTTGAAATCCATCGAAAAAGCCGGCTACAAACCGGGCGAGGAAATCTATCTAGCGCTCGATTGTGCGGCGACTGAATATTACAAGGACGGCAACTATGTCCTGTCCGGCGAAGGCAAGACCCTAAGCAGTGGCGAAAATGTCGACTACCTTGCCGCCTTGTGCGCCGACTATCCGATTATCTCGATCGAAGACGGCATGTCCGAGGATGACTGGGACGGCTGGAAGATGCTGACCGACCGTTTGGGCGACAAGATCCAGTTGGTGGGCGACGATTTGTTCGTGACCAACCCTGACCGTCTGGCCGAAGGCATCAAACGCGGATCGGCAAATTCGATGCTGGTCAAGGTAAACCAGATCGGCACCTTGTCTGAAACGCTGAAAGCCGTCGATATGGCGCACCGCGCGGGCTATACTAACGTGATGTCCCACCGCTCGGGCGAGACCGAGGATGCTACGATTGCCGACCTTGCCGTTGCCACAAACTGCGGCCAGATCAAGACCGGGTCGCTGGCCCGTTCTGACCGGTTGGCGAAGTACAACCAGTTGATCCGCATCGAAGAAGCACTTGGGATCACGGCAGAATACGCCGGTCGCTCAATCCTGAAGGGCTGACATTGGGGCGCGGGCCCGGCTACGGGTCCGCGCCGCGCGCAAGACAAGAGGGTTTGACATGACGGCTGATGAAATTATCGCGCACCTTCGGCTGGAACCGCACCCCGAGGGTGGGTTTTACCGCCAGACATGGATCGCCGAGAACAAAGGCCGCCCCACGGGCACCTGCATTTATTTTTTGCTGAAAGAAGGCGAAAGCAGCCATTGGCACCGGGTCGATGCCACTGAAATCTGGCTATACCACGCAGGCGCGCCCTTGGTTTTATCGCTTGCAGCCGATGATGCCGGCCCTGCGACCGATCATCTTCTCAGCCCAGATCTGACCCAAGGCCAGCCGCAAATCATCGTGCCGGAAAACCGCTGGCAAGCGGCGCGCACCACCGGTAATTTCACGCTCGTCAGCTGCACCGTGTCGCCGGGGTTTCAATTTGAGGGCTTTATCCTCGCCCCGCAAGGCTTTGATATCCCGCGCTAATCGCCCGTGGGAATGCTGACCGTTCCGCCGCCCACTGCTGCGCGCACCCCTGTTGTACTGCGGCACGACGTCGGCAGCCCGCGCGCCACGCGCACGGCAAGATAGCCAAACGCCTGCGCCTCCAGCATGTCACCGTCCAGCCCGATATCCTCGATCGGTGCTACGGGGCAGTCCAGACTGACGGCCAGCATTTCCATCAAAACCGGGTTATGCCGCCCGCCGCCCGTGACCAGCACCCGGTCCGGCAAGCGCGGGCAATGCGCCATCGCCTCGGCCACGCCAGCGGCGCACATGGCGGTCAGGGTGGCGGCAGCATCGGCATCCGACAGCTCCCCGACAAGCGCTACCATCTCGGCAAAATCGTTACGGTCCAATGACTTGGGCGGCATTCGTGCGAAATACGGCTCGGCCAAGAACAGCTCAAGTGCGCCGGTTTCTACCGTGCCTTTGGCCGCAACCGCCCCGCCCTTGTCATAGGCCAACCCTAGACGTGCCTGCATCAGATCATTGATCGGGGCATTCGCCGGGCCAGTATCAAACGCCAGCAAAGCACCTTCGGCCTCGGGGCGCGCAATCGCAGGATTAACCCATGTCAGGTTACCCACACCGCCCAAATTCAGAATTGCGACCGGCCCGGTCAGCCCCGCGTAGCGCGCACAGGCATGGTGGAAAAACGGGGCCAAAGGCGCACCCTCTCCGCCCAATTCGACATCGGCGCTGCGAAAATCCCACACCACCGGCAGCGCCAACGCATCAGCCAAAGCCGCGCCATCCCCCACCTGCAAAGTGCCCTGAAGACGCGGCGCATGGGCCAAGGTCTGGCCGTGAAAGCCGATCACATCCACATCCGTAAAATCGCGCAAAATCTCAAGATGCGCCGCTTCGATAACCTTAGTCGCGGCTTGCACTTCGGGGCCCGACCATTTTCCGAAACCTGCGGCAATCACCTTGCGCTCATCACCGGTATATTCCCGGTATCCCGAAGCACCAAAGCCCATGATATCATGGCCATCCGTGTCGATCACGGCCACATCCACCCCGTCGAGCGACGTGCCGCTCATGGCGCCTGCGGCCCTTAACACGCCCGTTTTTGCGATCCGATTTCCATGGGCCTTATTCATGGCCTTTTCCTTTGTCTGCTCAGCCCATATAGAGTGCACCACCACCCAACCAAAGGGCAAGCGCCATGACATATCATCCGAAATCAGAATTCATCCGCATTATGATGGAACGCGGCTTTGTCGCCGATTGCACGGACTATCAGGGCCTTGACGAAGCTTTGCTGAAAGGTGCGCAACCCGGCTATATCGGTTTTGACGCCACCGCCAAGTCCCTGCATGTGGGGTCGCTGATCCAGATCATGATGCTGCGCTGGCTGCAAAAGACTGGCGGCAAGCCGATCACCCTGATGGGCGGCGGCACAACCAAGGTGGGCGATCCGTCCTTTCGCGCGGATGAACGCCCCCTGCTAACGCCGGAACAGATCGACGATAACATCGCCGGCATTAAAAAAGTGTTCAGCGCCTACCTGACCTATGAAGAAGGGCCGATGCCCTCAAGTAGCGAAGCGGTAGGCCCAGAAAATGTTGCGCAGATGATCAACAACGCCGAATGGCTGGACGGGTTGAACTACCTCGATTTCCTGCGCGACATCGGGCGGCATTTTTCGATCAACCGGATGCTGTCGTTTGAAAGCGTCAAGTCGCGGCTGGACCGCGAACAGTCACTGTCTTTCCTCGAATTCAACTACATGATCCTGCAAGCCTATGATTTCATGGAGCTTCACCGCCGCCACGGCTGTATCCTGCAAATGGGCGGATCGGATCAATGGGGCAATATTGTCAACGGGATCGACCTGACGCGCCGGGTGATCGACGGCGAAGTCTACGGGCTGACCACACCGCTGCTGACCACATCGGACGGCAAGAAGATGGGCAAATCGCAATCGGGTGCCATCTGGCTGAATCCCGACATGATGTCGCCCTATGAATTCTGGCAATTCTGGCGCAACACCACGGATGCCGACGTGGGCCGTTTCCTGAAACTTTATACCGAGCTTCCGGTCGATGAATGCGACCGTCTGGGTGCCCTTGAGGGGTCCGAGATCAACGAGGCCAAGATCCGCCTCGCCAACGAGGTCACAGCCCTGCTGCACGGACCCGAGGCCGCCAAAGCCGCCGAGGCCACCGCACGCGAAGTGTTCGAAAAAGGCGGCGTAGGCGATGACCTACCCACCCTGACGTTGAGCGCGGCCGATCTGGGCGATGGCATGTCCATCGTGCAGCTGATCGTAAAAACGGGCCTTGCGGGGTCGGGCAAAGAGGCAAAGCGCCTGATCTCGGAAAACGGGGCGCGGATCAATGACGCACCGCTGACCGACGCAGGCATGATGATCGACGCGGCCGGCTTGGCCTCCCCGATCAAGCTGAGCGCAGGCAAAAAGCGGCATGCGCTGGTGCAGTTGGGATAAGGGATCAGAGGGCGGGGTTACCTGCCCTCTGATTTAAATACAGCGTAAGCACCCAAAGTCCGGTTCGTACCACTCATGCTTCATACTGCTGTTAACTCAAACGAAATCATTACGATGGAAGAATAAAACTCACGTTATAATTAGGACCAATTTTCAAAACGGAATCTTCGAAACTGGTTATTTCCGCGTTTGTCCGTAACTAGTCCTATTTTTCTGAGCCTTATTTCGATTGCTTGCTTTGAAACGTCAAAGTATTTTGACAATGACGATATCATTTCATTGTAAGGTTCATAGTTACATTTCTGATCGTCCACGAATATGTACCCGAAGCCCCGATCGGAGATACCAATGTGCAACCTAAGCGCCTCAACAGATATTCGAAAATCTTCATAAGGTAGTAGTAACTCAGAGGCAAATACGTTGGCCTGATTTTCGAGACGCTCGTAATTGAGGGTGCCGTCTGATTGAGCTTCAACGAGCAGATCATGCTCTATGATTGACTCCGAATGTAAGTATTGGTCATGGCGCAAGCAAAAGTGACCAATCTCGTGGGCGATAGTGAACCTCTCACGATGCTTGTTGCCGTGCAGGTTAACCTCGATCATCCTCTTATTGAAGTTTGCAGTTCCGAGAATTGGCTGGCCATCAAAATCGTGTGTCAGCCTTTCCGAGAAGGTCAACTGCACTTCAAGTTCCTCACACAGCTTTTCAAGGTCTACAGCGCCGCGGACGTGCCGCAAAACTTTCAAGAAGTTTTGAGCAATTTCTCGGATTTCTGTATCGGGTATAAAGGGTACGTAATTGGTCAGTGGGTTAACGACGCTGCCACCCTCAATAGCCAACTCTGGCGACAAACTTAGCAGAAGTTGGTTGATAGAACCGAAAAACCTACCGTCGCTGTAGGCGGAGAATTTAAGTGATTTTGACTTTTCTGGGCCGTCAAATATTTGATTTTGTAAAAAGTGGTTTTCTGCCCAAGTTCCTCCAGTGCGATCTGCAACAATATCGATTCCATTGTTGTCGAATTTTACAATGCCTAGCCCACAATTTCTCGCCGTCTTCTCTGCACCAGATTGCAGTCGTGAAGAAGATACGACCACGCCCTTGGCCCCGTGTCCAAAAATACGTCCAATTTTGCTAGAAAAGTCGTTAACATCACGTTCGTGAATTGGATTCTGGTGATTTTTGCATTCAAAAATTATCCGTGAGTGCGGCTCGCTTCGACCCTCAGGGGAATCGCGTTTGGAACTTAGTGCGTAAAGGATCGCTCTTGCGGGTGATGGCGGGATAGATTCTGGAGGGGTTGTTGTTCTTATCGGGTGATCATCTCCATGCACATTTTTCTATCCGCCTTTGGCGAAGTTCCTG
>JAGXGZ010000080.1 GCA_024636495.1 Roseobacter sp. | reverse complement strand
TCGGTTTCAGTCATAAGGAACTCCACGCCTAAATGACAAGAGCAAGAATAATAGAAAGGACGACGAGATGAAAGATTTCGTTGATGGCACTGCCTTTAACAATGAACAAGGTAACCGTGCCCGCAAACTTTTTGCAGCTGTAGTACTTGCCGCATTAGATGATGCAATTGCCGATGACAAGAAATATGGAAACGGTCCTGAACAGATTGCACGTTGGGCACGTTCTCGCGATGGCCGCGAAGTGTTAAGCTGCGCAGGGATTGACCCAAACGAACGCGTTGTGTCCGGTTTGATGGATTTCGTCGGTAAAGGTGTCCGTACATCTGTTGCCCTGTCTCGTGAAGAGTCCGAACGCCGTCATGCAGCCCAGCAAGCTGAAGCAGCCTGATTTACTTTTAGACTGCCAAATTAAAAAACGCAGCCTTCGGGCTGCGTTTTTTAGTATCTACAGTCGGGTAATGTTTCCGAACGGGTCACTGACAACCGTCATCTGCCACCACTTATCAGTGGTATGCCAACCAGCACCGTAATGTTTGGGACTATTCCAGTTCTTGTGCGGTCAGCGCACGGTGAATCTCGCGGCGCACCAACTTGCGTACATTTCGCGTAATGCGCTCGCCCAAAGCACCTTGAAGTTCCGAGCGCACGATATCGGCGACCAAATCGCGCAACATCGCCTCGTCGAAATATTCTTCGCTGCCGAAATTCAGAGCGCCATTAGGCATTTCAGGCTGGTCTTCGTCGTCAAAGGCATCTTCATCTGCATATTTTGCGTCTTCGACCGTATGATCGTCGCTTTCATATGAAGTGTCCTCCGGCTCCGCCACATCTTCAACAGGCAAAGGCGTACCGGTCGCGTCCAGATCAACGTCATCTTCCCAAGCCATCGTAAGCGGTTCGGGCGCAACAAAACTTTCTTCCTCTGTCTCGTCAGAATCCCACGCCCCGGGAATGCGATTTACGGCAGTTTCCAACGCTGCGATCTTGGCACTAAGGCGGTCAGACCCGGATCTATCCGACCCACCCTCGACCAGCTCGGACGTGCCAAGGTTCAAAATACCAGCCTTGTGGATTGGGGCGATGACCGCTTCTGCTAGCTTGTGTTCAGCATCCCAAGAGACGTCCACATCAGCCACGTCATCACTGGTCGGTTCATCTGCGATCAAACCTGCGTCTTGAAACTCGACAGCAACTGCATACGGCTCCTCGTCCGAAGTCACGTCACCATCGCTCATCAACTGGTCAGACCCAAGCAGTTCAGCAGGTGCATCACTTGCCTGTTCAGCGCCTTGTTCTACGAAGGGGGCATCATCTTGTTTTTTGTAGGCATCCATCAATGGCGCGTCATTGGACACCCGCAAAGATGGCGTCAGGACCAGCTTGTCTTCAAAAGCGACGTCTGCTTTTAGTCGGTTCAAAGGACGTCTGTCTTCGGACACCAAACGGCGAATTGAAGACAAAACATCTTCCACCTCAGCGTTGGTAACAGCGTCAGACATGTTTTTCCCCACTCAATCCTCTTAGATAGCTTAGCGGCCCGTGTGTATTCTCACAATGGGCGTGTAAAAATTGTCATTCTTTTTGCAGTGCACGCAAAACGCGGTCCAGCTTCTTGCCCTCTTTAGAAAGTTTGGCAGGGCTGTCTTTTACCAGATTATAGTATGCAGCCGGATCATATATCTGCACGGGCAGCTTCAGATCGCGGGCGGTCAACTGACCTGTTGCCTGCAAAACCGAATAGGCGGCCACGTAAATCTGGGTCTGGGCCGTCACACTGCTGGACTGCGCATCAAGCAATGACTGCTCTGCATCCAGCACGTCCAATGTCGTACGCGCCCCTAAAGCGGCCTCTTCGCGAACCCCTTGGAAAGCGATACGCGCGGCGCTCACTTGGCGTTGCGATGCTTCGATCTGCGCACGTGCCGACGCAAGCCCGGCGTAGGCATCACTTACGGCACGTTCCACATCTTTGACTACAACATGAAGGTTGCCGCGTTGCGCATCCCGCTGGGCCTGATTCTTGCGGACCCCGGCAGACAGCGCACCGCCTTGATAAAGTGTCTGACCAATTTGCAAGCCTACGGTTCCGTTGCGTGTCGACGCTTGGGAATCGAAGGTTTCAGTCAGCCCCAAGGACCCTTGAACCGACACCTGCGGCTGCATTCGGGCTTCGCTGCTTCTGATCAAAAGCTCTGCGGCAGCCACCTGGTGTTGAACCGCCAGAATGTCAGGATGACGGCGCACGGCTAAGGCCTTGGCGTTCTGGATGCTGTTTGAGATGTTCGGCAGCTTGGGTGCCGGGCTTAGCTGGCCCGGATCACGGCCAACCGCAACTTTATAAAATGCCCTCGCAGAAATCAGATCGCCCTGCGCGCCGGCTAAACCACTGCGGGCTTGGGCCAGTTGTGCCTCTGCCAGCGCCACATCCGTACGCGTCACTTCGCCAACTTCGAACCGGTCACGCGCTGCGCGCAGTTCTTGGGTCAACAGGCGCACGTTATTTTCGCGCAACGACACAAGCTGCTGAGACTGGATAACGCCCATATAAGCGCTGACAGCGCGCAGCAAAATCTGCTGCTCGATGCTGACCAGGCTTTCGCGGGTGGCCAGCACTGTTTCCTTTGCGGCCTCTACCGAAAAACGCGTGGCACCAAAATCATAGATCAGCAGCGATGCGATCAGGTTCAGCGATGTGGTCAGCGAATCTGTGTTTGTGCGCGTTCCGGCTGGTACAAATGTTGCACCGTTGCTGACCGACTGGTTGATCGACTGCGTCAGGTTGCCAGTCCACTGCACAACAGGTTTCAACGCCGAGTTCGCGATGCCCACGTCTTCATCAGCGGCGCGCAAAACGGCGCGGTTCTGATCCAGCAGACCTGAGTTATTATAGGCTCCGACCAGCGCGTCAGCCAGTGTTTCAGCACTTGACGCGACTGGAAACAACAAGCCCGCCCCCATGACGCCTGCCGCAATGGTGCGACGTAGGCGATTACCGTGCTTAATCAGTTTCATCTAACGCTCTCCGTTGTTCCGATCCCTTTTTTTTGCAGGGACCGGGGACTTATCGATTTTTATAATTGAAAGGCTATCTCGCGACCAAAGCCGCGCAACACCGGCGCGCCCGCATTAAAGTCCACACGCCAGCTGATCCCGCTTTCGCTTTTATGGCCGATCCGAACCTCACCCAACGCACCGGTCATAAAGATGCACGCAATCCGCCCGCCGACCTTCAATTGTGCAAGAATTCCTTCGGGCACCGTCTCGACGCCCCCTTGGATCAAGATCACGTCATAAGGCCCATGCTTGGCCGCGCCGTCGATCAGGGGGCCTTTGTGTACGATCGCATTATCAGCCCCCGCCGTCATCAGCGCTTCTTGCGCCTCTTTCGACATCTGCTCGTCTTCTTCGACAGCGACAACAGCTTCGGCCATGTGGGCAATGACGGCGGATGAATACCCATAAGCGCAGCCGATATCTAGAACCAGATCATCATTATCAATCGCCAAAGCGTCCAGCATTTTCGCCATACTGCGCGGCTCAAGCAGGATGCGGCCATCGCCAAGGTTCAGGTTTTCCCCCAAATAGGCCGCTTCGCGTTGCGCCGCCGGAACATAATCTTCGCGGGCAACCTTCAGCATCGCCTCGATGATCGGGAACTTCGTTACATCAGAGGGGCGAACTTGCGTATCAACCATCATGGTACGGCGGGCGGAAAAGTCGGACATGCGAGGAACTCTTTCGTTCAGATATTTTGTTCTGCAATGCCATAACACAGGCTTTCCAGCAACGCTAAGATGCAGATATCAATTGAAATTGAGCGTTTTCGCAATGGTATGATGCAAAATGGCCCGAACAGGTTATTTCGGCCAGATATCTGCGGACAATGGCATTGTTACAGAAAAATCCTACCCGAAGTTAAACTGCCGTGAACACGAACACGCCGCCCCCTGACGCCTGTTTGTCCTCGACAAATCCTTTGGCGGCGATGCCATCGCGAATCTCTCGCATCCCCGGGCGGTGGTAAATATGGCGGTGCAGCTCTGCGATTATGACCCTGATCCCGCTTAGATCTGCGTGGCGGAAAAATTCCAGTTCGGCCCCTTCGATGTCCATCAACAGCACAGTTGGCTTGATCTGTTTCTTGATCGTTTCCCACTTAACCACAGGAACAGACACTTTTTCCGCCCTCTCGATGCCCTTTGTGATCGTCATCCCGGACCCAAGGAAATTCCCGCGGATAAAGAAATCAACCGACTTTGGCGCGTCCGGGTCGGACAGGACAATCTTGTTGCGAACCTCGATCTTGCTCTTGAGACCGTTATGCGCATAAAGCGCCTTGATCGACTTGATCAGCTTGTGGTTCGCCTCGAACGACACCACCTTTGAGGGCGCGCAATTTTTAGTCGCGACAGCGCCAACGACACCGGCCCCTGCCCCCATCTCGACAACAACATCACCCTTTTTGATGAACGCCAGCGCTGACTGAACCTCGCGACGCTCATAGCTGCCTTCGTGCATGTTGCTGATCATGGTCGGCCCAAGGTGAGGCGCATTCAGCACCTCGACACCATGATACGTTGCCACAACTTCTTTTTGGGTGCTTGTGTTCATTGCTCTGCCATTTTGTGTTGCCGGTTCAGGTCATTATTATGGACAGAGTAGACACTGCCTGCACGTCTGACGCAACGCGAGAATGGAAACAGTCTCGCCATCTTTGCGCAATTGTCATAAAAATGCACATTAATTATAGGACGCACTGTGCCAGAATGCTGTTCTGCAGTGCAACGAAAGAGCACCGTAAATTCAAACGAGGCACGGATTTTCAATCGTTGCGTCATGGGCAAGCACAGCCCCAAAGGGCGCGTACTTCGTCTGAATCAGGACACCGAACCAAAACTAGTTTGCAGGGTCGCTTATGCCGCGCTTTTTATCCCAGCTCCGGAATATCCGGTGAAAATCATTCTCGACGATCCCAAGTTCTGGTTCAACAGGGCGGATCATGCGCATCTGTTCTTCGTGACGGATTGCCTTGATGACAGACGCGATGCCGGTGTCATCGTGAATCACAAACGCATCTGGCGTAAGAACCGGCCGGATGCCGCACAGCTCGCGAAAATGAGTGACCTTAGCGCCGTCAAGATGCACAGCATCGATGTGACGCTTTGGGTTTTCAATCGCATATCGTGGGGTTTCGATCAGGGAATGACCTTTGATGAACTTCACACGGCTGGGAAAGTTTATCTCTAACCACTTGCCGGCAATTTCCACATAAACTTCGGTCGGTGCCCATTGTTTTTGCAAGCGTTCACAGATGTCCACGCCCACGGCTTTCAGCTCGGGGTTTGCCATCAGCATCAGCAAAAGGCTGTGCCCGCCATTCACACCTATTTCGAACAGATATGTGCTGTTTTGAGCAACGATAAATAGGTTGCGCCGTTTGACTTCCATCTCGGCGTCAGGTTCCGCATCCCAAAAGTTCTCTTGATGGCTGTGGTAGAACACGTTGCCTTGCAAAACAGCAGGTTCTCCAGCTGCTTCCAGTGAACGCCGTAAAGTTTGGTTCAAATCGTCAAGTTTGGCCTTCCACTCCGGAGAGGAGATCATGTCTTCGTACGTTTTGAACATCAATTTTTTCCTTAACGATGATAAGGGATTATGCCTTAGAATTTTCTAGTTGGATAGCTTTGGCACGACAATGTTAAACTTTCCAGACAAGGAAGTTCTTGCCGGCTCTGGTACGAGCGGGCATCTGACAGGCTTAAGACAAGTGTGCTTGGCTGAGATCAACACACCGCGACACCTTGGTTTGCCTTAAACGATGGGCGCATTTGTGCCAATTTAACACCCTGGGTGTTCCGGCCATCATTCGAAAGAGTGTCGAAAGCAAAATGCGCTTAGGCCTTGACGGCAATCATAGCAAAGGAAACATTGCCTCAAGGTTTTTTGATTGGGATTGGCGCTTGAAAAAGTGCATCGCCAGAAAAAACATCGTCTCAAGTTGCCCAATTGGAGCTTTTTCATGAAATTTCGTTTCCCCATCGTCATCATCGACGAGGATTTCCGTTCGGACAACTCTTCTGGTCTGGGCATCCGTGCCATAGCCGAAGCTATCGAGAACGAAGGCTTCGAGGTGCTTGGCACAACCAGCTATGGCGATTTGTCGAAGTTTGCACAGCAGCAGTCGCGCGCAAGTGCGTTTGTGTTGTCCATCGATGACGAGGAATTCACCCCCGGCCCCGATCTTGACCCCGCCGTTTTGAACCTGCGGTCTTTCATCGAAGAGGTGCGTTGGAAGAACAGCGATGTGCCGATTTATGTCTATGGCGAAACCAAGACAAGCCGCCATCTGCCCAATGATATCCTGCGCGAACTTCACGGCTTTATTCACACATTCGAAGACACGCCGGAATTTGTGGCCCGTCACATCGTACGCGACGCCAAAACCTATCTTGAAGGCATCCAGCCGCCGTTCTTCAAGGCACTGCTCGATTACGCTGAAGATGGATCGTATTCGTGGCACTGTCCGGGCCATTCCGGCGGTGTTGCGTTTCTAAAAAGCCCGATCGGGCAAATGTATCACCAGTTCTACGGCGAAAACATGTTGCGGGCGGATGTGTGCAACTCGGTCGAGGAACTTGGACAGTTGCTGGATCACAACGGGGCCATCGGCGCGTCCGAGCGCAATGCAGCGCGGATATTCAATGCCGATCACTGCTTCTTTGTCACCAACGGCACCAGCACCTCAAACAAGATGGTCTGGCACCACACTGTCGCCCCCGGCGACGTGGTCGTGGTGGATCGAAATTGCCACAAATCCATCCTGCACAGCATCATCATGACCGGTGCCATCCCCGTCTTCATGAAACCGACGCGCAACCATTATGGCATCATCGGGCCAATCCCGAAGGCCGAATTCGAAATCGATGCGATAAAGGAAAAAATCCGTGCCAACCCGCTGTTGGCGCATCTGGATGCTGACACGGTAAAGCCGCGGATTATTACGCTGACGCAATCGACCTATGACGGGGTTTTGTACAACACCGAAACGATCAAGGACATGCTTGATGGCTATGTCGAGAACCTCCATTTTGACGAGGCATGGTTACCGCATGCAGCGTTCCACCCGTTCTATGGGACGTTCCACGCCATGGGGCGCAAACGCGAGCGGCCCACCAATTCGGTGACCTATTCAACCCAGTCGATCCATAAGCTGCTCGCTGGTATTTCGCAGGCAAGTCAGGTTTTGGTGCAGGACAGCAAGAACACCAAGCTGGACCGACACCTGTTTAACGAAGCCTATCTGATGCACACCTCGACCAGTCCGCAATACAGCATTATCGCCAGTTGCGATGTGGCCGCTGCGATGATGGAGCCTCCGGGCGGGCGCGCCCTTGTCGAGGAGAGCCTGCTTGAATCTCTCGATTTCCGCCGCGCGATGCGCAAGGTCGACGAAGAATACGGCAACGACTGGTGGTTCCGGGTCTGGGGCCCCGAAGAGCTGGACGAAGAAGGCATCGACAGCCCCGACAACTGGGTCTTGCAAAAGACGAATGCCGAAGGCGTGCAGCCGTCAGATGGCGAAGATTCCTGGCACGCTTTTGGCGACATGGCTCCCGGTTTCAACATGCTGGACCCGATCAAAACGACGATCATCACACCGGGCCTGAATTTGGACGGAAAATTCGACTTTTCCGGTATTCCTGCGTCGATTGTCACGAAATATCTGGCTGAACACGGCGTTGTCGTCGAGAAAACAGGTCTTTACAGCTTTTTCGTTATGTTCACGATTGGGATCACCAAGGGCCGCTGGAATTCGCTTTTGACTGAGTTGCAGCAGTTCAAGGATGACTACGACAAGAACGTACCCATGTGGCGCTGCATGCCAAAGTTTTGCGCCAAACAGCCCCGGTATGAAAAGATGGGATTGGGGGATATGTGCCAGCACGTCCATTCGCTTTATGCCAAATTTGATGTCGCTGTTCTGTCGACCGAGATGTACCTGAGCGATCTGGTTCCCGCGATGAAGCCGACTGACGCGTTTTCGCATATCGCCGCGCGTACAACCCAACGCGTGCCCATCGATGACCTTGTGGGGCGTATCACCACCGGCCTAGTCACCCCCTACCCACCGGGTATTCCACTTTTGATTCCAGGAGAGGTCTTTAACAAAAAGATCGTCGAATATCTGAAGTTCAACCGAACCTTCGCGCGTGAATGCCCAGGCTTCGAGACCGATATTCACGGGCTTGTTCAGGAATTGGATGAGAACAATCAGATCCAATATTTTGCAGACTGTGTGGCAGCAGAATAGGGAGTTAGACGCATCGCAGTCGGTCTTGCGCTGTGCCTGCGCCGCGGCTCATTTGATATTGTGAGTTGATGCTCTTGAAAAGCTCTTGCCCTTGATCAAGGGCAAGAGCTTTTGATTTCATCTTGTCAGTAAGATTCAAAGGGTCTCGTGATGCGTGGAACTCAGATGGTTCATGTCCGATCACTCCAAGACTGCGATCTCGACACGCGCATCCAAATTGAGTGTGCTGAAGCATGTGTATCTAAGCTGGAATATCCGGGTTTCAGATATGTCTGCGCATTGAAGCGCGGATTACTCATGAAAACGAATTGAATGCAGGCAGCACACGCTTCTCTGACGCTCCACCCCCTTTTTCAAAACTTCAGATCGCCTGATCCATCCATCTTAACGCGGCCTTTTCCATCGGAAACAAGCCGGGCGTCTTAATCAACTCGCCGGGCACCCGAGATATGCCCAAAAGTTGGTGACGGCCGTCATCAGGCGGCGTTTTGAAGTTGCTTGATCCCGTCCTTGAACTCAACCCCCTGAATGACCTCGGGCAGCCGGTTTGGCCCGGATATCTTCCGCCACTTCTTCTTGGCTG
>JAGXGZ010000079.1 GCA_024636495.1 Roseobacter sp. | reverse complement strand
CTTAGGCGACGTATAGGCAAAAATATATTGCAAAATTATATTTTATACATGTATACAAAATACATTGAGTAGCAACCTGTATTGGTGCTGCCTGAATGGAGGAGGATTGTTCACATGAAATCAGTTAGAAATGGCTTCGCAGCTGCCATATTGGCAGGCAGTGTCGCTCTTGTCGCCGCGCCAGCAATGGCCGAAACCTACGTCGTCGCGGTTGGTGCCGCATCCAACAGTCTGCAAGGGCGCAGCGGAGCAAAGTTCGCGGAAGATTTGCAAGCCCAGCTTGGAGATGCACACAAAGTTGAGTTCTACGCTGACGGTCAGCTTGGGGACGAAAAAGAGCTTCTCCAAAAGCTTCGCCTTGGTACGGTGCAGTTCACTCTTATCTCGTCGATCATGACTAATGTGGCACCCGAGTTCGCCCTGTTTGACATGCCATTCCTTGTAAAAGACCGGGACCATCTCAAGGCTATCGATGTCGAAATCGTCCAGACAGACCTGGCGCCCAAGACCGAAAGCTCTGGCGTGAAGGTACTTTCAACATGGGAAAACGGTTTTCGACAGATTACAAACAACACCCGTCCCATAAACACGCCCGCCGATCTGGAGGGGTTGAAAATCAGAACTCCTTCTTCCGAATGGCGTGTTTTGATGTTCAAGGAGTGGGGCGCTAACCCTACTCCAATGTCTTTCTCTGAAGTCTTTGTAGCGCTTCAAACTGGCACCATGGATGGTCAAGAAAACCCCTTGACCAACATTACTGGCGCCAACTTTCAGGAGGTTCAGAAGTATCTCAGCCTAACTGGTCACGTCTATTCACCCACTTATTTAACCACTGGGGTCGAAACATGGAATGGACTTCCAGATGATGTAAAGGACGCTGTTACTGAGGTGTCTGGAGCCGTTCAAAGCTGGTCGCTCGCCGAAGGTGAAAAGGCCGATAACGAGCTGGTGGAAAAGGTCAAAGCGGCTGGCATGGAAGTCAATGAGGCCGATAAGCAGGCCTTCATCGACGCATCGGCCCCGATCTATGACGCCTTTGCAGCTAAGGTTGAAGGTGGCGGCGACTTGGTTAAGCGTGCGCAGGCGCTGTCAGAGTAATCTCCGCAGTTGATTGTCGGCCGACGAAATTCGGCCGACTCACTTTCTTGAATTGTGAGAACACTATGATCGCGCTGATTGAGCGGGTGCTGCTTCTTTGTATCGAAACGATTTGTCTTCTGTTGTTGGTAGGCTTGGCTTTAGCGGTCATCTACTCAACCTCCATGCGCTACTTTGGTGCGTCACCATCTTGGTACGATGAAATTGCCAGTGTCTTGCTTGCTTGGCTCACCTACTTCGGCGCCAGCTACGCATTATTTCTGAGGCAGCATATGAGCTTTTCCGGTATTGTGACCGCCTTGCCTCGTCAGGCATCTATCGGGCTGGCGCTGTTTTCGGAGTTTCTCGTGATCACGTATTTCGTCGTGGTGGCGTGGTTTGGCAATGCGGTTTTGGCTGTCGCCAAGTGGGACTCGCTGCTGAGCTTGAGATGGATGACTCTGGATATTGTCCAGTCCGTCATTCCGATATCTGCTGTTTTAATGATCATTGGAACACTTCTGACAATGCCGCGCGCAGTACGCGAAGCCGCTGATGGCATCGACCGCGAGCACGCCGAGATCGAACAGGCCATCGCTGACGCCGAACGGGAAAAAGCGGCAATGGCCCGCAAGGAAGATAGAAAATGATATTGCTTTTGACCACCATCGCGCTGATCAGTCTAATCTTGATCAATGTTCCTATTGCGATTGCTATCGGTATTGTGGCCCTTGGCGGTTTTGTCCTCACACCGGGAGGTGCGACCCTGTATGACATGGCTATAGCGCTCTATGCAGGCTCGACCAAGTTTCCGCTTATTGCCATTCCCCTTTTTATCCTCGCCGGCAACCTGATGAATACATCTGGAATTTCGGTCAGGCTAATCAATTTCGTAACGTCCCTGATTGGGTTCGTTAGGGGTGGCTTGGGCATGGTCAATATTGGCGTATCAATGGTCTTCGCTGAGATCTCTGGGTCTGCGGTGGCCGATGTTGCCGCTACTGGTACTGTCCTTATTCCGGAGATGAAAAAGCGTGGCTATTCCCGAACGCTCGCTGCGGCGATCACGTCATCGTCGGCCTCACTTGCAATCATTATACCTCCGTCGATCCCGATGATCCTCTATGGTGCGATTGCCGAAGTGTCTGTTCTTAAGTTGTTCGTCGCAGGCGTTGTCCCAGGAGTCCTCGGCGGCGGACTATTGATGGTCATCACTTACATTCTTGCAATCCGCTATGATCTGCCCCGAGCTGATGGTTTCGATCTGTGCCACGTATGGAAGTCCTTCAAGGAAGCCATCTGGGCCCTGTTAATGCCGGTTATTATTCTTGGAGGGATATTTTCGGGGCTTGTGACGGCTACTGAAGGTGCAGGTTTGGCCGTTTTGACTGCACTCGTTATCGGGCTATTTATATACCGCGATCTGAATATCGGACGGCTGCGCAAAGTAATGCTTGAAGGGGTAAGTCAGACTGGCGTCGTAATGCTGCTGGTCGCCACTTCAGCTTCACTCGGGCTTTTCCTGACGCAGGCGCAGGTGCCACAGCAGCTCGCCGCTCAAATTACCGAAATGACGACCAATCCGCTTATCGTCCTCGCGCTGCTGAATTTGTTGCTTCTTGTGCTCGGCATGTTTCTGCATGGCGCTGCGGCGATCATCCTCGTGGTGCCTGTTGTGATGCCTTTGGTCAACGCCGTCGGGATAGACCCTATTCACTTCGGGATTATGGTGACATTGAATCTGGCGATAGGCCAGCAGACCCCACCCGTGGCTTCGGTGCTGATTACATCTTGCTCTATTGCGAAAGCCGGTATCTGGGAGACTTCACGTACGAACCTACCATTTGTCGGCGTGCTTTTCTTCGTCCTGTTGCTTGTTACCTACGTGCCATCGGTCTCGCTCTCCCTGACGGAGTTTGTCCAATGACGCTTGAAAAACCTCGCATTGCAATCGTGCCCGGTGATCCATCAGGGATTGGTCCAGAGTTAATCGCTAAACTTCTCAGTGACGCGAGTGTTCTTGCCTTGGCGGATATCGTGCTCATCGGAGATGACCACGTCTGGCAGCAAGGCGCAGCGCAGGCCGTTCTTCCCCTCAAATTGGATGCGGTAACCGAGGACGATCTCACGGATCGGGAGGGGCTAACTTGGCTGCCTTTGAAAACCATTGCTCCGGCTGAAGTGAGGATTGCGGAAATGACGCGGGCAGGCGGGAAAGCAAGCCTGCTTTGCCTCGACAAAGCGCTTGATATGGCCATCGCTGGCAAGGTCGACGGGATTCTGTTTGGGCCCTTCAACAAAGCGGCGCTCACGGCTGCGGGCATGGATGCTGAGGATGAGCACCGCTATATGGCGCGGTATCTCGGTTTCACAGGATATCACGGTGAGATCAACGTTCTGGACGATTTGATGACGACCCGTGTGACCAGCCATCTCGCGCTAAAGTACGTTGCTGCGAATATCACGTCGAAAGCTGTCGAGAATGCTATCGGACTGGCCGAACAAACCCTTATCCGCGCTGGTAACAGCCGCCCCCGAATTGCAGTCGCTGCACTCAACCCACATGCTGGCGACAACGGAAAGTTCGGGCGAGAAGAAATTGACATACTTGAGCCGGTTATTGCCGCCGCGCAGTCGCTGCAGAAAGATGTGACCGGCCCTTGGCCATCAGACACAGTATTTCTTAAGGCGAAGCGCGGCGAGGTGGATGCAGTGGTTACAATGTATCACGATCAAGGCCAGATCGCGATCAAGCTTATGGGCTTTGACAGGGGAGTAACTGTGGCCGGTGGACTGCCGGTTCCGATCGCCACACCTGCTCACGGTACCGCCTTCGACATTGCTGGCAAAAACGAGGCCAATGTCGGCGCGACCCGGCAGGCATTCGATCTATTGGTTCGCATGGCCAAGACACACCTCGCCAATCGCGCAACCGGCTAACATAAACGGAAATTTACGATGACAAAAATCAAATCGGTACGCACTCGTGTTTGGAATTGGACGGGTTCGACGGTACCGCCTACCGGGAACTTTTGCACTAATGCCTCTGACGCGTTGTGGGCGAGGGGCGACGCAATGGCGTCCTTCCGATTCCACCAATGGTTGACCTGCGAAGTCGAGACAGACGATGGGACAATAGGCATTGGCAATGCAGCTCTTGCTCCTACCGTCGTCAAGAAGGCCATCGATGACTTTTATGCGCCGCTGGTAGTTGGAGAAGACCCGTTCGACTATGCCTATCTTTGGGAGAAAATGTACCGCCGCACTCATGCTTGGGGCCGTAAAGGCATTGGCATGACGGCAATATCGGCCATTGATATTGCGATTTGGGATCTCATGGGAAAGTTGGTCGACAAACCGGTGTTCAAGTTGTTGGGCGGACGCACCAAGGAAAAAATTCCGGTTTACTATTCCAAGCTTTACGCTGGGCCGGTGGAGACGATGCAAGCCGAGGCAGAAGAAGCGTTGAAATATGGGTATACTGGCTTCAAGTCACGTTTTGGTTACGGACCGAAGGATGGAATGCAGGGAATGCGGGAGAATCTTAAGCGGGTCGAAGCCCTGCGCGAAGTGATCGGCTATGATAACGATCTCATGCTCGAGTGCTACATGGGCTGGAATCTTGATTACACCAAGAGAATGTTGCCTAAGCTTGCGAAATATGAACCGCGCTGGCTTGAAGAGCCGGTCATTGCGGATGATGTGGCTGGGTATGCTGAGCTAAACGCTATGGGCATCGTACCGATCTCTGGCGGGGAACATGAATTCTCAGTTATTGGATGTGCCGAGTTGATCAACCGCAGGGCGGTGAGCGTGTTGCAATATGACACTAACCGCGTTGGCGGCATCACTGCGGCGCAGAAGATCAATGCGATTGCCGAGGCGGCACAGATACCGGTCATTCCGCACGCCGGTCAAATGCATAACTATCATCTGACAATGGCCAATACAAATTGCCCGATCAGTGAATATTTTCCAGTTTTTGACGTGGAGGTAGGCAACGAATTATTTTACTATATATTCGATGGTGACCCGGTTGCGAAAGATGGCTTTTTGCAGTTGGATGATAATCTGCCTGGCCTCGGCATAACCATATCGGATAAACATCTCGAAAATTTTGAGATTACTGAGTAGTTGGCATTCTGATTCTGCGTAAGATTGTCCAAAATTGGCTTGCCCGTTTGTCAATTGCAGTTTTACGCGTATTCTGTTGAAAGTCGACCAAGTGAAAAGCGCCTTAGAAACTTCGTGCCACTCTGAAGAACACGGCGGGGAGTGGACACTCCAGCCAGTCCACTCGATCAGCAACCTCTGATCAAAGTGTGAGATAGGTGGATCTCGGAAAACGGTTGGGGTGCAGTGCCTGCTGCTCAACCGGCCAACGACATTGGAGACGAAGTCCGCTTAATGCCTGCTGCGTTTGAGAAACCCTGTCAGGTAATCTCGTGGATGCGGCGGGCCGTGTCTCCATCGATAACCAAGCTGTTTACAATTCCACTTTTTAGCAGAGCGGTCGTGGCGGCTGCCTTTTCGACGCCAGCGGATAGAAGCACGGTATGGCTGCGTGACAAGTCTTCGAACCCGACGGCTATGGTGCGGCGATTCAAGATGTGATCCACGGGTCTTCCGTTGGCGTCGAAAAAGATTCCGTTGGTATCACCAACAGCACCGGCCTCGATTAACTCTTGTGCTTCAGCTGGGGTAATCATATCCGACTGTCGCAAGAGAGAATTCTCAGTCAGCTCACCGACCGATATCAGCGAAAGATCGGTATTTTGCGCCATGTTCAGCACACGCGATACCGTCCGTTGAGACAACAGGATTTCCCTATCCTCTGGGCTGTCAGCAATAAATGGGACTGGCAAGAAATACCCGTCACCCCCTGTGCTTCGCGAAAGGGCCTGCACCACCTCGAATGGATTGAAGGCGCTGTTGGCCGTCAAAGATCCCATTAAGCTCACAAACTTTGCGTTTGGTGCGCGCAAGCCAGCCAGGTGGCGGGTGATCTGGTCCAATGTGCGGCCCCAACCTGTTCCCACTACAGCGCTTGGGTTGGATGACAGAAACTCGCGCAACATACGAGCTGCCACTGAGCCTGTTCCGCGACGTGGAAACTCCAGTAATGCCGGGGGCGTGTCTTGTAGATGTGTAAAGCCCAACTCCGGCGTTGAAATGACACGAGCAAGCCCAAAGTGGTCGCGCAGTGCCTCTTCAATTTCCAGCATGCCGTTTTCGCTCGTGTCAAGTGTGATTGATACGATGCCCTCCTCACGTGCTTGTCCCAAGAGACGGTTGACACGAGCACGTGTGGTGCCCAAGCGCGTCGCCGCTTCTTCTTGGTTGAGGCCGCCAACATAGTACAGCCAAGCGGCTCGACTCATCATTGAGCGTTCGTCGTTTTGATCCATAGGTTGTCTATGCCCCAGCCTGACCATCAATGCGAGGTCGTTTGTAGATTCAGTATTCAAGAGTCATATTACAAATGTTTTGGTTGTTGACAAATGTATTGAATGGCGTAACGTCAACTTTATCGAGCGGCGTAGCGAGGAGGTTGCGCCGACGACATGGGAGGAAGAATCAATGAAATTTGATAAAATAACTATGACTTCTGTTGCGTTTGCCATGGCCCTTCCAGGGGTTGCGTTGGCACAGGAAGCGATCGACGTTGCTTGGGTTCATTCAAACGCGGCTGCACAATCCGAGCAGCGCGTGAAGGCTGGGTTTCAGGAATGGCTGAACGAACAGAATTTGGGTTGGGATGTTAGCTATCTCGATTCCAGCGGCTCAGGCGAAGCGACAGCCAGCAACTTGCAGGACGCCGCGGCGCGTGGCGTGGATGCAATCATCATAACGATGTCTGACCTTCGCGCTTCACGCGCAGCGATTGACGCGGCGGTCGAGGCCGGCGTTCCAATTTTCTCAGTCGATAGTGGCTACGTCGACGGTGTAATGGTAGATATAACTACGAACAACTGGGCGATGTCGGCGGATGTCTCCCCTTATCTCCTGGATGAGATTGGTGGCGAAGGAAATATCGTGTTTCTCCGGATGGCCGAGCATCACGGCACTCGCAAGCGCGGTGACGTTATGGCTCAGGTTCTAAATGAATATGGCGGCGTGAACGTGCTGACTGAACACAATATTGATTATACAGCCTTCTTCGAGGACACGACGTCGTCCATGCAAGACTATGTTGCTCGCTTCGGTGAGGACATCGATGCAGTTTGGGCCCCTTGGGATGAACCTGCGCAGGCTGCGATCAACGTGATGAAGGCGGCCGGCCTGACGGATGTCAAGGTAATTGGCATCGATGGCCATCCTCAAGCTATCGCCGAGGTCTGCGATCCTGATAGTATGATGATTGCCACAGTAAGTCAGCCTTTCGAAGAGATGGGTGCGCAGATCGGCGAGTGGATCCAAGACATTGTAGTCGAAGACAAAGCACGGGATGAGGTCATTCCCAGCGATATCGTGTATATGGACGCTCCTTTGGTGACCAAGCAGAACTGCAAAGACTTCATGTAAGGTCTGCACTTCTCTGACTCGGCGTCCCGAAAGTGGGGCGCCGGGCTAACCCTATAAATTTAACCTTCACAGGAGGCGCCCGATGGCGGTGACCCTCTCGGATATTGTCATGGACTTTCCTGGCACCCGCGCACTCGACCGCGTCAGCGCCGAATTCCGCTTTGACGAGGTTCATGGACTCGTAGGCGAGAATGGGGCGGGTAAGAGCACTTTTGTCAATGTGTTGGGCGGGACGTTGCGACCCACCTCAGGAAATATAGAGATCGAGGGGCGAGAGGTGGCGCTGGCCAGTCCGCGTGACGCTTTGATCCAAGGCATCGCCCATGTAAGCCAGGAAGGAAGTTTGGTCCCTGGCTTGACGGGAGCCGAAAACATCATGCTGGGCGCAGAGCCGCAGGCATTTGGTGGTGTGCTAAAGTCGCGCAAGCTCAAGGCGGAAGCAGCTCGGTTGGTCGAGGCTTGGTTTCCAAATGTGTCGATACCTCTCGATCGTCCCGTGGTCGACCTGCCCATGGCCGAGCAAAAAGTGATCGAAATCATCCGCGCGTTGCGCGGCGATATCCGACTTCTGATTTTGGATGAACCCACTGCGACGCTGGAAGCCCGCGAGAAGAAACAATTGTGGACGATTATCCGTAGCCTGCCAAAACGAGGCGTGGGCGTGGTCCTGATCTCGCATTTCATTTCTGAGGTGGTTGAACTGTCTGACCGGATCACTGTTTTGCGCGACGGCGAACAAGTGGCGACGGTAGGTCGCGACAGTTCGACTGAATTGTACCTGACAGACTTGATGCTTCGCCGCGACTCCACTTTAGGAGCACCAACGGATGTTGCCTCCCAAGTTCCTACCACCTCTTCGGACCAGGTGGTATTAAAGATCGAGGATTGGCAAGCTGGCACCATTGAGATGCCTCTGATGACGCTCCATGCCGGTGAGATCGTGGGCTTGATCGGCCTGACGGGTGCTGGACATTTTGGTTTCGCCCGGACCATCTACACTCGTCACGGTGTGACTTCAGGGCGTGTGGAAGTCGATAGCAAGCAAGTGACGGCGCCCGGTATCCGCGCAATGCAGCGCGCGGGCATAGCTCTGGTTCCCGATCATCGCATGGAGAATGCATTGGCAGGCGACGGATCAGTCGTGGAGAATCTCTCGATGGTCCATCCTTACCATGCCGCAAAGGCCGGTATCTTGAACCGTCGTATCGAACGGAAAGAGGCAAATAAGGTTATTGAGCTGCTGAACGTCAAGACGTCATCTCAACGACAGTTGATCCGCAACCTGTCTGGCGGGAACAAGCAAAAGGTGTCTATCGGCAAATGGCTCTACGGGGCAGGCGATCGGTATCGTGTGCTTATTTTCATCGAGCCCACCGAGGGAGTCGACGTCGGGGCCAAGCAGGAAATTTACAGCCACATGCGCCGTCTTGCACGTGACGGAGCAGCGATTTTGATCGCGTCGTCCGACCTCAATGAAATAGCGCTGGTTTGTCACAGAGCGATCCCGTTCGTCCATGGCCGATCAGGCCCGTCAATCGATGCCAAAAGCTTCTCGGAAGACCGCTTCATTACTGCCATATCCGGAGAAACCGCATGAGTTCACATAACATAAACGCCCCTGTCGCGACCCTTTCAAGGGGCCCGCGGTCCGATTGGTTGCAGCGGTATTCAACACTCGGTGTGCTGATCCTCATGTTTTTAGGGTTCTCAATCTTCGTCGATCGCTTTCTGACGCCGTTCAACCTCTCAAATATCCTGCAACAGATCTCGATCCTGACAATCGTAGGATCGGGGCTCACCTTTGGCTTCGCGGCAAAGGAGATCGATCTTTCTGTGGGATATACTGTCGGTCTCTCGGGGATACTGGTGCCGGTGATGCTGGTTGCGGGTCAGCCGCTGATTGTTGCCCTCTTGGTAGGTCTTCTGGCGGGTATCGTGGTGGGGCTTGTGAATGGAGCGCTGGTCACAAAAGTGGGGATCCCTTCGCTGATCGCTACGCTCGCAACCGGGTCGATCCTGTACGGTATCAACTTCCTGATGACCGGTGGCCGGGCGATCTATGGTGGTTTGCCCGACAGCTTTCTCGCCCTTGGACAAGGGCGGATTGCGGGAATACCAAGCCTGGCTTTCTTCATGCTGGCATCGGTTGCCATCGCTTGGTTCGTAATGGAGCGCACGGTTTTCGGCCGCTACGTCTATGCTGTCGGCGGCAATCGAAAAGCGGCCGAGCTGTCAGGTGTGCGAATTACTTTCTATCGTATGGCCGCATTGACGCTGGTGTCGGTATTCGCCGTGATAGCCGGGACATTACTGGCCGCACGTCTTGGTTCTGGGCAACCCAACGTGGGCGAGCGATATTTGCTGGACGGACTGGCGACCGTATTTATCGGAATGACGATGTTCCGTCCCGGCACTGCTACCGTGCTCGGCACGTTCTGTGGTGCACTGTTCATCGGTATCATCAACAACGGCCTCAATCTGATCGGAATGGATACCTACATCCAGAACATCGTGAAGGGCCTCATCATCCTCGTTGCTGTGGCAATCGTGTCGCGGACGACAAAGCTGAATCTTCTTTAAGGGGCCACACCATGGCAAAGTCATCGACCAAAAACACGGCGACCGGACCAATTGGGACGTCCAATACCGGTTTGATCGATCTGTATCGCGACATGAGGCGCATACGCACTTTTGAGGAAAGGGTGGGCGAGCTTTTCGTTCGCGGCGCTTCTGCCGGATCAATGCTGCATTTGTCGATAGGTGAGGAGAGCGCTGCAGTCGGCGTGGCCGGCTTGATGCGAGAGGGCGACACTTTCACTACCCATCATCGGGGACATGGTATCTTCCTCGCGCGCGGTGCCGATCCGAAGCGAATGATGGCTGAAATCGCCGGAAGGGAAGAGGGATATTGCCACGGCAAAGGTGGCTCCATGCATATCGCTGACATGGGACTGGGTCACTTGGGTGCCAATGCCATTGTCGGCGGCGGCATTCCTGCTGTAGTTGGGGCCGGTTTGGCATCAAAGCGGGATGGTGAAGGTGCCATATCCGTTGCGTTCTTTGGCGACGGCGCGATGCAGCAAGGTATCCTCTACGAAAGCATGAACATGGCCGCGCTCTGGGATCTCCCTGTGCTGTTCGTTTGTATCAACAATCAATACGGAATGGGCACTCGGATCGAGCAAGCTACTAAGGGGCGTCACTTGCATGAGCGCGCGCTCGCCTTCGGGCTTGCTGGTGAAACTGTGGACGGCCGAGATGTGCGAGACGTTCAGGAAGTTGCAGCGCGATTGATTGACGGTGCGCGAGCCGGACAGCCGGGCTTCATGGCGGTGGACTGCTATCGCTTCTTTGGTCACGCGAGAATGGATAAGTCCCCCTACCGCACCGAAGAGGACGAGACCGAAGGTCGCGCCAAAGACCCCGTTTCTTTCGCCAGGGACGCGATCCTCGACACCGAAGAGGCGGCCGAGTCCGACCTGAAGGCAATGGATGACGAGATTGAAAAGGAAATGGATGCAACGATCGACTTCGCAGTGCAAGGAAGCGAGCCGCCGCTCGCCTCAATGTTCCGAGACGTCTATGGGCCCGACGAGCCTGAACCTGAACCCGTCCGCACCCGTATTGACCGAATTTTGGCGAGGGACTGAATTATGTCCGAGATAACCTATCGAGATGCTTTGAAAAAAGCACTGTTTGATGCAATGTCCGAGGATGATGATGTCTTCATCATCGGCGAAGAAGTCGGCCGATATGGTGGTGCTTATGGCGTCACGAAGGGCCTCTACGAAGAATTCGGGGCAGCGCGTGTGCTGGACACGCCGATTTCGGAGCCTGCAATCGTCGGTGCTGCTGTAGGAGCCGCGATGGCGGGCCTGCGGCCGGTCGCGGAATTGATGTATGTTGATTTCATCGGCATGACCATGGATCAATTGGGCAATCAGGCTGCCAAAATCCGCTATATGTTTGGCGGCCAGATCGGTGTTCCCATGGTGCTGCGGACCCAAGGTGGAACTGGCCGGTCCGCAGGTGCGCAACATTCGCAGTCGCTGGAAGCCTACGTCATGCACACGCCGGGTTTGCGACTGGCGATGCCCGCAACAGTTGCCGATGCCTATCACCTTCTGCGTGATGCGATGCGCCAACCCGACCCAGTTGTGTTCATTGAACACAAGGGGCTCTACACCATGAAAGAGGACGTGGATTTTTCGGCCTCTGTTCCTCCATGGGGCAAGGCTGCGGTTCGGCGTGAAGGCGACGATCTGGTGATCGTTACCTATTCTCGCCAAGTTCACCACGCGATGGCCGCGGCCGCCGAGCTGGCAAAGAAAGGAATCGAGACAACTGTCATTGATTTGCGCACGTTGAATCCCTTGGACATGGATACGGTGCGCGACCATGTTGAACGCGTAGGCCGCGTCATGGTGGTCGCAGAAGAAGTCATGACTGCTGGCGTGGCGGCCGAACTGTCGGCGCGCATTCATGAAGAGTGCTTCGACTTCCTTCACGAGCCGGTGATCCGGGTGGCAGGAGAAGATATTCCGATTTCAGTGTCAGTTGAATTGGAACGGAACTCCGTCCCGACGACGGAATTCGTCCGTGAAGTCGCGGAACGGTTGGTCGCAGATCGGGTGCACTCATGACCGTCACCTTGAACATGCCCCGCTTGGGCGAAACCATGGAAGAGGGGACTGTCACGGATTGGCTGATCGAGGAAGGTGCACGCTTCAAGCGCGGTGATGCGCTGGTGGAGTTCGAAACTGACAAAACTGCAGTGGAATATCCCGCCCTTGGCTCTGGTATTCTGGCCAGCGCGTTGGTTGCGGCAGGGGATGTTGTAAAAGTGGGCGACCCCATCGCCGAAATTGATCTCGATGGTGCTGACGATTGGGTGTCTCCTGAACGCGAAACGGTCCCTGAACCTACTGGTCAAGACGACACAGTCATTACAGAACTGCAGATGCCACGACTGGGCGAGACGATGGAAGAAGGGACCATAGTTTCGTGGATGAAGATGGAGGGTGAGGGCTTCGAACGAGGCGTTCCGATCTTGGAGGTCGAAACCGACAAGACGGTCGCTGAGTTCCCTGCGCTCTTTCGGGGCAAGCTGATCGAAATACTGGCCCAGCCAGGCGAGACTATCGCTGTTGGCCGCGTAATCGCTCGGATTGAGGTTGCCCGCGAAGACGCTCCAGACGTGCTCGCAGATGACAACAAAGCAGATCAAGGGGACATCAAGGATGTCCCGACGGCGGTGTCCGTGCAGCGCTCAACTTCGGGAGCAGCCCTGCGGGCCACGCCTCCTGCGCGTCGCGCTGCGCAAAAAGGTGGAGTCGACCTTCAAAAGGTCACTGGAACGGGGCGCCGAGGACGAATTGAGCTTCGCGATATCGAGTCTGCCCATCAAGACACTCCGCATCGGTCCCAAGAGGGGCTGGCAGAAACTCTGTATGGACCTTCCGATGGCTCTCGTGTGCTGATGATACATGGCTTTGCAGGCGATCGCCTGACACTGGATCAACTGGGGCAGGGGTTGGGAAAAGCTGGACTCAACATTCGATCCGTCGACCTGCCAGGACATGGAGAGACCACTGAGGAAGCTTCAACCTTCAATGACGTGGTCGCTGCGATCAGTTCCAATCTCGCCGGGAACGATCCCGTCCATGTGGTTGCCCACTCGCTTGGAGCCGCTGCTGCGATCAAAGCCGTGGCAAGCGGGGTTCCCGCGCTATCGCTCACGCTTATTGCCCCGGCGGGGCTTGGTCTGCGGATCGATGGTTCTTTTGTCGCAGGGATGGCGAATCCGGCCAGCGTAGGTGTGACCGGACACCTTCTGCGCCGCTTGTCTCGTCGGGCATCGACCTTTTCGAACGCGGCGATAGAGCAAATTTACAACACGCTGGCTGCTGGTCGTTTGTGCGAACTGGCGGAGGACATCGTTGATGGTGACCTGCAGAAAATCGATTTGACCCGCGATCTTGCTCAGCTGGCTGGACAGATGCGGGTTCGGATCATCATTGGTCATCGCGACGCAATCCTCGATTGGCAGGATATGCTCAAGGTCTCGCCGCAAATAGCCGTTCATCACCTGCCGGAAGCCGGACACATGCCCCATTGGGATGCGCCCGACGCGATCCGAGACTTACTGATAAAGGAGCTGCAAAATGTCTGATGCCGAAACCCGCTTGCAGGCGGCCAAGAACCGCATGGGAACATTCTCGAAAGCCGCTGGCAAAGTTATGCAAGGCTTTCAAGCCGTAGCCAAGGCTGCGACGGCTGAAGGTCACTTCGACTCTGGTCAACGCGAATTGATTGCGGTCGCCCTATCGGTCGCCAAAGGCTGCGATGACTGTATCCTATATCACGTAGACGCCGCAAAACGGCATGGGGCCAGCGAGGAGGCGCTGATCGAGGTGCTCGAAGTTGCTGTCGAAATGGGAGGTGGCCCGGCCGTGATGTATGCGAGTCGCGCACTGGAGACTTGGCGAACGCTCTGAGCCAAAGCGTGAAGAGCGATAGGGAGGATATATATGACCTACTTTATCACTGCGGACGGGGGCACGGAAAGCTTGCGCGCGCGCGTTTATGACGTTTTTGGCGTCTGTCTTGGGAGCCACACCGTTCCCTATATGACAAATTTTGAGCGAGGCCGTGTAGAACAGAATCCTGCAGATTGGTGGGCGAATTTCGTAACTGCCTCAAAAGCGGCAATCGCCGACGCGGGAATTTCAGCCGGAGACGTGGTTTCGATCGCTTATGCAACAACAAGCTGCACGGTTGTCGCTCTGGATGAAAACGGGGATGCGTTGCGCCCTGCAATCATGTGGATGGATGTGCGCGCGGGAGAGGAAGCCAAGGCCGTCCTTGCTACCGGTGACGCCGCTCTCTGCCTGAATGGAGCGGGAAACGGGCCGGTATCGGCTGAGTGGATGATCCCAAAGGCCTTGTGGCTAAAAAGGAACGAGACCGAAACTTACGACCGTGCGCACCGGATATGTGAGTATCAAGATTTCATGACCTACAAGCTGACTGGTGAATGGGCGGCCAGCCTGAACAATGCGGGGCTACGCTGGCATTATCGGTCCCGCGACGGCGGATGGGCGAATGGCATCCTTTCATCTCTTGGGATGGAAGAATTAGCTGAGAAGTGGCCAGATCGCGTTGTAGCCCCTGGTGAGGTAATTGGCACTTTGACGGCTGCGGCGTCCGAGGCGCTTGGCCTGCCGCGTAGTGTAAAGGTGGTGCAGGGCGGGGCCGATGCATTGATCGGAATGATCGGTTTGGGCGTTTGTAAACCTGGCCAAATGGCGATGATCACCGGTTCTTCACATTTGCAATTCGGAGTGACCGAAGCGCCAATTCACGCGCCGGGGGTCTGGGGGAGTTACGCGGATATTGTCTATCCTGGCCGATTCATCATCGAAGGCGGTCAGACCTCAACTGGCTCGATAATCAATTGGCTTTCTCGGATTACCGGGGCGCCCTTGGACTACGAACGTCTGAACGAGGCAGCGGCAAAACTGCCTCCGGGTTCCGAGGGCCTGATCGTGCAAGATCATTTTCAAGGAAACCGCACGCCCCATACAGATCCTGCGTCGCGTGGGGCTATCGTCGGACTATCCCTGTCACATGGGCCCGAACACATCTTTCGTGCAATAATGGAGGGGATCGGCTTTGGCACCCGTGCGATCCTCGATGCGTTCCACAAAGCAGGGTATGATAGCGACGAGATGACGGTGGGGGGGGGAGCTGCAGCGTCGGACTTATGGCTTCAGATTCATGCAGACACCGCGAATCTGCCGGTGCGCGTCCCTGCTTCTCCTGATGCGCCGTCGACTGGATCGGCGGTTTTGGCCGGTGTTGGTGCAGGTGTCTTCGCTGATATCGACGAGGGAATTGTGGCTATGGTAAAGTCAGGCCGCACGATCGAGCCAAACCCGGGCAACGTAGAAGCATATGGCGAGATTTTTGCCCGCTATCAGGCACTTTATCCGGCACTGAAAGATGCCTTGTCATGAGCGCAGACAGATTCAGTCTCGACGGGCGCAGCGCTTTGGTGACTGGTGGTGCCCGCGGAATTGGTCGCGCAATTGCCGAAGGGCTGCTGGCCTCTGGCGCTCAAGTGACAATCGCAGACAGCGACTCTGACGCCCTACAACAAACTTCGGATAGCCTCGGGTGTGACGCCGAAGTTTTGGACGTGACCGACGCTACTGCTTGCGCCGGACTGGGCGCGCGCCTGACCGTGGACATCGTCGTTGCCAATGCGGGGATCGTGCACAATGCTCCGTTTGCTGAATATGCGCCAGCAGATTGGCAGCGGGTAATCGACGTGAACCTCACGGGCGTGTTCAACACATTGCATGGCTTTTCTGGAGGGCTATTGCAGCGGGGGCGCGGATCTGTCGTGTGCGTCTCGTCCATTTGCGGTGTGGTGCCCGTATGGCCCCAGCCGCAAGTCGCCTACAATGCTGCGAAGGCAGGTGTAAACCTGATGGTCAAATCAGCAGCAGTCGAATGGGCCAAGTATGGTATTAGGGTCAATGCGGTCGCCCCGGGCTATACTGCAACCGACCTGACTCTGGCCGGCAGGTCGCGTCCCGACTGGTTCGAAGTTTGGATGGACCGCACCCCGATGGGTCGTCTTGGTAAACCATATGAGATCGCCGATGCAGTTCGTTTTCTTGCCTGTGACGCAGCAAGCTTTGTCACAGGCACCGTCCTGACAGTCGACGGCGGCTATACAGCCTTATGAAGGAGATCCCCATGTCTAACAATAGAACCGTCCTCGTCACTGGCGCTTCGCGTGGAATCGGCGCGGCGATCGCCATAGGCTTGGCCGAGCGTGGCTATGACGTCGCCCTCAATGATATCGTGCTCCAAGAGGAAGACCTGCGCAAAGTGGCCGAGAAGATCGAAGCGATGGGTCGCCGCGCCTTGGTCGTTTTCGCAGACGTGTCGGACAAGGCCGAGATCGAGCGCATGGCGGAAGAAGTCTTGAACGACTTTGGAAAGCTGGATGCTCTGGTCAACAATGCGGGCATCCTGATCCCGGGAACGGTGGATGGGTTGCCGGAATCTGTTTGGGACAGCGTGATGGATATCAATGCGAAGGGCGCCTTCATGGTCATCCAGGCTTTCCTTCCATCGATGAAGGCACGCGAATACGGCCGGATCGTCAACATCGCATCGATAGGTGGCAAGCATGGCGCCCCGGAACAAGCGCATTATTCGGCTTCGAAGGCGGCAGTGATGGGGTTTTCTCGCGTACTTGCCCAAGAGGTGGGCCCGTTGGGGATTACCGTGAACTCTATCTGTCCAGGCATCATCATGACCGAGATGGGCCGTGTGAATCTTGAAGATCCCGAGGTGAACGAAGCTTGGCGCTCCAAGACCGCGATGGCACGGATCGGTGATCCAGAAGACATAGTGGGGCCGGTGGCATTCCTGGCCTCGGATGACGCTTCGTTCGTGACCGGACAAAGTCTCAACGTCGATGGCGGGATCGTATTTTCGTAGCCATCTCAAGAAAGGCTGAAGGGTGAGCTGACGTCTGCATGATCTGATACGCAAGTCTAACTTGTAATCCGTACCCCTCTGAAGTCGTTGAAGCCTCGGAAGCTGCCATGGTCAGCGTCCTCAGATGGATTTGCGCAAGTGCGACTGTCTCGGGAACTCGACTTCCGGATTTTGCACCGAGCGATCATCGCGCGTGAGATTGATCAAATCTCGCAGCGCGCTTCTTTTTAGCTATAACCATCGAGTTCTTGCGCTCATTTTCCCGGTGTCGGACGGCTGAACTACGGGAATACCTCCCTTCCAGATTGTCCAATTTGTGTTCAGATAGTTGGACAGCCTGACAGGTCCCCCTGCTTCATCCCGCATTATTCACCGGGATGGTCTTGGACGCCGCGAGCGTCGGCTTGAGGGCGGTTTAGGCAGGATGCAGAGCCAACACCGAGGCTTTTGCCGTCGGCGTTTCGTAACTTGGCTGCACGCGGTGTATCTCTGACAGTCAGAACGAGAAGATTGCAGTGCCCGGGCGCATGCGTTCAGGGCGCCCGAATGCGCTGTCGGCGGCCGGAAGGTATGGGCGCCGGGCGGCGGCTTATGG
>JAGXGZ010000078.1 GCA_024636495.1 Roseobacter sp. | reverse complement strand
TATGCGCTGCTCGTCGGATAAGGAGACTGTTTTGTGTTGCTTGCTCATACCATCAAAATATAGACCGCCGCGCCTGTGGCCATGCGACGAAGTGAATCGCAGGCCTGAAAATTATCAGGTCAATTCAGGCGCAGGAGTATACATTAATACTTCGGCTTTGGTCGACACGCGTGGGTGGCACAGTTTGCCAAAATCCATCTCGTTTTTGATGTGCGGGAACATCCCCAGAAACTGCTCGCGGTACCGGATTGGCATATCCCTCGTGAGGGTGTCACCCGGATGATATGTTTCGATATGAAGCCCGCCAATCGAGATGGCTGCATGTTGCTCAAGACATAGATGATACAGGCGAACGGGGGTAGGCGGCGCAATTTCGATGATGTTCACGCCATCAACCAGATCGCGCATCAGGGTAAACACGTCCTGATCGCTATCGTCCCCTCGCATGTGCAGCGGCGTGTGCAAAACTCTGGCAGTAGGCCCGAATGTAATGAAGCCTGATGGTCTGCCCGCGCCCAGACTGTCCGCCATCACGCGAACCAACGGCGTGCGCTTGCCAGAATCAGCGGGAATAAACGAGCTAGACCCGATCCAAATTAAAGGTGCGCTTGTGCCATCTGCTTTCATGATCACATCACCGGGGTGAAGGTCTTCGACAGCGACTTCGCCCGTTACGGTCATCACCAGACAACCCTGAGCAAAGGCAGAGAAAGCGTTTTCAAACAAGGGGATCGCAGGTGCGCGATCTTGCCCGATAAACACGGATCCATCGTTTCGCTTTGCGACGATTTCGTAGCTGCGCGCTGGAGTATCCTCGTTCATCTTGTGCCCTCGTTGAAGCGCTGAAGGATAAATCCCACGCGGCCTTGCAACATTAGAGGCGGAAAAATCTTTGGATACAATCGGGGAGGCATTATGGGCAGTCATGTTTTCACCTTAAGAGTTGCCACAGCTTGCTTCGCGCCCCCGCCGAAACCAGCCATGTGACGGGATGCACCATAAAGTGCAGCCGTCTTTGCGATTTGCACATGTGATCCCATGCCGAAATGCAGGTTTCACATGATATTTTCCCGTGTCAGCTCGGGGCCCGATCATAATATTGACCGGCTTGGGTCCCGAAAAACGCAGGCAGAAAACTGTTATGCGGTCTTGCGGACCAACGCAGGTGCGTTGCGCTTTGCGATGAAAGCGGCGCGGCGGGACCCGCGCGCCCAAGGCATCACTGTATCGTTCTTGGCGGCTGTTTCAACAACTGACTTGATGAAGCGTGTGTTGGTTTTCATGGTCCGTATCCTTCGCTGTGTGGGCATTTGCCCTTTCCTTGCCATTGAATATGCAAACACTTTCTGGCGCAGGTTGGGCGAAGAAGATTTTCTTTTCAAAAAAGTCAGCGATGGGCGAATTGATTTGTGACGATTTCGCCCCAATCCCCCTGAAGTGCTGGTTTTATACGTAAATGTGGGGTTTTCCGGCTGCTGACACAGCTATTTTGATCACAGCCGGCATGGAAATTTTGAGTTTAAGGCAAAAACGCGGCAAGGGATGGTCACATTCCAGCCTGAATCTCGCATTTCACAGCGTGATGGATGCGATCAATCGGCCGTAGTCGGCCTCTTTTGCGTGGGTGGTGCGGCGGTATGAATAAAAGCGGTCAGGATCGCTGTAGGTGCAGTGGTGTGTCCATTCGGCGTGACCAACCCCGGCGGCGCGCAAACGGTTCAAGCCAAAGCCGGGCAGATCAAATTGCATCCGGTCATCAACCCCATTCGCAAAATATCGGGCATACTCCTGATCTTCGGCCAAGAAGCTGTCGATAAATTCCGGTCCTACCTCATAGGCTCGCTGGCTGATGCACGGGCCGATAACGGCGGTGATATCTGCACGTTTGGCACCCAGTGCCTCCATCGCGCGCACGGTGGCAGACAACACACCATCAAGTGCGCCGCGCCATCCCGCATGGGCCGCACCAATCACACCAGCCTTGAGATCTGCAAAAAGGACGGGCTGGCAATCTGCCGTCAGCACAGAAAGCGCCAGTCCGGGGGTCGCAGTGACCAATGCATCGGCGCGCGGCTTCTCGGCCAAGGGGGCATCTACGGTAACGGCGGTGGCAGAATGAATCTGGTGCACGCCGATCAGGTGCGTATCACGCACCCCCATGGCATCTGCGACCCGGGCACGGTTAATCTGGACAATCTCGCGTTGATCGGAACTGCCGCTGCCACAGTTCAATCCGGTAAACACGCCAGAAGATGCGCCGCCACGGCGGGTGAAAAATCCGTGTCGCACGGGGCCCAAACTGTCGGAGGTTAGAATTTCAAGCGTCATGGGTCCAATCCCGGTGGCGGGGTTTGCTGCGGCGGATAAAGCGCCATCACCTTGAACAGGTTTCCCATTTCTGTCGGGTGCGTCAAGCGCCGATGTGCAGCGACATGCGCCTCGAGGCTGCTGCCGTTGAGCGTCTTGGCTAAAACTTGCGCACGCTGAGTGATACCCAGCCGCTCAAGAAAAACGCCCTGTGGTGTTACGCGGGTATGCAGCGCAGGGGCCGCTGTATTGGCCAGTCGTTCAAAGTCTACATGCGCCGTCAGATCACTTTGACCGGGATCGGCTAAAGGGTCCACCTGTTGGTGGGCCCGCAGGGCCTGAAACGTATCGCCCAGCGTGCGCCAGTCGCCGTAGTCGATCACTAGAGCTGCGCCGCCATGGGTTGCCACACGGGCGGCGATAGCATGCAAGACAGGCGCGATCTGGGCGCAGTCCTCGATCAGGTCGCCTTGGTGTGTGTCTTCAAGCCTGTCTGCGAGGGCGGGTTGTGGCAGAACGGGGCCCAACCCGAACGTCAGCATGTTGTCAGCCAGCCCGACCTGCCGTTCGCGCCAGCCTGTGTCGCTGCGCACGAATTGGCGAATAGGCAGCGCATCGAAAAATTCGTTGGCAACAAGGTAAAGTGGCTGATCGGGCAAGGCGTCGGCTGAACCGAACCAACCGACCTGATGGGCGGCAAGCGTTTTGCGCTGGATATCGCGCAAGGCAGGCGATGCTTCGATCAGGGCGATTTCAGCGGCGTCGTAAAAACCGGGGACGCGGTGGGTCGCGCGCAGGATGTCAGCCATCAGCGTGCCGCGCCCGGGGCCCAGCTCTGCCAGCGTGAAACGGGGTGGGCTGCCTTGGGATATCCACGTCTGGGCAAGACACAGACCGATCACTTCGCCAAACATCTGGCTGATCTCGGGTGCGGTGATAAAGTCGCCTTGCGCCCCTAGCGGATCACGGGTGGTGTAGTAGCCATGCGTTGGATGCAGCAGGCATGTGGCCATGTATTCGTCGATCCGCATTGGCCCGTTTGCACGGATTTGGGCCATGATATGTTCTATCAGCGCCGTCATGCCACGCGCTTGGCCCGCACGATCAGGAACGCGCCGATGGCCAGCATTGGCAGACACAGAATCTGCCCCATCGTCAGCCCATAGCCGCCGATCTCCCACGCAAGTCCTAGCGGATTGCCGGGCGTGACGAATTGCGCATCGGGTTGGCGGACGAATTCAACCATGAAACGGGCAAGGCCGTAGCCGGCAAGGAACGTGCCGCCAATCAGGCCTTCGAATTTCAGCGCGCCACGACGCCATGCCATGTAAATCAAAACGGCTCCAAGGATCAGACCTTCCAGCACCGCCTCGTAAATCTGCGACGGGTGGCGCGCGCAGATGCCGATAACTTCGGGGCAGGTCTGGGCGGCAATCGTTGGAAACGGTACCCCCCAGGGCAGATCGGTCTGTCGGCCCCAAAGCTCTGCGTTGATGAAATTTGCAATACGCCCCAGAAACAATCCGGGTGCGAGGCCGAGGCACACCATGTCACCGGTCGATATCTTGCTGATTCCGTGCCTGGTGGTGTAAAATGCTCCCGCCAGGATCACGCCGATTGCACCACCATGGAACGACATGCCACCTTCCCATAACCGTAGGATTTGCAGCGGATTGCTCAGGTAGTAACCCGGCTGATAAAACAGCACATAGCCAAGTCGCCCGCCCAGAATTACGCCTAAAATCACCCAGAACAACAGATCCTCGACCTGCTCTTTGGTCATGACCGGCTTGGCATCGCGCCATAATTCGGGGCGGCTTACGGCGCGCACGACGATGCGCCAGCCCAGAACAATACCGACAATATACGCCAGCGCATACCAGCGCAGCGCAAAAGTCATGCCAAACAAAGTGACGGAAAAAATATCAGGCGATATATTGGGGAAAGTGAGCATTGCATCCATGGCGGTGATTGAGCCTGCCCACGCGGCGAAGTCAACCTTGCGAGAATGTCATTTGAACACCATATAGAGATCAACAGCCTTTCAGGAGAGATAGCCATGCAAACCCGCAACAAGATTTTCGATGATATTTCGCAGATGATGACCAACGCGATGGGCGTCGCCCAAGGGGCAAAGACCGAAGCAGAAACCGCCATGAAGGGGATGATGGACCGTTGGTTGGCCGACCGCGATTTTGTGACCCGCGATGAATTTGACGCCGTCCGCGCCATGGCGCAAAAAGCACGCGAAGAGAACGAGGCCCTTAAGGCCCGGCTTGACGCGATGGACGCCAAGGGCTGATTTTTCCGCTGACGCCAAACGCGCCTGATTTGAAATAATAGAAAAGGCATCCGAATTTGCGTTCGGGTGCCTTTGCCTAATTTTGAGATACCAAGATTAAAACCCGCATTCAGCGGTGTAGAGAACCACGCATTGGTGTTCATCCTCACCTTATCCACAAGATATTGAGGTTATCCTCTAGATTTCGGGGTTACCCCCAGAAAAAGACTTGCCACACGGCCTTCATTTGCGCACCATATCTTGTATAGGGCCTAATCAGTTTAAGCACCCTATTGTGGATACACCCAAGTATTGACGGGCTTTGACCCTTAGATACACGGACAGAAAGAGATGGCAAAATGGCCCTGACCGAGCAGTATCTTGATGATGATATTCATCCCATAGACATCGTTGAAAACCTCGCCGCGTTTAACGAGTGGGATTTTGATCGAATTTCTGACGAACAAATCGCCATGGCTGTTGAGGGGCAGTGGCGCACCTATTCGATCACGCTTGCGTGGTCGGCCTATGACGAGACATTGCGGCTGATCTGTTCGTTTGAAATGGATCCCCCCGCTGAAAAGGTGCCAGCGCTGTATCATTTGCTGAACGACGTGAATGACCAATGCTGGGCAGGGGCCTTTACCTATTGGTCCGAGCAAAAGGTGATGATTTACCGCTATGGTCTGGTCTTGGCAGGCGGGCAGGATGCTACGGCTGAACAGATCGATACCATGATCGGAGCTGCCGTGCTTAGCGCCGAGCGGTATTATCCAGCCATACAATTGGTGGTATGGGGGGATCAAACGCCCCAGCAAGCCATTCAAGTTGCCATTGCAGAGGCTTACGGGCGCGCGTAAGTGTAGCCCCCAATGTTGAAAAATTGGGGATATCGCGATGAAAGATACACGTATTGCAAAAGACGGCCTTGTTTTGCTGGGCTGCGGCAAAATGGGCTCTGCGATGTTGGCAGGCTGGTTGGCGCGCGGATTGCCAAAATCATCGGTTTGGGTGATTGATCCTTATCCGTCGGATTGGCTGAAAGAACAGGGCGTCAATCTGAACGTTGACTTGCCGGGCGCGCCCGCCGTTGTGCTTGTTGCCGTCAAGCCGCAGATGATGGGCGACGCCTTGCCCACCTTGCAGGCGATGGGAGATGGCAAAACGGTCTTCGTTAGCGTCGCCGCCGGCACTACCATAGCAACTTTTGAAAAGACGCTTGGCGCGAAAACACCCATCGTGCGCGCCATGCCCAACACACCTGCGGCAATCAGCCAAGGCATCACCGCGATTGTTGGTAATGACAATGTCGGTGCCCAAGGCATGGACGAGGCCGAGGAACTTCTGAGCGCGGTAGGCGATGTTGTCCGCCTTGAGGAAGAGGCGCAGATCGACGCGGTGACCGGCGTCAGCGGGTCTGGCCCGGCCTATGTGTTCCACATGATTGAAACCATGGCGGCAGGCGGCGTGGCGCAGGGGCTTAGCCCTGAACTGGCGCTGCAACTGGCCACCGCAACGGTTGCAGGGGCAGGGGCGCTGGCCAAGGCGGCAGACGAAGACCCAAGCCAGCTGCGCGTCAATGTTACAAGCCCCAACGGCACGACCCAAGCCGCACTAGACGTGCTGATGAACGAAACTGACGGGTTTCCGGCGCTTTTGAAACGCGCTGTCGCGGCTGCCGCGGATCGCTCAAGAGAGCTTTCGCGTGACTGAGATCAGCTTTGACGACTTTCTTAAGGTCGATATCAGGGTCGGCACGGTGACACGTGCCGAACCCTTTCCGCAGGCCCGCAACCCGTCGATCAAGATGTGGATCGACTTTGGACCCGAAATCGGAGAGCGTAAAACCTCGGCCCAGATCACCGTGCATTATACGCCCGAAGCATTGGTTGGCACGCAGGTCATGGGGGTCGTGAACTTCCCTCCACGCCAGATCGGGCCGTTTATGTCCGAAGTACTGGTGCTGGGGGTGCCGGATGAAAACGGGGCGATTGTGCTGACGCGGCCCGCGCAGCCTGTCCCAAACGGAGGACGCATGCATTGACCAAACTTCTGATCGCCCGCCCGGCCCCTGACGAGGTCCACACCGCCCTTGAAGGGTTTGATGTAACCTACCGTGAAACGTCAGCACCGCTAAGCATTGACGAGATTTGCGCCGCCCTGCGCGAGTATGACGGCATCCTGCCAACTTTGGGGGATGCGTTTTCGTCTGATATCTTTGCACAGGTTGATGCGCCCCGTTGCAAGATCCTCGCCAATTTTGGGGTTGGGTATAATCATATTGATACCGTTGCTGCGCAGGCGGCGGGTGTGCAGGTGTCAAATACGCCGGGCGCTGTAACGGATGCCACGGCAGATATCGCGATGACGTTGATGCTGATGGCGGCGCGGCGTGCGGGCGAAGGCGAGCGTCTGGTGCGTTCCGGCAAGTGGACTGGCTGGCATCCGTCGCAGTTGTTGGGCATGCATTTGACGGGTAAAACGGTCGGCATCGTTGGCATGGGCCGGATTGGCCAAGCGGTTGCGCGCCGATGCCACTATGGGTTTTCGATGGACGTGAAGTACTTTGGGCGTAGTGCGAAAACCTTGGCCTTTCCTGCGGAATATTTCAGTGAGCTCAAAGACTTGCTTGGCGCAGTTGATGTGGTTGTGATTGCAGTGCCGGGTGGCGACGAGACCCATCACCTGATTGATGCGGATATGCTGGCCGCGATGCAGCCACACGGATTGCTGATTAACATTTCGCGGGGAAATGTCGTCAAGGAAAGCGCGCTGATCACCGCATTGCAAAACCGGATCATCGGTGGCGCGGGTCTGGACGTGTACGAGTTCGAACCCATTGTGCCAGAGGCGCTGCGGGCTCTGGATAACGTGGTGCTCTTGCCGCATTTGGGTACGTCGTCGGCCGAGGTGCGTGTGGATATGTGGATGATGGCGGTTGAGAATTTGAAAGCCGGGGTTGCTGGCAAAACGCCTCCGAACCTTGTCTAGCGGCCCACGGCCTCGCGCCAATGACGGCGGCAAAGCGAAACATAGGTCTCATTTCCTCCGATCTGGACTTGCGCACCTTCTTTGATCGCTTTGCCGTCTGAATCCTGACGTACGACCATCGTTGCCTTCTTGCCGCAATGGCAGATCGTGCGCACTTCGCGCATTTCATCTGCCAGAGCCAGCAAGGTGGCTGATCCGGGAAACAGCATTCCCTGAAAATCAACGCGCAAACCATAGCACATGATCGGGACACCTAGATCATCAACGGCACGGGCCAGTTGCCAGACCTGATCGCTGCTTAGAAATTGTGCCTCGTCTATGAAGATACACGCGCAGGGGCCTGATTTCAGACGGGTTTCGATCTTTTCAAACAGATCTTCATCAGCGCCAAAGGTGTCAGCCTGTTGCCCGATCCCGATGCGTGACGCGATGCGCCCGTCGCCCGCGCGATTGTCGAATTGGGCGGTCATCAGATACGGCACCATGCCGCGCTCAACATAATTATGCGCGGCCTGAAGCAGCACAGTGGATTTACCCGCGTTCATAGTGGAATAGTGAAAATACAGCTTTGCCATAGGTCTCTTTACAGGCAGGTACACCGCGCGTTCAAGATGAGGTTATCCAGATCGCGCTTTTACATCCACCTCGATCTATCCGCGCCGCGTGACCAATACCGACCCTACCGAGTAACCCGCGCCAAACGAACAGATCAGACCCATGTCGCCATCCGATAAGTCTTTGGAATATTTCGAGAATGCGATAATCGACCCTGCAGAGGATGTGTTGGCATAGTCTTGCAGGATATTGGGTTGTTCGCCAACTTCCGGCTCACGGCCAAGCACCTTGCGCCCGATGAAATCGTTCATCGACTTGTTCGCTTGATGCAGCCATAGCCGTTTCAGATCAGACGCTTGTACGCTTTCTTCTGCCATATGCCCCGCAATATGTTCGGCAACCATTGGCAACACTTCTTTAAAAACCTTGCGACCGTTTTGCATGAATTGCATGTCACGACGGTCTTCGACGCCACTGGGCCGAGAGCGGCGCAAAAAGCCGTTATTGTTGCGAATATTGTTCGAGAACTGCGTCGCGCAACGTGTTGATTTTATCTCGAAACAGGGACCAGCGGCGTCTTCGACACGCTCGATCAAGACGGCGGTCGCAACATCGCCAAAGATAAAGTGGCAATCGCGGTCGCGCCATTCCAGATGCGCTGAACAGATCTCGGGGTTCACCACCAAGGCAGACCGGATCGAGCCAGAGCGCACCATGTCAGCCGCCGCCTGAATGCCAAATGTGGCAGAGGAACAAGCCACATTCATGTCGAAGGCAAAGCCGTTGATTCCCAACAGATCCTGGATTTCGATAGCAACCGCCGGATAGGCGCGTTCCAGATTGGATGCCGCGCAAATTACTGCGTCCACGTCTGCTGCCGTTTTGCCTGCCGCATCCAGCGCCTTTTGCGCGGCGTCCAGCGCCATTTCCGCCATCAGACTGGGTTCATCATCTGAACGCTGGCGCAAAAGCGGGTGCATGACATGCGGGTCCAGAATGCCCGTTTTGTCGATCACATAGCGCTGTTCAATCCCCGAGGCCTTGAAGATGAACTCTTCCGAGGAATGATCCTTGGCGGATAGCTTTCCTTCTGCGATCTCGCTTGCATTTTCGGCGTTGTAAATATCGGCATAGGCGTTGAACGCTTTTACCAATTCTGCGTTGGTGATGACCTGATCCGGCGTAAAAATGCCGCTACCTGTTATGGCTGGCGTGTACACAGGGGAATCGCGTTTGGAACTTAGTGCGTAAAGGATCGCTCTTGCGGGTGATGGCGGGATAGATTCTGGAGGGGTTGTTGTTCTTATCGGGTGATCATCTCCATGCACATTTTTCTATCCGCCTTTGGCGAAGTTCCTG
>JAGXGZ010000012.1 GCA_024636495.1 Roseobacter sp. | reverse complement strand
TTTGTGGATTTGAATAAGGGAGGATTTCTGGTTCATCTTATCGATTAGGAGATCGAGATGACAAAGAAACCCCAGACGTCGAAAGACGCCGCCGAGAAGGTGGTCAAAAATATCCGGCGTAAGACCCGGCAGACATATTCAACTGAAGAAAAGATCCGCATTGTATTGGCAGGCCTGCGCGGCGAGGAAAGCATCTCGGTGCTATGCCGCCGGGAGGGTATTGCTGAGAGCCTGTATTATAGCTGGTCGAAGGAATTTCTCGAAGCTGGCAAGCGCCGGTTATCTGGCGACACGGCGCGACAGGCCACATCGCCTGAGGTAAAGGATTTGCGTTCTGAGGCTTTGGCCCTGAAAGAATGCGTCGCTGATCTGACCCTTGAAAACCGTCTGCTAAAAAAAAGCATGACAGGGGCTGGGGAGTTCGCGGAATGAGATACCCTGCATCTGAGAAGCTTGAGATTATTCGCACCGTTGAGGGGTCACATCTGCCAGTCAAGCAGACCCTCGACATGCTGGGCATCCCACGCACAACATTCTATCGATGGTATGATCTCTATGTCGACTGCGGCCTGGATGGGCTGGCTGATAGGTCCCCACGCCCAGGATCGGTCTGGAACCGCATCCCTGATGTCCGTCGTGATGACCTGATTGAGTTTGCGCTGGAACATGAGGCCCTGACCACACGGGAACTTGCCGTCAAATACACCGATGAGAAGCGGTATTTTATCTCTGAATCATCGGCTTACCGTATTTTGAAAGCGGCTGATCTAATCACCGCACCGGACTACGTGGTGATCAAGGCCGCTGATGAGTTCACAGACAAAACGACGGCAATCAACGAGATGTGGCAGACTGACTTCACCTACTTCAAGATCATTGGCTGGGGTTGGTATTATCTCAGCACGATCCTAGACGATTACAGCCGCTACAGCATCGCCTGGAAGCTCTGCACAAATATGCGGGCCGAAGATGTGACAGACACGATTGAACTGGCTCTGACAGCATCAGGCTGCGACCAGGCGGTTGTGCGGCACAAGCCACGTCTGCTCAGCGACAACGGCTCATGCTACATCTCAGGCGATCTGGCCAAGTGGTTGGAGGATCAGAAAATGACGCATGTCCGCGGCGCGCCATTCCACCCGCAGACCCAAGGCAAGATCGAACGTCGTGCGCAGAGCACGCCTCTGGCGTGACGGCACCAGACCATGAAGAACAGGGTTTTGCTCGAGAACTACTACCTGCCGGGTGATCTCGAACGCCAGATCGGGGCCTTCGTCGATTACTACAACAACCAACGCTACCACGAGAGCCTGAACAACGTCACACCGGCCGACGTCTACTTCGGGCGAGACAAATCCATTCTGAGAGAAAGGGCAAAGATCAAAAAACAGACAATCCGACAACGCCGCTTGCAACATCAAAAACAAGCAGCATAATCAATCATACAAACGAGCCAGAGCCTCCAATGCTCAAGCCGCTCTGATGTCCCATTTTATATGACGACGGACAAGCAATGCTCTTTTGCCTCCAGCGCCTCTACCCGCCAAAACAACATTGGGGCGCATTGAACATGGTTGTAGGTATATTCTGCTGCGCCCCGCGCAATGCGTGATAGGTGGCCCGAAACGGTCCTTGGAACTGCACAAACCGTGACAGGTCGCGGATTATTAACTCAGAATGCGCGCTGAAATGAAATGCTGCAGTCCTTGGATCGTACGTCATAGAGAGCGATGTTTGACCATGTCTGCTCGATCTCGCAGGATATACGGGGGATGGTGTTGCGGTTTTTAAATTTTGGCGACGCGAAAGAAATTCCTATCGTTGCAAAACTGTCTTGTCTTGCTTCCAACAGCCCTGGAAAGTTGCCCTGATACTCGCGAAGCCCGCTGTTCGCGTTGAAGCCGACCGTGCCTATGGATGGAAACCGTGTTGAAAGTTCGGCCGAAAGGGAAACGCCTTGGTAGGCTAGATGCTTGGCATTCGGTTCGCTCAACGATGCGTTCAACGCTGCCTCGAAGACGGATGCTTTAAGGATCGCTGATGAATAGGAAACACCCAGATTGAAGAACGGGCCGTCAAGGTAGGTCAATTGATCGAATTGCCGATCCTCCGCTTGAACTGTGCCGGTAATCGAACTCGATCCGTTCAGATAGTGTTCGTAGCTTGCCTGAAACCCTATTCTGGCGGAACTGGCGCTTTGTGCGGTGCTGTCATCAAATACGGTTCGCACTAAATAGGGAGAAATTTTTGTGACACCTCCGATGAATTGTTTGCTCCAAGTGAGACCGATATAGGCTTCAACGTTACTAAGCCGCTTAACCGGAAAAAGGTTTCGGTTGAGCGCCGCACTATAGGTCAATGTCGACGCACCGCCATTCAGCGCGGTCTCATAGCCGAGGCTTGCGCCCAATCTGTATCCCACGCCGCTTTTTTCCTGTCCGCCGCCGACAATGCGGAAGGTTCCAGCCAGCGTGTCGAACGATTGGTTCGACGAAGTCCGTTCGATATTCGAAGATGGTAAAATGGCAAAATTGAACCCAAAGCTTAGCGGTGATTTCTTCAGAACGGTGGCATAGACGCGATTCAGCAGTTGCAAGTCATCAGGACTTGGACTTGTTCGCATCAGCTCTTTCAGGTGAAATTTCGCGGCACGGAAATCGCTTGAGTGATAGGATATCTTGGCCAAACGGAACCGCAACGGTCGGTTTTCGGGGTACTGAAACAGCTGACCGGCGGTCTGTAGACGCACTTGATCAAGAGGTATGTCCTGAGCCCATGCGCTCACGGGTTGAACCAACAACACAACTGCGAATAGCAACCGCACGATGGACCGGTCAAAACGCCAGCTGGGTTGGTGCAGCGGCGTAGAGCCACAGTGCTGACCGTGGTTTTTGTTTGCTGTCAGCGCCGCATATGTCGCCCTTACCCTAGCTTTCACGGAACGCTCGAACGAAATAGTCCGCCATCGGTTTGATGAGATATGCGAGGGGTGACCGGTCGACGGTTCTAATAAAAGCCTCAACGGGCATGCCGGGCAGCAGTACAGCTTCGGGGCCTAATTTTTCTACTTCGCCGATGTTCATCGCGATTTCTATCCGGAAATAGGGCTGACTTGACACGGGGTCGTCGAGCGCATCTGCGGATACTTGCAAAACTTCTCCGACCAATTCGGGGGTCATGCGCTGATCCAAGGCCGACATCCGCAAGTTCACAGCTTGTCCCACCAAAATCTGGTCGATATCCGTCGGTGCAACACGCGCCGCAATCACCAGTGGGCGGTCTTGCGGCACAAGATACAGCAAAGGTTCGGCTCCTTGGATGACCGACCGTGGGGTTTGAAACAAAAGATCGTACACAATGCCTGATACGGGTGCGCGGATATCCAGACGGTCAATTTCGGCCCGCAGGGCATTTCGCTGCTCGACCAGCTCAAGCTCGCGGTATCTAAGATCGCGAAGACTTGCGATTGCTTCTTCCCGGGAAGTTGTCCCCAAGGTCAGAACCTCGATCGTGATCTCTGTCGCCCGCTCTTCTGCTTCGGCACGTGATGCGGCAAGCTGGCCGATTTGCCCTTCAAGCCTTGCCTGCTCCCGTTGCAGGCTCAGAACCGTGGTCGCCTGTGTTAGACCCCGCGCAAGCAGTGATTGCTGGTTTTCAAGCTCTTCGTTGATCAAACTGGATTGGCGGCGCAACGCGTTTTCCTGCGAGTCTATCCCCGATATCTGCGACGTGATTTGATCGATGCGTTTGTTCAGTTGCTCGATCTTCTGCGCGACTGAATCCAGACGTGCCTGAAACAGATTTTGCTGACCGTCCATCAGTTCTTGGAGGTCGGGATTACGCATTCCGACTTCGATCAGCTCTTCTTCGAATGTGATAAGATCAAGGCTGTCGCGCTCTGCCTCAAGGCGACCCCGTCGCGCCATCAATTCAAACAGCTGGCCTTCGACGATAATCATCTGGGAGTCCAACTGGCCAGGGTCCAGACGGATCAAAAGATCGCCTGCCGCGACAGTGTCGCCGTCATCAACCAGTATTTCAGCAACGACACCGCCTTTTTCATGCTGAACCACCTGCCGGTTGCGGTCGACTTCGATCTTGCCCGGCGCAACAATCGCACCGGCGATTTGTGTCATTGACGCCCATATTGCAAAACCGCCAATAAGAAAAACCAGCGTAAAATATCCAAATATGACGTTGCGACTTGCCGAAAAAGGAGTGGGCGAATGATTGCTCATACGACGCTTCCCAAATTCTTGGGCGACGCCTGAATATCCGCGTGATTTTTCACCATGCCTGCCAGCACCTCATCTTTTGGGCCAAACGCGACCCGCACCCCGTTTTCCAATACCAGTAAAACATCGCATTCCTGAATCGCCGCTGGGCGGTGGGCCATGATCAGGACGGATCGGTTATCGGCTTTCATTTGCCGTATGGCTTGGTTCAAAGCTTGCGACCCGATGTGATCCAGATTGGAATTAGGTTCGTCCAGCACGACGATCACCGGGTCGTCATACAAAGCGCGCGCCAAACCGATGCGCTGCATTTGTCCACCGGACAGGCGCATTTTTCCTGCTTTGATCACCGTGTCGTAGCCATCTGGGAGTTCCAGGATCATCTCATGCGCAGCGGCAAGTTTTGCTGCGGCAACCACCTTTCCCGCCTCTGGCTGGGGCGACAATCGCGCGATATTTTCGGCAATTGTCCCGTCCAGCAACTGAACGCGCTGCGGCAGATAGCCGATAAGCCCACCCAGCGTTTCAGGCCCGTAATGTTCAAGCGCTGCGCTATCAAGACGGATGACCCCAGCCGCCGGTGTCCAAAGCCCTGTCAGCGCACGCGCAAGTGTGGATTTCCCCGACCCCGAGGCACCAATGACGCCAACAGCTTGCCCCGGCTTTACGACAAAGCTGACCGATTTTAGCGCGGGTGTTGTTTCACCGGGGGCGACGATCGTCAGATTTTGAATGGCGATCAGTGCTTTGGGTTTAGGCAGTTCCGTTCTGGCGCTTTCGGGGGGAACCGTTCCAAGGAGCTGCGCCAGATTTTTCCATCCTGCATGCGCCCGCTGCACCAAGGGCCATTGATTCAGTGCGACTTCAACAGGCGCAAGCGCACGGCCCAGCAGGATTGATCCCGCGATCATTGCACCTGCCGTCATCTCGTTTTGCAAAACCAGCCAAGCGCCGACACCCAGCATAGCCGATTGCAAAAACAACCGGAGCGTTTTCGTAACTGACGTGAAAGTGCCACCGACGTCGGTGGCCCGAAGCTGCTGAACCAACGCTTCGCGGCGATCGGTTTGCCAGCGGGAAAACACAGCATCACGCATGCCCATAGACTGCACCATCTCAGCCTCTGTTCTGATCTGGTCAGCGGTGGAATTTGCGTTTTGCAAGAATTGGGCTGCTTTACCTTGCGGGTCGCGCGAAAGGATCTGGTTCGCGAATGTGATCCCGATCAACAGAACTACGCCTGAAAGGGCAAGCCAGCCCAAAAGAGGATGAAAGATAAAAATCGCTGCAAAGAAGATCGGCGTCCAAGGGATGTCAAAGGCGGCCGTCAGGATGGGCGAAACGATCAGCCTTTGTATCGCTTCAAGATCGTGTAACCCCGCGCTTGTCTTCTGATCAGGATCAACTGCCGATTTACGGACCACCGCATCAAAGACACGCCGGTCCAGATCGGCCTGAAACTGTGCCCCGATCCGCGCCATTATGCGACCACGGGTGAAATCCAAAATGCCCATCGTCGCATATAAAAAGACCACCAGAAGCGATAGTGCTACAAGTGTTTCTTCTGACCGCGAACCGAGAACCCGGTCATACACCTGCAGCATGTAAAGGGGGCCCGTCAGCATGAGCAAATTGGCAAACATGCTAAAGAGCGCCACGGTCCAATAAAGGCTTCTTGATTTCTGGCGAACCTGCCCGAGTTCGGTCAGGCCGCGGGCATAGGCATTATCGCGCATGAAAGGGACAGTTCGTTAGAAGAATGAGTATTCTTGTCGATGGATTGTCAGTCTGTTCGATGGGTCGGCCTCATACTTAAAGATTGGATCGGCCAAAATGAGGGTAGGCGTCTGAAGTCTTCCCATCCAAGCTTCTGCCCAATCGCCGTTGTATTTCGCCTTGCTGGGTTCGAAGGTCTATCAACGACCAAACAAACCCAGACAGTCAGACGCTCCGGCTTTCGGCGGGTTAATCAGCGATATAGGCCCCACGAATCGACACCGCATTTGTCGTAAGATCATCGACGACAAACGCTCCGCCGACCTCATCCGCGTTTGGCCCGTAGAACGCCCCGGACAGCGACGTGGTCGCCTGTGCGCTTAACGGCTGTCCGTTGTTCACTTGGGTGCTTTGAATGGATGCCGTCCCACCGCTAAACCCAGTGCCTGCAATCCGTGATCCCTTTACCAGCACTGTGCCGACATTCGTGGCCGCCTGAGGGTTGGCAAATGCAGGGCTGCGGGTGCCATTGAGGTTTGAATACTCGGTATCGACCGTCCCGTTGCCGAAGTCAGCCGTGACCGTGACCGTTCCATTCAGATCAAGAACATCCAGATTGTCTTGGATCGTCATATTGCCAGTGCCTGCATAGACAGCTGTATTTGTGGGCAACCTGTCTGCATCAATGCCGATGACACCCGTGCGACGTGGCCCATTGGTTGGGTTAAGCTCGAAAAAACGGGCATAGGATGCATTAGTTGATGTCAGTGTTCCAGTTCCGCCGCTCGTCACGGTCAGGTTTGTCCGGTCATTGTTCAGCGTCCCCGATGCTGTTCCAAGGGACAGATCATTCGCGGACAAGTTCAGTGTCCCTGAATCTGACTGACTGGTTTGCGATACGCCATCGATAGACACGGCGGTCACTTTTACATTTCCGGTGGGCGACGCGAAATCGGGCGGTAGAGCAACGCTTGATCCCGAACAGCCTGCGACCGACAGCAATCCCAGAACAACGACAGAAGCGGATGGAAGATGATATGTTTTCATTCTCGGGTTCCTAGAAAATAAAGAAGTCGGTTGAAGCAAGATCTGCGACAGACAAACCTGCAAAGTGAAGCGTCAATCCCTGGTCTTGAAAGGTGGCCTGACCGTTTACGTCGGACAGATGTGAAAACGCCTCGGCACTATCGGTATACCCAAAGTTGATCAGGGCGATCCGATCCACACCGGACTGGAAGTCGGCCCCCTCAACGACCGAGAGCTGCAAGTTAGAAAAATCAATGTTGATCTTTCCGATGGCGTCATTGCCATCATTGGGACGGAAGACAAACGTGTCAGCACCAACCCCGCCTTCCAGCAGATCGTTGCCCGTTCCGCCGTCAAGATGATCACGCCCGCCGATCGAAATAGACCTGTCTGATTTCAGGACATCGTTGCCAGAACCGCCTTCAAGGCGGTCTTCACCCAAGCCCCCCAGCAGAAGATCGTTGCCATTCCCGCCAAGCAAGATGTTGGTGCCGTTCATGGCCAAGATCACGTCATCGCCATCGCCGCCATCAATGATGCCATTGCCATCCCGATCGGTCAGTGTGTCGTTTCCGGCCCCGCCGTTTATAACATCGGCCCCGCTGCCACCTTCGATCAGATCGTCACCGAAACCGCCGAAGATAATATCATCGGTGCCGGTTCCATTGATCGTTTCATCGGCGGGCCCGCCGCGTACGATGCCATCAGCACCAGTATACTCTATATTGACAAAGTCGATCAGATCGACGCTGCCAGATACTTGTTCGCCACCCAGAATGGTCGCGGTCATACTTACCACAAGCGTGGGGAAGACCGATGGATCGAACGGCCCCGAGATCACGATCTTGTCGCCGTCAATTGTGATGGCACCGTTCAACGTGTCAGAAAGCTGGTAGGTGGCTGGACCCATCTGGTTTTCAACGTCCAATTGGGCAATCACCGTTCCAACCTCATAGGACTGGGCCGGGCTGATCTGTTTGAGGACGACCTGATAGCTTGCCAAATCAAGCACCGTAAACTCGAAACGGTCGCTTGGGGGCGCGGTGTTGCCGGCTGCACTTGTTGCCGACACCGACAGACCGTAAACGCCTGCCGCAAGTGCGACCTGAGTATAATCAAAGGACCACACCCCGTTCCGATCGGCGACTACCTCACCGATTCTTGTGCCGTCCAGCAAGATAGCAAGTACCGTGCCGGGGTCAGACGCCCCATTAAAGACCAGCCGCTGATCAGACGTGATCGCGTCGCCAACTGTGCCGGTATCTGCGGCAAGGCCCAGAACGATCCCGGGCGCCGGGGTGGCTGTATCCAGCGTGAGGGTTGTCGAGGTTACGCTGACATTGCCCGCAGCATCTGTTGCGCGGACCTGAACGGTTTTCAGCCCGTCGCTCGCATAGCCTGTTCCAAGCGTCAGCTTTTGTTCCGCCCCGGTCGCTTGACCAGCGGCGACAAAGCCCGCGCCGTCCCCCCAATCAATCGCAAGATCAGCACCGTTTTCAGCTGTGAATGAAATGGTCGGGGTAGCAATATTTGTCAGTCCGTCGGTCTGTAACGCGCCGCTGTCCGACGCGGGCGTCAAGTTCGGCGCGCTGAGCGACGGTGCCACGGTATCGATCGTTGCCCCAAATGCGGTTGAGCGTTCGGATGCCACACCGTCGGGTGGTGTCGCTGTTGCGGTGACCTCATAGTTCCCATCGGCAAGCGCCGGGCCTTGATAGTCAAGGCTCCATTGCCCGCTCTCAGTTACCTCGGCGGTGCCCAGCATTTGATCGGCAAGGTACACCGTTACCATCTGACCCGGTATACCGGTGCCGTTGATTGTGGGGGTCGCATCTGACGTGATGCCATCTGTGGCAAGTCGGCCCGTGTCTTGGGTAATCGACACGATGACAGGCACGCTTCCGACAATGGGTTGGATCTGCAAAGACAATGCGTTGGTTTGCGGGGAAACATTCCCGGCCAGATCGGTCGCCCGCGCCGTGAAGCTGTAGCCACCCACAGGCAATGCAACGCTTTGGAACGACCAATCCCCCGTTTGATTGGCAAGGACCGTCCCAACAAGCGTCCCGCCTTGCAAAATGTCTACCCGAGCGCCTGCTTCGGCGAGGCCCGTGAACGCGGGAGTGTTATCATTGGTGACGCCGTCACCCAAAACACCACTGTCAGAGTCTGCTACCAGTTGGATGGTAGTTCCGGTGGGTGGGGCTGTATCGACGATCAAAGCCAAAGGTGCCGAGATAGCAGATTGATTGCCTGCCGTATCCGTTGCACGCGCGGTCAAAGCAAACTGCGTATCCGGCAATTGCGAGAGCGTGTAAGACCACGCACCGGTGTCGTCGATGACAGTCGTCCCGATCAGGGCATCGCCATTGTAGACGTCGATACGCGCTCCGGCTTCGGCAGTGCCTGTCAAGGTCGGGGTATTGTCGCGTGTAATATTGTCGGTTTGCAGGAAACCGGTGTCTGATGCAGTATCAAGACGAATGGTTGGCGCTTGCGGCGCGACAGTGTCAATCGAAAGGACAAGAGGCGAGGAAACCGCGAGGTTACCAGCCACATCACTGGCTTGGGCCGTCAAGTTATGAGTGCCGTCTGTCAGCGTTGGGGCGTTGAAGGTCCAGACGCCGGCGTCACCTTCAACGGCGGCTCCCAATGAGACGGCACTGTCAAATATCTCGACGCGGGTTGCCCCTTCAACGTTGACGGTCACTGTTGGTGTGGCGTCATTGGTGATGTTGTCAGTGGTGGACCCGCCTGTGTCTGACGACACGTTCAGATCAATCATGGGGGTCGTCGGAGCTGTTGTATCAACAATGACTTCAAATGCGGGGGACGCGCCCGAAACTTCCTCGCCAGACACAATCGCGGTTGCCTTGATCGCGTAGCTGCCCTGTGCAAGTGGGGTGCCGGTGTAGTCAAAAACCCAGACACCGCCAGCATTTGCATCGACAGAGCCGATGGACATGTTGTTGATAAAGACCTCAACCGACGCGTTTGCCTTGGCTGTGCCGCTGATCAACAGTGTTGTATCATTTGTGACGCCGTCCGATCCGTCGGCACCGGTATCGTCAGTGACGGCTGTCACAACCGGCACATCTGTTGCGTTTGACTGGATCTCAATGTTGAAGGCATCGCCGACCGCTGATGTGTTCCCGGCGATATCCGTGGCCGTTGCAGTGAACGCGTATTGCCCCAATTGTTGCTGGGGTACATCATACGACCAACTGCCGTCGGATGACGCCAAGGTCGTGCCGATCGGCGTACCATCCTGAAAGACGGTCACGATGGCATCTGGTTCGGCTGTCCCGATCAGCGTCGGTGTCGCGTCTCTTGTTATCCCGTCACCGACGGGGGGGGTATCCTCGTTAAAGCTGGTGATGACAGGTGCATCTGGCGGGACGGTATCAAAGACAACGGTCAACTCTTCACTCGTACTGACATTACCCGCGACGTCAGTGGATCTGAGGGCGAAGGTTCTGGTGAAGAAGGCAGGCGTGGGGTCATTCGAAACGAACGTTATGATTACCGACCCATCCTCGCCGACAGTCTGTGGTGTAGTGAAGCCCCCAACTGACAGAAGTTCGACTTTAGTTCCCACCTCAGCAGTTCCGGTCAATGTAAAAGAATTACCGCCAAAACCGTTTGGCACGCCGCTTGTGTAGTTATCTTTATCCGAGCGGCCTGTATCGTCAGAAGCAATAAGATCGAGTGTGGGAACAGCGGGTGCGACTGTGTCGAAAGTCACAGTGATCGGTGCTGCGTCCGTCCGGTTTCCTGCCTGATCTTCCGTATAGAAAACAAAGGTTTGTTCACCATCAGGCACAAAGTCCGAAAGCGTAATGCCGTCCGACACAAGATTTTTGTAATCGAACGTCCAGACGCCACTCTCAACCAGACTGCTAAACGCAAAAACACCGTTGCGCTCCATATTGATCGTGCCTTCCGACGCAGTGCCGGAGAAGGTGATATCAAGGTTGTTGGTAATCCGGTCATTGTCGGACAGCCCCGTATCGACAAAGCTTTCGACCGCCGTGGGCGCGGCCGGTGGCGTTGTATCGAAGGTATATGCAAACACCGCATCCCGGGTCGTTACATTGCCCGCAGTATCGGTTGCCCGCACGGTCGGTGTATAGGAACCATCGGCATAGGGCACATCCTGTGTGGCGCTGCCCGTGTTCTCGATCACCTGATATCCGCGGCCATCTTTCCAGTCGATTTCTACCAGCGCTTCGCCGGTTACGGTAAAGTTGAACGTGGGCGTAGTGTCATTGGTGACGTCATCATAATTAAATCTTCCGGAATTTGATCCGGAATCCAAAGCGATCAAGCCGATAACCGGTCCGGTTGTGTCGATCGTCACACTTTGTGCGGCAGAGGATGGGCCTGTATTGCCCGCGACATCGCTGGCCCGCGCCGTGAGGCTGTAAACACCCTCGGCGAATACCGCTGTGGTCAGCGACCATACGCCAGCGCCGTTCGCAGATGTCGTGCCCAGCGACGTGCTTCCGTTGAAAACCTCGACCGTCGCATTCGCCTCGGCTGTGCCGGTTAAGGTAGGTGTCGTGTCTGATGTCAGATTGTCATTATCCAATGTGCCCAAGTCCGACGACGCATCCAGATCAATGGTCGGTGCGGCCGGTGCGGTGGCATCCAATGTAATGTTAAATCCGGCAGAAACAGCCGATGGATCAGATCCGGACAAAGTCGCACGGGCGGTCAGGGCATAGGTCCCTTCCGTCAGCGTCGTTCCCGTATAGTCAAAAGACCAGACGCCCGATCCATTGGCCAGCACGGTTCCAATAGATGTTCCGTCAAGAAAGACCTCGACCGAGGCAGATGCTTCGGACGTGCCGGAAATTACCAGGGTCGTGTCGTTGGTGACCCCGTCGTTTGCCGACACGCCGGTGTCGGTGGAAATACTGGAAACAACTGGCGCCTGCGTTGCCAAAAGCTCCACAGTGATTGTTGTCGCTTGGGTCACGGCGGATTCATTCCCGGCCCGATCAACCGCCTTGGCTGTGAAGGCATAGGTGGCGTTCGCCAGTTCTGCGGTGGTGTAGGACCAGTCACCGTTTTCGTCTGCGGTCACTGTTGCCATTGCATTGCCGTCGATCTGCAAGACAACGGATGCACCCGCTTCAGCCGTGCCGGTCAGGGTAACCGTCGTGTCTGATGTGACGTTGTCGCCAACCGTCCCTGTATCGTCCGAAAACCCGGTAATGACGGGGGTAAGGGGGGCCTCAGTATCAATGATTACCGGGATAGGCGTGCTGCTTGGCCCACGGTTTCCAGCGGCGTCGACTGCCTGTGCATGAACCTGATATGCCCCATCGGGGAACCCCGCTTGGCCTCCGATGCTGATCCCTGAAAAATCGTATGTCCAAGTACCTGATTCATCTGTTTCGGTCGGGGGCGAAGTGTATAAACCGGATCCTGCGTCAAAGATGACCAAGATTAATGTGCCAGGTGTCGCAGTTCCACTAAATGCAAACGTGCGGTCAGACGTGACGAAATCACCGTCAATTCCGGTGTCTTGCGTGATATTGGTAACGACAGGAACTTCCGTTGGTGCGGTCAGATCCACAATTACGTCAAACACAGCAGAGGACACAGAAGGCCCCTTGCCAGATGCAGAAGCGATGGCGGTGATCGCGTAGTCGCCCTCGTCAAGGGTCGTGCCTGTGTAATCAAAGGTCCACGCACCAGAAGAGCTTGAAGCAACTGCTTCACCAATCTTGGACCCATTAAGGAACATTTCCACTGTTGCATTGTTCTCGGCGGTGCCAGAGATCCGAAGCGATTGATCGTTGGTGGTACCGTCAGAATCGCTGATGCCGGTGTCAGTAGAAATCCCTGTTACAATCGGTTGGCCGGTTACCCCCTGCGCGATGGACAGACTGAAGCTATCGCTCGAACCAGACGTATTGCCAGCCGCATCGACAGCGCGGGCAACAAAGCTATAGCTTGCCGGGGCCAGATCTGGGCTGGTGTAACTCCATGCGCCGGACCCGTTTGCGGTCACAGTTCCGACGACAGAGCCATCACGCAGAATCTGCACCGTCACACCGCTTTCTGCCGTACCGGTAAGCGTCGGTGAGGTGTCGGCGGTTATACCGTCACCCACAGTACCCGTGTCATCCGAGAAACCTGTGATCGTCGGGGTATTTGGTGCCACCGTATCGATGATGATGGCCAGAACAGCCGAGTCCGCCCCGGTGTTGTCCGCAACGTCGGTTGCTCGTGCCGTCAGGTTGTGTGCGCCTGGACTAAGCGTGCCGGTCGTGAAGGACCACGCCCCAGCCCCGTTCGCGGTGGTGGTTCCCAGAACGGCGGCGCCATCGCGGATCGTGATCGTGGCATTCGCCTCAGCCGTGCCACTTATAGTCGGCGTGGTATTTCTCGTGATATTGTCGGTTGCGGATGAACCGCTATCGCTGGCTGCATTCAGGTCAATGGTCGGTGCGCCTGGTGCCGTTGTGTCGATGGTGACGTTCAGCGCGGAGGAGCGGACGCTGATATTGCCTGCGGGATCCACCGCCTCTGCCGTCAGGTTGTAGACTCCATCGGCCAGCGCGTTTGTGGTGAGGCCCCACGTGCCGCCGAACGTCGTTGTATCGCTGCCGATCAGCGTCCCGCCGTCATAGATGCGGACGATGGTGCTCACGTTATTGGTGGGTGACTCTACCGTGCCGGAGAGGAAGATGCGGTTGTCGTTGGTGATCCGGTCGCCCACTACACCAGAGTCCAGACTGATGGTGGAATTGATCGTCGGCGCATCCGGTATGATCGTATCGAACCTCAGACTTGAGTTGTTCTGGAAGGAGTTGCCTGCGCGATCCAGGGAGTTTGCGACGATCCCCACAAGCCCCTCGCCCGGTACGGTCGGCAGGGTCGCGGTCCAGTTTCCGGATGGCCCGACGAGTATGGTCTCGAAGACCGTACCGGCGCCATTGCCGAAGGACAGCCTGATCGTCGCACCCTCCTCCGCCACGCCGTTGATGGTGGGGGTGGCGTCGTTCGTGATCCGGTCGCCCACGGTGCCGCTGTCGCTGGAGGGGTCCAGCGTGAAGCCCGGAAAAATTTGATCCCGGTCCAGCGTGAAGGTGAACTGCTCATCGACCGTGGTGGCGCCATTTTGCGCGCGCACGGTGATCGTGTTCTGCTGATCGTTTGAGAAGGGCGCGGTATAGCCCGGTGCGGTGAACGTCTGCGCGCTGCCCGTCCCGAGACCCGCACTGACGAAACCGTTGCCATCGCCCCAGTCGATGGACAGCGTGTCGCCGTCACCTGCGGTGAAGCGGATATCCGGCGTAGCATCCGCCGTGATATCATCGATGGTGTTGGTCCCTGTATCGCTCAGAAGATCAATGTCCAGCACCTGCGCGCCCTCGATGGTGAGGGGGAAATCGGCGCTCAGGCTTGAGGGTTGGCCATCATTCACATCGCGCGATGCGGTGTTGAAGATATAATCGCCGTTGGGCAGCGAGATCGTCGAGGTGACCGTCCAGTTGCCATTGGCCGGGATCACCGGCAGAAACGCTATCGTACTTCCGGTTACGGCATTGCGCACCTCCAGCGATGCACCGGCCTGTCCGGTCCCGAAAAATGTCAGCATCCGGTCCGTGGTGCGCCCGTCCCCGATTATGCCAGTATCGGTGGAGAAGCCTGTCAGCGTTGGTTGGGAGGGAGATGGCATTTCAGGATCCGTTCTAACTTGATATCAAAAAACGTTTTACTTTGATCGGTGCCGCCTGCGGCGCGCGGTAATTAAATTAAACGGGGCCAATTCGCCGGCACTTGCGACGTCATGGGAACAGCTTGACCTCGTAGACTTGTTCCTTTGGTCGCTAAATCTTATTAAGCCAGTGCCAACCCGTCCGTCTTCGGGGGCTAGGAATAAAAATCCGCCGGACCGGAACACCATCTTGCGGGTTAAGCTTTAAAGGACTGGCCATGCACGACAATCTGCTAAATTCTGATAAGCGTTATTTGAATTTTAAATATCTCTGCTGCCATGCAGGGGGATGTTTACATCATAGCAAAGCTGTTTCTGGCTATGATTTTCAGGGTGGACACGATCAGTGCATAGACGGATTCGCCCTGTGAATTTTGGTTTGATGCTCTGAGATATGGCTTTGGTCGATCTAAACAGATCCGGCAATTTCAAGCCGGATTTCGGCCCTCAAGAATACATTGCAGACTTCGCGAGCGAACTGATTTACCAAAGTCGCAACCGTAAACTATACTGTATAAAAATTGTATCGCAGCCAAGGTTAGGCTGCAAAGTGCGAGTTACTTCATGTCGAAGACAATTAACCGGCTGGATCTAAATCTACTGCGCGTGTTCTTGGCGATTTACGATTCACGCAATATTTCACGCGCAGCCGTAGAGCTGAACGTATCCCAGCCCACGATGTCCAATTCGCTTGGAAAGCTGCGGGTATCACTCGAAGATCAACTGTTCGTTCGCGAAGCGCGCGGGGTGCGACCCACCAGTCGCGCGGAAAAACTGGCACCCTCGATCCGAAAAATTCTGCAAGCGGCAGACGAGATTGTCGATCCCGATCAGGCATTCGACCCGCGCACCAGCGACCGGAAATTCCAGCTTTGCATCATCGACGCTTTGGAACCTTTGATCATTCCGCATCTTCTAAAGCAGGCGGGTCCGGGAACTGGATTAGCTTTTGAATTGCTGCTTGCCCCCGGTACGGTGATCGAAACTGCGCTGCAATCCGGCCAAGCCGAAGTGGTCGTGAACCTGCCTGCTGAGCTTCATAAAGATATCGCATGGGAGGCGCTTTGCCCGCTGGATCTGGTCATCATTGCGCGGAAGGGTCATCCTGAAGTTGATGGGACGGTCACGCTTGAACAGGTCAAGTCACTGCCGCATGTCTCGTTGGATATGAAGGCGGACCGTATGGCAAACACGCGCCTGTTGCGCACGACCAAATCGATTGGTTTCAAGTCGACGGTCGTTGTCAGCCGCACCGGATCGCTTGTAGACTTGGTTACCAAAACCGATCTTATCGCCGTCGTCATGCGTGCTCACGCCGAAAACAGTCCGGCCGCCGATCAGCTTCAGATCATTCAGCCATCATGGCAGGCGAGCAATCAGAATGTTCATATGACTTGGCACAAACGCACGGACCAAGACCAAGCGCTGGTATGGCTAAGGTCAGCGATCCGCAGTTGCTTTATGTAACCGCTCAGCAATCCGCACCATGACATGCACCGGATTATGGGGTCGGGTTTGGTCCTGCCGCCGTTTGGCATCACTTTGCGGAAACTGCAGTTTTAAGTCCTGCGGGAACCGGCTGGCCTGACGACGCGTTGGATTGGCTAGTGGCAAACACAATTTGCAAACCATTTCCAACATAAGGACCGCCCGATGAAGACGAGTCTCAAGATCAACGGTAAGGCACACGACCTTGACGCCGATAGCCGGACAACACTGTTGGATGCACTACGCAACCATCTTGACCTGACCGGCACCAAGAAAGGCTGCGATCACGGCCAATGTGGTGCCTGCACGGTCATCGTGAATGGTCGCCGCATCAATTCTTGCCTGACGCTTGCCTGCATGCACGACGGCGATAAGATCACGACCATCGAAGGATTGGGTCAGCCGGGGAACCTGTCAGATCTGCAAGCCGCCTTTGTCGCGCATGACGGGTTTCAGTGTGGGTATTGCACACCCGGTCAGATCTGTTCGGCGACAGCGATGTTGGAAGAAGTGAAAGACGGTTGGCCAAGTCACGTAAGCCAGTCGTTGATCGGGGACTATGAATTGACGCCCGAAGAAATCAGCGAACGCATGTCGGGCAACCTGTGCCGCTGTGCTGCCTACCCCAATATCGTCGAAGCGATCCGTGATGCGGCCGGAAAGGCTGACACATGAAGGCCTTTGATTACGTTCGCGCCACTGATACTAACCACGCCAGCACCCAAGCCGCCAAAGGGGGTGCAATTATTGCTGGTGGGACCAACCTGCTTGACCTGATGAAGCTTGAAGTCATGGCACCCGATGTGCTGGTCGATATCAACCGGCTCGACCTAAAGCAGATCACAAAGACAGACGCAGGCGGTGTGCGCATAGGCGCACTGGTTACGAATTCGGATCTTGCCGCAGACAAAACGATCCGCGCCGACTATCCGGCGCTGTCGATGGCGCTGCTGGCCGGCGCGTCGGGGCAATTACGCAACAAGGCGACGACAGGGGGCAACCTGCTGCAACGCACGCGTTGCTATTATTTCTACGACACCGCCATGCCGTGTAACAAACGCGCACCCGGAACCGGATGCCAAGCGATGGAGGGGGCAACACGCTTGCACGCGATTTTGGGCACAAGCGAGCATTGCGTCGCCAGCCACCCCAGCGACATGGCCGTTGCCATGCGGATGCTGGACGCGGTGGTCGAGGTCGTTTCCCACGGCGGAGAGACGCGCCAGGTCGCGCTGACCGACTTCTACAGTCTGCCGGGCCAGACACCGCATATCGAAACTGTCCTTAAGGACGGCGATCTGATCACTGCGGTCGTGCTGCCAAAAGCCGCTGGGGGCAAGCAGACCTACCGCAAGGTGCGCGACCGCGCGTCCTATGCTTTTGCGATGGTATCGGTATCGGCGCGGGTCGCGATGGACGGTGATACCATTGGCGATGTGGCGCTTGCCTTTGGGGGGATCGGATCGCAACCGTGGCGCGATGCCGCCTGCGAAAAGGCCCTGATCGGCCAGCCCGCCACGAAAGAGACCTTTGCGAACGCCGCCGACATCCTGCTCAAGGATGCGGCTCCCCGGCGCGACAACGCATTCAAGGTCCCCCTCGCCAAGCGCACGCTAATCGCGACGCTCACTGAACTTTGCGGAAAGGATACCGCATGACCATTCATCACAAGATGGACAAACCCGACCACCGCAACCGTTTGGATAGTATGGCGCAAGGGGTGCTGCACACGGGCATGAACAGGCCTGAAGGGCCGCTCAAGGTGACCGGCACTGCGACCTATGCCCATGAAGATCACCAGCCGGGTATGCTGCACGGTGTTCTGGTGCGCGCCACCATCGCACGCGGTACGCTGGACGGGGTAGATGCCGCTGCCGTCGAAAAGATGCCCGGCGTAAAAGCGGTGATGTGGGGCGAAAAGTTTCCGCGCAACCCCGCGCAAGGTACCGCCAACAAGGCGCCCGTGCAGGGATCGTCTGATATCTATTACCTCGGTCAGCCGGTGGCGCTTGTGGTTGCCGAAACGTTTGAACAGGCCCGCCACGGGGCGCAATCATTGAAGTTGCAGGTGACCGAAACCAAAGCGGTCACTGATCCTTACGCAGACGACATCGAAGTGGAACGCCCGGACGGCAAGCAGTCGTCGCAAGGTGATCTGGATGCCGCGATGCAGGATGCAGCCTTCATCGTCGATCAGACGTATACGACCCCCGGACACAGCTCCGCCCCGATGGAGCCGCATACCGCCATCGCTTGGTGGGAGGGCGACCAGCTACACCTGCGCGCCACATCGCAGATGCTGAAGTATAACAAGAATGAAATCGCTGATGCTGTCGGTATTCCAGCGAAAAATGTTCACATGAAATCGCCTTACGTCGGCGGCGGTTTTGGCGCAAAGTTGGGGATATCGTCGGATGCAGTGACAGCGGCGCTTGCGGCGCGGGAACTGGGTGCACCTGTATCGGTGGCGATGTCGCGCCAGCAGGTATTCGAGGCGACGATGCGCAGATCCGAGACGGTCCAGCGGTTCAAATTGGCTGCCGATAAAAATGGAAATCTAATCGGTATTGGCCACACGGCCCGTGTCTCGCAATTGCCGGACGAGAGTTTCGCAGAGCCGGTAACGCAGGCAACGCCGTTTCTTTATCGCGGTGAAAATCGCGAAACATCGCTTGAGGTCGTTCGGGTCAATGCGACCTGTGCCGGATCGGTGCGCGCGCCGGGCGAGGCGGTTGGCCTGACCGCGCTGGAAATCGCGATGGACGAACTGGCCGTGGCAATGGGTATCGACCCTGTCGAGCTACGCCGCCGCAACATCCCCCTAAAGGATCCCAGCGACGGCCGCGATTTCTCCTCGCACATGCTCGAAGAGGCGATGGACGATGGCGCGAAAACCTTTGGATGGGCTGATCGCAAATCAGGTAAGACCGACGGCGACTGGATGATCGGCTATGGCATGTCGTCTGCTGTGCGGGTCAACATGATTGGAAAATCCGCCGCCCGCGTGACACTGAACCCAGACGGTACGGTGCTGATCGAGACGGACATGACCGACATTGGAACGGGCACTTATGCGATCCTCTCGCAGGTGGCGGGCGAAATGTTGGGTGTTTCGCAGGATAAGATCGAAACACGCCTTGGTGACAGCGATTTGCCGGAATCTGCTGGATCAGGCGGATCATGGGGCGCGTCGTCTGCAGGGTCATCGGTGTTTCTGGCCTGCGAAAAGTTGCGTCAGGACATTGCAACAAAGCTCGGCTGCGACGAGGGTGATCTGACGTTGAAGGATGGCGTGGCGACCGCTGCCAATCAGCAGACCCCGCTGACAGACCTGATCGGTGATGCACCGATGGTCGTGGAAGGCGAGATTACACCGGGCGAGACGATGAAAGAGCGACGGCAGGCAACGTTCGGTGCGTTCTTTTGCGAGGTGGGTGTGAACCGCGTGACAGGCGAAGTACGGTTGCGCCGGATGCACGGCAGCTTTGCCGCAGGGCGCATCCTTAATGCCAAAACGGCACGGTCACAGTGCCTCGGGGGGATGACGTTTGGCATCGGTATGGCCCTGACAGAGGAACTGATCCAAGACCTGCGCGACGGGCATATTGTTAACCGCGATCTGGGTGAATACCATATACCGGTGAATGCAGACGTCCCGCAGCTTACGGTGAACTTTGTGCATGAACGCGATCCTTACGCCAATCCGATGCAAGCGAAAGGGATCGGAGAGCTGGGAATTTGTGGCGCGGGGGCGTGCATCATCAACGCTATCTATGACGCATCCGGCGTGCGCGTGCGCGATCTGCCTGCGACCATGGACAAGATTTTGCCTGGCCTACCTGATCTATAAAAAACGCGGCCGCCCGGTCTGATCGGGCGGCTGTTAAAGACTGCGGGCTAAGTTATCCAACACGGCCTAGCCTGAAAGCTTCGGGCCAAGACAACTCTATCAGGTCATTGCGTTTTACGGCATAAACCGCTGCACCTGCGCCAAGGATGTTTGCCAACGCGGCGGCAGCGGGAATGCCAACATAACCAAAGACGACCACGCCAATCCAAGCAAGTGGCAGATATACGATGAATATCCGCCCAAGACTGACAGACAAGGACCACAGCGCTTTGTCGCGCGCGTTCATTGCGGCGTTCGCGATGACGACGATGCCATATCCAAACAACGTGAGCCCGACAATCCGCAGGTATTGAGCCGCATAGGCTAAATCGCTGTCGCCGGCCGCAAGCAAGCTGGCGATGGGTGTCGCGAAAATCAATAAACCAAGCCCGATAACACCCCCGTACAACAGGCTGAAACCGAACGCCCATGATGTGGTCGACTGCGCGCGGTCGGTCTTGTTCGCGCCCCAGTTCTGGCCGACAACAGGGCCGATACCTGATGACAGGGCCAAAAGCGGCACCAGCAGAATTGACTGCACGCGACCTGCTGCACCAAAACCTGCAACGGCATCATCACCGACTGTGGCCACCGCTGCTGTCACCAGTGCCATCCCGACCGGATTGATCGCGTTGGACATCGACGCGGGCAAACCCACGGCTAGTATCTTGGCCAGGTTTTTATAAAGCTTTGTGAATATGCTGCCGCAGAAACCCAGCAAACCGCGCCGCCATGCGATCCATAGCGCTGCCATCATCGCGACGACCCTGCCAATAAGCGTTGAGAGCGCTGCACCAGCGGTTCCCATTTCGGGTAGTGGCCCCCAGCCAAAGATGAGCACGGGGTTCAAAGCAATGCCAAAGACGGCGGCCAGTATCATGATCGCCGGAGCCGTCGCACCATCGCCATGCGCACGAAACAGCGAATTTGTGATCATCATCGTTACAAGAAACGGAAACGATACCGCCCAAAGCGGCATATACTTTGCGATCTCGTCAGCAACATTGCCCGAAGCACCCAAGCTGCCAAACAGGAACGGAAACGCAAAGAAAATAACGACCGCCAGCATTGTCGACAGCACAGTGCCAAAACCAAGGGCGTGCAGGCCAAGCCGCCGGGTGTCTTGCGCATCGGTGCGCGCACCAACGGATTGGGACAGGGCGGCGTTTGCACCTGCGCTTAGGCCAATGGAAAGGGATGTGAAGGCCGTGATGACAGGGTAAATGAACCCGACCGCGGCAAGCGCGGCACCGCTGACCTTACCCAAGAAATATGCATCCGCTAGGCCGACGCCGATCACAGAAAAAATGCCCAAGCTCATCGGCGCGGACATGACGGCAAGCGCTTTCCACACTGGCCCTTCTGTCAGATCTCTCTTTTTAGTGTCGGTCAAATTCTATTCCTTAGTAGGTTTTATGGATGATGTGGCGGCGGGTAGGGTGCTGAGAAGCCCCATCAACCTTTGTTCAGCAACAAGAAGACCAGCCTTCTTGACGGGCTTGAACGTCAGACCATCTTTGCCCGCCAGATCAATGACGGCGGGATGGATATAGCTGTTGCGCGCAACGGTCGGCGTATTGTGCAAACGCGTCGCAGCGGCCAAGGCCATATCCTTGATCGTGGCCCCTCCCGCTTCTGCGCACACGAATGCTGCCAAAGTTCCGGCCCATGTGCGGAATGTTTTGGCTGTCACGTTGGTGTCATGTGCGGCTTCGGCGAGATACGCGTTCAACTGGTGGGACGACAAGGTATGGGGCTGGTCGTTCTGGTCGATCCAACTTAGCAGTGTGGCACCCGCGACATCGCGTACTTGGTGAAGAAGCTTTTGTAACTTTCGGTCGGTAATTTCCTTGCGGATTTTCTTGCCGCCTTTGGCAAGGTAATTCAGCTCAATTCGGTCGTCATGCAGCTTTAGATGTTTGCGGCGCAACGTCAGCGCACCGTAGGTGCCATTTTGCTTGGAATATTGCGGGTTGCCGACACGCAAGGACGCGCGGTCGATGATCGTAACTGCTGCTGCCAACGCAAATTCGACATCGCCCGGGTCGGCTTGCAGATCAGCCGCGACTTTACGGCGGATAGAGGGAAGCACTTCGCCAAATGCTGTCAGTTCGTCGAACTTGGTCTCGGACCGTGCGGCGGACCATTCGGGATGATAGCGATACTGCTTTCGTCCGCGATTATCACGCCCGGTGGCTTGTAAATGGCCATTGTCTTTGACGCAAATCCATACGTCCTCGTAGGCAGGTGGCACAGCTAACGCTTCTATTCGCGTCCTTTCAGGACCGCGCGCAATGACCGTCCCGTCGGGGGCAAGATAGGAAAACCCACGCCCGCGCCGCCGTCGTGAAATCCCTGCATCGGAATCTGATACATAAACCAATTTCACTTTATGTTTTTTCAACTTCTGACGCCAGTTTTAGAACGGTGTCGCCATCGTCTTGCTTGATGTACAAAGCCGGGTCATCTTTGGTTCCGTTTCGGATAACCTGCGTCCCTTTGATGGTACGGGTCGTCTTTTCATGGAAAATCGATTGGATTTCGCCGGTCGCCTGACCGTTTCCCCATTGCCAAGCGACTTTATCGCCTTTGTCAAACTTCGCCATGTGAACAACCCTCGTCAGTATTTGTCAAAGAAACTGTCGAGGGTTCTGTTGGTTCCGTTTGGCCTATGGGTTCCGCTGCGGTGGAATGTCGCTCTTGGTGAATGGCAGAGTTTTCAAGTCCTCTGCCATTCGCCATGCAGTAAAACAGGTCGTCAGCCTGCGCGTCTTTTTCAGGAGAGTGCAGGCAAAACAGACGCGCGGTGTTCGCCCAGACCTGTGATGCCCAGCGTCACCACCTCGCCGCCTTTCAGGTACCTTTGGGGGTTCTGGCCCATGCCCACGCCGGGGGGCGTTCCCGTCGATATGACATCGCCCGACTGAAGGCTCATAAAGCGGCTGCAATAGGCGATGAGATGCGGCACCCGGTAGATCATCGTCGCTGTCGATCCTGTTTGCTGGCGTTCACCATCAACATCCAGCCACATATCGAGGTCGTTAAAGTCGGCCACCTCGTCTGGCGTGACAAGCCATGGGCCAGTTGGCCCGAAGGTATCGCACCCTTTGCCTTTGTCCCAAGTCCCGGCGCGCTCGATCTGGAATTCGCGCTCGGACACATCGTTGATCACACAAAAGCCCGCGACGTGGTTCATGGCGTCAGCCTCGTCGATATAGGCGCCGGGTTCCCCGATCACGATCCCAAGCTCGACCTCCCAATCGGTTTTGACCGACGCGCGGGGGATCTGGATCGGGTCATTCGGACCAACGACAGATGACGTCCATTTATTAAAAATAACCGGCTCTGGCGGGATTGGCATCCCAGCTTCTTCGGCATGATCGGCATAGTTCAGACCAATGCAGATGAATTTCCCAATGCCACCGACACATGCGCCAAGCCGCAGATCGTCTTGCGGTGTGCCGTGGACAAGCGGCAGCGTTTCGATATCAATATCCTGCAAAGCTTTCAGGCCTGCGGGGCGCAAGGTTTCGCCTCCGATGTCGGAAATCATATGCGAAAGGTCACGTACCCTGCCAGAGGCGTCGAGAATGCCGGGTTTTTCGGCTCCGGGGGTGCCATAGCGTAGAAGTTTCATAGGTTTTCCTTAGCTTGAAGAGTATTAATTGGCGGCGTCTGTATGCCCTTGGTTCGATCACGCGAGGGGTTCAAAGACCATGCGTGACCAACCGGTCGCGAAATGTCTAGACTGTTGCACGGTGCAGCCGCAATGCCAGCCGCATCAGGGGACCCGTGCGCTTTTGATCCTGGATATCGCCTGAATAAGGTTGTCTTCGGTGTCCTCGTTGGTTGAGAGCATGCGTTTGTGCGCAAGTATGGCCAAATCTTATGTTGCGGATGCTTCCTGCTTGTGTTGGCCACCTGATAGATCGGCACAAAACGCATCAACGGGCGGACACGGTGTCGGACACAATGGTGGTCATGGCGCTTCCTATACCGGGAAATCTCGGGCGAGCTATACCAAGGCGTTTCCAAGAATTGTTTGTCGAAATTCCGCGACGACCTTTGTTAAGTTCTAATCAGAACCAACGCCCCATAATGGGTGCGCAAAATGCCAGCCACAGCAATATGAAAGCCAGCGCAAGGGGCGGGCCAAAGGGGATAGCCCCCCTAACATTTTGTGATCTTAAGGTGGCAAGGCCGATGCCAAAAAGCGACGCTATCAGGACGATCAAAGGCAGGGCTTGCCATCCAAGCCAGGCACCAGCGGCACCAAGAAGTTTTGCATCGCCAAGGCCTAGCGCTTCGATCCCGCGCTTCTTGAAATAATAGGCGCCGATGGCCGCGAATAGGCCAAAACCGACAAACGCTCCCAACACAGCATCGAATGGAATGTCACGCTGTCGCCACATTGCAAGAAACACGCCCGCTGCGATCAGGGGGATCGTGCCGATGTCGGGCAAGCGCAATTCTTTGGTGTCAATCAGGCTAAGCCACGCCAACACACAAATCAGCACCGGTGTTGCGGCAATATCCAGCCAGGTTGGGCCGTATTGCGGCAAGAAGAATGCGATCTGATCCATGCTGGACCCTTAAATTTATCTGACACAGAAACAAGAAATAACTGACTGGCCTGAAACTATCGGCGCTCGGATACGTGGCTTTCGGCAGAAGACTGGGATCGTAGGCAAGAAACTTGCGATTTTAGGGTCAATTGGACAGCCCTATCCCACACTTTTGTTAGTCCAAAGGGAGCGATTTACATGTTAACGAATAAAAGAAAAACGCTGGTCAGCGCGAGCGTCGTGCTCGCGACGGTTTGTGCAACGGCAGCGTGGTCATCTTCGCACCGCGAAGCGCCCGGCATCACCAAGATGCCCAAAGTCGATGCAACAGACTTTTACATGTTCCGTGGCTATGAGACTGGCAAAGAAGACACAGTCACTTTCATCGCAAACTACCAGCCATTGCAGGCCCCTTATGGTGGTCCGAACTATTTCACGATGGACACCGATGCTGTCTATGAAATCCACATCGACAACGACGGTGATGCGATTGAAGACATCACGTTTCAATTCCAGTTCCAAAACGCGCTCGCCAATGGCGGTAACGGCATCACGCTGCCTGTCGGTGGACAGAATATCGCGATCCCATTGCGTCAAGCGGGCAAGATTACGGCAGCCAGCAGCGCTGCTCAGAACGAGCTGGAAACATACACCGTGCGCAAGATCAACGGCGACCGTCGCTCGGGGTTTGCTGCAAGCTCGCTGCTGACCAACGCAAGCGGTGGTGGCACGACGTTTAAAAAGCCGATCGACAACATCGGTAACAAAACGATTGAAGACTACGCTGGCTATTCAGACAGCTTCATCAGCAACACGACCATTCCCGATTGCACCGGCGCTGGCCGTGTGTTTGTCGGCCAACGTGCAGAAGCATTTGCGGTTAACCTTGGCGAGATTTTCGACCTTGTTAACCTCGTGCCGATCCAAGGCCTGCCGAACCCGGAATATCCTCAGTATAATGTGGACACGCCCTTTAACGGTGGCATCACGCAAGATCGTGCGAATGATGATCTGATCGACAAGTTCAACGTGACGTCGCTGGCAATCGAAGTGCCGATCTCGTGTTTGACGGGTGACGGCAACGGCGTCATCGGCGCATGGACCACAGCAAGTTTGCCACAGGCGCGCCTGCTGGATCCAAGCCCTATGTACGAAGACACGTCCAAACAGGGCGGTGCATATGTGCAGGTTGCACGCCTGTCGAACCCACTGGTCAACGAAGTTGTCATCGGTTTGCCTGACAAGGATTTGTTCAACGCAGCAGAACCAACGCAAGATAGCGCATTGGCTGCCTACGTGACGAACCCGACCTTGCCGGAACTCGTTGAGTTGCTGTTTGGTGGCGTTGCAGGTCTGCCTGCTGAACTTGCCCCCAATAACTTTCCGCGCAACGACCTTGTTACAGCGTTCTTGACCGGCTTTCCGGGGGTGAACCAGCTTTCGACTGTAACCGCTTCTGAAATGATGCGCCTGAACACCGGGTTTCCGGTGACGGCATTGGCAAATCAAAATGTCTTTGGTTTGGTTGCAGAAGACTTGGGTGGTTTCCCGAACGGTCGTCGACCTGCGGATGATACTGTCGACATCGCGCTTCGCGTTGTGATGGGCCGCTTGTGTCACCCAGTGCCCCTTGGTCAGGAAGTCAGCGGCGATCCAACTGCCGAAGACAACATTGATCTGGGCCTGTGTGCGCCTGCAGATGCGCCAGTTGGTCTTGCTGCTTTGACAGACGGTGCACCTATCAAACCGACGGATCTGCGGGCAACATTCCCGTACCTGAACACGCCGCTTGCCGGCTCACCCAACAACTAAACGGAGGACGCTATGACGCTTTCTATACCGCAATTACGTTCAACCAAAGGGCGGACCGTGGCAGGGATACCCATGCTGTTGCTGATTGCCGCCTGCGGTGGTGGCGGGGTTGCTGCAGGGATTGCCACACTTGGTGCTCCCTTTGTCGCAGCATTCAACACCAACGCAAATGGTGCGGCTTTGCCTGATCCGGCTACGGCTGGGTTGGTGGTCAACCCCAACATTGATCCGTTCAACCCCTAATCTGGGTTAAGCAATCGATGCGATAAGACAAAGGCGCGGCCCCGCAACGGGTCGCGCCTTTTTGCTGTCAACGGGTTGGGACTAAAACCGGTGGGAGCGGCGGCACCGAGTTCAACGGCACGCCGTAGGCACGGCCTACAACACGAACACTTTGACCCGCCAGATTTTGGCTGCGCTGAATGCGGCTTGTGAGGGTCAATGTCATATCATTTATGGTCACCACCGTTTGGACATCAAAATTCTGCGAGGTAAATCCGGCCATGCTAGGCACCACAGCGCCAACCAAAGTTATATCTTCAGCGGTCAGCAGGCCTTTTGCAGCGCGCCGTTGGACCAACCTCAACGCAGCCGATGCGTTGTTCAGCACTGCCCGCAACAACAGCGGATCAGCGGTGTTCAGATTCAACTGTGCTTGCGCTGGCAGAAAGGCCACGAAAGGGTCCAGCAGGTTTCGCGTGGCAGGGGCGATCCCTTGTAGGTCCGACAGATTTTTCAGACCGGGCCGGGCTGCGATTTCTGCGGCGATTCCGGCCCCTTCGGCGCGGCTGATGTTCAGTTGTGCCAAAACCTGCAACAAAGCTTCGACTTCGGTTTGTGCCCCCCCGGCAAGCCGCGTCAGGTTTAGCTTTGCCTGAGCATCGCGCAGTGTCACCGTAAGCGTGCCAACAGCCAGCGCGGCTTGCTGCTGATCAACCCGCGCCCAGCTTTCGGCGTAATTATCCGTCTCGGGTGCCTCAATCATGTCGCGGCGTAGGGCGGTTACGGCACTTGCCTCTGCCCCGCGTGCCAGCGCATCGGCGGTGGTGGTCTGCGCCATAACTTGCGCGCGTTGCAACGATTTTTCTTGTGAAGAAAGCATCAGGAAAACCACGACTGACGCGATTGCAAGGATCACCAGCACGTTGATCAAGACAACACCGGCGTCAGCTTGGCGGCTGGGCTTCGTCACGGCGTGACCTCGGCAGAGGTTTCGACCAAGCGGGTGATGTTGCCCTCGCGCAGGTCCAGCGTCACTTCGACCGCGATCAGCGTTGGTGGCAGGCCAATCACCTGGGCCTCGTCCAGTGGCCAAGCATCGTGCCAAATCCCGTTTGAGGAGAGTGACCGCAATTGCAGGTCTTGCACGCCATCGATCAGAGCCTGTTCAAACCCGCTGCGGGGCAGGCTTCGGATGAAAACGCCGTCGCTAAGCTGGTAGCTGACCGGCCCCGTACCCACACGCAGCAACGCCAGCGACCCACTGTCCTGTCGCAAGGCCGCCGGATCGGATTCTTGCACGTCACGCACAAACAGGACCAACGCGCGGTCTATGGCGGCCAGTCTTTCCAGCCGCCCTTCGGTGCCGGACTGAACGCGCAAGATTGTATCCAGCATCGAAAACCCTGCCAGACCGACAAGTGAAAACAACGCGAGTGCGACAAGCACCTCGATCAGGGTCAGGCCTGCTTGGCTGTTGCGCTGCTGCGCGCGCGTCATGAAGATGCGGCACCGATCATCGTGATGGCACCGGCATCTACCTTCAAAACGGCCAGCCCGCGCGTACAAAGTCCGCCTCGGGTGAATTTGAACGGGCCAAGCACGCCGGAAAAGCCTTTTTCGCGGGTCAGGCCGCTTCCCGTTTGCTCTTGTATCCGGCCTAAAAGCCGTGCGGTTTCTACCCCGTCAAATGCAACGCCAGCCAGAATGCCCGGGCTTGAGCCGTGGGTTTCCTGATACGCCACGGCAAAGGGTTCAAACGCCAGCGGATCAGGTGCGGCGTACCACGCGTCACGCAGGTTGGGCAGGCGGGCAGGGTCACGCGCCGACCATTGCGAGGACCCCAACACTTGCGTCTTGCCCCGCAAGGCCGCGGCTAAATCTTCAAGCTCGGGACCTGCGCCGGGCAAATAGACTGCTTTGGGCAACGTGCCGCCGTTCGCGGCTGTCAGTGTGGCCACTGCACTGGTCGGGTTCGTGTCGGTGACGGGCGAGACGATGGTTTGTCCGGTGATCTTGGCCACCCGTGTTGCGGCCTCGATTGACCGGGCTCCGAAAGCGCCGGGGGCCACGATGATGCCAACCGTATCAAGACCGCGTCGCGCCGCAAAAGACAAAACTGCCAGCGCTGACTGTTCCGGCGTGACGCCTAAAACGAAAACCCCCCTGCCTGCGACGCTGCTGTCGTTGGACAGGGTCAATACCGGCACAGATGACCCGACGGCCGCTGCGACCGCTGCGACCTGCGGGCCAAAAAGCGGCCCCACGATCATTTTCGCCCCTGCGGCCACCGCCAGACGCGCGGCAGTCGCGGCGGTTTCAGGCGTGTCGCCCGTATCATAGAACGCCATCTCGCCGGTATCGCTTAGTACATTGCCGCCAAGGGTTGCGGCGTTGCGCATGATCTGCCCTAATTCGGGCGCGCGCCCTGTCGTGGGTGCCAAAAGAGCGGCGCGCCCCGGGCCATCGCTTTTGGCGGGCTGGCGGTCTAGAATGGTGCCAAGCCCCGCTGCCCCCGAACACGCAGAAAGAAGTGATGCTGATGCCGCGATCCCAGACAGAAAAAAACGCCGGCTCTGCCGTGGCAAGGCAAAGTCGCAAAGTGCTTCGGATGCTCGCTTTGTCATGCTTTGGTCTCCTGATTTTTGCAATTGTCGTGGCGGTGACGGCGCCTGCTGCAACGATAGCACAGTTGATCGGGCAACCGACACAGGTCATGAACCTGTCTGGCAGTATCTGGTCGGGCCGTGCAACGCTGCAAGGCGGATTGACGCTTAGCTGGCAAGGCCAATGGACCAGCCTGTTGCGGGGCAGGCTGGGTGCCAGTGTTCAGATGCAGGGGCCACGCACCCTGTTGGACGGACGCATCTACGCAAGCCCTTGGCAGATTGGCTTGCAAAACCTGTCGGGCAGAGCCGGACCCGAGGTTTTGGCCCTTGGCCCCAATGCGGTTCCCTGCGAGGGGCAAGCGGTGGTCGATATTGTGTCGATCACTCTGTCGCGCAGTGCCGTTTTGGGTGACGGATTTTTGCGCATCAGTGAAAGCACATGCCAGCCGCCCGGTGGGCCTGCTTTTACCGCCCCTGCTTTGTATCTGCTGCTGACGTCCCAAGACGAAAGCGGTGTCGCGACGCTGACCACAGATGATGCGGCCCGCGATCTGATGGGGCGCGCGCAGCTTGGCCAGGATGGCTGGGTCAAGCTGCGGATTGATCCGAATGCTGCGCGTCTGGTGCCGGGTCTGCCGACCAGCGCCCCGACCGAGCTGGAATTCCAGCTTTACGCCGTACCGTAGTGGCATCACAGAACCAGATTGTTCAGGTTTACGATAGGCAGCAGGATCGACAGGACCAGCAACATGACAACGCCGCCCATCAACAGCAAGACTGCCGGTTCGACCAACGCCACCAGTGCGGCGACCAGAGCATCCAGATCGCGGGCTTGATCCGCTGCCGCGCGGGTCAGGCTTGATCCCAATGTGCCGCCCGCCTCGCCGCTGGCGACCATCGCGACCAGCAGTGGCGGAAAAACGGTGGCTTGCTGCATCGCCTTGGACAAAGCGGTGCCTTCGCGGACCCGCGCATGAACGGCCTGCGCCTTGGCGCGGATGTAGGTGTTTCCGATCGTATCGCCAGCGGCCTCAAGCGCTTCGGACAAAGGCACCTGGCTTACGACCAGCGTGGCCAGTGTTCCCGCGAATTGCGCGGCGTTTGCTTTCAAAACAAAATGTCGCATCGGCCATGCGCTTGCCGTCCATTGATCAAATCGCTTGCGAATGGCGGGTTTGCGCAGAACCCAAGCGCCGGCAAATATAGCAGCGACCACAACGCCCAGCACGACCAAACCATAGCGCCCCACGAAATCGCTGACCGTGATCAAGCTGCGCGTGAGCAACGGCAGTTCCGCCCCCCGCGAGGTAAAGACCTTGACGATGTCGGGTACGACATAGACCAAAAGGGCGACGATCACCCCCAAGGATACCAGCGCCAGTATCGCCGGATAAAGCAGGGCTAGTTGCACGGTTTGTGCATTCTTTGACCTCGTTTCAACAAAATCCGCCAGATGATCCATGACGTCACCCAAACGTCCCGAAGTTTCTCCCGCCCGCACGGACGACCGATAAAAAGTATCGAACACATGCGGATGCGCATCCAGTGCCGGGGCCAATCCTTGTCCGTCCAGAACATCGGCGCGCAAGGTCAGCATCAATGCCGCCACGCGTGCGTTGCTGGCTTGATCGGCCACAGTCTTCAAAGCATCCTCGATCCGGACCCCTGCACCGATCAGGGTAGCAAGCTGCCGTGTCACAACCGTCAAAGCCCGCCCGCCGATCCCCTTGCTGCGTGACCCGCCAAACAAACCTGATGCACCCGCACCGGCCCTGCGCGTTGGGTCAACCGACAGGGGCAGCAAACCTCGGGCGCGCAAATCTTGCCGCGCGGCTGCAGCGCTTGATGCCTCAACCAGCCCCGACGTCTGCGCGCCACCCTTATCAACGGCTTTATAAGAGAATGCGGCCATGGCTTAGGGGGTTTCCGACATGACAAAATCGTCGCGCACGGCGCGCGCGACCTCTTCCACCGTGGTCAGGCCCTTACGCAGTTTATCAACCCCGTCCGCAAGAATACCGGGGCTTTTTTTGCGCACCATATCTTGTAAAACTGCCTCTGATGCGCCTTCGTGAATAAGGTTCTCAACTGCGCGGTCGACTTCGATGATCTCGTAAATCGGCAGGCGGCCGATAAACCCCTGATCGTGGCAGACATCGCAGCCTGCACCGCGTTTCACCGTTTCGCCAGCCGCAATTGCGCCCGACAAAAGCGCGCTTTCGCTGGCGGTGATCACATGCGGTTGGGCGCAGTCGGCACAGACGCGCCGCACAAGCCGTTGCGCCACCAAACCGCGCAGCATCGGGGCTAACAAGAACCGCTCTACGCCCATTTCGACCAACCTGGATACCGCCCCTATGGCCGTGTTCGTGTGCAAGGTAGACAGCACTAAATGGCCTGTCATGGCGCTTTCCACTGCGATCTGCGCTGTCTCGCGGTCGCGGATTTCGCCCACCATGATCACATCGGGGTCTTGGCGTAAAATCGCACGCAGGCCGCGCGCAAAGGTCAGATCGGTTTTCGCGTTCACCTGCATTTGCCCGACCCCGTCCATTGAATACTCAATCGGGTCTTCGACCGTCATGATGTTGCGGGAGCGATCATTAAGCCGCCCCAGTGCGGCGTAAAGCGATGTGGTTTTGCCCGATCCGGTGGGGCCCGTCACCAGTAACAGGCCATCAGGCCGCGCAAGGATGCGTTCAAACACCTCGCGGTCACGCGCGCTCATTCCCAGATGTTCGATACCGCGCTGGGTCTGGCTGCGATCCAGCAGACGCAACACGACGCGTTCGCCAAATTGCGACGGGATCGTCGAGACGCGCACATCAAGATCATAGCCACCGACCCGTAAGCTGACCCGCCCGTCCTGAGGCTGCCGTTTTTCGGCGATATCCAGTTTGCCCATCACCTTGATCCTGCTGACCAGCAAACCGGACAGCGCGCGCTTTGGTTCGATGACTTCGCGCAACACGCCATCGACACGAAAGCGTACGATCAGGCGGCGTTCTTCGGTTTCGATATGCACGTCCGACGCGCCTTCCTTGACCGCTTCTAGCAGCAGTGCGTTGATCAGCCGGACCACGGGGGCATCGTCATTCTGGTCAAGCAGGTCATCCACGGCGGCGGCCGTGTCGGCTAACGCATTCAGATCATCGCCTGCGGCGGCCTCGGCGGCGTCGGATGCACTGTCGCGGTAGATACGGCCCAACGCGGCTTCAAAATCCTCGGCGCTAATGGGATCAAATGCGATTGTCTGACCCGCCAGCCTTTGCGCTTCGATCAAGACATCGACAGGCGTGTTGGGCCTGAAATAGCAACACGGCAAGGGGCTATCGGGCTGCGGCAGCAAAATCACGCCGTTCGATTTTGCGAACTGATAGCTAAGCCGTGCGGCCTGAATTGGGGATGCTTCGGTCATTTCGATGTCTCCACGGCAAGGCGCGCGGCGACGATGCCCGGCGCGGTTCTGCGGTCTAGTTCAAGCGAGACCAGGGTGATCGCATGGTCTGCCTCCATCGCAGCAATCCACCCGATCACCGCGTCGAATGGTGCATCGTCCAGCGTGACCCGCACCAGCGCCCCGTCCGGCTCCAACCTTCGTACCAGCACCCCGGCGCTGACTGCGCTTTGGGTGATCCGCGTAGGCAAAGGCGTGGTTGGCGGGGCCACGGGGGCCGTAAATCTTTGCTGATCTCCTTGCGTTTGGGCTGCGTGGCTTAAGGCGCGGTAACTGGCGATCTGAGATTTGGCATCGATGCGGGTTTGCGCCAGAGGCAACCATGCAAATTGATAAAGGGCAAAAAGGATCACGGCAGGCAACACCGACGATACCAGCAATTTTTCGCGCGCGGACAGATTTGAAAAAGCGTTCATTGCGATGCCCCCGAAGAAACGATGAATTCAGCCTCGGCAACGCCAGCCGCGGCAGTTGCGGCACCGCTGCGCACGTCAAGACCTTGCGCCCGCAAAAGCCTCTCGGCCTGTTGCAAGGCGTCCAGTGTCGGTGTTTCGATCAGAAACGTAAGGCGCGCTGGCGTGTCTGAAAACGTCATCCGCCTAAAACTGACCTGACCTTTGACTTCGGACAACGACGTTGAAACGCGGGCCAGCAAAGGTAAAAACGCGCTGCCTGTTTGGGGCTGCGCAGTTGGGGCGAGGCGGCGGATGATCGGGGTGACGTCACCGGCCAATGTCATGCCGGGCAGGATCGTGTCAATTGCAGCCTGCGCCACAACACGTTCGCGGTCTGCGATGTTTCGCAACGCCACCGCATCGGCGGCGGCAATGCCGAAATGGCCGATCAATGCGATTGCGCCAAGTGCCGCGACACGTTTCAGTTGGTACGACCAATTGGTCGAGGCCTGCGCAAACTGCCCTTGGCGCAGATCAACGGCAAGATCCTTTGGGTCCGGTTTTGGGGGCGTACTGGAATGAGACTGCACGTTAAGCAGGGCGGGCAACGCGTCCCCATAGGCAAAGATTTCAGGCTTTTGCGCCAAGTCCCAGATCAGCGGCAGCATCGCCTGATCCACGATAAATCCGGTGCCATCAGACACACGCACCAATGCGCGGTCCGCGTCACGCCAGACCGCCCACACGACGGTGCCTTCGGGTGCGTCGGGGCTGGGCAGGGCAAAGGTTTCGGGCCAGACGGTGCCAGTGATGCGCCCGTCCAACGCATCCATCACCTTGCGATCCACCACGGCGGCGAGTACTTTATTATCGCTGTCCAAACTGCGGCAAAGCGCGATGTGAACATCGCCAAGCGGCGCGCTGATCCGTTCCTCAAGCGCGAAGGGCAAGGCCGCACGTTTGGCCCGCGCACCGCGTACGGGCAAAGATGCGGTCAATAAGGTGACCTGTTCAGCTGGTAAAATGATCGGCGCAGTCTGCCCCGAATCAGCCTCTGTCAGAACAAGATTTTGGGCAAATCTGGTGGGAATATTTTCAATATTTTCAATCACTTGTGTCACGTTTTCAGGCCCGCCCCATCAGGGGCGAGTTTCGCGCGTTTCTGCGTATTTGAATGACCTATTTGCAAGGTTTCATCATTGTGTGAGGGTCCATTTCTGAGTAGCGTAATGGTGTGGTGGCCCTGTGTATTAGGTACGATGGAAAATTGGAAAGAGTTTCAGGATGGCTAGGATTCTAATGAAGAGCGTGCAAGCGCATGGACCGGCAAAAGCCGAAATGTCTGCGCCCAAACGGCAAGCAGATGCGGGTGTCACACTTATTGAAATGATGGTGGTTCTGGTCATCATCGCGCTGGTCGCAGCGATGATTGTGCCGAATGTCATCGGTCGTCCAAACGAAGCGCGAGTTGCTGTGGCAAAAACCGATGTTCGGGCGATCGCAAGCGCGCTCGAACTTTACCGGCTCGACAACCGCACCTATCCAACAACCGCACAAGGCCTTGGTGCGTTGGTGCGCCGCACGACATCTGCGCCAGAGCCGTCGAACTGGGTGCAGGGCGGATATCTGGCAGAAGAGCCGCTGGACCCTTGGGGCAACCCGTACCTTTACCGTTCGCCGGGCGAAAACGGCAATTTTGATTTGGTATCTTTGGGTGCGGATGGTGCCGTTGGCGGCACAGGTGTGGATTTCGACATATCCAACAATGGCGATCGGGCAGGGGGATGAAACGCGCGGCGTGCTTGCCGCGGGATAACCGAAAAAGGCGCAGCGACGCGGGTCTGACCTTGATCGAAACATTGGTCGTTTTGGTGATTGTCGGCGTCATGGCATCGGTGATCGGGCTAAGTGTGTCGGGTGGCAACCGCAGTGCCGCCGCGATTGAACGCGAGGCGACGCTGCTGTCGGTCCGGCTTGAGCGCGCTTCAAACAGTGCAATGCTAAACGGCACACCTGCAGGGTTCATCTGGGATATGGACGGGTATGGTTTTCTAAGCTTTCAGGACGGGGCATGGGCGGTGCACCCCGACGGGGTTCTTGGCGCACCACATCGCCTTGACCAAGGTGTTGTGATGGCCGTGGACGGACAACGGCAGGGACAATATTTGATGCGCTCAGATATGCTGCCATCGAAAGCGCAGCCTGAAACCGGGCAATTGCTGGCCATGCAGGTCGCCTTCTCCGGGGCAGACGAGACAGTTGCATTTCTGTTCGACGGTGTTTCCGCCTCGAATTTCGAAAGCGCCGATGTGAGGCTGCCGTGACCCGCGCTACACCAAACACCGACGCGGGTTTTACCTTGCTTGAGGTGCTGGTGGCATTAGCCGTTCTGGCGACGGGTGCCGTCTCATTGCTGGTCGCTACGCAGACCCATGCCGCGCGTATTTCCCAGATCGAGGCCCGCACGGTCGCAAGGTGGGTTGCCGACAACCGTCTGGCCGCATTGCGCTTGAACGTGATCTCCCCGCCTATGGTCGAGATGTTGGGACAACGCTGGCGCGTGGATGTCCAACGCAGCCCGACCGATGATACTGATCTGGAGCGCGTCGATATCGCCGTTGGCTACGCCACAGAAGAGACCACCCAGTTCGCGCTGTCCGGATTTATCGATATCGGCGCACGCCGGGTCGAGGTGGCGCAATGAAACGTCTCAACACGCTGATCGTCCCCGTTGTTGCGGTATGGCTCACGGCATCGCTTGCCATCGCGGGCGGCCAAGCGTTTTGGCATTTTCTGGGCGAGAGTTCAGTTGCCCCCGCCGACATCGCATTTGACGCAGCACCGTCAACGCCTGCGCCCCAAGTTGCCGACATAGGCCCTGCACTGGCCTTGGCCCCGTTCGGCAGCGCATCGCAACCAGCGGAAACCGCCAGCCAAGCCAGCGTTGCCCCCTTGAATTTAGAACTGCGCGGGGTTTTGCGCCAGTCTGATCCGGCACTGTCGTCTGCGTTGATTTCTGCGGACGGCCAAACGCTGCGCTACGAGATCGGGGATGATATCGCGGGCAAGGCTGTGCTGCGCGATATCGCCGACAGGATGATCACGCTTGAGGTGAATGGCACCTTGCAAGCTCTGGGCTTTCCAAACGCCGACAATATCGATGCCGAAATTGTGGCGCAAACAGCGCCCAAAGTGGTCAGCAACTTTGATCGGTTACAGGCGGCCTTGGGCGTGGGCACTGGGTCGATTGAGATAAAAGACCCACCACCGCCGCAAACGACAGATGACTACATCAATATGTGGCGTGGGCGCATCATAAAGAACCCCAATCAGGTTCTGGGCGAAATAGGTCTGATTGCGACGGAAAAAGGCTATATAGTAGACGAAAGTCACGATCCGGGTGTAAAATTGGCAGGCCTCAAGGCAGGTGACCGTGTTGCAAGAGTAAATGGGCAGGCAGTGGGCAATTTAGAAAACGATCAGAAATTCTTTGATCAAGTGGCCTCCTCTGGTGTTGCCCGTCTTGAAGTCGTGCGTGACGACAAAACATTTACACTGTCGTTTCCCCTAAGATGAGAACGTTCATTCCCTCTCAATTTGCAGCGGTTTTGCTGACGCTTTTCATGCTGTTGCCGATCAACGTGGCGCAAGCGCAAGAAACCTTTGTTATAAACCTTCGTAATGCTGACATCAGTTTGCTGGCTGAACAGGTGTCCGAGATCACGGGCCGCACATTGGTTCTGGACCCGAACCTGACTGGCGAAGTCACGGTGGTCTCGCAGCAGTCGCTCGACAGCGAAGGGGTCTGGGCATTATTCCAGTCGATCCTGCGGGTTCGTGGGTTTGCCGCCGTTGAAACCGGTGCTGTCTGGCAGGTCGTCCCCGAGCTGGACGCGCGGACCAAAGGGAGCCCCGAACAGATCCTGACCCCCGGCAGTCAGGACGTGGTTACCCGTCTGCTGCGTTTGAACCGCTTGCCAGCCGCCGAAGCGGTGCGCGTCTTACGCCCCTTGATTGACGAAGCGGGGTATATCGAAGCCATTGAAGACCCCAACGCCATTGTCATCACCGACACGTTGGACAACGTGAACCGGATCGTTTCTATTGCCACCACCTTCGACGGCGAAGCGGCGATGGAAGCGGAAGTAATCCGCTTTACCTTTGCCGAGGCGGGCACGGTTGCGAACGCGATTTCGCAAGTGTTGGGACCAGCAGGAACCGGGGCGCGGTTGTCCGTCGATGCCAGTTCAAACGTCTTGCTGGTGCGCGGAACGCCGCGTGACATTTCCCAAATCCGAAATCTTGCACGGGCAATGGATACCTCTCCCAGGGTTGCGCCGAGCGAAACCGTCAGCACGTCGATCTACCGTCTGCAATTTGGCGAAGCGACAATTGTGGCCGATCTTGTGCGCAATACCTTGACTGGCTCTGTTGATCTGACCAACCCCGTTGCCGCCAGCATCGGCGAAGAAGAAACCGGCGCGCCGGGCTTTGCCGTCGGTCCCGAAGCCGCCCCGATTGCGCCCGTATCGGTTCAGGCCTCTATCGAGACCAATTCCGTTATTGTGCGCGGGACGCAGCGCCAGCTTGCCGAAGTGTCCAGCCTGATCAAGGCGTTGGATGTGCGCCGTCCGCAGGTCATGATTGAAGCTGCGATTGTTGAGGTATCCGGCGACATGGCCGAACGACTTGGCGTGCAGTTGGGTCTGGGCGAAGGCGCACCGAACGGTGGTATTGCAGCGACGTCGTTTGGCAATGGCGGTGGTGCCTTGCAAAATATTCTCGTCGCATTGGGCCAGGGCAATGCAGCAGCCTTGTCCACCGGCCTGTCGGTCGGACTGTCGTCCGATAATTTCGGCGCGCTCATTCAGGCGCTTAATACATCGACCAGCGCCAACTTGCTGTCTACCCCGTCTGTGACAACGATGGACAACCAGTCAGCCACGATTGTGGTCGGCCAGAACGTGCCGTTCCGAACCGGGCGCCTGACAACTGATGGTGGCAATGTCGCCGAGGTCATCGAGCGCGAGGATGTCGGCATCACAATGGTCGTCAAACCGCGCATCACGGCGGGCGGAGTTGTTCAGCTTGAGATCGAACAAGAGGTGTCGTCCCTGACCAATCAGGCCGTCACCGGTGCTGCCGACCTTGTCACCAACCGGCGGGTGATCAATACGACGGTACTGGCCGAAAATGGCGGAACTGTTGTTCTGGGCGGACTGATCACGGATGACCGGCTGCAAAGTAATCAAAAGGTGCCTTTGTTGGGTGACGTGCCTGTGTTGGGTAACTTGTTCAAAAGCCGCAGCGACAGTCGCAACAAGCGCACGCTGTTTGTCTTTTTGCGGCCGACGATCATGAAAACCCGTGCCGACCTCGAAGCGGCGGCAGCAACCAGATATCGTCGCGCCCAAAATGCCGAAATAGCACCCCAACCGCGCAGCTTGCTGAAGCAAGAAAAAGTACGCAAACTTCCGCTAGAGATTAACGGCCTTTATTGAGCTTGGGGCGGGCCACAGTGCCCCTTGGACACGCTACTTAAAATTCGCGAGGCCAATCACGGCGATCCCGATTGTCATCAACACCGCAGCGCCCAAGCGACGCTGCCAGTTGCCCTCCTTGAGGAGCACGAAACCAATGAGCGTCGCGAAGATGACAGAGGTTTCGCGCAGCGCGGATACAGCCCCCAAAGGCGCAAAGTTCTTGGCATACAGCACCAAGCCGTAAGCGACGATAGACACCATGCCGCCCGCAATCCCTGTAAGCCAGATCTTGGCGGGCAGGTGCGCCAACGTCTGTCTTTTACGCCAACCGATAAAACCCGCAATGAACAGATGTAAAAACGCACCCCAAGCCCAGTAGCTAAGTGTATTGCCGGACACGCGCACGCCAACCCCGTCGACCAGTGAATAGATCGAAATACAAAATCCGGTCCCAAGCGAAAGGATCAGCGCAGTCTTGCCAACCCCTGAGCTAAGTGCCTTCCAGTTGCTAAGAACGATCCCTGAAACGATCAGTCCAATGCCGACCCACGCCATCAGGGGTAACACTTCGCCCAGCAATAAAAACGCCCATAGCGACACCAGCGCAGGCACAATGCCGCGTGCAATTGGGTAGACGACGCTTAGGTCGCCATGCTGATAGGCGCGCCCAAGAAGATAAAAATACCCGAAATGTACGATTGTGGACAGGATGATATACACAAAGCTTTCAGCGCTTGGCAAAGGCAGCAACATCACCATCACTGCGCCGGGCAACACGTGCCCCAAAGCAACCAGCCCCAGCGTCGTCGTGCGGTCAACGGCCGTCTTTACAATGGCGTTCCACACCGCATGAAGCATAGCCGCTGAAAGGATAATGGCGATAATGAACGGGGACATAATGAGCCTTTGTGTTTGCGGGCTTATGTGCCGTGCGTATCATTTTTGAAAGGAATTTTGTCAGCGGACAGGGGAGGGGGCGTGGTGGAAACGCCAGTCAGATCGGGTTTGCGGAAGTTGGGCTTGTATGTCGCGCCCGTCAGCGGGCCGCTTCTTGATCTTTCCAAAAAGGTACCGAAAAGACCGACGTATGACGCATCGGCAGCGCGCGTGCCACATGTCGCTGCATGCAACGAAACGGCCACGCTGCTTACCCCTGTTCAGCGCCGTCCTTTTAGGCACTACATAAAGCGGCAGCATCAAAAAGGATTCGTGCAATGGGCAACGCCAAGAACGTTCTGTTTGTCGTCATTGATCAGCTGCGCGCTGATTGTGTTTTTGGCGATCTGGCCAACCATTTGGATATTCCCAACCTGCGGGCGTTGATGGCGGATGCAGTGACCTTTCAGCGGCATTTTTCTGTGGTAAATCCGTGTGGCCCTTCGCGCGCCTCCTTGCTGACCGGGCAATACGCGATGAACCATCGGTCGGTTCGCAACGGCACCCCGTTGCGCCATGATGTGCCAAACGTCGCCACCGAAATGCGCAAAGCGGGATATACGCCAATGCTGTTCGGCTACACTGATACATCGCAAGACCCGCGTATTTTTCCGCCCAATGACCCGGCAATGCGCAGCTATGAATACCCGATGAACGGCTTTCAGGAAGTCGTCGAAATGCGGTTCGAGATGTCTTATCCGTGGCGGTCATACCTGATCGAAAAGGGCTATACGTTCGAGACCTATCAGGATGTCTACATTCCGGTATCCCCGACGGGAAGTGCTCCCAAAATCAATGACCCGGCGCTCTACAGCAAAGAAGACAGCGATACTGCGTTTCTGACCGACAGGTTTCTTGCAACGATGCCTGCGTACCGTGATCAGGACTGGTTCGCCCATCTGACTTATATACGGCCCCATCCGCCGCTTGTGGCCCCCGCACCCTACAACGACATGTATGACCCTGCGCAGATCCCTTTGCCGATCCGTCATCCCGACCCCCAGACCGAAATCGCGGCGCATCCGTTTTTCGGCCCGACGCTGGCGCAGAAAAAACTAAGCGGCAATGTCGTGGGATTTCCTGATCTGGCCGACACCGACGAAACTATCCAGACCTTGCGGTCGATCTATTTTGGTCTGATCACCGAAGTTGATGCGCATATCGGGCGGGTGGTGAAGTTTTTAAAAGACAGCGGTCAATATGATGACACGTTGCTGATCGTCACAGCAGACCACGGTGAAATGCTGGGCGATCGCCACAGCTGGAGCAAATTCACCGCCCATGATGCGGCCTTTCACACACCGCTGATCATTCGCCAACCGGGCAATCAGGATCGTGCAGGCACTGTCGTGACAGAACCTGTCGAGACAATTGATATCACGCCAACTATTCTTGATTGGGTGGGGCAGGACGTGCCAAACGCGATGGACGGGCGGTCGCTGCTGCCGCTTTTGCGGGGCGAGGTGCCAACCGACTGGCGGCGCTATTCTTTCTCCGAGCTGGATTTCTCCGAACCCGAGGCGCCAACGCTTTGGGAGCGAACATTGGGCACCGACCCAAGCGATTCATCCCTGTCGATCCTGCGCGAGGCGCGGTTTACTTTGGTCGAATTTGCGGCCGATCTGCCACCGATCCTGTATGATCACGAAGGGCGCGGCGAGGCCGAGAATGTCGCGGACCACCCCGGATACGCGGCCGATCTTTACCGTTTGACCCGGCTGATGCTGCGGCACAGGATGAAGCACATGGATCAGACATTGTCGTTGTCCACGATCACGCCGGACGGCCCGCGGCACCGACAACGGCACAAGAGAACCGGCTAAAGATCCAGCGGAAACATCGGGCGCGGTACGTTTTTATACTCAAGCGAGGCGTAATCCAGCGTACACAACGCACCGCTGTCGCACACGATGATGCGCCCCGCGATGGGAGCAAAAGCGGCGCGAAAATGTTGCATGGATTTTAAGGCAACAACGGCTTTTGCCGCAGGATCAATCCCGAAGGTTTCGAACTGGCGCAGGTCAAGCATCTGATGCGGAATACTGACGACAAGAATGTCGATCCCTGCCACCTTAAGCACGGCTGTTGGCCCAAAGTTGCGTTCAAGCCCGCCCAAGATCGGGCCGCTGCCCAGAACGCGACCATCCCCCGTCCATTTGACCACACCTGACACGCTGATAGGGCCGCCCCCGTACTGCGGCGCGCAGCGGCCTCCGATCTCAAGCGTGAGCTTTGTGCCGATGTTGGATCTGTTCAAAAGCGCTGCGGCGACCGGATCGACCAAGGGTCCAAAACACGCATTCCCCACACCGGCATCAATCAGCGCAGCCAATAACCCGGTTGCATCGCCGTATGCACCCGCACCGGGATTATCGGCATAATCAGCGATGACCAACGGCCCCGCCGTGCCATCCCATTGACTTGCCACTGCTGCCGCTTCGGTGCTGCTAAGATAGCTATTAAGTACCTCAAACCGCTTGTCCCATATGTCATCCGCTAAGGTTTCGGCAATCTGGCGATGCTCCTCCTTATCGCCGTCGCAGGTGATCAGAATGGTCGGGCCGACCTCGGCAATATCTGCGCAAGGAAAGGCACCGTTAATGCTGATCGCGTAGACGCCTTTGCGAGCCTCGAACGCGCGGGCACGGGCGTGGCGGTCAATCATCGGGCCAATATCGGTACGCCCTCCGTTGGCTTCCTCCAACATCGGGCGATGGGCGCGCAGGGTGCAGGGGGAAATGTCGCCCGTCATCGTGCGCTGCAACAGCTCTGCCGTGCGCTGGCCTGTCGCGCGCAGATCAACATGGGGATAGGTGGTGAACGACACCAATATTTGCGCCAGATCGCACATGTCGCGGGTGACGTTTGCGTGGGGGTCGAGTGTGACGGCAATCGGAATATCCACCCCGACGATGGCGCGCAGACGGCGCAGAATCTCGCCTTCGCCATCTTCGCAAAACTCGGTGACCATGGCCCCGTGCAGCATCAGAAAGATACCATCCCAAGGCTCTTGAGTCGCAGCCATCAGCGGTGCTGTGATCCTTTCAAAGGCGTCCCGTGTGAGAACGCCACCTGGACCGGCGGCCGCGCTGATCACGTGATTTAGCTGCCAATCATATCTGCGCACGACGTCCAGCAGACCCGCCAATTCGGTATTGCTGTTCGTGCGTGTGGCGATGGCTTGGGGGCCGTCCAGAAGAAACCGATCCTCAAAGCACTTCACCGTTGTGGGATGGATATTGAAGGTATTGGTTTCATGCGCGATCTCGGCGCTGAGTACACGAAAGGTCAAACCCGGCTGGCCTTGGGCGCAAATACGGGGCGCTCATGGGGTGAATAAGCTACGTAGTCCATTTTTCGTACCCTCCCAAGGTCAGAAATTCCATGCCGCTTAATCCACTTTTGTTTTAAGGAGCACGGCTGATTTTTCAGCCATTTGCGCTCACAGTCGCGTGTTTTTGATTCAATGCAAGGGAAATGGAATGTGTTGACTTGTGTCTTGGAATGGTCGCTACTTTGGCTGTCTGCTGGGATGAATTCATGTTGAACACATTGTGCGCGTCTTTGAAAAAGACAACGACCAATGCATTGCTGCACTTATTTTGCACCTCTGAAACGCGGTGCAACATTTATGTGCTGCGCATCCAGACACCCGATCCTTTTCACCAAAAGCTTACGAACTTGGCACCCTGCGCTTTTACGCGCGATTATTGCGCGCAGGGGGCGGGAAACAAGCGCATCTGGGGCAAAGTCTGTCACATGGATTTTACAGCAACACATTAACGCCAAGAAAATGCGGAAAACGCATTTGAATACGAACAAGGGCGCAAAGCTCAGCGGTCTGGACAAGGACACGCAATATACCACCAACAAGGAGAGACGAATGAAGAAGGTACTTTTATCCAGCGCGGCGATGACGCTTGTCGCGGGTGCTGCGATGGCGGCCTGTCCGGCTGTCACCGTATCAGACCCGATGGGCGTGGCTGCTGGCGCATTTCCACAGCAATACGAACTGGCAGAATTCCAAGGCTTGGCCGATTGCAGCCTTGATATGTCTGAAAACCCCGATATTGCCGCGCTTAATGGTCGTATTCGTGGCAACCCTGACATGCCAGCACTTGCGGATCGTCTGCCATCCGAGCCGCTGGTTGTCGCCCCTTATGATATGATCGGCAGTTATGGCGGCACGTTCAATGCGCTGTCCAATGCCACCGAAGCGGGCACATCTGACTTTATGTCGGTGCGCCACGTGAACCTTGTGCGCTATGCGGACGACCTGACCACCATCGTGCCTAACGTTGCCAAAAGCTGGTCGTGGAACGATGATTACACCCAGCTGACATTTGTTCTGCGTGAAGGTCACAAATGGTCCGACGGCCAGCCCTTCGGTGCCGAGGATGTTGAATTTTGGTACGAGAACCTGGCCCTTGATCCCAACGTGATCGAAAGCCCCAAAGACTATGTGCTGGCCGGTGGCGAGGCGATGACCGTTGACGTGATCGATGCGCAAACCGTGCGGTTCAACATGCCATCGCCCAAGCCCGGTTTTCTGGCGCATTTTGCCAACCACTATGCCCAAGGGTTCCAGCCCAAGCATTTCCTTGGCCAATATCACCCGGCTATCAACCCCGACGCCGACACGCTGGCGCAATCGCTTGGCTTTGAGAACGGCTATGACCTGATCAAAGCCTATTACGGTAGCTCTGACTGGATGGACACGCCAACACCGATGTTGTCCCACCCTGACAAAGTTGCAGGCCTACCCCTTGATGCGGCACCAACACTGGAAAGCCACATCGTGATTTCCGAAACAACGGAAGGCCGCCAATTCGTCGCGAACCCCTATTATTTCAAGGTAGACACAGCCGGCAACCAACTGCCCTACATCAACGAAATGGACGAGATTTTCGTGGGTGAAAGCGAAGTGCGCTTGCTGAAACTGGTCAACGGCGAAGTCGACTATAAAGCGCAGGCTTTGCAGATCGACTATGTTCCGCTGCTGATGGAAAACCAGGAAAAGTCCGGCTTTGCCATCGACCTCAAGCCCGACATCACCATGCCGACCTTTGCGTTCAACGTAACGTCTGAGGATCTGGAAAAGCGCAAAGTCTTTGGCGATCTCAAGTTCCGTCAGGCCATGTCTGTTGCCATGAACCGCGACGAAATCAACGAAGTCGCGATGTTCGGCCTTGGCACACCGCAGCAATATGTGGGCTTTTCCCCCACGCCCGGTTTTGTCACCCCGGAATGGGAACAGTACTATGCGCAGTTCGATCCCGAGCTGGCCAAAACCCTGCTGGATGAAATCGGCGTTGTCGATACGGACGGCGACGGCATGCGCGAATTGCCAAATGGCGATCCTTTGACACTGAACTTGCAAGTCGCCACGCAAGGCATTTCGATCAAGATCGTTGAACTGGTCGGCCAAAGCTGGCGCGATGTGGGCATCAACAACACGGTCAAAGAAGTCACCACAGACGAATACCGCTCGTCGCAGTCGTCTAACCAGCTTGACGTGACCATGTTCGAGAAAAGCGTGCCGCTGGCGGTTGTCTTGGGCAACGGGGAAATCTTTATTCCACCTTACGACAACTATTTCAACATGCGCACTGCGATGCTTTGGGGTGAATGGGTCGATTCCGATGGCGCATCCGGTGTAGAACCACCCGCCTTTGCCAAGGAAATGATGGAGGACATCAAGGCGTTTCAGGCAACACCCGTTGGCACGCCTGAATCAGATGCACTGGGTCTCAAGTTGGTCGAAAACATGACAGGCAACCTGTTGTTCATCGGCACCGTGAAAGAGCAAAAGCCGATCTATCATTCGACGTCTCTCAAGAATTTTCCGGAATTCAAGACAGCGTCTTATGCTTACTACCGGACGTACCCTTACCGTCCAGCGCAGTGGTTTTTCGACGAGTAATCTAAACTCTTGTTGAATGTGATCGTGTTGCGGGCCAGCGTTTTGGCCCGCAACCTTTTATAAAAGCGAACCCAAATGGGTCGCATCTTGCTGCGGGGCACAGACAGACATGGTGCAATTCCTTAGATTTGCGTTCATCCGATTGGTCTTGGCGTTATTTACGCTGTGCCTTGTTTCATTCATCGTCTTCTCGTTGATGGAGATGGTTCCCGGCGACTGCGCCGAACGCTACCTTGCGTTTAAAAACAGCCAAGGCGCGCAAATCTCTATCGCTGATATCGAAGCCGAACGCGTCCGCCTTGGGCTGGACAGACCGTTCATGGAAAGGTGGGGCAGTTGGATCATCAACGCTTTCCAAGGCGAATTTGGCGACAGCTGCATCCTGCGTCTCAACATCAATCAGCTTTTGGGTCAGAAAGTCTGGCTGAGCATTGGCATCTGCCTTGGCTCGCTTTTGCTGGCCTATATTATTGCGATCCCGGTTGGCATCATCGCCGCCACATCGCGCAACCCGTTTTTGAACAACGGTCTGCGGCTGGTCAGCTATCTGGGTCTGGCGCTGCCGAACTTCTTGCTGGCGTTGATGATCATGTTGTTCTCGACCGTGATGTTCGGGGATAGTTTGACGGGGCTTTTCTCGCCTGAATATCGCGACGCGCCTTGGGACGCGGCCAAGATCAGGGATTTCTTGGGCCATGTCTGGCTGCCCGTTTTCATTCTGGGCTGGTCGGCCACGGCCTTTGCGATCCAGACGGTGCGCGCCCTGATGTCTGACGAGATCAGCAAGCTTTACGTGACAGCGGCAGCTGCGCGAGGCGTTTCCGGGCGCAAGCTGTTGATGCGCTATCCCGCGCGCCACGCCCTTAGCCCGATCATCAACTCGCTTGGCTTTGATTTGAACCGCATCTTTAACGAGCTGCCCATCGTGGCGCTGATCCTGACCCTGACCGAGGCAGGATCGCTGTTGATCGAGGCCTTGGCCCGGTCAAATGACCAGCAGCTTGCCGGCGCGATCATCTTTTTCCTGACCGGCAGCATCGTCGCCATCAACTTTATCACGGACATCGCACTGGCTTTGGTCGATCCGCGCATCCGCCGCAGCATATTGGGGTAAATGACATGACAGATACCAATAGCTATGACGCCGCCGTAGACCAGACCGCCAAGGATGCCTATTTTACTGCCTCCCAAGGGCAGTTGATCTGGACCCGGTTCAAGAAACAAAAGGCCGCGATGGTCGGGGCGTGGGTGCTGATTATCCTGATCCTGTCGGGCGTTTTTGCGCCGTTCCTGACGCCCTATGACCCCACCATTGCGGGCCGTGACAAAGATTATTTGAACGGTGCGCCGACCATCCCGAAATTCTGCGATGACAACGGGTGCTCAATCCGGCCATTCATCTATGCGCTGGAACGGGAGCGGTCGATCAAGACCAACTTCAGATGGGTCACGACCGTCAACACCGACAAAAGGCACTATGTGCAATTCTTTGTCGAAGGGTCTGAATACAGCATGTTTTTCATAACCTTTGACACGCATCTGTTTGGCGTGGACGAAGGGTATATTCATCTGTTCGGCACGGATTCGACGGGCAAGGATATTTTCTCGCGGACCTTCCATGCCATCAACACCTCGCTTGCGGTGGGCACCATTGGCGTGTTCATCGCCTTTGTGTTGGCCTTGGTCATCGGGGGCATATCGGGGTTCTATGGGGGCTGGGTGGATTCCATCATTCAGATGGTCACAGATGCGGTGCGCACCATCCCCGCCATCCCGCTGTTCATGGCATTGGCAGCCTTTATCCCCGACACATGGAGCGCGGAAGAAAGGTTTTTCTTTATCTCGATCATCTTAGGCTTTATCGGCTGGCCCACATTGGCGCGGCGCGTGCGTACCCATATCCTGACCGAGCGCAATCAGGAATATGTGCTGGCCGCCCGGCTATGCGGGGCCTCAAGCGGGCATGTCATTCGCAAGCATCTGCTGCCCAGTTTCACCAGCTACATCATCGTCGATCTGGTGATTTCCTTCCCTTATATGGTGCTGTCTGAAACCGCGCTCAGCTTTATCGGGCTTGGCCTCAAGGATCCGGTGAATTCGCTGGGTGTGATGTTGCAAAACGTCACCAGCGCGGATGTTTTGCTGAATTATCAATGGTATTTCATTCCGGTGATCTTTTTCATCGTGCTTGTGATGGCGTTTGTATTTGTTGGGGACGGGCTGCGCGATGCTGCTGATCCCTATGGAGACACCAAGAAATGAGCCGACTGATCGACGTTGAAAACCTGACCTTGCAATTCGACACGGACGAGGGACGCATCACTGCCGTTGATAACGTGTCCTTTAGCCTTGAGGCAGGCGAGGTGATGGGGCTGGTGGGCGAAAGCGGATCGGGTAAATCTGTCACTGCCAAATCCCTGATGAAGCTGAACCCCGGCAATGCCGTGTACGGACCTGATAGCAAGATCACATTGCATCTGGATGACGGTCCGGTGGATGTTTTGTCGCTGAAAACCGACCGCGAGATGAAAGTCGTGCGCGGCGGGGCGATATCGTTGATTTTCCAAGAACCAATGGCCAGCTTTGCGCCTGCGATCTCGATTGGGGATCAAATGGTCGAACAGCTGTTGATCCACACCAACTATTCCAAACCGCAGGCCAAAGAGGTGTCGATCGAAATGCTGGACCGCGTGGGCATTTCTGATCCCTCCACGCGCTTTGGGCAATATGCGTTCGAGCTGTCTGGGGGGATGCGTCAACGCGCGATGATCGCGATGGCGCTGTCGACGAAACCCAAGCTGCTGATCGCGGATGAACCGACAACGGCGCTGGACGTGACCATTCAGGCGCAGGTGATTGACCTGATGAAAGACCTCGTGGCGGAATTTGGCATGGGCATCATTTTCATCACCCATGATCTGGGAGTGATCGCGCAGACTGCCGATAAAGTGGCGGTGATGTATCTGGGCCGCCTCGTCGAACAAGGCACTGTGCGTGACGTGATCCGCCGCCCGGCGCATCCCTACACCCGTGGCCTGCTGGCCGCTTTGCCCAAGCTTGATGACATGGACGCGCCGCTAACACCGATCCCCGGCGATATCCCGTCGCCGTTGGAACGCCCGTCGGGCTGTGTCTATCACACCCGCTGCCAAGCGGTGATCGGCCCGCGCTGTGCCGCAGACGTGCCCGAATTTTCCAACGTAGACGGTGATCATTATGCCGCCTGTCATCTGTATGATGCGAAAGGGGATCCCGCATGAGCACCAAACCCCTGATTGCCGCCAAAGGCCTGTCTGTTCACTATGCCCTGCGCGGCAGCTTGATTGGGCCCAAGCCTTATGTGGGCGCGGTTGAGAATGTGAATATCGAAATCGAAGCGGGCAGTTTCTTTGGCTTGGTCGGCGAATCTGGGTCGGGCAAAACCACGCTGGGCCGTGCCATGCTGCGGGCCGCACCGATCAGTCGGGGCGATGTTCTGTTCGACGATGGCGAAGTGTCGTATTCGCTGAAAAACCTCGGCAAGAAGGAGCTGAAAGATTACCGCAAACGCGCGCAGCTGATCTTTCAAGACCCTTATGCTGCGCTTAGCCCGCGCATGACGGTACGCGATATTATTGCCGAACCTCTAGAAGTCATGGGCCTGACGAAAAACCGCGCCGAGACGGATGCGCGTGTCCGCGAGATCGCTGCGAAATGCCGGTTGAACGTTGAACATCTACGTCGTTTTCCCCATGCGTTTTCGGGCGGGCAGCGCCAACGTATCTCGATTGCACGCGCACTTGTGTCGGGGCCGAAATTCATTGTTGCTGATGAAAGTGTGGCGGCCCTTGATGTGTCCATTCAGGCGGATGTGCTGAACCTGCTCAAGGCGATCCAGCAGGAAATGGGGCTGACGTTTTTGTTCATCAGCCATGACCTGAGCGTGGTGGCCCATGTCTGCGATCATGTGGCGGTGATGTATTTGGGGCGCATCGTGGAAACCGCGCCCACCCGCACCCTGTTTTCCGGCCCGCGCCACCCCTACACCAAGGCGCTGCTATCTGCGATCCCGTCGCTTGATCCCGATGACCGTGGCAAGGCGCAAAAGCTTGAGGGGGAAATTCCGTCTCCGACCAACCCGCCGCCGGGGTGCAAGTTTCAAACCCGCTGTCCGGTAGCAATTGACCGGTGCCGCGTCGAAGAACCCGTGCTTGAGGCCGCAGGAGCCGAGCACAAGGTCGCCTGCCACCGGTGGCAGGAACTGTCCGACTAGCAAAGGATGTGACCGAGGGAAGGGGCCATCGGCGGCCCCCTCCAGCTTTGCTTAGGTTTCTTTTTTATCGTTGACGATGTTCATTGACGCCACACCGCTTTGACCCAGATCGACCGACGCAAACGGGCCGCCATGGCACATCTGGCCGGGGTCCTTCAGATCGGCCGGTCCGGCCTCGGCCAAAATAGCCTCGGCGAATTGTTCTGCATTGTCTTTCGGGCGGTAGCCAAGGAAGGACGCTTTGGCGTTGTCCACCGGCGCGCGGTCATTGTTTGACACGCCGTAGATCACGCTGAACCCGACCGACGGCGTGTCGATGGCGCGGGTGACCAGCTGGATCAGATCATCATATGACAACCACGACCCCAAGGCGCGGGTATTGTTGACCTGCGCGCAGCTAAGGATGCGCAGGCACACGGCCTCAAGGCCGCGCTTGTCCCAATACATGCTGGCAAGGTCCTCGCTGAAGCATTTGGCAAGGCCGTAGAACGTATCGGGCTTGTGGGGCGCATCGATGCCGATGAAATCCGCCTTTTTATGCATGCCCACCGCATGGATCGATGACGCATAAACAACCCGTTGCAGTCCGTGCTGATAGGCGGCCTCCCAAATATTGTAGGAGCCGACAAAATTCGGGCCCAGCAATTCCTCGAATGGTTTTTCATCCACGATGGCACCGAAATGAACCACCATATCGGCCCCTTCCAGCAGGGGCGCAATTTGGTCATAAACGGCAATGTCGGCTTGGGCGAAACGTTCATTGGGATAAAGCGTGCCAACGCCCTCAGCGATATCCGTGCTGACCAACTCTTGGCACATCTTTGACAGGGGTTCGCGCAGGTAAGACCCTAGACGCCCCGCTGCACCGGTCAAAACCAATTTCTTCAACATGTTCGTGTCCTTTCAAAACTATATGATGGCCTGTTCGATCATCGAGCGTTTGGTCTCTATCCGCTGATAATCAAAGGGCGTCAAATCGAGGCTGCGGTATTCGCCATAGGCTATGAGCTCGGCCATGCCGCGCCCAATCGCGGGGGATTGTTGCAACCCGTGACCGGAAAACCCGTTCATGAAAACAAAGTTGCCCACGGTGCTATGCCGTCCCAGAATGGCATTTTGATCAAGCGTGTTATAGGCGTAATGCCCGACCCATTCATTGATCACCTTGACGCGGTCAAACTGCGGGATGCGGGTGGCAATCGCGGGCCATGCCTTGGCCTCCCACAAGCTGTGATCAAACCCGAAATCGTCATATGCCACAGGCATATCATCATCAGGAGGGCACCCGGCCATGTAATATTTCCCCTCGCTGCGCATGTGCACACCCGACGGGTCAATCGTCAGGGGCAGGTCACGGTCCAGCGGGTCAGCCGCATCAAACACATATGTATAGCGCTTTCGGGGTTCCACCGGCATGGAAATATCCGCCATCTGCGCTGTGGCCAGTGCCCGTGGCCCCGACGCATTGACGACCGTACCACAGGCAACAACGGCCCCCGATTTCAGCGTGACAGCGTCGATTTTCGTCCCGCAGGTTGATTTGGTCATCGCGATAACTTCGTCATGGATATAGTCAACGCCGCCCCGTTTGGCCTTGCGCTTGAACCAGTCAAACATCGTGCCGCCATCAAAATAGCCTTCGTCGATCAGATTGTGATTTCCGGCAAGAATGTCGTCGAGCTGGTAGAACGGATAGGCGGCAGCAATGTCATCGCGGCTTAGGTGCTTTGTCCCTGCGCCAAGCGACATCTGGATCTGTTGGTTGCGCTTTAGCGTTTGTGCAAATTCCGCCGTGTCTGCCAGATACATGTAGCCGAAACTTTGCAGCGCAAGATGCGGTACATCGGGGTCATCGCCCATAAAACGACGGAAACTCTTAATAAATTGCGCGCCGAACTGTGACACCTGCACATTGATCGCCGAACTGAATTGCTGCCGGATGCAGCTGTTGGTGTGGCTGGTGGACGCGAATTGATAGGTTGGGTCACGCTCGACCACCAGCACGGTGCCATCAAAGCCGGGGGTTTGGGTCAACCACCATGCCAGCGAAGAGCCGAATATCGCACCGCCAACGATCACCACGTCATAAGAAGAACGGTTAGGGGCCATCTGCCATCTTTCTCAACTGAGTATTGCCTGCTTGGCGGCGGAGGGCAGCATGATCTGCATTCCCCCGCGCGCGCAGCTTGCGCAATTTTGCGCGCTAAATGCAATCTCAGTGCAATAGAAATTAGCCAAGCGGCGGCTTTTACTTTATGGAATAGATCAACGGTAGGGACACTGGAAAAAGATGATCTGATGTCTAACTACTTTAGTAACTTGTATTAGTATTTCCATCCGGCGGAGTAGCAGCCCTTGCAAATGGACCGTAGTGAGATCGAAAACCTTATCGCGCGCGTCGCTTTAAAGGATCGTGCCGCGTTTGATCAGCTGTATGACCGTGTTTCTGCGAAACTATTTGGGGTCTGCCTGCGTGTGTTGAACAAGCGCGCTGCAGCAGAGGATGCCATGCAGGATACATTTGTAAAGATATGGAAGAACGCAGATCGCTATTCTGCCAACGGGCTTAGCCCGATGACGTGGCTGATCACAATCGCGCGAAACACGTCTATTGACCGCCTTCGCGCCCGTAAAAAGGGTCATCAAGATATTGACACGCCCGGCTTTGAACTGATTGCCCCGGGTCTGAACCCTGAACAGGCGGTTGTTGCCGCATCCGAGGCATCGCGCTTGTCCGGGTGTCTGGACACGCTTGAGGAAGACCGAGGCAAAGCCATTCGCGGGGCGTATCTAGACGGTGAAACCTATGCTGATCTAGCGGACCGTTTTGGCGTGCCACTTAACACAATGCGCACATGGCTGCGACGCGGGCTGATTGCCCTGCGGGAATGTATGAGCCAATGACAGAACAAACAGATATCCCACGCGACGATGATGTCCTTGCCGCCGAGCTGGTCCTGGGTTTGGCATCAGACAAAGACGTAATCGATGGCCGCCGCCGAATGTCGACTGACGCGGCATTTGCAGGGCAAGTTGTGTTCTGGCAGGAACGCTTGACTGCGATGACGGATGGCATTGACCCGGTCAAGCCGCCTGCACGGGTCAAGAAAAAGCTGCTTGCGCAAGTGTTTCCAAAAACCCGCGTTTCCGTGTTGCAGCGCGTTTGGCTATGGCAGGGTGTCAGCATGGCGTCGCTGCTTTTTGCAGGGTATCTGGGCGTTCAGCTGCTTGAGATGAACACCCGGCCGGGTACGCAGCCAACTGTCTTGGCGGCTCAATTGGTCAGCGATACCAGCGGGCTTCAGGTGCTCGCGGTTGTAGAGCCGGTAAAGCATGAAATTGCGCTGCGCCGCATCTCGGGCGAAGTGATCCCAAACCGGGTGTTCGAGCTTTGGGCGATCTTGCCAGATCAGGCACCGGTCTCGCTGGGCGTGTTGCCTGATAGCGAGACGGTGCGCGTTCTTGTGCCAGAAGCTTTGCGCAGTCAGGCAGCCCAGTTCACGCTGGCCATTTCAGACGAACCGATAGGCGGTTCCCCTACAGGTGCGCCCACAGGTGCCGTGCTGGCCGCAGGGTCGATGACCGAACTATAGGCCTGCTTTAGCCGCAGTTTCCGAGCATTGGGGGCACTGGTTTTCAGTGGTTTGTCTAGTATTTTCCAAAAATTGGTGGAAGACCCGAGATTTTTTTCGCGCGTCTGAAACTCTTTGTCATTCATCCTCGTGAATAACATAGCTTGGTGCCGCCACGTTGTTTGGTGTCAGGTTTGGTGTTTGCGAGTATTCGGGCAGCCTATTTGTGATCAGGCGACATGTCGTCGATGTTATCAGATGCTGGCCGTAAAAGTAGAATGGAACGATTTGCCGTTTTAACCAGTTTAGCCAGTGTACGCGCTTTGCGCATGTTTACGAGTACCCTGCCGGACAGTGCTGTTACCCAGACTGTTCGGCAGATTTAAACCCCAACTGGATGACTAGATTGAAAGAGGCTTGAAATGAAACGCCGCAACTTTTTGAAACATAGTAGTTTTTTGATGGCCCTCTCGCCATTTTCCATCGCAGCGTCCGCCCGTGCTGGCACTGTTGCCCAAGGCGATTTCGAAGTCAGTTATACCCCGGAAGAGTGGCGCGAACGGCTTGATGATGCCTCTTATGACGTGCTGCGCAATGCAGGCACGGAACGCCCGTTTTCAAGCCCGCTCAATGATGAAAAACGCGAAGGCGTGTTCCATTGCAAAGGCTGTGATCAAGAACTTTATAGCTCTGAGACAAAATATGAGAGCGGGACAGGCTGGCCCAGCTTTTACGCGCCGCTTGAAAATGCTGTCGAGACGATGCCTGACCGAAGCTTGTTTTCTGTTCGCACCGAAGTTCATTGTGACCGCTGCGGTGGGCATCTGGGCCATATTTTTGACGACGGCCCGCAACCAACTGGCAAGCGTCATTGCCTGAATGGTGTTGCCTTGACGTTTGAACCGACGACCGCATGAACGACAGGGTGATCAATACCTTGATGCTTTCGGGCCGCCTATTGCTGGCGGCCCTTTTCGTTGCTGGATGTGTTCAAAAACTTGTTGATCCCGAAGCGGCGCAAGCGCTGCTTGAGGGGCGCGGATTGCCGGGATTCTTGGTTTGGCCGGCACTGGCGTTCAACGGTTTGGCCGCGTTTTGCCTGATCCGCGGGCTTTGGTTGGCACCCGTCAGCTTTGCCCTAGCCCTTTACTGCATGATCACAAGCATTTTCCATCTGATCCCGGATGACCCATGGCAAATGTCGATCTTTGTCAAGAATTGGGCCATTGCAGGTGGCTTATTGGTCTTGACCGCGCATTCAGCGCAGCGCCCAACGCGCTAGCGCTAGGTGCCGCGCGGTTTTGCCCGCAAGGTAGGATCGGCTTGCGTCGGATCTTCTGGCCAAGGGTGCCGGGGATAGCTTGCGCGCATGTCTTTTCGCACATCGGCATAGGATCCGGCCCAAAATCCGGGCAAGTCAGTCGTTACCTGAACGGTGCGCTGGGCAGGGGAGAGCAAGGTGATCTTCAATGGTTGCCCTGCAATCATCGGATGACGGGTGACGCCGAATACCTCTTGCAGCCGCAGTGAAATTTGGGGCTGCGCACCTTCGTAATCAATCGCCAGCTTACGCCCCAGCGGTGTGGTGAAATGCGACGGGGCAGCCTTGTCCAACGCCTGTTGCTGATCCCAAGACAGCCGCGAGGTCAGCGCCGGAAGCAGATCAAACCCCTTCCAATCGGGCGCGCTTCGGACACCTGACAAATGGGGCAGCAGCCAGTCTTCCAATGTTTCCAGCAGATATGCGTCTGAAAAGTCGGGAAACTCTGGCGCCATTAACCTTGCCCGCGCCAGAAACAGCTTTGCGGATTTGCCGGGCATCAGGCCCAGTTGCCGCACGCCGTCCAGCATGGCCACCGCCACATCTTCGGGGGTCGCATTCGCCCATGTACGATCATCCAGCACCAAGGCCCCAAATCGTTCCTGCTGCCGCGTCAACACGCGCCCGTCCCGGCGTGACCACGTGCAAACGTCATGCCATGCGATCTGATCCTGAAATGTATCGCGCAAATCTGCATCGGACAGGCGCACGGCTTGCCGGATGCGCGCCTCGCGCGGATCTCCGTCCAGATCGGTCGCAACCAGCAAGCGCTCGGCGGCCATCGGATCGCCATCATTGATTACAGCACCCTTACCGCCTGACATAACAAAGCGCGCAGTGCCCCCTTTGCGGCGCAGCGCGACGCGGTCCGGATAGGCAAGTGCGGCCAGCACTCCAAGCGTGTCGGGCCCAAGGGGTGATTGACCGCGCGCAAGTCGTTTTGTTTCTTGGCGGATGCGGGCGAGGGTGGCTTGGTTGACCTCCCCCAGAGTGCGCTTGCCTGCGACGGCATCCATGCGCAAAGTCAGATCGATCGGCGCGCCGCGCAGAGGGTCCCTCTCTGACAGGATCGCGGCCAGTGTCGGGGCGCTGCGTCCGCCTTTTGCCACCATATGCGCCAGTCTGGGATGCAGCGGCAACCGCGCCAGCGCACGGCCATGATCGGTGATGCGCCCTGCGCCATCCAATGCGCCCAACATGTGCAAAACACCCTGCGCTTCGGCCAAGCGCCCCTCGTGCGGCGGCGTGACAAAGCCAAGATCGGTGGCCTTTGCCCCCCACATTGCCAACTCAAGTGCGAAGGATGACAGATCGCCGACCTCGATCTCGGCGGGCGGGAAGGCTGCCAATGCGCCTTCTTCGCCGCGAGTCCACAGCTTGAAAGCGATCCCTTCTGAAACACGTCCTGCGCGGCCTGCCCGTTGGGTGGCCTCGGCCCGCGTTACCCGGTCGGTCACAAGGCGTGACATGCCCGACGCTGGATCAAACCGGGCACGCCGCGCCCGCCCGCCGTCCACGACGATCTGGATGCCCTCAATCGTGAGCGAGGTTTCGGCAATTGAGGTCGCCAGCACGATTTTGCGCCCCGAAGACGCCGGAGCAATGGCTGCGCGTTGTGCTTTGAAATCCATCGCGCCAAACAGCGGGGTCAGCGTACAGTCGGGGGGCAATCGGTCGCGCAATGCCGTTTCGACGCGGCGTATTTCGCCTTCGCCCGGCAGAAACACCAGCGCAGATCCGGGGGCAGTTTCTAGTGCGTGGATTACCAGATCGGCGACGGCCTGTTCGAACCGATGTTTGCCGATAGGGCGGTCCAGCCATTGAGGGACGACCTCAAAACTGCGCCCTTGCGAGGTGACAATCGGCGCGTCCATAAGAGCTGCGACCGGGGCAGCATCCAAAGTGGCTGACATCGCGACAAGCAGCAGATCGTCACGCAAGGCACCCGCCACCTCAAGACAAAGCGCAAGGCCCAGATCTGCATTGAGGGACCGCTCGTGAAATTCATCAAAGATCACGGCCCCAACGCCCGGTAGATCTGGATCTTGCTGAAGCATGCGCGTCAGGATGCCTTCGGTCACGACTTCGATCCGGGTTTTGGCGCTGATGCTTGACGTCCCGCGCACGCGAAAGCCAACCGTTTGCCCGACGTCCTGACCCAAGGTGGCAGACATCCGTTCAGCGGCGGCCCGGGCGGCAAGGCGGCGGGGTTCGAGCATGATAATCCTGCCCTGCGTCAGACCCGCGTCGAGGATCGCCAAGGGCACCCGCGTTGTTTTGCCCGCACCGGGGGGCGCTTGCAGAACGACACGGCCTGATTTGCGCAGGGCGTCAATTACCTGCGGCATCACCTGATCAATGGGAAGTTCATACGCCATAAACCGGGTTATGGGTTAAACTTTGCGCGCCGCCAACCCTGCCGTTGCTCTGGACATTTGCAGAGCATCGTTTGAAAGATGCAGACCAAGGTAAAGGGGTTCTGGCATGGATATCGAGAATTTGGCCAAAGGGATCGCTGCGGGGGAACGCCGTGCGCTGGCACGCGGGATTACGCTGGTCGAATCCTCGCGGTCAGATCACCGTGCCCAAGCGACGGCCTTGCTAGCGGCCTTGCCGAAAGAACGAGAAGCATTGCGCATTGGGCTGTCGGGCACGCCGGGGGTGGGCAAATCGACCTTTATCGAAAGCTTTGGCATGATGCTGATTGGGCGCGGTCTGCGGGTGGCCGTGCTGGCGATCGACCCGTCCTCGTCCCGCTCGGGTGGGTCTATCCTGGGCGACAAGACGCGGATGGATCTGCTGGCCCGCGAGAGCGCCGCGTTTATCCGCCCGTCGCCCAGTCAGACGCATCTGGGCGGCGTGGCACGGCGCACCCGGGAAGCGGTCAGCCTGTGTGAAGCGGCAGGATTTGATGTCGTCCTGATCGAAACGGTAGGCGTTGGTCAGTCGGAAACCGTTGTTGCAGAGATGTCGGATGTCTTCTTGCTGCTGCTTGCGCCTGCGGGTGGGGACGAGCTGCAAGGTGTCAAGCGGGGGATCATGGAGATGGCGGATATCATCGTGGTCAACAAGGCGGATGGTGATCTGAAACCTGCGGCATCGCGGACTTGCGCGGATTACGCAGGCGCATTGCGATTGCTGCGCAAACGCCCGCAGGACCCCGACGGATTTCCCAAAGCGATGATGGTTTCAGCCTTGCAAGAGAACGGCCTGAAAGAGACATGGGACGAGGTGCAAACGTTGATAGACTGGCGTCGGGAGCAGGGGTTCTGGCAGCGCACACGCGCAGCGCAAGCCCGCTATTGGTTCGAGCAGGCAGTCAAACACGCATTACTGGCGCAGTTGGACGCGCCAAAGGCCAAAGCAGCCCTGTTGGCGCTTAGCGACCGTGTGGCGCGAGGGGCGGAAGACCCGACCAAGGCCGCGCAGGATTTTGTGATGCAGTTGGACCGTTGAGGCGGGGCCGGAATTTTGGAAAATTCCGGTGCGATTTCTTTGAAGAAATCGGCGTTGTGCGATAGAGGTGGCTTAACCGGCAGCCTTGGGATGGGCGCTGTTGTAGACTTCCATCAATCGCGCCGTATCGACTGCCGTATAGGCTTGGGTGGTAGACAGGGACGCGTGCCCAAGCAATTCCTGTATCGCGCGCAAGTCGCCGCCCGCATCCAGCAGATGGGTCGCAAAGCTGTGACGCATCGCATGGGGTGTGGCCGTCGCAGGCAACCCCAACTGCATCCGCGCATCCGCCATCACCTGCGAGATCGCACGCGCTGCCAAGGGGCCGCCGCGCACAGCTTTGAACAGGGGCGCGCCGCGTTCTTGGGGGAATGGGCAGGCACGCAGGTAGGCAGCCACGGCGTCTTGGGCGGCAGGTAGGACAGGCACCACCCTTTCTTTGCCGCCTTTGCCAACAATGCGCAAAACATCTGGCAACGGGGCATCCGCACCTTTTAATGCCAATGCTTCGGATATCCGCAGCCCGCATCCCCAAAGCAGGGTCAGGACAGCCACGTCGCGGGCAGCCACCCACGGGTGGCGCGATTGCATTTCCACGCAGTCTATCATCGCCTTGGCCGCGTCAATCGCCAAGGGCCGAGGGAGCTTTTTGGGAAACTTGGGCGAGCGGGTCGACAAGACAGCCGTTGCCTCAAACCCTTCGCGCTCTGCCAGCCAGCGGTAGAACGCTTTTACCGCCGACAGTTTGCGGGACAGTGATCGTGGCCCCACGTCAGGCCCGCGGGTTTTTGCCATCCAACTGCGCATGTCCGAGATCGTCAGCTTTGCCAACGCGCCCAAGCCCTGACTGTCGCCTTTGTGCAGTGTCATAAAGGCCAGAAAATCCGTCACGTCACCCTGATAGGCCGTGATCGTGTTTTCAGCGGCCCCCTTAAGGGCGCGTTGATGACCTAGCCACGTTTGCAAGGCGTCGCGCGCAGCGGGGCTAATTAAAAGAGAGTTTGCACCCGTGCTCAAGACAGCCAGCGGCGCATCGCCCGCTCGAAGACGCCCGCGAAAAAGCCCAACAGGTCGGTGCCTTGTTGTGGGCCGAACATATGCGGGTCTTCTGACCCCAAAATCAACAGGCCGGGTAGACGTCCCTCGCCAAAGTTCAGCTTGAGGCATGCCTCTGATCTGATCCAATCCGCGCAATCGCCATAAACGCTTGCGGGGCCGTCTTGCACACCGCGCAAGGTTACTTGGCGCACGGTGCCACCCCGGCCATGTGTAAGATATTCATTGATGAAACCCGGTTCAGCGACGTTCAGGACATCGCCCAGCCTTTTGACAGCAGGATCATTGTCGTTCTGAACAGATTCCAAAACCAAGCGAACCGCGTCTACGCGCAGAATGTCAGCAACATCGCCGCCCAGATCGCGCAGGAAGCTTTCGAACTCGACCGGGTCGAGCATGCGCAGGATCGCGCGGTGAATCTGGTTGGTGCCGGCAAGGTTTTCGTAGGCCGCCGCGATCACATTGCGATGCGTGTCTTCCAAACGGTCCAGCCGTGTTTCCAGCCGGTCCATCGCAATGCCGCGCAAATCCACAATATTGCTGCCCATCGCACGCTCGTTCGCGGCGATCAGGGCTTGCATGACATCGCTGTCGTCAAGAATGACATCGGGCTGCGAAATGATTGCTTCGCGAAGAGAATCTTCGATCTTGTGGTTGCTGCTCATGCCTGTCTCGTTCTTATTTTTGGAATTGATACCATGAGGTTTCAATAAAATCTGCCCTTTTCTTTCGGATTTCCGCCAATTTTTTCGGCAGTTCCAGAAGATTACAGCGTTTAGGATGCCGCAGGTGCAGCATTTTCTTGTGAGATACGTGTTCCGCAGCATTCAATAGTAGGATGAAGAAAAGCCCCCAAAACACGGCTGAACAAGCCAACATACTCTTCCCGCTTAGCCCCTCCAAGTTACGCGCTTTGCTTGAAAGTATCGCGCGTAACTTGAGAGAAGGTTAAACCGATAGCTTACAGGATTTTCTGACCGGTCTTGGCCCAGTCAGACATGAACTGTTCAAGCCCCTGATTGGTCAGCGGATGCATCGCCAGTTTCTTGATCACCTCTGGTGGGGCGGTCATCACATCTGCACCGATACGCGCGGCATCCAGAACATGGTTAACCGACCGGATCGAAGCTGCCAAAATCTGCGTTTCGAAACCGTAGTTGTCATAGATGATGCGGATATCTTGGATAAGATCCATGCCGTCGATATTGATATCATCCAAGCGTCCGATAAAGGGCGAGATAAAGGTCGCACCGGCCTTGGCGGCAAGCAGCGCCTGATTGGCCGAGAAGCAAAGTGTGACGTTTACCATTTTGCCTTCGCCCGACAGGACCTTACAGGCCTTGAGGCCGTCCCACGTCAGCGGCAGTTTGACGGTGATGTTTTCAGCGATCTCGGCCAGCTTGCGGCCTTCGGCGATCATGTCATCGGACTTGAGCGCGACAACCTCGGCGGAAACCGGGCCATCGACCAGATCACAAATTTCCTTGGTGACTTCCAAGATGTTGCGGCCTGATTTCAGGATTAGCGAGGGGTTTGTTGTCACACCGTCGACCATTCCCAGATCGTTCAGTTCGGCAATGGCGTCGATTTCTGCGGTATCTACAAAAAATTTCATATTGCGTCTTTCCAGTTACAAGAGTTGGCCAGTTAGAAAAGTTGGCAGGTTGGAATAGGCACGCCAAGTGGCTATGTCTGTTGGCAATGGCTTTAACGCATGATCTGCGCTGCCGAAACCCTAATTCCCGCAACCCAAAGACCGGAGCAGCTGGTGACCCCTCCTGAATTCTTTCACCAAGGTGACCTGATCGCGGTTTTGACGGCACAGCCCTTGGGCCGTGCGCTGGATTACAAAGCGCCCGAAGGCGGCTGCCACATGGGCGCGTTCGTCGAGGTGCCATTGGGCCCGCGCAAGGTTCTGGGGGTGGTTTGGGGCGCGGGGCAGGGCGATTATGAGCCGTCGAAAATAAGGTCAGTGATCCGAGTACTTGACGCCGCTCCGATGCGCGAAGAGCTGCGGGCGTTTTTAAGCAAGGCCGCCGCTTACACGCTGACACCCATGCCCGCGATGCTGCGGCTGGCGACCCGCGCACCGGGGTTGGGCGACCCGCCCTCGATGCGCAAAATTTACCGGCGCGGTGAGGCCGAACCAGACCGGATGACCGATGCGCGCCGTCGGGTGCTCGCGACACTGGCGGACTACGGTGATTTGTCATTTACCTTAAAAGAACTGGCCGAGATGGCGGGGGTGACGTCGTCGGTGATCAAGGGGCTGGTCGCGCAAGATGCCGTGCTGGAACAAGACAGCCCGCGCGATGTGCCGTTTTTGCGCATGGACCCAAGCCTGCCCAGCAAAGAGCTGACGGCGGATCAGGCCCATGCTTCGGCTGTGCTGGGGGCCGGGGTGCAATCGGGCAAATACGGCACCACCTTGCTGCGCGGCGTTACCGGATCGGGCAAGACCGAAGTCTACCTTGAGGCCGTTGCCGCCGCGCTAAAGGCCGGGCGGCAAGCGCTGGTGCTGCTGCCGGAAATCGCGCTGACCGAACAGTTTTTGCACCGGATCGAGACGCGGTTCGGGGCCAAGCCCGCTGAATGGCATTCAGGTGCGACGATGACCGAACGCCGCCGGATCTGGCGGATGGTTGGGCAGGGACAGGCCCAAGTCGTGATCGGGGCACGGTCGGCGTTGTTTTTACCGTTCCAGAATCTTGGGCTGATTGTGGTCGATGAGGAACATGACACCTCCTACAAGCAAGAAGAAGGCGTGCTGTATAATGCGCGCGATATGGCCGTTCTGCGCGCGTCCATTTGTGGGGCGCAAGTGGTGCTGGCCTCGGCCACGCCGAGCTTGGAAAGCTGGGCCAATGCCGAGGCCGGGAAATACACGCGGGTCGAGCTGACATCGCGGTTTGGCCCAGCGGTGATGCCGCAAATGGGCGCGATCGATATGCGCGCCGAAGGGTTGCCCAGCGATAAATGGATATCGCCGACCTTGCGCGCCGAGGTCGACATACGGCTGGAACGCGGCGAACAGGCCATGCTGTTCATCAACCGCCGGGGCTATGCGCCGGTGACGCTTTGCCGGGCCTGCGGGCACCAGATCGGATGTGATCATTGTGATGCGCGCATGGTCGAGCACCGGTTTCTGAAACGGCTGGTGTGCCATCAATGCGGCGAAAGCAAACCCATGCCAGAGGCGTGCCCGTCTTGCGAGGCCGAGGGCAAGCTGGCCGCCGTAGGGCCGGGGGTGGAGCGTCTGGGCGAAGAGGCCGCGGCCCTGTGGCCCGATGCGCGGGTCGCGACGCTGAGTTCGGATATGTACGGATCGGCGCGCGCCTTGAAAGCCGAAATTGCAGGGATCGCTGAAGGGGCGGCGGATATCATCATCGGCACGCAACTGGTGGCCAAAGGGCACAACTTTCCAAACCTGACACTGGTCGGTGTGATTGACGCGGATTTGGGGCTGATGGGGTCAGACTTGCGCGCGGCTGAACGGACGTTTCAACTGATGCGGCAGGTCGCAGGGCGTGCCGGGCGGGCAGAGGCACCGGGTGCGGCCCTTTTGCAGACCTATCAACCCGATCATCCGGTGATCCGCGCCATTCTGGCTGGGGATGAAGAGGGGTTTTGGAAGGCCGAAGCGGGAGAGCGCCGCCAAGCCGGTGTGCCGCCTTACGGTCGCATGGCGGGGATTATCCTAAGCGGGCCGGATGTGGCAGCCTGCTTTGATGCAGGAAACCAACTGGCCCGGCAAGACGGGCCGCTGCGCGCCGTGGGCGCACAGGTGTATGGCCCTGCACCCGCCCCGATTGCGCGGGTCCGCGGACGACACCGGGTGCGCCTGTTGGTCAAGGCGGATAAATCGGTGCCATTGCAGGACGCCTTGGCAAAATGGGTGGGGCAGCTGCGACTAAAAGGGGATCTGAGGATCGCCGTCGATATTGATCCACAAAGTTTTTATTGAGTCTTTGCTGGTTTTGCCCAAAGGGCAAAACATGCCTTCGGCGAGGATTTTTATCCATTTGGAAGATGAGGCTGTGTGACGACCGCGGCCTTGGCGTTTGATTTGATCTCGTCAAGAGCCATGAAGCGGCGTATTGGGCTGGGTATGACACAATATGTGACCCTCGCAGATGCCAAGCATCAACCCTTTTGGCGCCGTCCTGTGGCGCTGTTGTTTTTGATGGCTTTGGCGATGCCGATTGCCTTTAACACATGGTCGGCGCTGCTGAATAATTTTGTGATCGAAGTCGCGAATTTTGACGGCTCTGATATTGGGCTGTTGCATACTGTCCGTGAAATTCCCGGCTTTCTGGCTGTGGGCGTGATTGCGATTATTATTTTTGTGCGTGAGCAGGTCTTGGGGCTGGTATCACTGGTTCTGTTGGGGGTTGCGACAGCTGTGACCGCCTGGTTTCCGTCCATGGGCGGGATTTTGACGATCACGATGCTAAGCTCGATCGGGTTTCACTATTACGAGACGGTCAACCAGTCGCTGCAATTGCAATGGCTCAAGATCGAAGACGCGCCGCGCATGATCGGTTGGCTGATGGCGGCTGGGTCGGCGGCGACTTTGGTGGCCTATCTGGCGATTATGGCGCTGTGGAACACGCTGTCGCTGTCATATAACATTGTCTACATGATCGGTGGTGGGGTGACCGTTGTGATCGCCTTGTTTGCGCTGCTGGCCTATCCGCAGTTCGAGGCCCCCCATCCGCAGGTCAAGAAAATGGTGCTGCGCAAGCGGTACTGGCTGTATTATGCGTTGCAATTCATGTCGGGCGCGCGGCGTCAGATTTTCGTGGTTTTCGCGGGCTTTATGATGGTTGAACGCTTTGGCTTTGATGTGCATGAAATCACGCTGCTGTATCTGATTAATCTGATCGCAAACATGATTTTTGCCCCGCTGATGGGGCGCGCAGTGGGGTATTTCGGCGAGCGGCGTACCTTGTCGTTTGAATATATCGGCCTGATCATTGTGTTTCTGGCCTATGGCGGTGTCTATTATCTGGGGTGGGGCGTTTTGGTGGCGGCGACGCTTTATGTGCTGGACCACATGTTCTTTGCCCTCGCACTTGCCTTGAAAACCTATTTCCAGAAGATCGCGGACCCCGGCGATATCGCGCCGACTGCGGCGGTTGCCTTTACCATTAACCACATTGCGGCGGTATTTTTGCCTGTCGGTTTGGGGCTCTTGTGGTTGGTGTCACCGGCGGCTGTGTTTTTCCTGGCGGCGGGCATGGCAGGCATTTCGCTGGCGCTGTCGCTGATGATCCCGCGCCACCCGATGCCGGGGAACGAGACGATATTTACCGTGCCCCTGACAGCTGCAGCGGAGTAGCCAAGCCTTGACCCGACAGGCGCGCCTGCGTAGGCGATGCCTGAAACCTGCGGAGAGACCGATGCCCACATTCACAGCCCTGACTACCCTTGAAGGACGCAAACCCGCCTATGCCTTGGGCGAGGCGATGGAGAACCTTGTACCTGAACCGACTGGCGTTGGCGTCTTTGAGATGGAGGACGGATCGGGCCTATGGGAAGTGGGCGGCTATTTCGAGCAAGCGCCCGATGAAACCGCTCTTGCCATTCTGGCGGCAAGCATGGGCGCGAAGGATTTTGTCGTCTCGGAATTGCCAGAAACCGATTGGGTCGCCCATGTACGCCGCGAGCTGTCCCCGGTCGAGGCGGGGCGCTTCTTTGTCTACGGGAGCCATGACGCTGACAAGGTGCCGGACGGGTGCGAGCCCTTGTTGATTGAGGCCGCGATGGCGTTTGGCACGGGCCATCACGGCACCACGTTGGGCTGCTTGCGCGCGCTTGATCGCTTGGCCAACGAGGGTATGATCGGGTTGAACGTGGCCGATATCGGGTGTGGGACGGCTGTTCTGGGGATGGCTGCCGCACGGATCTGGCCGAACCCGGTGTTGGCAAGCGACATCGATGAAGTCGCTGTAGATGTGGCCCGCGCCAATGCTGCGGCGAACGGGCTAAGCGATCGGATGATCTGTGTCGAGGCCGCCGGTTTCGATCATCCAGAGCTCGCTGCCAAAGCGCCATTTGATCTGATCTTTGCCAATATCCTCAAAGGGCCCTTAGTCGCCTTGGCCCCGGATATGGCCGAGGCGCTGGCACCTGGTGGAAAGGCGATTCTGTCGGGGATATTGAACGAGCAGGCAGAGGATGTGATCGCCGTTTATAAGCAATCAGGTATGGCGTTGCTGAACAAAGAGATGATTGGCGATTGGACGACACTGACCATCGAGAAAAAATACTAAGTAGCCGGCAATCGCTCACTTTTTCAGGGACTGTCGTTTCAAAAAGAAAAGCCACGCTGACCGATCTGGTGAGCGTGGCTATTTTTTGTCCAGCGGACTGGCCTTGGGGCCTTGTTTTAACATCGCGCCTTAGCGGATGAAGTGGTTCAGAGCGACAGATTCGATATTGCCGCGTGTCAGGCCGATATCGTCTAGTTCGCGGTCAGAAAGTGCGGACAAGGCGTTGCGTGTGACGCGTGCGTCGTTCCATGCAATGACACTGCCTACGATGTCGCCCAAGTGGGAGAAAACGCGGTTGACTGTCGATGCGGTGGCGTAATTAGTCGTCGGTGTGTAGAACAGAGCCATTAGAGTGATCCTTGAAATCAAATAAGCCGATTATCTATCGGTATGCCCAGCAACTAGGCAGTTTGAAAACTTCTCGCAACACCCAGACTTGCATGTGTGACCTGCGTTTTCTGCATAGCAGCATTTTTCCTCAAACCTCAATAAATTAAGGCAAATATGAGGCAGCGGGGGTGCCGTTGACGGCTGCTCAACGGTCGTTTTCAGCCGATTGTGTTGAAAAACTCACCGACGACTTCGGACTGATAGTCATACTTCGTGCTTTTTCAGGGAGAGTTGACCGCTTTGAACGTAGGCGAGATCGGGTTTCTCAGCCGACCGGCGCCGATGTGGCCGTTGTCGGGCAGAGCTTTGCCAGTTTCCGGAGGTTCTGGGCGGTAGCGGCGAGTGTAAACTCGTCTTTCACCCCCAGCGGTCCCCTCAATCTGAGACGGCTGAGGCCGAGGATGCGCTTCAGATGCGCGAAGAGCATCTCGACTTTCTTGCGCCGTCTCTGGGCGATGTCGTTGAATGCAGAGGCCGTGCAACTGCGGGCAAAATCACGCACCACCTCGTATTTCCCGCGCTGGAGGCTGCGGGTATCG
>JAGXGZ010000077.1 GCA_024636495.1 Roseobacter sp. | reverse complement strand
TGGACCCAATCTGCAGATCACCATACCGGCCAGCGGCTCTTCGGAAATGCCGCACCAAAGGCCTGACAGAAGACCGCACTCAATCACGCGCTCAAACGGTTCAAAAAAACTCTTGCATCACGGACGGCAACCACAGAAGTGCGTCGAGCCCAAGTTGACCAAGGCTGCGATGTTCACGAATGGCAGCTTTTTTCAAGCGCTATCTGTTAGCCCGGCTCGTTGTCAAAGACCGCTGCCAGCCATTCAATGACGTTTGCGCGACAGCCAAGAGAGCATCCCGATCCGAACCGTCTCGCGCTAGAATGGACATCCCCTGCGTCACAGCGAGGGCGTTATCGGCTATCAACGGACTAGTCCAACAGGTAGATGGCCGGATCGAGTATCTTTCGACCGCCCAAGGTTTAACAGTTCGCTTAACGTTGCCAGCAGCATGGCAAACCCTCAAAATGCCAAAAGGCAAGCCAGCTTAAACCCTGAAACTTTGGAAAGCCGTGCCCCTACACTCAGCAGCCACCAGAGCAGGTTGCAGCATCAATAAGTTTGGCAGCGGCAAAGCTGGTTTTCAAACATGTGGTGAGCAGTTGACGTTGCTTGCGAACTGATCTCGATCAGCACGCGCATTGACCAAACGGTTTAACATCTCAAACAGCACTGGGGCATTTGGTAGACTCCAGCGTCGGTTGATCTGGTTTCCCCAAAGATTGGCTTTGCCACTAACAAATGCCTGGAAAGCCAAAAGCGTGAAGCTCTCGCGCGGTCGCAAAATTTTCATAAACTGAGGACTGCCTTTGATACGCCAACACGATGCTGCAACCTCCACAAAAACACCGGTTGTTGACTGGAAGACGTTGGCCTTTCGCGTCAAGAACCAAGTTTCCGAGGACCGGGTGGCTCTGCTTGCCGCAGGGGTGGCGTTCTATGGTCTGCTCGCACTTTTCCCTGCCATCACCGCGTTGATCGCCATCAGCGGTTTGCTGATCGAGCCCGTCCGCATCGTCGCGCAGATCAACACTCTTTCGGGGCTCGTGCCCGAAGAGGTGCTTACGATCGTGACGGATCAGGCAATGGCTGTCGCGGAGTCCAGACAAGGTGGCTTGGGCGTTGCGGCTCTTTTGGGGCTGCTGGTTGCATTTTATTCGGCATCCGTCGGGACGGCGAGCCTGATGCAGGGGCTCAATGTCGCCTACAACGAAGAGGAAAGTCGCGGGTTCGTAAAACGGACGTTGGTGACTTTCGCCCTGACACTGATGATGATCGCCGGGCTACTCTGCGGGCTTGCCGCGACCTTGGCGATGCCGACGATACTGGCCTTCATGGATATGGGAGCGTCCGTCGCGATGATGCTCAACGCTGCCCTTTGGATCGGGTTAATCGCATTAACGATTGTAGGGCTTGCGGTTTTTTATCGTTTTGCCCCGTCGCGGGACACGCCTGCATGGAAGTGGACGTCGGTCGGCGCGGTCGTTGGATGCCTCGTCTGGATCGCGGCATCGGCCATCTTTGCGTTCTTTGTCAGTAATTTCAGTTACTATAACCAGAGCTTCGGCGCTCTGGCCGGCGTTATCGTGCTGCTGATGTGGTTCTGGATTTCGGCCTATATTATCCTCATAGGGGCGGAATTGAACGCCGAGCTCGAGACGCAAGCCCGCGCCGATACAGCGGCAAAGGGCGACAAGACGCTTGGCATGGGGGCCGCCGAAAAGCGCGACCCTCCGGGGACGGCGGCAGCCGAATGACAATCCTATCATTTTACATATCAAGAGAGAGATTTTATGTGCTGGAGCGGTGAAGCGTCGGCGGTACTGGCGGTCGTAGGTATCACAACCACCGCATATGCCGCCTACAAGAAAGAACCGGCACCGTTGTGGCTGGCTCTTGGTTACTTTTCGTCAATGGAGCTTTTGCAGGCCTTCACATATTCGGTCATTGACCAATGCGCACTGCCGTCCAACCAGATTGCCACGCTCTTGGGATATTTGCACATCTCGTTTCAGCCGTTCTTTATCAACATGCTGGCCATGTATTTCATTCCGGGCCATGTGCGTGAGAAAATCCAATGGCCGGTCTATACTGTGTGTTTCATTTCCGCAGTGATCATGCTTTTGCAACTTTATCCGTTTGAATGGGCCGGGTCCTGCCCGCTGGGCACCATACTTTGCGCCGAGCGACTATGCTCAGTTTCCGGAGATTGGCATATCGCTTGGGAGATACCGACCAACGGGATGCTGAACTTTATCACTGTCGATTCGTGGGCATCTTTCCTGAGTATCTATCCCAGCTACTTCTTTGCGGCCTTCCTGATGCCCCTCATCTACGGATCTTGGCGACTGACCTTGTATCACTTCCTGATTGGACCACGGTTGGCCATGCTGTTGACCAGCAACCCCAATGAAGTGGCCGCCATCTGGTGCCTGCTTTCAATCGGGATCCTGCTGCTTGTGGTCAAAACACCACTCAGACAGTTCATGTTCGTGAAATCATGGTGGTTGTGGCCAAAACAAACCCTTCAAAATCGCAGTGACGTATGACCAGTTCAGTCTCTTGCCCAATGGTCAAAGACTGAACGACCGCCTTCGCAAGCGTTCGGGTCAAGGGAGATTGAGCTAAAATTTTCAAGGCTTGGACTAACCTGCGTCTATGCGGGCGGAATGGGAATCCACCAAGGTGCAGCATGATCACCGGAAAATTTTGCGTATGCGCCTGATGACACTCATCTGACGCGGGCGAGGAATGTTCCTTTGTGTCCGCCTTGAATTACGGTCAGTCACAACCCCTTCGACCTGAAAAATTTTGGGTCGGCGGGCTTTTTTCGTATGTGGCCATTACCGGCCCAAGCACAGGGGCTCTTATGCCGATTTTTTCAAATACCAACGATCGCCTTTCCGTCCTCGAAAATTTCGGCACGGACCCGGGCTCGCTCAGTGCTGACACCTACATTCCCAAAAACTTCCCCAAGAACGGCCCGCTTGTCGTCGTGCTGCATGGCAGCACCCAGTCACCGGAAAGCTACGACCTCGGATCAGGCTGGTCCACGCTCGCCGACGAATGCGGTATCGCGCTCCTGTTTCCGGGGCAAAGACTGACCAACAACCTGATAGGAAGCTTTAACTGGTTTCAGACCGGTGACAGCCAACGTGGCGAAGGTGAGCCACTGTCTATCCGACACATGATCAAACAGGTTGTCGATGATCATGCTATCGATCCGTCTCGCGTTTTCATTACGGGGTTGTCCTCGGGGGGGGCCATGACATCTGTGATGCTGGCGACCTATCCAGAGGTATTCGCAGGTGGCGCGATCATCGCAGGACTGCCCTTTGGAAGCGCGAACAACATGATGGAGGCGATGGTTCGCATGAATGGCTTTGGAGGCCCGTCGGATGGCCGCCTTGATGCGCTTGTCCGTGGCGCGTCGGACTTTGCCGGACCTTGGCCGACAATTTCGGTTTGGCAAGGCGGCAGCGATACGACGGTTGACAGCTCTAACTCCGGGTCCATCGTGGCGCAGTGGCAGAAGATCCATGACGTCGAAGGAGAACCGACCCGTGTGGAGAGTGTCGACGGATTTCCCCGCAAAGTCTGGTGCGACGCGGACGGGCGCGTAGTGATCGAAGAGTATATCATCGAGTCGATGGGCCATGGCACACCGATCAGCGCCGAGGGCGATGATGGGCTGGGGGAAGAAGGTAAATATATGCTGGAGGTCGGCATTTCCTCGACCCGCCACATCGCCGACTTCTGGGGTTTGACGCAAACCGGTGCCGCGAACGGGGAAGAACCGAAAGTGCCAGACGCAGTTTCGGGATAGGACGCGGGCGGGTGTGTCTTTGCGTCTTAATGGCGCAAAGACACACTTGAGTTTATAGCCTTTTTACGCTGGGCTCCTGCAAATCCGAAAGAATTGCTCGGTCAAAGCCGTGAACTGTCGCGCCACGGCTTTCGCGCAATACCTGTTCACGCAACGCGGCAACGGGGATACGCGCGGCCAGCGGAAATGACCTTTCCAACTTCCCAAGGGTTTCTACAAGTCGGATGACGACATCGGCATCCGTCATTCCGTATCGTGCAATCGCTGCAAAGGCCTGGCAGGTTACACCTCCCAGATCCACGACTTCGGTCGAAACGCGCAATTGGCCTTTCTGATCAAGCCGCATGGGGGAGGGAATTTCCCGGTTGGCCAATCGGTCAAGAACTTGTCCCAGCCGGTCGATACAGTAAAGCGCCGTAGTGGGATCGTTGATGCCGGGCGACAGGGACCGTTGCGCCAATTCAACGATGCGGCGGATGGCGAACTCAAGATCCTGATAGGGTGTCCGGTCCCGTCCTATAACGACCGCTCCGCGCAAATCCTCGTCTATTTTGTCCGAAACCCTAGCCTTCGGATAGGCTGAAATCACGCAAGCGCCCTTTGTGACAAATGCGCCGGGGCGCGCAGCGACCTGCAGAACAAGATCATGCTTGGTTGCGATCCGCATCAGCACGTCACCACCGATGCTCTGGACATATCCATCTGAATCGGCCGCGATTTGTCTAATGTCAGTCTCGAAATCGTCAGGAAGGCACTGTGCGGCGGTTTGGCCGAAATCATCCGGAGGTGCTTGCCCAACCCGTTCGGGAAAAACGTGGTTAACGGCAGCACACCCTTCGACGGCAAGTTTTTCGAGCAGCGTTTCGACCCGGATCGACGTTGCGATATGATGGATAAAATAAAGCAGTACAGCAACACTTGCCGCGGCCATCAGCACCCCAAACGCAACCGCCAGATGGGGGACAAAGCTGGCAGCTTCGGTGCCCCGGACGGACCGCAGCACGAACAGGCAGTATAGGAAGGTCGCGATGAACGTTCCCAAGACGATCTGGTTGCTACGATCCCGCATGAAATTGCCCAACGTCCGCGGACCAAATTGCGATGAGGCAAGCTGCAACGACAGCATCGTGATCGAAAAGATCAGGCTTGCCACCGTGATCATGGAGCTCGCGATCACCGACAGCATCGCCCGCGCCCCTTCGGGCCCGAATGTATAAAGAGCGCCGGGATTGTCCGTCTGGGCCGCATCGCGCAAGGCATCGACCTCAATCAGCACAAAAGAAAGAGCGATAGCCACGACAGCCATGACGGCTGGCACAAACCAGAAACTGGAATTAAGCCGCCCCCAAAACGCTGAGACGCGCGTAAGTGAAAATGAGGCTGCCATAACTAACTCCTTGCTTTGAAATGATCTATCGGGACTGACAGCGCAGCCAATTTCTGACGGGCCGCGTGCTCTGCGCTGTGGCCCTGTGATTTATGCTGCAACCACCAATCAACTATCATCTTCGCACGACCCGCTTGATCACGGCACGCAGACTCAGCCCCTGAACAATCAGGGTGAACAGGACGACGGCATAGGTTGCGGCCAAAAGTGCGGATTTTTCGGGGACCTCTGGTAGCGACAGCGCCAGAGCCACCGAAATGCCGCCCCGCAAGCCGCCCCAGGTCAGCACCGGAATGGTGCCGCGCGCGAACGTGCGAAACATCCCCAACAACAGGACTGGACCGCTGACTGCAACCAGCCGCGCGACCAGTACCAACGGCACCGCCAGCGCCATCAGCCAACCGAAAGCGGGTTCAAACCGCAGTAGCAGAACCTCGAGCCCGATGAGCAGGAACAAGACCGAGTTCAGCATTTCGTCGATCAGCGTCCAAAAACCGAACAGGTATCTTTCAGTTTGATTGCTCAACGCGTCGTGCGGCCCCCGGCTTCCGATCAGCAATCCTGCGACGACAACGGCCAGTGGGCCGCTTATAGCCAGTCTGGTTGCGATCGCATATGTACCCACGACCAGCGCCAACGATATCAGCACCTCTATCGAATAGTCGTCTATGGCGCGCATGGCACGGTAGGCGATATAGCCCGTCACGGCACCAAGAGCCGCTCCGCCCAAGGCCTCGACCGCGAACATCTTACCCACCTGAAACGCGCCGAGCCCGCCACCAGTCGCCGCGTGGACAAGAACGGCAAACAACACCACGCCCACACCGTCGTTGAACAGGGTCTCACCCTTCATCACGATCTGGAGGTCCTCGGGGACCTTTATTTCTTTCAACGTCGCAAGAACCGCAACCGGGTCGGTCGGGCTGATCAGTGCGCCGAAAACCAGCGCCCAAGGCAATGAGATCGCAACACCCAGCAGGTCGGCTGCCCCCCAGACGACGGCTCCGATGATCGCGGTAGACACCACAACCCCGAAGGTTGCCATCGTTCCAATGGTGACAGCACGGCTGCGCAGGCCGACCACATCGACATGCAACGCGCCCGCAAACAAGAGGAATGCGAGCATGCCCTCAAGAACGGTTTGTTGGAAATCAACTTGGCGCAAGAGAGCGGCCAGCCCGTCATAGTCGAAAAGTCCCGGCATCACCGTCTGAGCCGCGATAAAAACTAGCGAAGCCCCCAGCCCCATGACAAGCAGGCCGATGGTGTGCGGCAAGAACGCCAGCCGGAAATTGACCCAACTGAACGTGGCCGTCAGAACCAGCAGGACTGCGATAAGCTCGAAGTGCGACATGGCGTTCACCGCCGACAGTCGTTGCGCAGGACTAGGTTCGCGCGGCGGACGATGTCGGCGGTCACAGCGTCAAACAGACCAACGCTCTCATCAGTCGACACCATATTCCAGCATCTTCTCAAGACCTTCCGTCAGGAATTCTCCGACCTCTGGCTGACCCAGCAGATAGCGGCTCGCCGACCCGTTGTGCAGTTGTCGGGCTAAGCCTTTGGTTTCCTTCCAGGCTTCGGGTTCAGCATCGCCACGGCCGATCCAGAACAGCGCCACCAGCGCGTCCTGTTGTTCGTCGTTCATGCTTTCAATCTCTTGGGTAATCTCGTCGCGGCTCAGATCACCACCTGTTTCCTGCAGGGTCACAGCCACCACATCGTCCGAAGCATTGCCGCCAAGGTCAGAGATATCCGCCCCTTCTTTCGCCATCACGGCGTTGAACCGCAGCACCAGTTCTTCGATCCGGGTTTCGTTAAAGGGCAGCGCAGCCATTGGAATCTCCTATTCAATAGGCTTTCAGAATAACACGTGGGTCAGACGCGGCACTGATTTCGATCATACCGCCCTGCGTGCATTTGCTCCTGCGCTATCCCATTTGACAGACGGGGGCTCATTGGGTCCGGGCCACGGTTTCTGCATCGGGCCCAAATCGGCAAACTGACCAAGCTTATGTCAAGGCTGTGTTCAAGGCTGAGACTGGTGAAACCGGCGATAAGCGGCTTTTTGCAATCCGGCCTATCATGGATCAGTACGTCTTGGCGGTTGGGCTGTCATAGACAGTGCAACACGTTCCATTTGAGGAGCGTCGATTGAGGAAAGCGACCATGCTAGACACAGCCAAGCGGATCGAAGACATCGGCCCACAGCCGCAATCGTTCAACATCGAAGAGGGAACGACACAAAACTCCGACTATCGGTCGGTCGCCTGGAGCGGGCGCTATCTCCAGGTTACCTTGATGTCGATCCCCGTTGGCGGCGATGTCGGGCTCGAAGCGCATCCCGAGACCGATCAGTTCCTGCGTCTTGAGGCTGGGACCGGTCGGGCGCAAATGGGCACCGCGAAGGATAAACTGACCTTCGACAAGGACGTCTCGGACGGCTGGTGTATCCTCGTTCCTGCAGGGTCTTGGCACAACATCACCAACACTGGCACCAGTCCGATGCAGCTCTACGCGATCTACGCCCCATCCCATCACGCACCCGATAGGGTGCAGTCGACGGCAGCGATTGCCGCATCCGACAAGACCGACGAACCTGCGGACTGGTCGGTGCAGCCAGAACAGGCACCCGACAAGCACGCCTAACATCATCGATTGGCAAACAGGTGCATTTGGTGTCGCGCTTGAGAGACGCAAAAGGCCTGGGTCCTGTTCGTGGGCAAATCTGATCTGAGGTTTTGTCGTGTGACATGGCCTTGCGTGCTTTGACCATGTCCGCGTTGAAAGCACCCCGGTCCCCACTTGAGGGATTTGCCCACGTTGGCATGCGACAAGGCCCGCGGCGTCGGATTCATGCAGGAGCACCAGATTGCGTGACCGTATCTGAAACCCGCATGGGCCAGCCCAGATACACAGAGTTCATGACACTCCCATGAATTCAGCTTCAAAGGAGAACCTCAATGGTCATTCACCGCGTCGATCTAGCCGACGACTCCAGCCTTCTGGACATTTACGCAACCAAGGCCTCGCAAAATATCCTGCCCAAGTTTCGGATGTCTGAAGGTCCCAGCGAACCGCGCGCCAGAACCGCGACCTTCTGCACGACCTGGGTTGAGGACGAGGTTAAGGTGTTGATGGCCGACGCCATCGACAAGAACATGATCGACAAGGATGAATATCCGCAAACCGCCGAAATCGAAAAACGCAGCACCTATATGCGTTCACGACCGTTCTGGCGCTCACTAGGGGGTATTTCTCAATGATCCTGTCCTGACGATCCGGCCCATCGCCATCACCAGGCGGGCGCGTGGTTGATTTCATTCCGTAACACAACAAAAAAGAGGTACTACCATGACCCAAGATAAAACCCCAAAACCCGACACCTCCGACCACGCCCTTGGTGCCAAGGGCACCATATCTCAGGCAGGGCGTTCAGGTGGACGTTTGCCGCGTGACATCGGCACGCAGGACGAGTTGAAGCGGGCCAACGAAAGACCCGCTGGCAAAACCCGCGTTAATAAATCCGACGAAAAAGGCGGTCCGTCGGAATGACCGCGCCGCTGATAAGCCAAAGGATCACATAGCCGAACTGGTTGGTGTCCAAGTGATGCTCAGGTAGGTCCACAGGCGGTACGTCCAGACCAGCTTGCTTGTGTCAATTGATGTGCCGCCCACCCGCAGTGTCAGCGATAGACAATCCCACCGTCGGTGATAATCGCCTGTCCCGTTATGTAATCAGAATCTGGCCCAGCAAGGTATGACACCAGTGCGGCAACGTCATCCGGCGTCTGCGCCCGCCCCAATGCGATTCCACCCACGTACTTGTCGTAGGTCTCGCCAATGGGCGCACCGGTCAATTCAGAAAACCGCTTGTCAATCTCGACCCACATGTCAGTCCCGACGATGCCGGGGCAGTATGCATTTAGGGTGATGCCGTCGCTGGCGTATTCCTTGGCTGCGGCCTGCGTCAGCGCGCGCACGGCGAACTTCGTCGCCGAATAGACGCCCAGCATCTCAAATCCATCGTGCCCGGCTATCGAAGACGCATTGAGGATCTTGCCATTATGGCCCAAGGATTTGAACTTTGCAGCGGCAGCCTGAATCCCCCAAAGAACTCCTTGAATATTGATTTTCAGGATCAAATCGACATCCTCCGGTTTGACGTCGGCTATCGGATTGACCTGCGCAATACCGGCATTGTTGACCATGATGTCAAACCCACCAAGCGTCTTTTCTGCATGCTCTGTGGCAGCATAAACTTCGGCACGGTCGCTGACGTCGGCTTTGAACGTTGTGGCTTTACGGCCAAGCCCTTCAATTTCGGCAGCAACGTCGGCCATCTTGTCGGTGTTGATGTCGACAATCGCGATATCGGCGCCGTCTTTTGCCAACCGCAAGGCAATGCCGCGTCCGATCCCTTGTGCCGCGCCTGTTACAAGCGCTACTTTTCCATTAAGTATCATTCAATAATTCCTTTTACTTCAGCGAGTTGAAAAAATCGCTACGATTGGATGTCTCCTTTGGATCGCAAAAGAGGCACCTTTGGGCTAACTAGGATCAGCACCCGGGGGTGAAACCTGTCTTAAGCGAAGACCCAGCACGAAAGTTTTTTCCTTGACCAACCCGCAGATCCTGATCTTTGCCATTCTCGCTGCCATGATGGGACTTTTCCTGTGGGGCAGGTTTCGTCATGATGTAGTCGCGCTCGCGGCCCTTTTGGCTTGCGTCATCTCGGGGTTGGTACCGTCAGGAGCCGCCTTCGCCGGCTTCGGCCATCCGGCGGTGATCACGGTCGCCTGTGTCCTTGTGCTTAGTCAGGGGTTGCGCGACACGGGTGCAGTGGATTGGTTGGCGCGCAGCATCCTGCCGCGTGATGCCGGACGGATCACCACCCTGCTGGCGCTGATCGGGCTGGGGGCGGCGCTGTCGGGCTTCATGAACAACGTGGGCGCGATGGCGCTTTTGATGCCGATCGCGGTGCAACTGTCGGACCGGCTGGATCTGACGCCCGGCCAGATCCTGATGCCACTTTCCTTTGGCACTATTCTGGGGGGCATGACCACGCTGGTGGGCACCCCGCCAAACCTGATCGTTTCGGGCTTTCGGGAAGAGGCTGGGCTGGGCCAATTTGGCATGTTTGACTTTGCTCCGGTCGGAATCGCGGTTGCAATCTTGGGCGTTCTATTCGTCGCACTCATCGGTTGGCACTTGGTGCCTGCGCGCAAATCTGCCGCTGGCGGCGATTTTGACACTGGCAGCTATCTAACCGAAGTGCGCGTGCCCGAAAAAGGCAAGGCTGTCGGCTTGACCCTCCGCGTTTTCGAGGCCGAGATCGATGACAGCGGCGCACAGATCGTCGGGCTTGTGCGAAACGAGGTGCGCATGACCGCGCCTTCTGGCGCGCGCCACATCCAAGCGGGGGATGTGCTGGTGTTGCAGGCCGATGTCAGCGCACTGGCGGAAGCACTGTCGGTCTTTGGTATTGAGCTTGAGGCGCAGAAATCAGCCTCGGATAGTGAGGAAGGAAAATCAGACGACGTGTCCGATAAGGCATCGCAAAAGGCCAAAGCGGAAACCGCCATCAAAAAGGCCGAAAAGATCGCAGACGCCGATGAGAGTGATGAGCGTGACGAGGACATAATACTGCGAGAACTCGCCATTCTGCCAGGTGCCACCATTGTCGGGCGTTCGGCCCTCGATCTGCGTCTGCGCACGCGCTATGGGCTCAATCTGTTGGCCGTGTCGCGCGAAGGACGCCAACCCCAGGCCAGGCTTCGCAAGCTAAAACTGAAATCCGGCGATCTGCTGCTGATGCAGGGCCCGGCCGAGATGATGGCCGAATTCATCAACGATACGGGCTGCGTGCCGCTGGGTGATCGTGAATTGCGCATCCCTGACAAACATATGGCAATCATTGCGGGTGCGATCATGCTGGGTGCGATCGGCATTGTAACGTTGGGCCTGTTACCTGCACCCATAGGCTTTGCGCTTGGTGTATTGGCCTCGATGCTCTTGCGCACGGTGCCGTTGCGGAAGATATATACGTCCATTGATTGGCCGGTCATCGTGCTGCTGGCAGCACTTATCCCCGTTGCGGGCGCGATGCATACGACCGGGGCCGCTGACCTGCTGGCACGTTTTCTGGTCGAGACTATCGCACAAGGTAGCCCCATCGCGGCGTTGGCAGTAGTGTTGATCACAACCATGTTTCTGTCGGACGTGATGAATAATGCTGCCACCGCAGCCATTCTGTGCCCCATCGCCCTAGGCATTGCCGCTACGCTCGGGGTTAATCCGGACAGTTTCCTGATGGCCGTCGCAATTGGCGCGTCCTGCGCTTTTCTTACGCCAATCGGACATCAGAACAACACGCTGATCCTTGGCCCCGGTGGCTTCCGGTTCGGTGATTACTGGCGGCTGGGGCTTCCTGTCGAGGTCATCGTGGTCGTTGTCAGTATGCCGCTGTTGTTGATCGTCTGGCCATTGTAGATCAGCATCAACAATCCTCACGCGGTCAATTTTCCTGTATGGTCGAGAATGCGCCAACAAGCCCGCTATGATGCATAACTGGATTATTGACTGAACTGTCCAAGAACGGACATCTGCTGAGTGCTATAAAAGTATCGCACACCGTCATTTGAACTGCCAAAATGCTGCGCGGCGCGAATGGCCGGTTCGATGAAGCTGCACCGCAGCACTGCCCTATGAACCGAGGGGCAGCTAAGGGCCGTTCGCGTCGGTGGTGTGACCCTCGACACCAAGGGCGGAGAGGAGACGTTCGCTGCGAGCGTGAGCCATTCATGCCATGAAGTTAGAAGCTGACATTCAGTTGACGTTGAAAGCAGGTTCTCTCTGTGAGGCAAAAACTGGCGACGGTCTCAAATTTTGGGGCCAATGGGAAAACGGTTCTTACCTCCAGTAAATCCTACAGCGCATACGCTATCCAAATCGTATCTTGGGAAACGTTCAGGGTGTGGCTGTTCACCTTCTAAGCTTCAGACTTCGGCAACGAGTCCTTCCCAAACAAGGCATTTTGCGCAAAAAGATTGATCCCGCCGAAGCAGAAGATCGGCATCGTCTGGCGAAATTCTGACATTCCCATCCCATAGACGTGCTTTACGGATGCCAGCGCCGGTCCTGACCACGACATCATCGAAACCACGTCTTGCGGGATCTCAAGGGCCTGCAATCCGGCAGGCAACGGGCCACGGATCAGTTCGCCGGCGAAGCCTCCAGACGGAATGTCGCGCCGTCGATCCACATGCGATGCGGTGCGCCGCGCACTGATCCATGTCAGTTCGCCCGGAGTTTCGATGGCTTATGCTTGGCTGTGTCGGTGGCCGTGCGCCACTACCCGAACAGATAGGAATGCAATGAACCGGATCGTATATATCATCGGCGCAGTGGTCATCGTCTTGGTCATCCTGGGCTTTTTTGGCCTGCGCTGAGCGCAGAGCCGCAGCGACACAACCCCGACTGATTGACTTGGGGATGACCCCACGAACCTGATTCCCATCGCGGTTACAGGTGCTTCATTCTTCACTTATCGGCAAAATAGAAAGATATCTCCCATGAGTACAATTCTGATTATCATTGTCCTGCTGTTGGTGTTCGGCGGCGGGGGCGGTTACTACGGTTACAACCGCTATGGATCGCGTGGCCTAGGTGGTGCCCTCGGCTTTGTGATCGTTATTTTCATCGTTCTCTGGCTATTGGGTGTGCTCGGTTAATTCACCAGGGGTTGGACGCGAAACCCGTTTTTTGGATCGGATAGTTCCGGCCCCTTGGCATCCCAATCAGGTCAGCTGGAACGATCGTTGCTGGTGACCTGATCACGGTCATTGCAAGGATTGAACGAGCAACTTACCGTCTGGGTGTCCTTTTGCAATTCCATCATACATTCCCCATCTGGCTTGATAGCTTCTGGGCAGATTTACGCAAAGCCCAATTCCCTGTTAGAGCCTCTGCGCGCATCAGCGGTGTCTCGAGCCAATTGTCTCTGACAGCTTACTGTTGGCATCTCACCTGCTTCGTTCCACAAAGCGTTCGCGCCACCACCATTCAGGGTGCTCCCTGCGTACAAAGTCTACAAGTTCTTCGCGCAAGCGCATTTCAATTACTCTGGCCGTCGGCGGATCTGGAGCCATCGCGAAGAACTCAACCGTCATCCCGTTCGACGAATGGTCAGTAACATATGTCACCAGTTCATCGTGTTCGATCACGTTGGGATCACCTTTGGCGATGGCCTCAAATTTCTCGCGCAACACAGCCACCTCTGCCATCGGATCAAGAACAAGTTGAATCGTACAGAGCATGCGTTCATTGACGACTGACCAATTTTTAAAGGGATAGGACAGGAAATATTTGACCGGTACGATGATCCGTCTCTCGTCCCATGTGCGCAGCCTGATGAACGTGAAGTAAATGGATTCGACGATACACCAGTCACCTTCATATTGTATGCTGTCGCCAATTCTCACAGGCTTCGCAATCGCGATCTGCAGGGAAGCTACGATATTGCCGAGCGTTGATTGACCGGCGATACCGAGGATCACCGTCAAAACGCCTGCGGAAGCAATCAATGTAAGACCCATGTCGGCAAGAATGTCGAACTGCATCAACACAAAAACAAGCGAGAAGCCGACCGTGGCCACCAAGATGATCCGGCGGATAGCAAACATCGACGTGTGGAACTCCCGTTCAGACGAGCTGGGCGCATCGTAATCGTCCCCTAGATACCGACGTGTCACATGCTCGATCAGCGCATCAATTCCGCGCAGCGCGGCAAGGCTGAAACCAACAACAGACAGCATGACCAACGCTGGGGTGATGACTGCGATCACCGGTCCCGAAAGGGAAACGATGAAACCAAGAAGCCAGTATGCTGCTAACGATGCTGTCACCAGCGACAGCGGTAAAGTCGCGCGTTCGAATGCGTGGCTCAGCACGCGACGATTGGATATATATTTACCGAGGCCGACAAGTTTCGACGTGAGCAGGCCGACACATACGACCGCACCCAACAGCAATGGCAGGGCGATCCATTCCCAAAGGTTCAACCAGCCAAACCTTGCTTTCAACGCGACCGGGATGTGGCTCTCGAAGGGCCTTGGACCAAAAGCACCGTAGAGGACATCAATATTGTCGACAGTTTCCCGGGAAAAAAGCCACATAGGGTCACCGACGTCGCCGTCAGGGGATTGTGCTGCGTAGCGGGAGAGACGAATAGCGTAGACTTGGCCATCCACGTCGAGATCTTCGAGAAAGTAGTCTCGCCGAGGCTCCGAAACCGTCTGACCTTCCGCGCTGTCAGTGGTCCGCGCATCGGGGTCAGCCGGAATGCTCGACCAGTTGATCCGGAGCTTGCGGTCGAAGATCGACGCGAGTTCGGACACGAGCCGCGAACCAAGCGCCTGTTGTTCGTCCTTTGGGATTTCCGACAGATTCAACACGTGTGCAGCAGCTGAAAGATCGCCCTTTTCAATTAGCTCAAGAAAGCTTCTGAGCGCGGCGCGTGGAGAACTCCGATCCACATCTTGCGGCGGCGCTTCAAGGCCTGAATTTATGGTTTCCGTTTCATACCAGAGCGCTGCGTCCTCTTGCGCCGCAAGGAAATCAGGTGTCGCCAGCGTAGCCGCGAGGCACAGTGCAATGATGGAGAGGAAGCGGTTTATGTAAAACGAGACAGAGCCGACTAAGACAGACCGGATTGATCTGAGATCAGGCAAAGGATGATTTATACCGACATTTTCCAAATGGGTTGCCTTCTATTGAAGATAGATGGTGTTTCGTGGATCGTCCTGATTTGACCGAAGACCTTTCGCTTCATTTCAAGCGACAAGCTCCAAACTGTGACAGAGATTATGATTTTTTTGGGGTGTCCGCATATTGTGTGGGTCATCAATGCGGGACTTGGCTGCTGATATAACCTCTTCATCACAAGGCAACTTCGGTGGACAATAGGGACATTCATGGGACGGATTGTAGACCATAGGTCTCGGTTCTTAGACACAGCTGTCAGGAATTAAGTCGGGCAGAACTGATCTAAATCAGGATGGGCGACCCATATTCGCGTATTCATGGGGAAATCTCATGCCATAGGATTATTCACGCCCATGCCCCAAGATACCAAGGAGCGCCTCACCGCGCTTGGAAATTTCGGAACGGACCCAGGATCATTGGGCGCGGACACCTACGTTCCGAAGAACTTCCCCAAGAACGGCCCGCTTGTCGTCGTGCTGCATGGCAGCACCCAATCGGCAGACAGCTACGATATCGGATCAGGCTGGTCTACTCTCGCTGACGAATGTGGAATTGCGCTGCTGTTTCCGGAGCAACGAAAGAAAAACAACTCCATTGGCAGCTTTAACTGGTTCAAACTTGGCGACAGCCACCGCGGCGGCGGTGAACCGCTGTCCATTCGCCAGATGATCAGCCAGGTCGTCGACGATCACGACATCGACCCGTCGCGCATTTTCATTACGGGCATGTCCTCGGGTGGTGCCATGACATCGGTGATGCTGGCGACCTATCCGGAAGTTTTCAGGGGTGGCGCGATCATCGCCGGGCTGCCCTACCGCAGCGCGAACACCTTGATGCAGGCGATGTTTCGGATGAAGGGGTATGGCAGCCCGTCGGACCGCAAGCTCAATGCGCTTGTGCGCGGTGCTTCGAAATTCACAGGTCCATGGCCGACGATCTCTGTCTGGCATGGCGACTGCGATACAACCGTCGACAATTCCAACGCCAGTTCGATCGTCCGGCAGTGGCAAAAGATCCACAAGGTCGAAGGGCCGCCGACACGTGTCGAGATGGTTGACGGCTTTCCTCGGGAGGTCTGGTGCGACGCGGACGGTCGCGTGGTGATCGAGCAATACATCATTGGGCAAATGGGCCACGGAACACCGATCAGCGCCGAAGGAAGCAAGGGACTTGGGGAAGAAGGAAAATACATGCTTGAAGTCGGCATTTCGTCGACCCGCCACATAGCAGATTTCTGGGGCCTTACGCCGTAAGAGAACAGTCGCTTTACCAACGTTCGATGACCGCAACTGGCAAGAATCGCTGATACGGATCAGTGCGCGCGAATTTAATCTATTACTAACCTTAGCCTTGCGGAATTCAGCAAAGGTTCTGTCTGGCTCCATGGGGGCACAGTAACTTGCTTGATATGGATCTGAAGACTTGGGGAGCGGCGCTGGCCGGGAAAGATATGAGCTTGAAAAATCACACGATCGAACCCGAACCGAATGCGGTTTCGAACAACTTGGCCGAAGCTGACCATCGTATTGCCAATCACTTGGCGATGCTGTCCAGCTATGTCCGGCTCAGGTCAGACCGACTCGTTGAGCGAGACGCAGTCCCGAACGCCGAAGATGTGCGATGTCTGAGCAGGCTGATCGTTGCCCAGATCGATGCAATTTCGGATCTTCACCGTATTCTCGCAGTCCAAGGGAACCCTGATACGCTGGACCTGAGTGTCCCGTTATCCAGCATATGCAAAGCGATGCAGGCAGGCGTCGCTGACGAGATCAATATTGTCATGCACCTTGAAAAGGACTGCGCGCTTGCGCTGGAAGCTATTCTGCCGGCCACTCAGATCTTTACCGAACTCGTCACGAATGCAATCAAACATGGATGCGATTCCGAAGGACAAGGCGACATCAAGGTCTCGTGTTGCAAGAGTTCGTCTGAAACCGTCGTCGTTGAAGTCAGTGACAGCGGTTCCGGCCTGTCCGATCCCTCGCCTACACCAGATGGAGACGGTCTCGGACTTCGCCTAATCGACGCGCTCATCCGCCAGGTCGAAGGGTCAATCCAATATCTTTCAACAGCGCAGGGCCTGACGGTCCGCGTGGAACTGCCCGCAGCGTTGCAACCGACATCCGCGCAAACTGCCGGGAGGCCCGAGCATTCAGACTTGTCCAAAATCGGTGCCTGATCGATTTTACACGCGAGTGCAGGGATCATGAGTAGACAGCCTGCGCCTGTGATCAAGGAAAAGACACGCCGTCCGGACTATCATTGGGCCACCGTCGGAATCTTCATTCTCCTGCTGGGCGGCGTCATCGTCGTGGCGCGCGATTTCCTCATTCCGGTGGTGTTGGCCTCCCTTCTGTCGCTGACCTTCTCGCCGATACGGCGCGCCACGAGCCGTTTTGGGATCGCACCGCCTGTTACAGCCGTGGCGGTCACTATTTTTGTCACGGGGCGGCGGGGGCCACAATTATTGGCTTATCCCAGCCGGTGCAATCCTACGCAAAGGATGCTCCGCAGATCATGCGGGACGTACAGTGGAAATTACGAGGTCTGAACACGGCTTTGGACAATATGGCCAAGGCCAGCGACGAGGTCGAAAAGCTGGCCGACAGTGGAGACACCCCTGCGCGACCTCAACCCGAACGTGTGATCGTGGACGGCCCTTCCTTATTTGAAAATGCCGCCGCAAGCACGCCTGTTATCATGGCGCAGCTTGTGCTGACGCTGGCGCTCCTCTTTTTCGTGATCGCTTCAGGAGACCTGTTCTATAAAAAGATCGTCCAGGCCAGCTCGACTTTCCACGACAAAGGGCCAGAGAAGGGGTTGTGACTTTGAGAACTCAGCTGTCCGAGAAGATGCCAGCGAGACTGCCGAGGTGCGTGCTTCAAGAGCCTGATCAGGCTGTGAGCACAGATAGCTTCAGTTCCCGTAAATTATTGAATTGGCGCAATTTTGCTCGTTTTCTTCAAGTTAAGCGCGCACCCGCTGATCAGACTGCATCGGAGAACGTAAACCGCGGGTTTCCATCCGATGACACGGAACATTGGTCATCACCCGTCGTTGATATCCTGTTACCGCAGCGTGCTACAGGACACCCATCAGGGGGCCCGGCCGCTGCACCGAAAGGAAAAATCATGCGTACCGCAAAGCTTGGACTTATATCCGCAATCGCTCTGGCCGCTGTCGCCCCAACTCTGGCGTCTTCGGCAGAAGCCGTCGCCGCAACCGACCTCAACATCCGGAGCGGCCCCGGGCCTCAATTTAATCTGGTCGGCGTCATCCCCGGCGGTGAACAAACCGGCGTCGACGGCTGTCTGGCAGAACTGAGCTGGTGCAAGGTTATGTATGACGGCGTCGAAGGCTGGTCATATTCCGACTATTTGGCGGTCGGCGTTGAAGAGCAAGCCGTCGTTCTGACAACGCGGCCCGCAACCGTCGATATAAAGACCATTACCTATGAAAACACCGCAGAGACACAATCCGACCAGAATACTGGTGCCGCGGTTGGTGCAACTCTGGGTGCGCTGACTGCTGTTGCCGTGGGTGGTCCGATCGGCGGCATTATTGCAGGTGGCATTCTTGGTGGGGCCGCTGGTAGCGCCGCTGTGGAACCAACTACAGAAACGGTTACCTACGTCGAAACCAATCCTGTCGATACGGTCTATCTTGATGGCGAAGTCGTCGTAGGGGCTGGCTTGCCGACCGAGGTTACCACCTACGAACTGCCGCAACCTGACCTGCGCTACGTTAGCATCAATGGCCAGACCGTTCTCGTGAACGCAGAGACTGGCGTGATCGTGCAGGTGCTTCGCTAAACTGAGGCACAAAATTTGAGAGGAAGGCCCGGATTAGACCGGGCCTTCCTTATTAAGGGCTTGATCACATTTATTCCCGTCATGCGCATGCAGGATCTGTTCGTATGGTATGATATCGCTTTGCGTTGGATACGATGCGTCAAGTGAGTTCTGACAGACCTTCGAGATGAGCTTTGTGACAGTTGTGATACGGTGATTTTTACAGCGCAGTCTGATGGATCAACCGGGGTGGACATGGCGTAGATTTGACCGCGATGGTGCAAAATATTCCTTCGATAGCTGCGATCTGTCCAAATGGCAGATAAGCCTATGTGTCGTAGGAGCGTGCCCATTTGAAGGGTGGATTCCGGTCATTCGCCGCAGCTGCGAACTTGTGATGCGAAGACACAGGAAGCTGACGTCCATCAGAGCTTGGCAGCCGAAACAAGCTTGAGCCATCTTGAACCGCTGACTGCAAGCAAAAGCTTTCGCGAGAAACTTTGCTGCAAACTGATGCAGGTTAGGACGACCCAAGCGGCGACGGTTGAAACTCGACTTCAGGACTTTGTCAGGCCGCCAATCACCCAGATGGCAACAAACTTGGAATCGGCAGCTTTTCGGTTGCGTTTGAAGTTTTCTCAGTCAAATGACACCCGGCTTGGTCTCGTGCCGGAAACAGAGCTAGGAAAATCATGCCCCAGTTTCCCTTTCATCGCACCCGTCGCAGCTTTCTTGCTGGGACTGCCGCAGGGGCTGCTCTTAGCGTTCTTGCATTCCAAGCTCGCGCTCAAGCGGCCAAAGAGGTGCCACTGGCCGAGTACACGCCCGAATACCTCAGCCCTGCAGAATATGCCTTTGTCATGGCCGCCACCGCCCGCCTGATCCCTTCAGAGGGGGATGGCCCAGGCGCACTCGACGCTCGCGTCCCGGTGTTCATCGACCGCCAACTCGCAGGCGATTTTGGCATAGCCGCGGATCTGTACATGGAGGGGCCTTTCAACCCGGAAGCCGATCCTAACCTCGGCACGCAAACAGCTTTGCCCCCGGCAGAAATCTACCGCCAAGGCATTCCTGCCTTTGACATTTGGTGCGCCGACACGCAGGGCGGGCTGTTTGCCGATCTGGACACCGACGCACAGGACATTGCGCTGACGGCGCTGTCAAACGGCGAGGTGGGGCTGTCAGCGGACCTGCGCGAATTCTGGTCGCTGCTGCTGCAAAATACCAAGGAAGGCTATTTCTGTGATCCGCAATACGGCGGCAATGCGGGCATGGAATCCTGGGTGTACATTGGGTTTCCTGGTGCGCGAGGCAATTTTGATGACTGGGTCGGCCGACAAGAAGTCTACCCACTCGGTCCTGTCAACATTGCTGGCGAGAGGGCTTGAACGATGGCAAGAACTGATCCCAAAAAGGATGTCGTTATCATCGGGCTTGGCTGGACAGGCTCGATCCTCGGAATGGAACTGGCGCAGGAGGGGCTGGAAATCCTCGCCCTGGAACGTGGTCCAGACCGCGAAACGGTGCCAGATTTCGAGTACCCCAAGGTGATTGACGAGCTGAAATACGGCATTCGCCTCGGTTTTATGCAAAAGCCGAAGAAGTCGACCCTCACGATCCGTCGTACGCTAGACGAGGTAGCACAGCCCTATCGACGGCTAGGGTCGTTTCTGCCCGGCGATGGCGTCGGCGGCGCGGGCATCCATTGGAATGGCCAGACCTGGCGCCCGTTAGAAATCGAGCTGCGATTGAAATCCTATGTCGAGGAAACCTTTGGCGCCGCGACGATCCCGGACGGAATGACGATCCAGGATTGGGGCGTCAACTATGATGAGATGGAGCCGTATTTCGACCGCTTTGAATACATGGCAGGCATCGCGGGCAAGGCTGGCAACATCAAGGGCGAGATACAGGCGGGTGGAAATCCGTTTGAAGCGCCCCGCAGCCGCGACTTTCCAATGCCGCCGATGAAGCAGGGCGTTGATGCGCAAATGTTTGCCAAAACCGCCTCGGCACTGGGGCTGCATCCATTTCCCCGACCGTCCGCCAACGCAACCCAATCCTACGTCAACGAATACGGGATGCAGCTTGGCCCCTGCAATTACTGCGGCTTCTGCGAGCGGTACGGCTGCGCCAACTATTCAAAATCCAGCCCGCAGACCTGCATTCTCGACGCGCTGAAGCGGATGCCGAACTTCAGCTACAAAGTGAATTCCGAAGTGCTGAAGATCGAGCTGGCCGAGGACGGTAAGACAGCCACCGGTGTCACCTATTTCGACGAGGCGGCGCAGGAAGAGGTGTTCCAGCCCGCCGATCTGGTGATCGTTGCGGCCTATTCGCTGCACAATGTGCATCTGATGCTGCTGTCGGGCATCGGTGAGCCGTGGGATCCTGTGCAGCAGACCGGCACCACCGGCAAGAATTATTCCTATCAGATGAACGGCGCCACGTCGCTGTTCTTCAAGGATGTGGAATTCAACCCCTTCGCCGCTGCCGGATCGAACGGCATTTCGATCGACGACTATGCGATCAGCCAGATCGACTTTGCCAAGGAAGGCTTTATCGGCGGCAGCTATATCACCGCCGGAATATCGAACGGCCAGCCGATCCGCGGCATCTCGCTGCCCGAAGGGACGCCGTCCTGGGGTGCTTCCTGGAAGCAGGGGATCGGTGATTGGTACGGTCATGCGATGAGCATTGGCTCGCACGGGTCGAACATGGCGTACCGCGATTGCTACCTTGATCTTGATCCCACCTATACCGACCCGCATGGTCGCTCGCTGATGCGGATGACGTTCAACTGGAAGGACAATGATATCAGGATGACGCAGTTCATGCGCAGCAAGATCGAACCGATTGCCGAGGCGATGCAACCGGACAGTTGGCAGTCGTCCTACAAGGCCGAGGGCGCACAATACGACGTGCGGCCCTATCAGACCACCCACAACGTCGGCGGCGCGATCATGGGAACAGATCCCAAGACCTCGTCGCTGAATCGATATTTACAGGCATGGGGGCAGCACAATGTCTTTGTGATGGGGGCCTCGGCCTTTCCGCAAAATATACAGTATAACCCGACCGGAATGGTGGGCGCGCTGGCCTACTGGGCAGCCGACGCGATCCGTAACGATTACTTGCCCAATCCGCGTCCGTTGGTCTGAGGGCGTATTATGAACAGGGTCCTTCGCGTTCTTCTCATCGTAGCCGCAATCGCCATGGTGGCCTTTCTGGCCTTTCTCTATGTGCCGGTGCAGCGCACGCCCGCGCAAATGGTGCTAGCCGCTGACTACGCGGTGCCCGAGGGCGCTGGTGCATACGCCATGCGCATTGCCGATTGCGCAGCCTGCCATACCGCCGAGGGGGGGCAGCCCTTTGCCGGGGGCCGCGCGATCATAAGCCCGGTGGGAACGATCTATTCCTCGAACATCACACCCGATCCTGAGACCGGGGTAGGTCGCTACACGCTTAGCGAATTTCGCGCCGCACTTTATGATGGTGTCCGTCCTGACGGATCACACCTCTATCCGGCAATGCCATACGAAAATTATCGCAAACTGACCGAACAGGACATTCGTGCGCTTTATAGCTACTTTCAGAATGATGTGCCCCCTGTGAAAGCCACGCAGCCTCTGAATGACCTCGCCTTTCCATTCAACCTCAGCTGGGGCTTGCGGGCCTGGAAATGGGTTGCTCTGGGCGAGCCCGGCTTTACTGCCCGCTCCAGCGACGCTGATCTGGCTCGGGGCCAATACCTCGTGGAAGGCCCCGGCCACTGCGGTGCCTGCCACAGCCCGCGCAACGCACTGATGGCGCAAGCCGCCCTGACAGGTGCCGATCCGGCGTTCCTGTCAGGCGGTCAGATTGCCGGTTGGACCGCGCCGCCGCTACGTGGCGCAATCAGTGCTATTCAAGGGTGGAGTGCCCACGACATCACGCTGATCCTTGCAACGGCGCGCAACGCCCATTCGGCGATCAACGGCGAGATGCAGTTGGTTGTTCGCGATTCAAGCCAATACATGACGGACGGCGATCTAACGGCGATTGCCGCCTATCTTGGCGCGCTGAACCAAAGGGCACCGAAACCGGCCGCCGAAGGGCAAACCGATACCGAGAAACTGCTGATCTCGGCCGACCCTTCGATGGACCTGGGACCGCGGCTTTATCTCGACAATTGCGCCGCCTGCCACTTTACAAACGGGCGCGGCGCGGATGAGGTATTCCCCGAACTTGACGGTTCATCTCTTGTCACAGCGGAAAGTCCGACAGGTCTGATCTCGATGATCCTGCAGGGGGGCGAATTGCCATCGACCGCTGTGCGGCCCGCACGGCTGCGGATGCCCGGCTTTGCCTATCGGCTGAGCGACGACGAGGTTGCCACTTTGGCCACATTTTTGCGGCAGGCGTGGTCGAACAACACTGATGCCGTTACAGTCGACGAAGTGTCTGGCCTTCGGCAACTGGACACGGCCAACTGACGCTCGACTTTTGGGGTCGGGCAGTGCGTGAATAGCAGGGATGGACCGAAGGCGGGGCTCAATCGCCTGAGGTTGAGGGGGCCGCTGGCGGTGAAAGACGAGTTTACACTCGCTGCCACCGCCCAAAACCTCCGAAAACTGGCTAACTTCTGCTAGATAACCGTCCCATCAGCACCGTCCGGCTCGGAAAATCGGTCTGGCGGTTGCTGAAAGCGATCAAGTCACACCGAAAAATGCACGAAGTGTGAAAACCATTCCGAAGTAGCCGGCTAGTTTTTCAACAGCTTAAACCGATTGTGTTGAGAAACTCGAAAACCCTACAGCCAAATTCTTCGCCAACACCGAATGGGTCATCGTAGTCCGCGCGGAACGGTCAATGTAAGCCGTAGGGACGTCTCACATTTCCTAGTCAGCGTTTTGGCCGCCCCCCTTGTCGAGTTTTCCAGTAGGCTTTCCATAGGGCACATTTGGTTTCTTACAATTTGATCGTCATTGGTTGGTCAACCGCTGCATTGGACCTTGAATAACGAGGGTCTGCCCATTGAGGCGCGCATTACCAAGCTGCGCGCCGTTGGTGGCGAGACGGAAAGACCGGAGTAGCGCCAACACACAAACTGCGGGCCTTGGGGATAACTGCAAGGCCGCGCTCAGTGTCCAACTTCACAGCCATCTCTTGGATTTGAACACGGTCAGATCCACACCGGCTGGCGCGTACCATCCGCCTGCGGCGTATCTGGCACCGAGTTTTTGTGCGACGTCCTTGTTGCCATATGGAATTCGCAGTGGCGTGTTGGCTGCTGAACTCTTCTGCTCGGGAGCCAGTTGAGGCGCTATATCTGCAAAAGCGGCCTTCACCTTTGGCTTTTGTGCCCGCTTGGTCGGCTTAGTGGTTCCTGCTGCGGGTCGTTCAGGGGTTTTCTTGTCAATTTTGCGACGACGCTTACCGGGCTTTGCGCTCTGGTTCTCGTCAATCCATAGGGACATTGCGGCAGAGTTGGCTTTGGCTTCGTTGGTAATGGCGATACCTTGTTCCCGTGCGATCCTCTCAGCGAATAATAGTTGTGCTGGACTTACTGGTCTTGGTCCAGGATATCCCATTGCTTTCCCATCTGCGGCCACGGCTTTCTTGGGGGCGTGTTGCTCAAGGAAGGCGCGGCAGATTGATCCTGATTTTGCGTAACCTTCCGGAGGTGTAATACCCTTCTGGCGGGCTAAGCCGTCAGCAAAACGCTTCATCGCAGTTGTTGGTGGCCGTCCACCACCCGCGCCGTCAGATGCAAAGCCGAGCAAAGACGAGACACCGCCCGGTTGGCCTTCCAAGAGCTTGCCGATAATACGCTGGGCGACGTTACAGACGGCATCGATGGCACCAACCATCTCCTGCTTGCCGACGACGACATCGTCGAGCAGGCATTCGAGTTGCGCCGTTACGCCCGGGTCGACCAAGGCAGGATCAGCCTGTTCGAGAACGCCAAACACTTTCAATCCGATTTCCGTAGGCACGATGTTTTTGCCTCGGGCAATCAGAAATTTCTGTCGTTTCAACCCGCCGATGATTTCTGCGCGGGTCGCAGGTGTACCGATGCCCTTGGCTTCTTTCAGCCTGTCACGCAGAATTTCGTCATCGACAAAGCGCCAAGCCTGCTGCATCGCCTCGATCAGTGTCCCTTCGTTGTAGCGCTGCGGAGGCCGGGTTTCCTTGTCCTCAACGGCTGGATTTCGCAATCGCGCTGTCTCACCGTTTCGCATCTGCGGAAGCAACTGCGCGTCGTCGCCCTTTTCGTCAGCCGGTTTCCATTCAGGGAATGCTGCGCGCCAACCGAGATCAACGGGTTGGCGGCCGGTGCTCTTGAAAGGAAAGCCTGCCATATCAAGCGTTGCAGTTGTTTGGCGATAACGGAAGTCTGGCATGACTTGGGCCAGGTATGCCCGTGCAATCACGTCAAACAGTTTTTTCTCGTCGGCCGACAGCCGCGGCCAGGCGTCCCGTAAGTCCTCGATGGTATTGACGTTGGGAATGATCGCGTGGTGGCTGGCTCCCTCCAATCCCTTATCGTGGAAAGTGCCGCTCCTACCTTTTCGGATTATCGGCTGCGCTGGTACGGGGATCGTACTGAACGATTGCCCCGCTTGCAGCCCGGCGACGATCCGCGGCACATCACCGATCAAGCTTTCGGGCAGGTAGCGCACTTCGGCTCGAGGATAGGTGATGATCTTCTTGCCCTGACCGTCGTAGAGTTCCTGAGCGATCTCCAGTGTCTTTGCCGCTCCCCAACCGAAGCGCGAGGCGCAGAGTTTCTGGAGTGACGGCAGATCGTGCAGTTTCGGCGGTTGCTGACGCTTGTCCTCTACACACACGCCCAGCGGTCCCTCGAAGGTACGAGCGGCCGCGACTATTTTTTCGGCAAACTCACGTTTAAGAATTCGATCTTTTGGCGCATGTCGCATCTTGAATTCCCCGCCCTCGACAATGACCGTGACGATGATCTCGAAATAGGTCAAAGGAATGAAATCGCGAATTTCCAGTTCGCGCTTGCAGACGATCGCCAGGGTTGGAGTTTTTACACGTCCAACGCCGATGACGCCCCGCGCGCCCTTGCCAAGGATGACGGTTGCGGTGCGGGTCAGGGACAGATTGTAGATTTGATCAGCTTGACGCCGCGCTACGGCGGCGGCGTAGAGCCGGGCGTAATCTGAATTTGGCTTAGCCCGATCGAATGACTGGCGTATGGTCTGACTGTCCTGGGCCGTAAACAACACACGCATGACTTGGCCTTGATACTTGTAATGTTCAAGGATTTCCTGGCCGATGAGTTGCCCTTCTCGGTCGCAATCGGTGGCAAGCCAGACCCGCTTGGCCGTGCGCAACGCCTCGCGAATGGCTTTGAGTTTGGCCGCTTTGTTGCCGCCTTTCGCTGGCTGTGTGCCGTAAAGTTCCTGAGGGCGCAGCAGGACCGGGGACCAACGCTTCCACTCCGGCACCACATCTTCTGGTTCAAGCAAGTCGAATAGATGCCCCTCAGCGGGCAGAACCATGCCAAAGCGAGATCCAATGGCCGCACGAACGTCTTTGGCTTGGCTGGTTTTTTCAGTAATGACAATCTGATCGAACATAACGCGCCCGTTCGGAATAATGAATTCAGTAATACAAGAACGTAAAGTGAACATATATGAATAGCAACCCAGCTTTTGACTGGTTTACGTAAACTGACAAACCGAAGTCGAGGAACCATCCCGCGCACAGGCCAAACGCAGCGTTCAGCACTCCGGGCGGAAAGTGTGAATTCGCTGCAGGTGCAAAATAAATTGGATGAACTGACGAAAGCTGACACTCAGGACCGTGTTGCGGTTTTCTCGATTTGCAAGCGCGGCGAACGGCAGTGATCCACTGCTTACTATTTTCTGCACTGGGACTAAAGTCCGCTTTCGAGAAATGGGAATATCAACCTACGTAGTCCCGACCCAAGCGGACCTTAGCTATTCGTTCAGCGCTACAAGGCAGCTTTCACGAAGCGTTCTTTGCCGCACTCAACGGCGTAACGGCGCAGTTGTCATTGATTGTGGTATGCCTGAGATGCCCCATAACCCGCACGGCGGCCAAATACAGCACCTGACGTGAGGCCCGAACCGCCAGGATATCCCGCAAAAAATACACCGCCGACGATTTCGCCACATGCAAACAGGCCTGCAATTGTTGAGCCGTCCTCCCGAACGACACTGCCCCTAGCGTCTACTTTCAACCCACCATATGTGAATGTTATTCCGCCAGTGACGGGAAATGCGCGGAAGGGGCCTTTGTCGATTTTCTGGGCCCAGTTCGATTTGGGCGGTGTCAAACCGTCGGTTGCTTTGCCATCCAAAATGGTTGGATCAAACTCGGTTTCAGCATCCACTGCATGGTTGTAAGCGGCAAGCGTAGCGGTGGCAGCCTCTGGTTTGACGCCAGTCATCAGGGGCACCAGCGCCTTCAAGGTGTCAGCTTCAACAAAATGCGCGTCATGAAAACGGTATTCGGCATAAAGCAGATCAAACACTTTGCTGTCAAAGATCTGCCAAGCAAACTGGCCTGGTTGTTCGAGGATCGCGGCACCATATTGCGCATAGGTGTAATTGCGGAAATTGGCTCCTTCATCGACGAAACGTGCGCCATCCGCATTAATCATAACGCCCAGAAAATATGAAATTTTGCGGTAGTTCTTACGTTCACCAGCAGGCAGTTCAAGATTTCCGAAGTCGGCCATATGCAAGTCCATCGGAGTTGCATGGCATCCGGCATAGAGGCCGTATTCAGCCGCGCCAATTTCGCTCGCCATTGTCAATCCGTCGCCGGTGTTGTGCGGCGTGCCACGCACTTTCGCCGCTTTCCAGTTCGGGCCCATATGCTTAACCCGCAGCTCATCATTTGCTTCGAACCCACCGGAGGCGAGGATCACTGCGTCGGCGTGCAGGACCTCATCACCAATGCGCACCCCGATGACGCGGTCATCGTCGGTTACCAGACCTGTGACAGCGCTATTGTAGCGAACTATGCCGCCCATCCGCTCAACTGCGGCCAGCTCCATGTCGAAAAGGCCAACCCCTTCGTTCTCTGCTGCCAACGTCAGGCCGCCCCAAAACACATGACGACCATCTTTTTCAAAACTCTGACGGCTATAGATCGGCTCGAATTTTACATCATGCGAGGCAAGCCAGCGCATCGTTTCGCCCGATAGGTTGACGAGTGCTTCTTGTTCCTCGGACAGCGGACGGCCATCGTTGAAGCCCAATAAGTCATTGCCGAATTTTTCGATGTCGTAGCTACCGAAATCTGCATTTTTCACGCGAGGGTCATCGGGGTTGCGCAACAGCGGCAAAAGATCCGGAGCCCCGTCATAGGCAAAGCGCATGGCACCTGCGGTGTATTTTGTATTGCCGCCAGCCAGAGCCCGATCCGCCTTTTCAAGTAGGATCACCTGCGCCCCGTTTTCCAACGCTGCAATCGCGGCACAAAGGGCGGCGTTACCTGTTCCGACGACAATCACTGATTTTGACACTGGTGTTTCATCTTCATATCTATATTGTATCCAAGCGGATACAATTTGGAATTTGATTAGAATGCACAGCACAGAATTGCAAGACATGTCTCAGGGGGAGCTTGCGTACCATCGTTTGCATGCGGCGATCAGAGCAGGGGAATTCCTACCGGGTGACCGTCTGCGCGAGATAGACGTCGCCAAAAAATTGGACCTGTCACGCACGCCGGTGCGAGAGGCCTTGCGCAAGCTTGAGAATGACGGGATCGTTGAGCATCGACCTCGTTTAGGCGCTGTCATTCGCACGCTGAGCACCATCGAAATCGTTGAGCTCTACGAAATGCGGCTCGTCCTTGAACGTACCGCTGCAGAGATGGCAGCGAAACATGCAAACCCCGCCGAGGTCGACCTGCTCAAGGATATCAACCAACAGATTGATGGCGCGGGGCAAGACACCCCACGCGCAGCCGCCCTTAATCAGGATTTTCACCGCAGCATATACCTCGCAACGCGCAACCGCTTTTTGCTGGCCTCGGCCCGTGCGCTCAACAATGCGTTAATTTTGCTGGGGCCGACGACGCTGGATGACGAAGCGCGGATCAAAACGGTCAGCAGTCAACACGCCCAGATCATCACAGCTATCGCTGCAGGGGACCAACAGGCGGCGGGCGATGCGGCAGAGGCGCATTTGCAAACCTCCCTGCGCCACAGGCTCAAGGTATTGCAAGAATGATGCCGCGTCTCTTCGCTTTTGCGATTGCCGGGATTGGCGTTTTAGCCTTCAAGATTATGCACTTACCATTGCCTTGGTTGCTGGGGCCGATCTTTGCCTGCCTGATCGCCTCATTGGCCGGTGTGCCGATGCGTGGGATCAAAGTGGTGAACGATGCCATGCGCACCATCTTGGGCGTAGCTGTGGGCGCGACATTCACAACAACGCTGCTGGGCTCCATGGTGGGGATGTGGCCGACCTTACTGATGATCCCGGTGATGACCGGCTGTATCGGAGTGGTCGGTGTGATGTACTTCCAACGGCTGTGGGGCTTTGATTTTGCAACCAGTTATTATTCCTCCATGCCTGGCGGCTTGCAGGATATGCTTGTCTTCGGAGAGGAAGCCGGCGGCGATGTGCGCGCCTTGTCACTCATCCATGCAACTCGAGTTATGGTGATCGTGGTTGTACTGCCGTTTTTACTCAAGTGGGTCTGGGATGCTGATCTAAGCAACCCTCCGGGTGCCCCGGCAGCCAGTATTGAACCCGTACAACTGGGGCTCATGGTCTTTTGCGGTCTCGCCGGGTGGCAGATCGCGAAACGTGCAGGCATGTTCGGCGCTACAATTCTGGGCCCGCTTCTGCTGGCCTCGGCATTTGCACTGACTGGAATTCTGAACCACCGCCCACCGGTGGAAGCGATCTGGGCCGCACAGTTTTTCATCGGCTTGAGCGTGGGTAGTAAATACGCTGGTGTCACCATGGCCGAAGTGCGAACGGATGTGACAGCAGGTCTAGGATTTTGCGTGATCCTTCTGGTGCTGACCGTGATCTTTGCCGAGACCATCCACCTCGCGGGCCTTGCCCCACCAATGGAAACGATCCTTGCCTTCGCGCCGGGCGGACAGGCAGAGTTGACGGTGCTGGCTTTGATCGTTGGGGCCGATATGGCCTTTGTGGTGGCGCATCATGTGCTCCGCATATTTGTCGTCATTCTTGGGGCACCGCTTTTCGTACGACTGTTCGATGTTAACACTGAAAAAGGGGAATAACGATGCAAGCGGAGTTAAAAACACTCGCAAGGGATGGCGTGTTGCGCGTGGCAATCAATACTGGCAATCGCGCGTTGGTCCAGCAGGAGGGTATCACCCTCACAGGCGTTAGCCCCAAGTTGGCGCAAAGACTGGCCGAGGAAATTGGTGCCCGAATGGAGCCAGTTATCTACAGCGGCGCAGGCAAAGTCTTTGACGATGCGGGCGCGGACAAATGGGACATAGGTTTCCTTGCCATCGATCACATGCGGGCCGAAAAAATCGCCTTTACCCAGCCCTATATTGTGATTGAGGCGACCTATGCGGTGCGCAGGGATGCCGCATTCAAGGATGTAGAGGATGTGGATGTTGCCGGCGTACAGGTTCTGACATCGACCGGATCAGCATATGACATGCATCTCACCAAGAACCTTCAACACGCCACCTTGGAACGTTCGGGCACACCGCCCGAAAGCTTTGAGGAATTCCGCGCAGGCCGATGCGATGCCGTGGCCGGTGTCCGTGCATCGCTGGAGGGGGCTTTTGCAGCATCGCCTGACATCCGCATCTTATCCGGTGTGCTGACTTCGGTACGCCAAGCGATGGTTCTACCTCATAACACCGACCCGTGCATCGTAGCGCTCAATGATTTTGTGGGCCGTGCGATCGAGGATGGGTTCGTTGAGGCCGCACAAAACGCTTAAGCATAGACCTCGGGGTTGATCATATGGATCGGCGCGCCAGTCGCGTAGGCGTTGATTTGGTCAAAAATGTCAGAGAATTGCAGGTCAAACTCATCCTCGGTTACAAAGCCGATATGAGGTGTGGCCAGCACATTGGGGTGGGTCAAGAGGATATTCGACGTATCGGTAAGCGGCTCGTAATCAAATACGTCAACAGCAGCGTGCAGCTGGCCTTTTGCCACTTCGGCCTCTAGCGCGCCTGCCGCGACCAAGCCGGAGCGCGACGTGTTCACGAAAAGCGCGCGCGGTTGCATCTGGCCCAGATCTTGCGCGGTGATCAGCCCCCGCGTGGCTGTATTCATCCGGACATGCACACTGACAATATCTGATGTCGCAAAAAATGCTTCGCGCGATGTGGCGATGGTTTCACCTGCCGCAAGCGCCCGCGCGCGTCCTTCTTCCGAGCCCCACCACTGAACCTTGATACCCAGTGCCTTTGCATAGGTCGCAACCGCACCCGCAATGCGCCCGTAGCCATACAGCCCAAGAGTTCTGCCGCGCAGCGTGCGGCCAACGCCCGATTGCCACTGGCCTGCTTTGATCGATGTAGTCTGCTGTGGGATCTGGCGATAACTGGCGAGGATCAGCGCAAGCGTATGTTCTGCCGCTGCATAGGACGGCGCGCCCGCGTGCATGTTGGAGCTCAGCAGGACGCCATGCGCCGTACAAGCTGCCACATCCACATGGGGATAGACACTCCGCTGAGAAATCAGCTTGAGGTTTGGCAGGCACGCAAGCAATTCCGCACCCACTTTTGTGCGCTCGCGAAACAACACCAGCGCCTTGGCATCGGCCACCCGCGCGGCAAGTTTAACCGGATCAGGTTCATGGTCGGTCCAGACGGTGACCTCGTGATCTGCCAGTTTCGCAAAGCACGGTAGCCCGCGCAGCGTGTCGAACCAATCGTCAAGAATATGAACTTTCATGAGCCTATCCCTTGTTACATGTGGTGTCAGACGCCAGCCCATACCGATTTAGGGACAAACACTTTTCCGGCGGCAATCTTGCGTGCGGTGCGGATCAGTCCTGCGGATTTGACCTGAAACCCAGCGTCGGTTTGCGTGTAATCTACCGTCACGTCAATGGTGCCAGACGCATGGCCTTGCGCAGATGCACGCTGGCTGAACATTGGTGAAACAACACCCGCAGTCATGATCGCTGCGGAAGTCGAGGTCAGGAATTGGCGTCTTTTCATGCTGATCTTTCAAGGCTTGGTTGGAAGTGTTGCCATAGCAAACCACTTCTATGGTTAAGGCGTATGACCCGGCGCTTCACAGGGCAACAGCAGGCTGAAGCCCCGCGCGTCAATCACAGGAATCGCCACGGTGTCGCGAGGCTGGAACCAACACAAGGGAAGCAGGTTAGTCAGCCAGCAGCTTCTTGCGCTCGCCAAACTCGGTCGAGTCGATTTCACCTTTGGCATAGCGTTCTTTCAGCAGCGCCAAGGCGCGGTCATGCGCGGCGTGACTGCTGGTGGCAGGTCCAGCCGCACCAAACAGACGCAAAAGATATATGATCGCAGCGACGATCCCGACGACAATCAGGATCATAAAGATCGGCCCAAGGACCATACCGAAGCCTCCCCACTGGTTGCTGCCCCACATCATGTCATGTCCATGATTGTACTGGCCAAAACGCTCTGGGATTTCTCCGACCTGTGCGATGGCAGCGGTGGCTGTCGTGTAAAGTATACCCACGACCATCGGGGCAATCACCCTATTCTTGAATTCCATTCTACTACTCCTTTTTCACGGCATCAACACTGGCCGCCCATTGCGTGTGTCAGTGTAGGATGGAAACGGTGCAAAGGCATTGATCTGCATCATGGCGGCGGGACTAAGATGCGTTAGCCTGCTTCACAGAGACAAAGGCGTTAACTGTGGACCGTCGCAGCTGATTTGGGCGTGCAAAGCCGATTTCAGTGGTGCTTCGCCTACTCATCGCCCTTCACCCGCAAAACAAGGATATTTTCAGTGAGCTATACAATAAACCGCATGTTCGAAGGCGCCACACTTGACGACATCGATGCCCGCACCCGAACTGCCCTTGCGAACAACGGCTTCGGCGTGCTGACCGAGATCGACGTTCAGGCGACGATGAAAAAGAAGCTCGACATCGAAATGCCAGCCTATCGCATCTTGGGTGCCTGCAATCCGAAGATGGCGCATCAGGCGATCGGGATCGAGCCACGGGTCGGCGCGATGCTGCCCTGTAACGTCATCCTGCGCGAGGTCGAGGGCGGTGTCGAGGTCAGCGCCATCGACCCGGTGGCGTCGATGCAGGCGATCGATAACGCCGAATTAATAGCTGTCGCAGGGGAGGTCAGGGACCTTCTGGCGAAAGCCGTCAAGGCGATCTGAGATGAGCTTGCGCGCCGCCATCTTCGCGGCACTGGCGATCCTCGCGGTCGCTTTGCTGGGCGTATGGCAGTTCGTGCCTTGGGTGTTCACACAGGCGCGTGGGCTGATGGACGGTGAGCGCCTAGATATGCTGGTGGCGCGCGCTGGCCTCTGGGGGCCTGTCGTGATCGTCACGCTGATGACCGTCGCGGTCGTGGCAAGCCCGATCCCGAGCGCACCGATCGCGCTGGCCGCCGGGGCTGCCTACGGACATCTTTGGGGGACGGTGCAGGTCGTGATCGACGCAGAGCTTGGGGCGCTGATCGCGTTCGGCCTGGTCACCGGATTGCCGCTGCTTTGGATAGTGACCCGACGCAAAACCCAAAAGGAACTCTGATGGCGGATGCCTACAAGAAAAACAGCATAACCCTGCCGGGCGCGGTGGCCATGGGCACCGGCGTGATGATCGGCGCGGGCATCTTCGCGCTAACCGGGCAGATCGCCGAACTTGCCGGGCTGCTCTTTCCGCTCTCGTTCGTCGTAGGTGCCATCGTGACCGCGTTCAGTGCCTATTCGTATATCAAGATGTCGAACGCCTATCCGTCGGCGGGCGGCATCGCGATGATCCTCAAGAAGGCCTACGGGCCAACAACAGTGGCGGCGGGCGCCTCGCTCCTTATGGCGCTGTCGATGGTCATCAACGAAAGTCTCGTCGCGCGCACCTTCGGCACTTACACGCTGCGGGCGTTCGGCGGTGATGCCGACAGTATTCTTGTTCCGGTTCTGGGCGTCGGGCTGATCGTCTTCGCCTATCTCGTGAATGCCTCCGGTACCCGCTCAGTCGGGCTGGTTTCCATCGTCATGGCCGTGCTTAAGGTGGGCGGCATCGCGCTGTTCGGTGTTTCCGCGCTTTGGGCCAGCGGCATCTCGTTCGAGGCGACGGGTGGAGACGCTGGGGCCACCGGCTTCGTGGCATCGGTCGCGCTGTCGATCCTTGCTTTCAAGGGCTTTACCACGATCACCAACAGCGGTGCCGAGATTACCAAGCCACATCAAAACGTGGGGCGGGCCATTGTCCTGTCCATTGCGATCTGCGTGGTCGTCTATCTGCTTGTCGCCTTCGCGGTCGGCTCCAACCTGCCGCTCGACCGCATCGTGGCGGCGAAAGACTACGCGCTTGCTGAAGCAGCCCAGCCCGCTCTGGGTCAGACCGGCTTTTACCTGACGGTGGCGCTGGCACTGGCCGCCACGGCGTCGGGTCTGATCGCCAGCGTGTTCGCAGTGTCGCGGATGCTGGCGATGCTGACCGACATGAAGATGATCCCCCACAGCCATTTCGGGATGCCGGGCACGATCAAGGACCATACACTGGTTTACACTGTCGTGATCGCAGGTTTCCTGACGGTCTTCTTCGACCTCAGCCGGATCGCTTCGCTTGGGGCCTTTTTCTACCTTGTGATGGACATCATCATCCACTTGGGCGTTTTCCGGCATCTGCGCGCGGAGATCAGCGCGCGGGGCTGGGTGCTGCTGACGGCCATCGCGCTCGATACCGTGGTGCTGGCAGCCTTCGCCGCGATGAAGTGGCGGTCTGACCCGCTGATCGTCGGGGTCGGCCTCGTCGGCATGGCGCTGGTGTTCTTGTTCGTGGGGGTGTTCCTCGCGCGTAATCCAGTCAGAGAAGCCGATCACGACCACCATCAAAGGTGACTTGAGCTTCCATCCGCCGGAGGCGTGAAGCTGCGACAGAACCAGAAAGGTTCCGACACCATGCCACGCGAACATCATCACGCAGCACCCGACATTCCGACTGGAGCCGAAGCCGTAAACCGGAGGGCGAGCGGCCGCACTGCGAACTGTGTTACCGTTAACTGGTCGCCTTGCGATGGCCGTTTTTTGGAAATTACACTCTTGGCCAGCGCTGATGACAGTCGTCTATGACAATCGGATGGCTGTGGGATCGGCCATCCTGCACATGCGGGTGATCAATTGGAAGATCGTCATGTGAATGCGGCACTGACCCGCTATCCTCTTGCGGCCACAAAGCGATGCCACTGACCAATCCAATGCCCGCGAGCAATGCGAGGACAGCAAACGCCGTTGTCGGACCGGCCACGGTGATCAGCCAACCTGCGAGCGGGTATGTCACGAGCCAGCATGCGTGTGACAGGGCGAACTGGGCAGCATAGACGGCAGGTCGATCCTCTGCGTGTGCGGACCGCTTGAGCAGCCGTCCTGATGGGGTCAGCACGACAGAATAACCAATCCCGATGATCACCCAACCTGCGAGAAGCGGGCACCATTGTGTATCGTAGGTGAGCGACATCAAAGACAGACTCAAAAGAGCAACGACCAACACCACGGCTCCGCCGATCATCACGGGGCGGTCGGGGCGATGGTTCAGAAGTCGGGGCAGCAGCAGGGCTGCCAACATTGAACCGCCGCCGAAAGCGCCAAGAGCGATGGCCACCTGCGCATCGCCAAGGCCCAGATCGGAGCGAACCAGAACCACAGTATTCACCAGCACCATCGCGCCCGCCGCGGCTGCGGCGAGGTTGAGCGACAAAAGCCCCCGCAGGCGAGGAGTGGCGAGGTATATCCGCATACCGCGTGTGGTACGGTCATAGATACCCCTTGGCGCTGTAGGTTGCGGACTGGGCAGCAGGACCGAGACCACAAGCAAAGCCGACCCGAGAAAACCGATCACGGTGCCGACAAACAATGCGTGATAGCTGACGAAGGCCAGGAGGATGGCAGCCAGCATCGGGCTGATGATATTCTCAAGGTCATAGGCAAGCCGCGACAGCGACAAGGCTCGGGTGTAGCGGTCTTCTTCGGGCAGGATGTCAGGGATCGTCGCCTGAAACGTTGGCGTGAAGGCGGCAGACGCGGATTGCAGCACAAAGATCAAGATGTAGGCCTGCCAGACCTCGGTCACGAAGGGCAGACAAAGCGCCACAGCGGCCCGGATCAGATCGAGACTGACCAGCATTGTTCGGCGCGGCCAGCGGTTGGCGAAGGCCCCGGCGATGGGCGCGATACCGACATAGGCCACCATCTTGATCGTGAAGATCGTGCCCAGGACCAGACCGGCCCGTTCACCGGATAGATCGTAGGCCAAAAGCCCTAAAGCGATGGTCGCAAGCCCGGTGCCAAGCAGTGCCACGATTTGTGCCAGAAACAGGTGACGGTAAGTGCGGTCGGCTAGAACGGAGAGCATGGTAATCCTTCAAAGATACTTTGTGATCGCCTTGAACTCAGCGGCAACGACGGGGTCGGTGGAGCCGGTCAGAGCGTTATCGAGGCAATGGTCGATATGGTCTTGGATCAGCGTGCGTTTCGCCTGTTGAACCGCCTTTTCCACAGCATGCAATTGCTGCGCGATGTCCGTGCAGGGCTGCGCGTCTTCGATCATCTTGATAACGCTCATCAAGTGCCCGTTGGCACGTTTCAGCCGCTTGACGATTGCCGGATGGGTTGCATGAGGTGCATGATCTGTCATATCAGACTGGTAACCCCCTAGGGGGGATGAGGCAAGTGGGCCAAGACCTGCGGAAAAGAGTAGAATGACACGGATAGTTACCGGCTATTTGAGAATTGTGCTGACCATCGCTTTGACGTTGGGCATGATCTCGTCGTCCAACTCCCGTATAGTCTCTCACGATATCACCGATCTGGCAAAGATCGTGACTGAGCATCACGCCGAGATCGCGGATCATGGCCATGCCCACGAAGACATCGTTGATGTGATGCATGCCTATCACGGACACGCCCACGATGTAGCAGACCACGACCATAACATCGCATTCCTGCCGCCTCGCGCATCATCGGGCATGGTCCAACCGACACGAACGAACTGGGCATTGGCCAGTTATGCCATGCCGGATCGCAGGGGCTTCGATCTGGACCGACCTCCGCGCATGTGAGGCTGCGCCCTTTGGGTGCTGCCGTCTTACACTTTCACAAAGCGGAAAATCACAATGATACAAAACCGACCCTACGGATCGGGGCATCTGTCGCATCCTTTGCGGCAGTCCCTGATCCTCATGGCAATGGTCCTGCTGGCTTTACTCGCCTTTGCGACCACGGCCTATGCCCACGCCGTCACCGAAGGCGACAAGGGCTATATCCAAGAGGTCAGCGGCATGAAGCTGATCCCCTTCATGTATTTGGGGGCCAAGCACATGGTCACCGGCTACGACCACCTGCTGTTCCTCTTTGGCGTCGTCTTCTTCCTCTACAAGATGAAGCATGTCGCCATCTATGTCAGCCTCTTCGCCATCGGTCATTCCACCACCATGCTGGCCGGGGTCTATTTCGGCTGGAACGTCAGCGCCTATCTGATCGATGCCATCATCGGGCTTTCGGTGGTCTACAAGGCCCTCGACAATCTGGGCGCTTACCAGCGTTGGTTCGGGTTCCAGCCCGACACCAAGGCCGCGACGCTAATCTTTGGCTTTTTCCACGGGCTTGGTCTGGCAACCAAGATCCTGGAGTATGACATCGCACAAGACGGCCTGATCCCGAACCTGTTGGCCTTCAATGTCGGCGTCGAGATCGGTCAGCTGGTCGCCCTCGCTATGATCCTGATTGTCATGGGCTATTGGCGCAAGACCACCGGCTTCTGGAAACACGCTTACACCGCAAACGTCGCAATGATGTCGGCCGGTTTCATTCTGATCGGATATCAGATGACCGGCTACTTCGTCGCCTGATCCCTTAGGAGAACAAGAAAATGCACAACGGAAACAAACCGAACATCGACGAACTGCCAACCTCGGCGCAGCTGATCAAATCCACAATAATCGCCGCCGTCGCGGCTGTCGTGATCCTCGTAACCATCGTCCTACCCTCGGAATACGGGATTGATCCAACCGGCATAGGCAAGGCTGTCGGGCTTGCGGAAATGGGCGAGATCAAGGTCCAGCTTTCCGAAGAGGCTGAAGCCGACCGCCTGCTGGAGCTTCAGAACACCGGGACGGTCGAAGAACAATCCAGTCTCGGCGGCGGGTTCTTCAGCTTCTTTGTCGGTGCGGCCTATGCCCAAACGACCGAGCCGGAATGGACGGATCAATACAGCGTCACGCTGACGCCCGGAGAAGGCATTGAGGTCAAGCTGGTCATGGAAGAAGGCGCAGAGGCCGAGTTTCTATGGGTTGCCGAGAATGGCGTAGTAAATTTCGATCTCCACGGCGACGGTGGCGGCGAGAACATCAGCTACGAAAAGGGCCGCGCCGTTCCGGGTGATGAAGGCGTGCTGACCGCCGCCTTCACGGGCAATCACGGCTGGTTTTGGCGCAACCGCGATGGGCAGAATGTCACGATCACGCTTTATGTTCGTGGTGATTACAGCGAGATGAAGCTGCCATAAGAAAAGGGTGGTCCCTGTCGCACGGTGGGGGCCATTGCTCTAGGGTCAGGACCCATGAACTGGTTGAGCTTGTCGCGTCGCCATGTTTCACGATCCCCGGTTGTCGGGGGATATCATGAGCAATTTGTATGGGCTGACTGAGGCGCAGATGCAGCGACTGCGGCCGTAGTTTCGAAAGAGCCGAGGTCGTGCTGGCGTGGATGGCCGTCGTGTTCGGAGTGGCGTTATCTTCATCAATCGTAATGGGTTGCGCTGGTGTGATGCGCCTGTCGAGTATGGGCCGCCGCAGACACGGTATAATCGCTGGAAGCGCTGGAGTGATATGGGCGTGTTCGCTCGGATCATGATGGGACTGGCCGAACAAGCCCCGGACAAAAGACCATCTCAATTGATGCCACCTACCCATTGCCCGGCAATCGCTGCTTACAGCGATGAGGGGGACAAAGCACATCGTACGGCGTCCAGCCTACGGTTGAAAAGGGGGGAAAGGACGCCTGATCCGTTGCCCGGCAGGGCATTGCGCGAAGCCAATGGCCCAAGACGGGGACTGACCAAAGGCAGCATGAATACCAAACTGCACGCGATCACAGACACCATCGGACGACCCATCCGTTTCTTATCACAGCAGGGCAAGTCAGCGATTATACTGGCGCTGCCGCCTTGATGAATGGCCTGCCGGAGGCTGATTGGCTCCTTGCTGACAAAGGGTATGATGCTGACTGGTTCCGCGAAGCCCTTATAGACAAGGGCACAAAACCCTGCATTCCGGGACGTAAGTCA
>JAGXGZ010000076.1 GCA_024636495.1 Roseobacter sp. | reverse complement strand
CGTGGGGCTGCATATTTAAAGGCAAATGGGGTCGATACTTCTGATCCACAAAGCTATTGTACGCTTGGCCGTGCAGAAATCCAAAAATCGAGCCGGATCGGTTCGTTACTGAGAGCGAAATAAGCATATGAGCGACACACGCAAGATCATCATCGATGGCAAGGAAGTCGAAGTCGAAGGGGCGATGACGCTCATTCAGGCTTGCGAGGAAGCGGGCGTGGAGATTCCGCGCTTTTGCTACCACGAACGGCTGTCGATTGCCGGAAACTGCCGTATGTGTCTTGTCGAAGTGGTGGGCGGACCGCCCAAGCCTGCCGCAAGCTGCGCGATGCAGGTCAAGGATTTGCGCCCCGGTCCCGAAGGACAACCACCTGTAGTGAAAACCAATTCGCCCATGGTGAAAAAGGCCCGCGAAGGCGTGATGGAGTTCTTGCTGATCAACCACCCGCTGGATTGCCCGATTTGCGATCAGGGCGGGGAGTGTGATTTGCAAGATCAGGCGATGGCGTATGGCGTCGATTTCAGCCGTTACCGCGAGCCCAAGCGTGCGACCGAAGATCTTGATCTGGGGCCGCTCGTAGAAACCCACATGACGCGCTGCATTTCGTGCACCCGTTGCGTGCGCTTTACCACCGAAGTTGCGGGCATTCATCAGATGGGCCAGACGGGTCGCGGTGAAGATGCCGAAATTACGGCCTATCTGGGCCAAACGCTTGATTCGAATTTGCAGGGCAACATCATTGATTTGTGCCCCGTCGGTGCGCTGGTATCAAAGCCGTACGCCTTTACGGCGCGGCCATGGGAGCTGTCAAAGACCGAATCCATCGATGTGATGGACGCACTTGGATCGAACATTCGCGTTGATACCAAAGGGCGCGAAGTCATGCGTTTCTTGCCGCGCAACCATGATGGCGTGAACGAGGAATGGATTTCAGACAAGACGCGATTTGTTTGGGACGGCCTGCGCCGCCAGCGGCTGGATACGCCTTATATTCGCGAAAACGGCAAGCTGCGCAAAGCGGAATGGCCCGAAGCGTTGGCCGCTGTTGCGGCGGCGATGAAAGGCAAAAAGGTTGCTGGTTTGATCGGTGATCTTGTGTCGGTCGAGGCAGCCTATGCGCTGAAAACACTGATCACAGGGCAGGGCGGTGCCGTCGAATGCCGCACCGATGGGGCGAAGCTGCCAGCGGGCAATCGCTCTGGTTATGTTGGCACGGCGCGGGTCGAGGATATTGATCACGCGAAGGCCATTATGCTGATCGGTACAAACCCCGCTATCGAAGCCCCGGTTCTGAACGCACGCATCCGCAAGGCTTGGGCGCGTGGTGCAGACATCGGTCATGTCGGCCCGGCGGCTGACCTGACATACGAGCATGCACATCTTGGCGATGGTCCGTCCGTGTTGACCGATCTGCTAAAACGCGATCATTCGGACGTTGCCGACAAGCCATCGCTGGTGATTGTCGGTATGGGCGCATTGGCCCGTGAAGACGGTGCAGCGGTGCTTGCAGCGGCAATGGCGTTGGCCGAGGCGACGAAATCCGGCTTTATGGTGCTGCACACTGCCGCGTCGCGGGTTGGTGCCATGGATCTGGGGGCTGTGGCCGAGGGCGGCATCGCAGATATCGTATCGGCTGATGTGGTTTATAACCTTGGCGCGGACGAGGGCGACATTCCTGCAGGGCCTTTCGTCATCTATCAAGGTTCGCACGGCGATCGCGGCGCGCACCGCGCTGATATCATTCTTCCCGGTGCTGCCTATACCGAAGAAGCTGGTTTGTTCGTCAACACCGAAGGGCGCCCTCAACTGGCCGCACGCGCCAGCTTTGCCCCCGGTCAGGCCAAGGAAAACTGGGCGATTCTGCGCGCGTTAAGCGCTGAACTGGGGGCGACTTTGCCGTTTGATTCGCTTGCCGAACTGCGCAAGGCATTGGTCAAAGAAATCCCGCACTTTGGTGATGTTGATCAGGTGGCAGAGAATGAATGGAATCCATTGGCGCAGGCCAAGATGACGGATGCAGCATTCCAGCCGGCAATCGCGGATTTCTATCTGAGCAACCCGATTGCGCGCGCCAGCCAGTTGATGGCAGAGCTGTCCGCGAACGCCAAAGCCCGCCGGGAAAAACCAATGGCGGCAGAGTGAGGATTTTGGGGATGATGATGCTTCCTGTGATCATGGCGGGCTGCGAGGCGCGGGTTCCCATGGCAGAGGACTTCATTCCCGAATACCAAGGCGTAAAGACGACGCTGCTGGATGGCGACCTTGTGCAGTTTGACGTGGCCATGACCAAGGCGCGTTCAATCGGCAACGTCGCGGATTATGCAGAATGTGCTGCAGCGCAGTACACTTTGATCAGAGGCTTTGGATTTGCCCGCCATGTGCGTACAAATGTTGAGATCGTGGGTGGTGTCTGGCAAGCAGATGCTGTTTACACCATCTCGCCAAGCCTGCCACGTGGCTTGAAGACAATTGATGCCGAAGTGACCGTGCAAAACTGCATGGAACGCGGCATACCGACGGTGTGAGGACCTATGGCTGATTTCTTTTTCAACACCACGCTAGGCGCTATCCTGCTGATCATTGGCCAGATTTTCCTGATCGTGATCCCCTTGCTGCTGGCCTTGGCGTTCCTGATGTACGCAGACCGCAAAATCTGGGCGAGCGTTCAGTTGCGGCGGGGTCCGAACGTTGTGGGTATCTATGGCCTGCTTCAGTCGTTCGCGGATTTTGGGAAATATATCGTAAAAGAGATCGTGGTGCCCGCCGGTGCGGATCGTCCGGTGTTTTTCATGGCCCCGATGGTCAGCCTTGTCATGGCGCTGGTTGCTTGGGCCGTTATTCCATTTAACGACGGCTGGGTTCTATCTGACATCAACGTCGCGATCCTGTTTGTCTTCGCGGTTTCCTCGCTTGAGGTATACGGCGTGATTATGGGCGGTTGGGCGTCCAACTCGAAATATCCGTTTCTCGGCAGCTTGCGGTCGGCGGCGCAGATGATCTCATATGAGGTGTCCATCGGATTGATCATCATCGGCGTGATTATCTCCACCGGTTCGATGAACTTTAGCGGCATTGTTGCGGCGCAAGACAGCAATTACGGGTTGCTCAGCTGGTATTGGCTGCCGCATTTCCCGATGTTGATCTTGTTCTTTATCAGCGCCTTGGCCGAAACAAACCGCCCGCCCTTTGACCTTCCCGAAGCGGAATCAGAATTGGTCGCCGGATATCAGGTCGAATATTCATCGACGCCCTTTTTGCTGTTCATGATCGGTGAACTGGTCGCCGTGGTTTTGATGTGCGCGCTGATCTCGCTCATGTTCTTTGGCGGGTGGTTGTCACCCATTCCGGGCTTGCCAGATGGCATCTTCTGGATGGTCGCAAAAATGGGTCTGGTGTTCTTCTTCTTCTCGTTGATCAAGGCGATCACACCGCGCTATCGCTACGACCAGTTGATGCGTCTGGGCTGGAAGGTCTTTCTGCCATTCTCGTTGTTCTGGGTGGTGTTTGTTGCCTTTGCGGCGAAATTTGAATGGTTCTGGGGCATCTATGCCCGCTACACGGTAGGAGGCTGATATGACCGACTATACACGCCACGCGAAATACTTTCTTTTGCAGGATTTCTATCAAGGCATGAAGCTGGGCATCAAATACATGTTCAAGCCGAAAGCGACGATCAATTATCCGCATGAAAAGGGCCCATTGTCGCCGCGTTTCCGTGGGGAGCACGCTTTGCGCCGCTATGCCAATGGCGAAGAACGCTGCATCGCCTGCAAACTATGCGAGGCAGTCTGTCCTGCCCAAGCGATCACAATCGATGCCGAACCACGCGATGACGGCAGCCGCCGCACAACGCGCTATGATATCGACATGACCAAATGCATCTACTGCGGTTTCTGTCAGGAAGCTTGCCCCGTTGATGCCATCGTCGAAGGGCCGAATTTCGAATTCTCGACCGAAACGCGCGAAGAGCTGTATTACGACAAGACCAAGCTTTTGGAGAATGGCGACCGCTGGGAAGCAGAGATTGCACGCAACCTTGAAATGGACGCGCCCTACAGATGACCGATGCTCCGAACCCTTTTGAAGAAATGATGCGCAAGATGCAGGAGGCGGCGAAAGCCTTTCCGGCGATGGATGCGTTTTCGCCCCAAGGGTTCGAAGCGATGATGGGCAAGATGCCCAAAGACATGATGGAAACGATGTTTGGCACCACAATGAACCCCAACGGGTTGGATGCCAAAACGCGGCTTTTGCTGACGATTGCGGGCTTGACCATGCAGGGTGCGCAGAACGATTTAGCGCTAAAGCAAGCTGTGATCCACGCGGTGGAAGCGGGCGCGCACAAGCAGCAAGTGATTGAGACAATCGGGCAGATGGCGGTTTTTGCCGGTATCCCCGCCATGACCCGCGCGATGGCAATTGCGCAGGGCGTGTTGGATGACAAGGAAGGTGACGCATGAGCGTTTTCGCATTTTACCTCTTCGCGATCAGTGTGATTGCAGGCGGGCTTTTCACTGTGATCAGCCGTAATCCCGTGCATTCGGTGCTTTGGCTGATCCTGTCGTTTTTAAGTGCGGCGGGCCTTTTTGTGATGCTTAATGCTGAATTTGTCGCGATGCTGCTGATCATTGTATATGTCGGTGCGGTTGCAGTTCTATTCCTGTTCGTCGTGATGATGCTGGACGTCGATTTCGCCGAGCTGAAAGCCGAGATGGCGAAATATATGCCGCTTGGTCTGCTGATCGGGCTGATTGTGCTTATGCAGTTTGTCATGGCTTTCGGCGCGTGGGATGCTAATGCCGCCGCCGGAGGGTTGCGCACGCAGGTCGTGACGGACGAGGTGCAGAACACGGCTGCTTTGGGTTTGATCCTGTATGACGAATATTTCTTGCTGTTCCAGCTGTCGGGTTTGATCCTACTTGTTGCTATGATTGGCGCGATCGTTTTGACGCTGCGCCACCGCGGTGATGTCAAACGTCAGGACGTTGTCGCACAAATGATGCGCGACCCCGCCAAAGCGATGAAACTGAATGATGTTAAACCGGGGCAGGGCCTGTAACGGCTGCCCGACCAAGGGTGTGATCCATGTCGAGAACTACAATTGTTGTGTTGGTTGTCGTGCTGATTGTTGTTTTCGGCGGCTATAACATCATCGGTTAATAACTGGAACGGGGTGGAAACCCCAAGCGCCAAGAACTAAAGAACGCCTGAAACGGGCAAAAAAACCGAGGGACGACATGATCGGAATTGAACATTACCTGACAGTAGCGGCGACGCTTTTTGTCATTGGCATTTTCGGGCTATTCCTGAACCGCAAGAACATCATCATCATGTTGATGTCGGTCGAGCTGATGCTCTTGGCGGTGAATATCAATTTCGTCGCATTCTCGCATTTTCTGGGCGATCTGGTGGGCCAGGTGTTCACCCTGTTCGTTCTAACCGTTGCCGCTGCAGAGGCGGCGATTGGTCTGGCCATTCTGGTCTGCTTTAACCGCAATCGGGGTTCGATTGCTGTTGAAGATGTCAATGTGATGAAGGGCTAAGATCATGGAAAGCATCATTCTTTTCGCGCCACTTGTGGGCGCATTGATCTGCGGTTTCGGCTGGAAGTTAATTGGTGAAAAGCCGGCACAATGGGTCGCGACAGGGCTGCTGTTCCTGTCTGCGCTGTTGAGCTGGGTTGTGTTCTTCTCATTCGACGGCGTGACTGAACAAATTCCGCTGATGCGTTGGATTGAATCAGGATCCTTGTCGACGGATTGGGCCATCCGGATGGACCGCTTGACCGCGATCATGCTGATCGTGATCACGACCGTGTCCAGTCTCGTGCATCTCTATTCCTTTGGCTACATGGCGCATGACGACAACTTCAAAGACTCCGAACCCTACCGTGCACGGTTCTTTGCCTATTTGTCGTTCTTTACCTTTGCGATGTTGATGCTGGTGACAGCGAACAACCTGATCCAGATGTTTTTTGGCTGGGAAGGGGTTGGCGTGGCCTCGTATCTGCTGATCGGCTTTTATTACAAGAAACCGTCGGCCAATGCCGCTGCGATCAAGGCGTTTGTGGTCAACCGCGTCGGCGACTTTGGCTTTGCCCTTGGTATCTTTGGGCTTTTCTATCTTACAGACAGCGTACGGTTTGACGACATCTTTGCCGCGGCACCCGACTTGGCGGAAAGAACTGTCCACTTTCTTTGGGCTGATTGGAACGCGGCCAACCTGATCGCCTTCCTGCTGTTTGTCGGCGCAATGGGTAAATCCGCGCAATTGTTCCTGCACACCTGGCTGCCTGACGCGATGGAAGGCCCGACACCTGTATCCGCCCTGATCCACGCAGCGACTATGGTTACCGCCGGTGTGTTCCTTGTCTGCCGCATGTCGCCGCTGATGGAATTCGCCCCCGAGGCGATGACCTTTGTAACGGTGATCGGTGCAACGACCGCTTTTGTTGCGGCTACGATTGGGTTGGTTCAGACCGATATTAAACGCGTTATTGCCTATTCTACGATGTCCCAGCTCGGCTATATGTTTGTTGCCGCGGGCGTCGGCATGTATTCGGCAGCCATGTTCCACCTTCTGACCCACGCGTTTTTCAAGGCGCTGTTGTTCTTGGGGGCGGGGTCGGTCATTCACGGAATGCACCATGAGCAGAACATGAACAATTACGGTGGATTGCGCAAAAAAATTCCCTACACGTTTTGGGCCATGATGATCGGGACGCTTGCAATTACGGGCGTCGGTATCCCGCTGACCCATATCGGTTTTGCAGGGTTCCTGTCGAAAGATGCGATTATCGAAAGTGCCTACGGGGCCGGTTCGATGTACGGGTTTTGGCTGCTGGTGGTTGCAGCTGCGATGACCAGTTTTTACAGCTGGCGTTTGATGTTCCTGACGTTTTTCGGCACGGCGCGCGGGGACAAGCACACCCATGAACACGCCCATGAAAGCCCGATGGTCATGCTTGTACCGCTGGGTGTTCTCAGCCTTGGCGCTGTGTTTTCCGGGATGGTGTTTTACAATGGTTTCTTCGGGCATGCTGAGTATGTCGGCAAGTTCTATGGCATCCCCATGACCGAGATGGCCGCTGCCGATGAGACCAAAGTTGAAGGTGCCGAAGACGGTCAAAGTGCAACCGCCACGGGCGAAGCGCATGGCGATGAGGCCCATGGCGAAGAGACGGATCACGGTCCAAGCTTTGCCGGTAATCCCGGTGATGGTGCGCTGTATTTCGCGCCCGACAATACGGTCCTTGAGGACGCACATGCCGTTCATTGGCTGGTCAAGGTCAGCCCGTTTATCGCGATGCTGTCTGGTCTGATAATGGCGATGTGGTTCTATATATGGAGCCCGACTTTGCCTGCGCGCCTGGCTGCGAACCAACGGCCCTTGTATCTGTTTTTGCTCAATAAATGGTACTTTGACGAGATCTATAACGTGATCTTTGTCAAACCAGCATCTGCCATCGGGCGGTTCTTTTGGAAGCGTGGCGACGGGAATGTCATTGACGGTTCGCTGAACGGGATCGCCATGGGCATTATTCCGTTCCTTACCCGCCTCGCGGGTCGGGCGCAGTCCGGCTATATCTTTACCTACGCCTTCGCCATGGTGATCGGCATCGCGGTTCTTATAACCTGGATGACGATGAGCGGGGGGGCGAACTAATGGATCATCACTTGCTTTCCATCATCACTTTCATGCCAAGTTTTGCAGCGCTCATCTTGGCGGTCTTCCTGCGTGGCAATGACGAGGCTGCGTCGCGCAATGCCAAATGGCTGGCGTTGATCACGACGTCTGTGACTTTCCTGATCTCGCTGTTTATCCTGTTCGACTTCGATCCATCCGACACCGGCTTTCAGTTTGTGGACGAGGCGACTTGGATTATGGGCTTGAAATACCGGATGGGGGTCGATGGGATCTCGATCCTGTTCGTGATGCTGACCACCTTCATGATGCCGCTGGTGATTGCTGCAAGCTGGAATGTGACCACGCGGGTCAAGGAATATATGATCGCGTTCTTGTTGCTGGAAACGCTGATGTTGGGCGTCTTCATGGCGCTGGATATGGTGCTGTTCTATTTGTTCTTCGAGGCCGGCCTGATCCCGATGTTCCTTATCATTGGCATCTGGGGCGGGGCGAACCGGATTTACGCCAGCTTTAAGTTTTTCCTTTATACCTTCCTTGGGTCCGTGCTGATGCTTGTGGCCATGGTCGCGATGTACGCGGATGCGGGCACCACCTGTATTGGCGGATGCGAGGTCAGCCTGCTGACCCACACCTTTGCATCACAGACATTCTCGATTGCGGGGATAACGGTCGTTGGCGGGTTGCAGACGATGCTGTTCCTTGCGTTCTTTGCCAGCTTTGCCGTCAAAATGCCGATGTGGCCCGTGCATACATGGTTGCCTGATGCGCACGTCCAAGCGCCAACAGCCGGTTCGGTTGTCCTTGCGGCAATCCTGCTTAAGATGGGCGGATACGGTTTCTTGCGGTTTTCGCTGCCGATGTTTCCCGTAGGGTCGGACGTCGTGGCACCGTTGGTGCTGTGGATGTCTGCAATTGCGATTGTTTATACATCGCTTGTCGCCCTTGTGCAGGAAGATATGAAAAAGCTGATTGCTTATTCGTCGGTCGCCCACATGGGTTTTGTGACGATGGGTATCTTTACCTTTAACCAGCAAGGTCTGGACGGGGCGATTTTCCAGATGGTGAGCCACGGCTTTATTTCGGCAGCGCTGTTTTTATGCGTTGGCGTGATCTATGACCGGATGCACACCCGCGAGATTGACGCCTATGGCGGCTTGGTGAACCGGATGCCCGCCTATGCGCTGGTGTTTATGTTCTTCACTATGGCCAATGTCGGTTTGCCGGGGACGTCTGGGTTTGTAGGCGAATTTTTGACGCTGATGGGTATCTTTCAGGTCAACACATGGGTGGCTGCGGTTGCCACGACGGGTGTTATCTTGTCGGCGGCCTATGCGCTGTGGCTTTACCGCCGCGTTGTCATGGGCGATCTGATCAAGGAAAGCCTGCGTACCATCACCGATATGTCGTCACGCGAACGCTGGATATTCGCCCCGCTTGTCGCGATGACCCTTCTTTTGGGTGTGTATCCGGCGCTTGTGCTGGATATTATCGGGCCTTCGGTCTCTGCCCTTGTTGCTAGCCATGATACGGCCATGGAGGCGGCAGGTGCCGCTGTCCAGACGGCCTCAGAATAAAGGACTGCGAGATGATTTCCGCTGATCTAAATGTCGTCCTGCCCGAAATTGTGCTGTCGCTGTTTGCGATATTTGCATTGCTGGGGGCGGTTTATACGACAAAAGATGCGATGGGCAGCCTTTTGGTCTGGGTGACCTCGGGGGTTATGGTGCTGTTGGCGATCTGGATCGGGATGACCGGATCTGGCGAAACGCGCATCGCCTTTAATGGAATGTTCATCGAGGATGGTTTCGCGCGCTTTGCCAAAGTCACGATTTTGCTGAGTGCGGCGGCAGTTTTGATGATGTCAGAAGCCTATATGAAAGCGCGTGGTTTGCTGCGGTTTGAATACCCGGTGCTGGTCGCCCTTAGCGTTGTCGGCATGATGATGATGGTCAGCGCAGGCGATTTGATGTCGCTTTACATGGGTCTTGAGCTGCAATCCTTGGCGCTTTACGTGATCGCGTCCTTGCGCCGTGACAGTATCAAGTCGACCGAGGCGGGGTTGAAGTATTTCGTACTTGGCGCGTTGTCTTCCGGTCTGCTGCTTTACGGGGCATCGCTGGTTTACGGATATGCCGGGACCACGCAGTTTGCAGGGATCATCACGGTTGCGCAAACGGGCCAAGCATCCGTTGGTTTGCTGTTTGGTATCGTGTTCCTTATCTCTGGACTGGCGTTCAAGGTATCTGCCGTGCCGTTTCACATGTGGACGCCGGACGTCTACGAAGGTGCTCCCACGCCGATCACAGCGTTTTTTGCGACGGCTCCAAAGGTTGCGGCCATGGCGCTGTTTGCCCGCGTGCTGCATGACGCCTTTGGCAACGCGGTCGCGGACTGGAGCCAGATCGTCGCGCTGCTTTCTGTTCTATCGATGTTTCTGGGGGCAATTGCCGCGATCGGCCAGACCAACATCAAACGTCTGATGGCCTATTCTTCGATCGCGCATATGGGGTATGCCTTGATCGGTTTGGCCGCGGGCACACAGCTGGGTGTCAAGGCGATGCTGGTATATATGGCGATCTATGTCACGATGAATATCGGCACATTCGCCTTTATCCTAAGCATGGAAAAAGACGGCAAGCCTGTCACTGATATCTCTGCACTCAATATGTATTCCAAGCGGTCGCCGGGCAAGGCGCTGGCGATGTTGGTATTGTTGTTCTCGCTTGCAGGGGTGCCGCCGATGTTGGGCTTTTTCGCCAAGTTCGGCGTGTGGCAGGCAGGCGTTGATGCTGGCCTAATCTGGTTGGTCACGGCAAGCGCTGTCGCCTCGGCAATCGGTGCTTACTACTACTTGCGCATCGTCTTCCTGATGTATTTCGGGGCCGAGGGCGATGACCGGTTGGATGGCGGCAACAGTGGACTGCTGACAGGGTTCCTGGTGGCCTCTGCGGTGATCATGGTCGTCGGCATTGCAAACACGTTCGGCGTCGAAGGTGCTGCCATTGCTGCGGCGGCGACACTGGTCAACTGATCGGTCGGTGGGGGCGGTGAGCGGGCGTGCCTCCGGCGGGGATATTTTTAAGCCAGAGAAGCAAGGCAGCGCTTGGCCCGAAGGTTACGGGCGTGTTGTGTTCGATAGTGTGGATTCCACGCTAAGCGAGGCGGCGCGCCGTGCCCATGAACTGACCGGCCCTTTATGGATTTTAGCAGACGAGCAAACGGCTGCGCGCGGACGTCGCGGGCGGTCTTGGGCGACGCCAAAGGGCAATTTTGCAGCGACGTTGATCATGCGCAGGACGGACGCACCGGGGATCGCCGCGCTGCGCAGTTTTGTAGCCTCGCTGGCGCTGCGGCGCGCTTTTGTCCGGGTCACGGGTGACGAAAGCGCATTTGCGCTGAAATGGCCAAATGACGTGCTGTTGAACGGCGGCAAGGTTGCTGGGATTTTGCTTGAGAATATCGGCGATCATCTGGCGATCGGCATCGGCGTGAACCTTGCCCATGCGCCCGGCGCCGATCAGGTTGAAGCGGGTGCGCTCCGCCCGGTTTCGATTGTCGGGGAAACCGGCCTCGTGATATCTACAGCAAAGTTTCTGGACGCGCTCGCCCCCGAATATGCTTTGTTGGAAACGCAGTTCACCACCTTTGGCTTTGCGCCGATCCGTACCGCGTGGTTGGCGCATGCTGCACGTCTGGGCGAAGAGATCGTGGCGCGCACCATGCGCGACGAGACGCGCGGGGTTTTTGAGGACGTGGATCAACACGGCTGCCTGATCTTGCGAACCCCAAAGGGCCGCGTGCAAGTCACTGCGGCGGATGTATTTTTCTAAGACGACAGGGAAGGGCTGTTCGATGCTTTTGGCGATTGACTGCGGAAATACAAATACTGTCTTTTCAATCTGGGACGGGTCCAGGTTCATCGGAACATGGCGCACGTCCACAGAATGGCAGCGCACAGCCGACCAGTATTATGTCTGGCTCAGCACGCTGATGCGGTTCCAAAAGGTCGAGGCGGATATCACAGATGTGATCATCAGTTCGACCGTGCCGCGCGTCGTGTTCAACCTGCGCGTCCTTGCTGACCGCTATTTCAATACGCGGCCCATCGTTGTGGGCAAGCCCGACTGTCTGCTGCCCGTCGACGTGCGGGTCGACGCAGGCACCGCAGTGGGGCCGGATCGGTTGGTTAATACCGTTGCGGGGTTTGATCTTTTTGGCGGCGATCTGATAGTTGTTGATTTTGGCACGGCGACGACTTTTGATGTGGTGGCGTCGGATGGTGCCTATATCGGCGGGGTAATCGCCCCCGGCGTGAACCTGAGCCTGGAGGCCTTGCATAACGCGGCGGCCGCCTTACCTCATGTTGATATTTCCAAACCGCAGGCGGTGATCGGCACAAATACCGTGGCCTGCATCCAATCAGGTATTTTTTGGGGTTATGTTGGCCTCGTTCGTGAGATATGTGCCCGAATAAAGGCGGAGCGTGAGCGCGAAATGCGTGTGATCGCAACAGGCGGGCTGGCCCCGCTGTTTCAACAGACAGTGGATCTGTTCGATGCCTACCAAGATGATCTGACAATGCACGGTTTGACCGTGATTTATAACTATAACAAGGACAACGCTTAATCATATGAGCAGCGAAAGATTGATCTATCTGCCCCTCGGTGGGGCAGGTGAAATAGGCATGAACGCCTATGTTTACGGATATGGAAAACCCGGCAAGGAGCGACTGATTGTGGTCGATCTTGGCGTGGCTTTCCCCGACATGGACACAAGCCCCGGCGTGGATTTGATCATCCCCGATATCGCCTGGCTAGAAGAACGTCGCAACCAGATTGAGGCGATTTTCATCACCCACGCGCATGAAGACCACGTGGGCGCGGTGGCACATACATACGACCGTTTGCGTGCACCGATTTATACGCGCAAGTTTACGGCGAACATCGCCAAGCGCAAGATGGATGAATACGGCCATCCCGCCGATGCGATTACGACCGTGGCGCCGTGGCCTGCAACGACCACCGTTGGCCCGTTCACCGTTGGCTTTTTGCCGATGTCGCATTCGATCCCTGAATCGTCATCGCTGGTGATCGATGTGGCGGGCGACCGTTTGATCCACTCGGGTGATTTCAAGATCGACATGACACCGGGCGTGGGCGAAGCCTATGATCCAGAACTGTGGGCCGATGTGTCCAAGGGTGGCGTCAAGGCGTTGATCTGTGACAGTACCAACGTGTTTTCGTTGAATGCCGGACGGTCAGAGGCGACTGTCGGGCCCGAGATAGAAAAACTGCTCGGGTCTGCGCAAGGCATGGTGGTGGCTACAACGTTTGCGTCCAACGTCGCGCGGGTTAAAACGCTTGCAGATGCGGGCGAACGGGCCGGGCGGTCGGTCGTCTTGTTGGGACGTGCGATGAAGCGGATGGTAGAGGCCTCGCTTGAAACCGGCGTGATGAAGGATTTCCCGTCCGTGATCAGCCCAGAGGATGCGCGCGGCGTACCACGGGAAAACCTGATGTTGCTGGTCACCGGATCGCAGGGCGAACGCCGTGCTGCATCGGCCCAGCTGGCGCGCGGCAAATACATGGGGCTTGAGATGAAGGAAGGGGACATGTTCTTGTTCTCGTCCAAAACCATCCCCGGCAACGAGCGTGGCGTCATTAAGGTGATGAACTCGTTTTCGGAAATGGGCGTTGATATTGTTGACGACAGTTCGGGCTTGTATCACGTGTCTGGCCACGCCAACCGCCCCGATCTTGAGACGTTGCATGACATTGTGAAACCGCAAATTCTGATCCCGATGCACGGCGAACACCGTCACCTGCGCGAGCATGTGAAAATCGCCAATGCCAAAGGCATGAAGGGCGTTTTGGCGGTCAATGGCATGATGATTGACCTGTCGGGTAACGAGCCCAAAGTCGCTGAATATGTCGATAGCGGGCGGACCTATCTTGACGGCTCGACCCAGATTGGCGCGATGGATGGGGTTGTCCGTGACCGTATCCGCATGGCGCTGAACGGGCATGTGACTGTTACTGTAATTCTCGACGAAAACGACGAAGCTTTGGGTGATCCTTGGGTCGATGCCATGGGCTTGCCAGAACAGGGCCGGTCGAAATCATCGCTGGTCGAAATTCTGGAAGCTGATCTGGGGCAATTCCTGGGCCGCGCCAATGCCAAAACCTTGCGTGATGATGACAAGCTTCACGAGGGGCTAAAGCGCGTTGTGCGCCAGTCTGCGAATGACGAGATCGGCAAAAAGCCGGAAGTCACGATTGTGGTCAGCCGTCTGAGCTAATCGTTGAAAAGCGAACAAAATGAACGCGTCGCCTTGAAAAGGGTGGCGCGTTTTGCGTTTAAGGCAGGCGCGCTGCTGCGTCTTTCGAGGCGGCAAGGCGGCGGGCGATCATCTTGGCAATCAGGGTATCGACCGCTTTGACAGTGTCCGGGTCGCTGTCGTCTGGCGATCCTCCGGCAAAGGGGGGCTGGGGGTCGTATTGCAGCAGCAGTTGTATTTCCTTGGCCAAGGTCACACTGACCGCCTTGGCAACGAGCGTCAGGGCAAAATCAATGCCCGAGGTTACACCCGCACCCGTCATGGTCTGGCCATCTTGGACAACTCGGTCTTTAACAGGCGTGACCCCGAACAAGGCCAACTGATCCAGCGACGCCCAATGACACGCCGCGCGCTTTCCGCCAAGCAAGCCCGCAGCCGCCAGCACCAAAGAGCCCACACAAACCGAGGTCACCCATTGGCAGCCCGGCGCAATGCGGCGCAGAAAATCAAGGGTTTCTGTGTCATCCATCAGTTCAATCTGGCCCGGGCCGCCCGGCACACAGATAACGTCGAGCGTTTCGGTTTCATCAAACGTGGCCGTAGGCAGCATTTGAAAGCCGGAATCGCAGGCTATGGGATCTTTGGTTTTCCAGATCAGTGACACCTTGGCGTCCGGGATCAGGGCAAAAACGGCGAGCGGGCCTGTCAGATCAAGCTGTGTCAGGTTCGGGTATAACAGCATGCCGATGCGCATGTCGGCTCCTTCCATTCAAGCGAGTGCTGCTGTGAAGGGTTGCATGAAACGCGGCGTTTCCCAAAGCCGATTTGCACGAAGCCTAATGAAAAAGGGTGCAGAACCAGAATTCTGCACCCTTTGGGTCTTTCAAAACCTATGCCGTGTGTCAGTCGCGGCGTTCCTCAAAGCTGAGGCCGATAAACTCGGGCGTGTGTTCACCCAAGCCCACAATCTTGTTGTCGTTGCGGCTGTTTTGATTGCGGTTATTGTCAGAACGGTTGTTGTCAGAACGATTGTTGTCGCCCCGGCCGCGACCGCCACGTTCGTTGCGACGGCTTTGCTGGGGTTTATCATCTTGTGGTTGCGCTTCAGGCGCTTGCGTCTGAGGTTCGGGCTGCTTTTCAGCTTTCACTTCGGGTGCTGCATCTGGCTTTGGCGCGGTATCTGCGTCATTTTTGACAGCGTCTGCTTCAACCTTCGGTGCATCGTCTTTTTTGCGGCTGCGCGTCCGGGTGCGCTTGGGCTTTTCGGTTGCTGGCGCGTCATCTTTCGCCGTTTTTTGCTGTGGGGAAGCGTCCTTTTTAGGGGCCTCCTTCGTCGGTGCGGCTGCTGCCTTGTCGCCGCCCAGCGGGTTTTCGAGGCGCGGAATTTCGCGCTGAACCAGACGCTCTACGTCGGCGAGGTTTTTTTCATCGCGCGGAACGCAGATCATGATCGCCTTGCCATCGCGCCCTGCGCGGCCCGTACGGCCAATGCGGTGAACGTAGTCTTCGGCGTGCGACGGCACATCAAAGTTGTAGACGTGGCTAACCGATGGCACATCAAGGCCGCGTGCGGCAACGTCTGAGGCCACAAGAAATCGGAGTGTTCCGGCGCGGAACCCGTCCAGCGTTTTGGTCCGTTGACTTTGATCCAGATCACCGTGGATTGGTGCTGCGTCATAGCCGTGTTTCTTCAAGGACTTGGCAACAGTATCCACATCCATCTTGCGGTTGCAAAAGATGATCGCATTGGTGCATTTGTCGCCTTCGGCGTCGATCAACGCGCGAAGCACGTTGCGCTTTTCGGTGGCTTCGCGGTCCTTGCGCGAGGCGGCCAGCATCAACACACCTTGGGTGATATTCTCGCCAGTGGTGGCCTGACGCGCAACTTCGACGCGCACAGGATTCGACAGGAAAGTGTTGGTGATCCGCTCGATCTCGGGGGCCATTGTTGCCGAGAAGAACAGCGTCTGGCGCGTGAAGGGGGTCATCTGGAAGATGCGTTCGATGTCGGGGATGAACCCCATATCAAGCATCCGGTCCGCTTCGTCTACGACCATGATCTTGACGTCAGACAGGATCAGTTTGCCGCGCTCGAAATGGTCGATCAATCGGCCCGGCGTCGCGATCAACACGTCGACGCCCTTGTCAATCAGTTTGTCCTGTTCGCCAAAAGAGACGCCGCCGATCAGCAGTGCTTTGGTCAGGTTCAGGTGCTTTGTGTAGGTGTCGAAGTTTTCGGCAACCTGTGCGGCCAATTCACGTGTCGGGCACAAAACCAAGCTGCGAGGCATACGTGCACGTGCACGGCCACGGGCCAGCATGGTGATCATCGGCAGAGTAAAGCTGGCGGTTTTGCCGGTCCCGGTCTGGGCGATCCCCAAGACATCTTTGCCTTCAAGGGCAGGGGGGATTGCCCCTTCTTGGATGGGGGTTGGCGTCTCATACCCGGCCTCTTCGATGGCGCGCAGTACTTTTGGATTTAGGTTCAGGTCAGAAAATTTTGTCATGTGTGTCCGGTAATAGCGGACATAAATTTTGGCCCGCGGCAGCATTCATATCGGCCCGCATGGCCCAAGGGGCGGACAGCGCCCGCGACATGTATTCAACCCCTTAGCAAAGTCTCTGCTTGGCGTCAAATAGATGCGCTAAAGGCCTGTGAAATCGGGGAAATGCTTTTGCAAATGTGTCGCAAGATCAAGGTCGGTCTCGCGCAGCAGCCCATGATCGGCTAACCGCGTGCGCAGACTGGGCGTGTCAGCGCAAACTTCGTCGAAAAAGGCGCGCAACCCGGCCTCGCCAGCATCCCCCTCGATCATCGCAAACAGGTCATGCATCGATAGCCCGCCCTTTTCGTAAGGTTTGTTGGGCCCAAGTTCGGGGCGATAGCTGCCTTTAGTCACCCTGTAGCGGTAGGCGGCGATCCAGTCTTCCCAGGATTTTGCATGGGCGTGGGCCAGATCAATGCCGTCCTGGCGGTCATGACACGCCAGCATCTCGCCATTTTGAAACACGTTATGAATGCGCACATGGATATTGGGCAATCTGGTGCGCACAAAGACTTTGCCCGCCAGATGGCTAAGAAACCCGCCTTTAAGGTAGGCCCCGTAGGTGGGGTAAAGTTCGGCAATAATGCGCATCCGGTCCGGGCCGTTGGGAACAAACGCTTTGAACGCGGACGGTGTGCCAGACAGTTGTTCCATCGGGCGAATGCGGGTTGCCAGAGGGCGTGCAGGGCGGTCGGCCAAGATATCGGAGACGCGGCGGTCCGAGACCAGAAATTCGTCCACGTCCATGTGGATAAGCCAGTCAACCTCCGCCTTGCGGTTATAGGCGTGGGTTGCATTGGCGGTCTGGCGCACCTGATGCGTGTCAGGGCGGCCACGCTTGCGCTGCTTCCAGTATTTTGCATCGCAGGTCGTGACCCTGATTTTCGGATGTGCATCCAGTGCTGCAAACGCATCGGAGTTTTCGTCATCAAGGTAAATGTACAACCGGTGGGCGCCTGCCTCCAGATGGTAGGCGGCGAACTGCAAGATGTCGCGCGCAGACGCAAGAATGGTCGAGGTGAGGCCCCATTTAACATCGCTCATGAAGTGACTTTGCGGGCTTGGTGCGTGCGTGGCAAGCCTAGACCATCATTTCCTTGGTCGCGGTCAGGCGCACATCTGGATAGTCACGATCGACGCGGTCGATGTCCCATTGCAGCCGCGTCAGATAAACGATGTCGCCGTCATGATCATGCGCGATGTGCTGCTTGTTGCTTTCAGTAAATTTATCAACGGCTTGGCGGTCGCCATTGACCCAGCGGGCCGAGGTGAATTGCGACTGCTCGAACCGCACGGGCAGGCCGTATTCCAGCTCGATCCGGGAGGCGAGCACTTCGAATTGCAACTGGCCCACGACGCCCACGACAAATCCCGATCCGATGGCTGGTTTGAAGACCTTGGCGGCACCTTCTTCGGCAAATTGCATCAGCGCCTTTTCCAGATGCTTGGATTTCATCGGATCGCCCGCCCGCACCCCTTGCAGCAGTTCCGGCGCAAAGGACGGGATGCCGGTCACGCGGATCGCTTCGCCTTCGGTCAGGGTGTCGCCGATGCGCAATTGGCCGTGGTTGGGAATGCCGATGATATCACCAGCCCATGCTTCTTCGGCCAGCTCGCGGTCGGCGGCCAGAAACATCACCGGGTTGGTTACGGCCATCGTCTTTTTGCTGCGCACATGGGTCAGCTTCATGCCACGGGTGAAATGCCCCGAGGCAAGGCGCACAAAGGCCACGCGGTCGCGGTGCTTTGGGTCCATGTTGGCTTGCACCTTGAACACGAAACCCGACACGTTCTTTTCCTCGGGCAGAATCTCGCGGGGTTCGGCCTTTTGGATTTGCGGCTCGGGCCCGTAGGTGGCGATGCCGTCCATCAATTCCTTGACGCCGAACGAGTTGATTGCAGAGCCGAACCAGATCGGCGTCAGCGACCCTTCGGCCATCAGCGCCGCATCGAGCGGTGGCATCAGTTCGCGCACCATCTCAAGATCTTCGCGCAGCTTTTCCAACAGATTGGCAGGCACATGTTCGGCCAGCTTGGGGTCGTCCAGCCCTTCGATCTTGATGCTTTCCGACACCTTGTTGCGGTCGGCGCGGTCCATCAGTTCCAGACGGTCGCGCAGGATGTCATAGCAGCCGATAAAATCACGGCCCACGCCGATGGGCCAGCTGGCGGGTGTTACGTCAATTGCAAGGTTCTGCTGGATCTCGTCGATGATCTCGAACACGTCGCGGCTTTCGCGGTCCATCTTGTTACAGAATGTCAGGATCGGCAGGTCGCGCATGCGGCAGACCTCGAACAGTTTCTGGGTCTGGCTTTCTACACCTTTTGCCCCGTCGATCACCATCACTGCGGCATCTACAGCCGTGAGCGTGCGATAGGTGTCTTCGGAAAAATCAGAGTGGCCGGGCGTGTCAACCAGATTGAAGCGGTAATTGGTGCCTTTGTTTGCAAAATCAAAGGACATGGCCGAGGCTGAAACCGAGATGCCGCGGTCTTTCTCCATCGCCATAAAGTCCGAGCGTGTGCGGCGTGCTTCGCCCTTGGCGCGCACTTGGCCCGCCATCTGGATGGCACCCCCGAACAGGAGGAATTTTTCCGTCAGCGTGGTTTTGCCCGCATCCGGGTGCGAGATGATCGCGAACGTGCGGCGCCGGGCGATTTCGGCGGGCAGGGCGGGGCGGTTTGAGGGGGTGTCCAACATGGATTGCCGTATATCTACGGCGTGTGATGCGCGCAAGTGTGGCCAACGCCGTTGCGCACAGCATTGTCTTTGGGGTTTTGCACGAACTGCTGTACTTTTGCGGGAATGACATAAACGGGAGACATCGAAATGGATTTGAAAGATATCGCAAACGCGCTGGTAGCGGGTTGTCGCGACGGTCGCGAAGTTGAAAACCTGGACAAGCTTTATGCCAGCGACGCGGTATCGGTCGAGGGCGCAGATCATGGTAATGGCCGTGAGACCAAAGGTTTGGATGGCATCAAGGGCAAGCATGCCTGGTGGGACAGCGCGATGGAGGTTACCCGTCAAGAGGTGAGTGACCCGATGATCCACGGTGACGACCGTTTCGCGGTTATCTTTGACGTAGCGGCACGCGAAAAGGAAAGTGGCACCGAGATGGCGATGAAAGAGGTCGCTATCTACCACGTCTCAGGTGGCAAGATCGTCCGCGAGGAGTTCTTTGGCTGACCCTTGCGCTAGGGGTTAGCGCATACTTGCCTTGCGCAGCAATTCGGCTGCGTCGGGCCGGTTCAGCAGCGGTTCACTGACGTCCAGTCCGTCGTGGCGCCGATCCGAATGGCCGGTGATCACATCGCCCATCGCCTCTGACAGCTCTTGCGGCAGCACAGCCTTGGTGCGGCTGTCGATCAACATGGATTCGGCGGCAATCCCTTCGGCATAGATGATCTGATGACCGTCAAACAGAAGCTGGAAATAATCGACAAAGCCGCCATCCTGAATGCGCACGGTGTCGCCGTTGACCAGATGCCGCGCTTTGACCAATAGTTCGGCGCGACCCGCGCCAAGATGATCTTCGCGCTGGTAGATGAAAAGGCGGTGGTCAGGGCTGACAATCAGATCGTTTGCATTGTTCAGCGTCCCTGCTGTGATGCAGATCGGGGCAAAGTCACCAACCGCGCGCACGGTGCTTTGGCTGATCCATCGTACGGCTTTGGCCCCGTCACCACGGGTTAAAACCATATCTCCGACCTGAAGGTCTTCGATGCGGCGCTGTTGCCCGGAAGCCATGGTAATATGGGTGCCACGGGTGAAAGACACGCAAGCAACCTGCGCAAATTTCTGATGTGCGGTGGTCGTGTCGATCCCCACCAGCCGGTATTCAAACTTTGACGACAGCGCGCTGAGCGGGACAACATAGATGTCTTCGGCGTTGTTGTTCTCGTCCACCTCGACCAGCACGATTGCATCTGTGGTCTGGCCATCAGGCGTCATGAAGGTCAGCGCACAATCCAGGTGTAGCTTTGCACCGGGGGTGCCCATTTCTGTGTCAGGCGCAATTTCGAACGCGCCTGCCCCCGAAGCCAGCATCGAAAGCCGCTTGGGGTCAGCGCCGTAGTTCAGCACATAAACGTCATCCAGCAGCAATTCGTCTGCAAACGACACCGCATCCCCCATATTTGCGCCATCAACCGCCATAATCTGCGCGGCACGGTAAACCGGTACGCTTTGTGGGGGGGCTGGACGACGGGGTGACATGTGAGGGGCGGCCTTTGCGCAACGCTGAGGGGCTTGGTCTATCCATCAGATATGATTGTGGCCAGAGCGGGTCAAGTCTTGGGTGTTTTGCTGGCCATGGTTACGGCATGAATGATACGAAGTTGTTGAAATAGGGGGAATCTGATGGATTTGGGAATCAAAGGTAAAACCGCGCTGGTCTGTGCATCGTCCAAAGGTCTGGGCCTTGGGTGTGCAGAGGCGCTGGCCGAGGCGGGCGTTAATCTGGTGATGAATGCGCGCGGCGCAGAGGCCCTTGAGGCCGCCGCCGAGCGGATCCGTCAGGACCACGGCGTCGAAGTGACAACCATTGCCGCCGATATTGCGACCGAAGCGGGACAAAAGGCGGTGCTGAACGGCGTGGGCCAGATCGACATTTTGGTCAACAACGCCGGTGGACCACCCCCCGGCATGTGGCATGACTGGGACCGCGAGGATTTCATCAAGGCGCTGGATGCCAATATGCTGGCGCCCATCGCGATGATCAAAGCGCTGGTGCCTGCCATGATGGATCGCGGCTGGGGGCGCGTTGTCAACATCACGTCGCAATCTGTGCGCGCGCCGATTGGCGTGCTGGGGCTTAGCAATTCGGCCCGCACCGGGCTGACCGGATATGTCGCGGGCACATCGCGTCAGGTCGCGGGCAAGGGCGTGACGATCAACAATCTTCTGCCCGGTATTCACGCCACCGACCGCGCCGATGCGCTGGACGGCAACGTTGTCAAACAGCGCAATATCTCGCTTGAGGATGCCCGCGCCGAGCGTGCTGCGACCATTCCCGCCGGACGCTATGGCACGCGACATGAATTTGGCGCGGCCTGCGCGTTTTTATGTTCGCAACATGCGGGATTCATCGTGGGGCAGAACCTGTTGCTTGACGGTGGGGCGACCAACCTCACGATGTAGCAAGGCAGCGCCCTTTGACACATCGCATCACATTTACGACAAGCCGCCGTGCCAAGCGTGGCGCAGCATAGAACGCTCGGCTATGAGTTGAAAGAAATTGCTCGGTAAAAGGTAGTTCTTGATGCACCCCGTTCTTTTAATGGCCATTTTCGGGGCCATCATCGTCGCAAGCTTGCTGGCGGCACCGCGCCGCGCCTCTATCGAGGGTTTCTTTGGCGGGATGACCCAGGAAGGGCGCGCGCCCGGGCTTTGGACCTTGGTGCTGAGCCAGGTGACCACGTGGATTTTCGCCCGTTCGCTGATGAACGCGGCGATTTTGGGCTATTACTACGGGATCGCGGGCACGCTGGCCTATGCCGCCTATTACGGATCGTTTCTGACGGGCGGGTTTATCGTGGGACGCTTGCGTCAAAACGGGGCGATGTCGGTTCAGGATTGGCTTGGCGCGCGCTTTGGCGGGGCAGGTAACGGATGCTATAATCTGGTTATTGCCCTGCGGCTGTTGTCAGAGGTCTTTGCCAATCTGCTGGTGGTCGGGTTGATCTTTAACGCGGTGCTTGAAGGCAGCGGCACGCCAGCGATCTTGATCGTCGCCTTGGTCGGCCTTGGGTATTCGGCATGGGGCGGGCTAAGTGCTGCGTTGCGCACGGATGTCTTGCAGATGATCGTGTTTTTGGTTGTTTTCGGGGTGGCCTTTTTCTTTTTGATTGCAAGCCCCGGCTTCGATTTGGGCGCTGTCGTCACCGCCCCCGGTACGTCCGGCAGCTACAATGGTTGGGTGTTGCTGGTGGTAGCACTGCTTCAGGTGTTCTCGTATCCTGCGCATGATCCGGTGATGATGGATCGCGGATTCTTGGCCGATCCAGTCACCACCCGGCGGTCATTTCTTCATGCATTCTGGATTTCCACCCTGTGCATTATCGGTTTCGGGTTTTTCGGCATCCAAGCCAGCCTTGTGGGCGCTGAATACGAGGGCGAGTTGATCGGCACATGGGCGACGATGTTCCCGGCGTGGGTCTTTGGCGCGTTGATGATATCTTTGCTGGTCTCGGCGCTTAGCACGCTCGACTCAGCGCTTGCCTCGGCTGCAAGGCTGGTGGTGGAGGAACTGAAACTGGCTCCCCGCACCCTGAACGGCGGGCGGGTTGTCATGCTGGCCTTCATGGTGGCGGGCACCGTGTTGACCTTGTGGGGCAATGCCACCCTGTTTGACGCAGTTGCGGTGTCGGGCACGGCGTCGATGTTTCTGACGCCGGTGCTGTTCGTAGGGCTGGTGATGCAGCGACAGATCGCAGTTTGGGCCTATTTCGCTGCCTTCGGTGCCGCGATGATAGGGGCGGTTGCCTATTTAGGGCGAAGCTGGTCGATCTTTGCCGCGATCCTGCCAGAAGGGCATAAATACGAACAGTTGCTGGTGATCTGCGTGGTCGTCCTTGTCGCAGGGTTTGCCGCGGTGCTTGCGGGCGCGCGGCGGGGCTGATAGCGGTCGTACCCGAGCGAATTGATCGGATAAGACCCCAGACCATGACGAAAACGCACCCTCGGCTTGAAATCAAACATTTGCGCCGGAGCTACGGCGGACGTGCTGTTGTCGATGACGTGAGTCTGCAGATCATGCCGGGGCAGGTGACCTGTCTTCTGGGCCCATCAGGCTGCGGCAAATCCACGACCTTGCGCATGATTGCAGGGGTCGAGATGCAGGACAGTGGCACGATCCATGTAGATGGCAACCTGATCTGCGACACTGTGTTTCGCGTCCCACCCGAGCGGCGGGAGATTGGGTTGATGTTTCAGGACTTTGCGCTGTTCCCGCATCTCAGCGTGGCTGATAACGTAGGCTTTGGTCTGAAATCTGGCACCAAAGCCGAGCGGCGCGCGCGGGTCGAGGAACTGCTGGAGCGCGTGGACCTTTTGCGTTTTATCGACGGATATCCTCATCAGCTGTCGGGTGGCGAACAACAGCGGGTGGCGCTGGCACGCGCACTGGCGCCGCGCCCCAAGATCATGCTGATGGACGAGCCGTTTTCGGGCCTTGATAACCGGCTGCGCGATGACATCCGCGACGAGACGCTGGGCATCCTGAAAGAAGAGGGCACTGCCGTCTTGCTGGTTACGCACGAGCCGGAAGAAGCGATGCGCATGGCCGACGAGATAGCGCTTATGCGCGATGGCAAGATCGTCCAGCAAGGTGCGCCCTACAACGTCTATACCCGCCCCATCGACAGGGCGTCGGTCGCGTTTTTCTCGGATGCCAACGTACTGCGGGCCGAAGTATCAGGTGCGTTGGCGCACACGCCGTTCGGGCGGTTTCTGGCCCCCGGTGTGCCTGATGGCACAGAGGTCGATATCGTGTTTCGCCCGCAGCATGTGCGGATTGATTTTGACCGGAACGGCAAGGGGCCCTTGCCCACAGCCACAGACGGTACGGCTGCGCGGGCCGTGGTGGCGCGGGCGCGGTTCATGGGCAACGAAAGCCTTGTGGAATTCGTCATGGATCACGACGGTAGCAGTCTGCGCGCCACTGTGCCCAATGTGTTTTTGCCCCAGCCCGGCGCGGTCATGTGGCTGACGATCCGGCGGGATCGCTGTTTTGTTTTTCCCACCACCTGAAGAGGGTTTGATATGAAGACGTTGATGGTGGAATTCGGTATGGGGTCTTCCTTGCGTCGCGGGGATTATACGCAGGCTGCCGAGCGCGCCGTGCGTGATGCGCTGTGGCATAACTCGATCAATCTGGCCGAGCTTTTTGGCTTTGATAAGTCGGCGATGCTGATCACATTGGATGTCGGCGTGCAGCAGCCGGACGCGGTTGATGTGGGGGTGCTGCGTGCTGTTTTCCCTTATGGCGATGTGACAGTGAATGTGCAGCGCGGCGGCTTGGACGTGGCGCGCCCGGAAGGCGAGGGCAATCCAACGATCATGGCCAATGTAGCGCTGTCTATCGCCTTTGATATGGAGCGCGCCAATGACTGAACAACGGATCATCATCGAGATGGGAATGGGCAATGACCTGCACGGTATGGACTATACCAAAGCCTGCGCCCGCGCGATCGAGGATGCGTTGCGCCATTCATCGCTGCCACTGTTTGGCGTTTTAGGGCTGCCCCATGATGCGATGCGCGTGCAGGTGACAGTGGCCGTTCAAGAGCCCGAGAAGGTCGATATCTACGCACTTGTAGCCAAGCTGCCGCGCGGACGCGCGCAGGTGCGCGCAGTGTTTGGCGGGCTGAATGTGCCGAGCGGTGACGAGGTGATTGTGATTGCGCAGGCCAGTGTGGAAGCGTTTTTGCCGCGCCAGGATGGCTGGCGTTTGCGGGAAGCGCGTTAAAAGAGATTTTAGGCCTTCGGCGAGGATTTAGAACCATTTGGAACTAGGGCCTCGGGGTAAAAAGCTCGGGCAGAGCATCGGCATTTTCGATCAGATCAAGGCGCAGGGTGGTGGTTTTTGATTGGGTTTCATCCCAGCCTTGCACAATCCAACTGCGGGCTTGGTGGTGCAGGGCGGTCGGGTGCAGAACTAGATTGTGCAGGGTCGCATCAGAGCCATTATACGTGATTTTCAGCTTTTGGCGCGCCCGGATTGCGGCGCGCAAAATCGGCAAGTGCCCCATTCCGCGTGCGGCATTTGCAAAGGGGTGTTCGATCTGTTGCCAGTCGGCAGCGGGGTCCGATCCCGCAAGGGGCAGGCCCGCGTCAATCTTCGCCGCCAGCGAAGTGGCGGCGGATTTCAGATCGGGATCGGTGGTTTCCAGTACAATGGCCAGCGCAAGCTGCAACGCTTCTACTTCGGGGTCGGTCAGTGTCAGGGGCGGCAACAGCGTTGCGCGGGCCAAGCGGTACCCGGTGCCACGCGTGCCTGCAACGGGCACGCCAGATGATTGCAGCCGCCAGATGTCGCGGTAAAGCGTGCGCAAAGAGACGGCCTGAGTGGAGGCCAGATCTTCTGCCCGGTGCACCTGATGGTCCCCAAGTGTTTTGAGCAGGGCAAAAAGACGGTCCGAGCGATTCATGGGCCTTACATGCCAAAAATGACAGAGAGGCGCAAGGCTAGTGCCAAAAAGCTGTCAGTAGCAACGTGGATGTCCTTTGACGCGACTTAAACATGCTATCGACAGACGGTTGCGGGGTCGTTTTCCCTTCAAGGTCTGATGGGTTGCGCATAGACAAAGCCGGAATTGGACGCGCGCCATGCGTCTGTAAGCTTTGGATGTGGAGAAACTTATGTTGAATAATATCGGCCTTCCAGGCCTTCTGTTGATCGCTGTTGTTGTGTTGGTGCTGTTTGGGCGTGGTAAGATTTCCAGCCTGATGGGTGAAGTCGGCAAGGGCATCACCAGCTTCAAAAAGGGTATCAGCGAAGGCGAGGACGACGTCAAAAATGGTACGGATGACACTGCCGAGCTGTCCGATACTTCGGCTGTCGTGACAGAAATCAAGACTGACAAGGACAAGGTATAACCTTTTATGTTTGATATGGGGTGGTCCGAGTTATTGGTCGTTGGTGTCGTTGCCCTGATCGTGGTGGGGCCCAAGGACCTTCCTGTCTTGTTTCGCAAGGTTGGGCAGTTCGTGGGCAAAGCCAAGGGCATGGCACGCGAGTTCAGCACCGCGATGAATGACGCAGCCGACGATACGGGCATGCGCGAAATGTCATCGGGCTTGAACAAGTCGCTAAAGGCGGCGACCAACCCGCTTGGCACTGCCATGAACGAGGTCAAGTCAGCCACCAAGTCGCTGACCAATATTGACCCCAACAGCGAAACCGGAAAGCTGGCGGCAAAGCGGGCCGAGGACGCCAAGAAGATGCAGGCTGTTCGCGACCGCACCATTGCCGAGCGCAAGCAGCGTGAAGCAGCAGAAGCGTTGGCTGCCGCCGATATCGAAGTGGCCAAACCGGCGAAAGCGCCTGCGAAAGCTACGCCTGCCAAAAAACCTGCGGCGGCAAAACCTGCGGCGGCAAAGAAAGCGCCAGCCAAGACGGCTGCTGCCGCCAAAACAGCAACGGCAAAGCCAGCAGCCAAGAAACCTGCGGATGCAAAGCCCTCTGCCAGAAAACCCGCGGCGAAAAAGAGTGAATCATGAGTTCTTCTGACGATATTGACGACAGTGCCGCGCCGCTGATCGAGCATCTGGCCGAGTTGCGCACGCGGCTGATCCATTCGGTGATCGCGTTTATCATCGGGATGATCATCTGCTTTACCGTGTGGAACCCGATCTTCAATTTTCTGACCCACCCTTTGTGTTCGGCGATGGCCGAGCGCGGGCAGTCTGATTGCGGGTTGATTCTGATCAAGCTTCAGGAAGGTTTCTTTGTCGCGATCTCGATCTCGCTTTTGGGTGGGCTGGTATTGGGCTTTCCTTATATCAGCTATCAACTTTGGCGGTTTGTGGCACCGGGGCTTTATAAAAACGAAAAAGGCGCGTTCCTGCCGTTTTTGATTTCCAGCCCTCTCATGTTCTTTCTTGGCGCGTCCTTCGCATTTTATGTTGTTACGCCTTTGGCATTCGACTTTTTCCTTGGGTTCCAGCAGGCGGGATCACTTGTGGGCGAGGGAGGCGTTGAAGGTGGTGGCATTGCGGCGATTGCTTTTCAGGGTTCTGCTCAGGAATATCTAAGCCTCACGATCAAATTCATCGTGGCATTTGGTCTGTGTTTTCAACTGCCTGTGCTGTTGACGCTGATGGGCAAGGCCGGACTGGTTACTGCCGAAGGTCTGGGTAACGTTCGTAAATATGCGGTTGTCGCCATTTTGATTCTTGCAGCGCTGGTAACGCCGCCGGACGTGATCACGCAAGTGATCTTGTTTGTGGTGGTTTACGGGCTTTACGAGATTTCGATCTTTCTGGTCCGCCGGGTCGAGCGTAAACGCGAAGAAAAGCTGCGCGCCGAAGGGTATTATGACGACGAATACCATGACCCGATGATGGATGAATTCGACGGGGACGACCAAAAGTGATCGACGATCCGATGGACCGCATTGCGGCGGCGCTCGAGAGGATGTCTCCTGCGCCGCTAAAGGCCCCTGACTTTGAAGCGGCGGGGGCTTTCGTGTGGCAGACCGCGCCGGATCATCTGGTGCCAGTGTCAAAGGTCAGCAAAGTCGATCTGGATCTGCTTGTTGGGGTCGATAGGGCGCGTGATACGCTGCTGGCCAATACTGCACAGTTTGCCGCTGGCCTGCCTGCAAACAACGCGCTGCTTTGGGGCGCGCGGGGGATGGGAAAATCCAGCCTTGTCAAGGCGGTACATGCCCATGTTCAAGCGACGCACAGCGCTTTGCGCATTGTCGAGCTTCAGCGCGAGGATCTGCCATCGGTTGGCCGGTTGCTGGCGCTTTTGCGTGATGCCCCACATCGGTTTATATTGTTTTGTGACGATCTAAGCTTTGGCCATGATGATGCACAGTACAAGTCGCTCAAGGCGGTACTGGATGGCGGGATCGAAGGGCGGCCGGACAATGTCGTGCTTTACGCGACATCGAACCGCCGCCATCTGATGCCCCGCGACATGATTGAAAATGAACGTGGCTCTGCGATCAATCCAGCCGAGGCAGTCGAGGAAAAGGTATCGCTGTCGGACAGGTTCGGGTTGTGGCTGGGCTTTCACCCCTGCGACCAGCCCCAATACCTAGAGATGATCCGTGGCTATTGCGAAGCGCACGGTGTCGATATCGACCCTGATACGCTTTATGCTGAAGCAATCGAATGGCAGGCCACGCGTGGGTCGCGCTCGGGCCGTGTTGCTTGGCAGTATTTTGTAGATCTTGCGGGGCGCAAAGGCGTTTCGCTTTAGGCGGCACGCCCCGCTTAGGGTTAGCCTAGTTCAGGTAGGGCGATGGATCGACACTGTCGAACCCGTTACGGACCTCAAAATGCACAAAGGCATCATCGCCACTGCGCAGCTTTGCGATCGGCGCACCTTTTGCAACGCTATCGCCCTTTTTCACGCTGACATCGGCAACATTGGCATAGACGGTCAACAAATTGTCCGGATGGCGGATCACCACAATCGGAATTCCATCGGCGCTTTTTGTGATCGCGGCAACGGTGCCGCTGTCGGCTGCTTTTACAGCGCCACCGGCGGTTCCCTGGATGTTGATACCCTCGTTCTTACCTTTTGAATAAGCCCGGATAATGCTGCCCTGAACCGGTGGTGTCATCCGCCCGGCTGACGCGGGCTTGGTCGTTTTACCAACATCGGCCACTGGTTTGGTTTCAGCTGGCGGTGTCGCGGCAGGCTTTGGTGCAGGTTCAAGCGGGGGCAGCGGTTTGGCGGCACTGGGCGGTGTTGGCGTTGGTGATCCGACACCGGGCAGGGGCGTGGTGGCGGCGCTGGCGGTCGAGGGCAGGGCCGCAGTGCGTTGCGGTGCTGCCTGTTGCGGAACGGGGATCAGCAAAAACTGCCCTTCGCGGACCGAGAAATCTGCGCCCAAGCCATTCCATTCAGCCAAGGTGGCCACGGGGACGGCGTAAAGACGCGCGATGGTATAGGCGGTTTCGCCCCGTTCAACCTTGTGGCGGATCGGTTCGCGGCCGGTTTGCTTAAGCGGATTTTCGCGTGTGGCGGTTTGCGCTGGCGGCAAGGCGGCCGTTTGCACGCCCGATGACGCCGGCGCGCGATTGATCGCACCGCCTGCAAGCGTCTGGATATCGACGGCTTGGGTTGTGATAGGGCCGGTGCCTGATGCGCCTGTTGCCGGCGATGGTTCGGACACCCGGTCTTGCAGCGCGATAATCTCGCCTTTGCGCAGGGGAACGGTGGGGTCGATGCCATTGTACCGCGACAGGCTGTTCACGTCGGTACCGACGCGATTTGCCACATCGGTCAGCGTGTCACCCCGCCGAGCGACGACCACCTGATAGTTAGGATAGGAAATAACACCCCGATTGTCAGGCGCGGGCCGGTTCGCAAGCGGCCCTGTGGCTGCTTCTGCGGTGCTGAACCCGTCGCCAAAAGTGCCGCGAAGATCATAATCGAGCGGTCTTTCGCAAGCTGCAAGAAACAATGCACTGCCGCCTGCCAGAACCGTCAGTCTGAGGGTCCGGGTCGCCAAAGGGTGGATCATCTGCTTGTCCTCATGTCTCGTGACGCCGTTGGTGTTAGGCCTCCATGTGGTCTGGAGTTACCTTGCCTATACAGCATTTAGCTGTCTTTGCCCAATCCTTCAAGCAACGGAACAAAGCGCACCTTGCGCAGTTCGTCATATTCAAGGCCGGTTTCAGTTTTTCGGACGCGGATCAGGTGTTGTACGGCGTCTGATTGACCGACAGGAACCACCATAATGCCACCGACCTTAAGCTGGGCAACCAATGGCCCGGGCGGGTCTTCGGCGGCTGCGGTCACGATGATCCGGTCAAAGGGGGCCTGTTCGGGCAGACCGAAACTGCCGTCTGCTGTGATGGCTGTGATGTTGGTCAGATCCATCGCGTCAAAAATCTCGCGGGCTTCCTGCACCAGCCTGCGGTGTCTATCGATGGTATACACACGGCGCGCAAGCTTGCTGAGGATCGCGGCCTGATAGCCCGATCCTGTGCCGATCTCGAGCACCTTATCGCGCGGGGTTACTTCAAGCGCTTGGGTCATAAGGGCCACGACAGAGGGCTGGCTGATGGTTTGACCGCAGGCGATGGGCAGGGGCATGTCCTCGTAAGCGCGGGCCGCAAACAAGCCGCGAATGAAGGGACCACGGTCAATCTGTTCCATCGCGTTCAGAATACGCGCTTCCGTCACGCCTTTTGAACGCAGTGCGTACAGAAACTGCATCTTGCGTTCCGCGACAGAGATGTCCTCGTCGTCGTTCATGTGTTGATGGCTTTGAGGGCGGCAAAACTGTCGTAGTCGGTCAAATCAGCGCGCATCGGTGTCACGGTGATAAACCCCTCAAGGTTCATCGCGGCATCCGTTTCAGGTGCTGTCGGTATCTGCTGGTCGGCACCTTGGATCCACAAAAAGCGTCGCCCCGATGGCGAGACATGCGGCGTGGTTGAAAACCCGGTACCTTCGCGGATACCTTGGGGGGCCAGACGAATGCCTTTCACGTCGGCTGCCGCAACGGGGGGGAAATTCACGTTATAAAACAGACGGTAGCCGGTCGTGTGTGCAGGGCTTGCACCCAGAATTCGGCGCACGACATCTGCACCGTGATGGGCGGCACCTTCGAACGGATCGTCCAGATCGCGGTTGGCAGGGCCGTAATATTGCGACATCGCGATGGCGGGCACCCCTTGCAAAGCGGCTTCAAGCGCGCCGCCGATGGTGCCGGAGTAAAGAGCGTTTTCAGCCGCGTTGTTGCCCCGGTTCACGCCCGATAGCACCAGATCAGGCGGGCAGTCTTTCATCGAGTCGTGCAGTGCCGCCAACACGCAATCGGCTGGGCTGCCTTCGACGGAATAGCGATGCTTGCCGATGTGTTCGATCATCATCGGCGTGGTGTAGCTGATACAATGTCCAACGCCTGATTGCTCATAGGCGGGCGCGACAGTCCAAACATCGCCGTCAGGTCCTGCAATCTGGCTTGCGATGGCATGGAGCGTTTTGAGGCCCGGTGCGTGGATACCGTCATCGTTCGTAATCAGAATGCGCATAACTTCCCCTTCGTGCCTTGATAAGCGAGGGACGTGGGCGCGGCAAGGCAGGAGCCTTCGGCGAGGATATTTTTAAGCCAGAGAAGAGGCCAAGGCTGCCAGAATGTCAGCCGCCTGCGAATGTGGGCTGTGCAGCGCCGCGCGGTCTTCGCCGGGGTGGAATCGCGCGCGGGTGGCTGTTGGCATTGGGGCGGGCGTCACAATGTGCACATGCGGACCGATCTTGGCGGTCTCAGCCTGCCAGCTTTTGGCAAGGGCGATCTGGGCTGCTTTCGTGCTGCCATAGCTGCCAAAGAATTTGCCAGCGACAACAGGATCATCAAAAAACACGGCATGGCCCGATTGCCCTAACAAGGGCGAGACATAGGTGATCAACGTCGAGGTGGCGGTGATGTTCAGGCCCACGGATTTGGACATGTCTTTCGCATCGATATGGTCTGCGGGCGCAAGCGGGGCGGCGTGGATTGCGGTGTGAAACCACATGTCTAGGCTGCCCCATCGATCAAAGATGCCACGGCATAACGTGGCCATCGCATCGGCGTTGGTGATGTCCATCGGGGCCAGAGTTGCACTGCCGCCGCGCGCTTGGATGCGGTCGTCGAGTTCTTCCAAGGCACCCGTGGTTTTCGCCACGGCGATGATGTGATGGCTGTCGCAAAGCGCTTCGGCCAAAGCGGCACCAAGGCCACGGGACGCGCCGGTGATGAGGGCTGTTTTTGTCATGCAAGTCGTTTGCACCCAGCCGCCGGGATCGTCAAGTGCGACCCCGGCTTTTGGCCTCTAGGCGCGCTGTTTGCCAGCGTCGGCCATGGCGTCAGCAATCCGCTTGGGCTTGGGATCGTTGCCCGTTGTGGGCCAGCCTTCACGCTGGCGCGCGCGGTCGCCGTCATGTTCGTCGGTCTGATCATGAAAGAGCTGCACATGCGTCGGATAGGGCATGTCAATACCAGCCTTATCAAGGGCTTGGTATACGGCTTGCAGCACCTCGCCTTTGGTATGGCGCACGCTTGATTGGTCGGATGCGGTCCACCAACGCAGGCGGATGACATTGGCGAAATCGCCCAAATCAACCGGGATCGCTTCGGGGGTGGGGTCGGACAGGACGTTTTCGACGCTGGCACAAGCGTCAATCATCGTTTTGCGGGCCAGCGCCCAATCATCATTGCACCCAACCCCGATATCGTATTGCGAACGACGTTTGTCGAAGGCCGTGTTGACCACGACGCTGTCGGTATAAATATCTGTGTTCGGGATCACCACGCGGCGACCATCGTAGGTCTTGATGATCGTGGCGCGCGTCTCGATCCGCTCGACCGTGCCTTCGTGACCAGAGGATACGACAATCTGGTCACCCACTGCAAACGGCTGGCGCAGCAAGATCAGGATGCCGGCAAGCATGTTTTGCAATATATCCTTGAACGCGAAACCGATGGCGACGGAACTCACACCCAGACCGGCGATCAAATCTCCGGGGCTAAGCGAAGGGGCGACGATCGTAATGGCAAGCATGAATCCAAGAACCGTCAGCGACCAACGCACAAGCGAGCTTGCCACGTCGCCCAAACTGGGGCGGTCCCGGTGCCTAGCCGATTTGCGAATGATTGAACCGATGCCGCGGGCGACAAACCAGAAGACGATGAACAGAACCAACGCAACGGCGATGTTGGGCAACAGTCTAAACAGGCCGTCCAGCCAAGCATCAAGTTTATCGAATATCAGGCCGGGGTTCGCGTCTACTTCTTCCACAGGCGGGTCCTTTTTTGTTCACATCCGAGTGAAACACGCCACCGCCCTTATCGTTCCATCAGGTGTTGGGAAGTTGCAAAACCTTGGCCCGTGATCCGATGCCCACGACGATGGCTGTGTCACTGATTGCAGCGATTGTGCCGCCTGCAAAAGGATCGCCCAGCTTGACCCGTCTGATCTGGCCCGTGCCTTCGCGCACCAACGCGCCTGGGTCTTCCAAGCTGCCAAAAATGCCAAGAAGCGCCAGTTTGGGCATTGGGACCTGCTGGGTTGCAAGATCAATCACCTTTGAAGGGGTGGGGGTGCCGGTTTCGTCTGTGGTTGTGGACATGTCAGCCTCTCTTAGACCTGCGGATCAGGGAATGGGTATCGTCACGCAGTTAACAAAGGCTTTGCGCGACGGGTAGCTGCGGTGAAATGCGCAGGCAAAGACTGGCTGACACATCGGCAAGGCCTTGCCATGGGGGCCAAATGCAAAGCAGCGCAGGGGCTTGAACCTCTGCGCTGCATTTGTCTGGGGGGAGTGTGGGGTACTTATTCAGCGGCGGGTTTCATCTCGAAGCCTTGGTTGATTTGATCAGTAGGCGTCACAGGATATTCACCGGTAAAACAGGCATCGCAATATTGCGGGCATTTGGCGTCACGCCCTTTTGCTTCGCCCACCGCACGATAAAGCCCATCAATTGAAATGAACTTGAGGCTATCCACTTGAAGATGTTCTCGCATTTCGTCTTCCGACATCGTCGCCGCCAAAAGCTTTTCGCGCTGCGGTGTGTCAACGCCGTAAAAACAGGGCCATGCCGTGGGCGGAGATGCGATGCGAAAATGGACTTCCTTGGCACCGGCATCAAGGATCATTTCCTTGATCTTGCGGCTGGTCGTGCCGCGCACCACCGAATCGTCGACCAAAATGACCCGCTTGCCCTTGATCAACGCGCGGTTGACGTTGAGCTTCAGGCGCACACCCATGTTGCGGATCTGCTCGGTCGGCTCAATAAAGGTGCGGCCCATGTACTGGTTGCGGATGATTCCCATTGCATAGGGAATCCCTGATTGCAGGCTGAAACCGATGGCCGCAGGTGTCCCGCTGTCGGGCACGGGGCAGACCAGATCGGCATCAACGGGGCTTTCCTTGGCCAGTTCGCGGCCGATAGCCTCGCGGGTTTCGTAGACGCTGCGGCCACCTAGAATGCTGTCGGGGCGGCTGAAATAGACATGTTCAAAGATGCAAAAGCGCGACGGGACACGGCGGAAGGGGAAGTGGCTTTCGACACCTTTGGCGGTGATGACCACCATCTCGCCCGGTTCAATCTCGCGGACGAATTCGGCCCCGATGATATCCAGCGCGCAGGTTTCAGAGCTAAGCGCCCAGCCGTCACCGACCCGGCCCAACACCAGCGGGCGCACGCCCAAAGGATCGCGGACGCCGATCAGCTTCGTGCGGGTCATGGCCACGATAGAGAATGCGCCTTCGACGCGCCGCAATGCGTCTTCCATGCGTTCCGGAATGTTTTGCTGCAACGACCGCGCCATCAGGTGGATGATGCATTCGCTGTCGCTTGAGCTTTGGAAGATCGAGCCGCGCTCGATCAGTTCGCGGCGCAGGGCATTGGCGTTGGTGATGTTGCCATTGTGGGCAATCGCCGCTCCGCCCATGGCAAATTCGCCAAAGAACGGCTGCACATCGCGGATTGCGGTCTGACCTTTGCTGCCCGAAGTGGAATAGCGCACGTGGCCGATGGCCAGTTCACCTGGCAATGTTTCCATGATCTTTTGCGAGGTAAAATTGTCGCGGACATAGCCGAAACGGCGGGCCGACTGGAAGCCGTCAACGGGATCATAGCTTACGATACCGCCTGCTTCCTGGCCGCGATGTTGCAGCGCGTGAAGGCCGAGAGCGACAAAGTTTGACGCGTCAGCCACGCCGACAACGCCGAAAACCCCGCATTCTTCTTTTAGCTTATCCTCGTCACCGGCGTCGCGCAGGTATGAGGTATCAAATGGATGAGCGGGGGGCATGATCTTGGACAACGGGGAGGCTCCGAATCCGATTAAAGGGCAGGGTCTGTGTAGGCCCTTGAGTGGGGGTTGTCACCCCGCTGTCACATAAGACAGGCGCAAACCTGCAATGCGACTGTGCCATGACAAACATGCCGCTTGAAAAAGCGGCCTGAAGGAGCGTTGTTTATATCTGGGTTATGCGCCGCAGGCACCGACCAGCGCTTCGTAGCGCAAGGTGATCCAGCCAAGTGCCTCTTCGGGGTTTTGATCTTCGATCTGCCCTGTAAAGCGGCCAAATACCTGCGCCGAGCGGCTTTCGTCGACCATTGTGATGGTTTGGCCTGTGATCACGGTATCGTAGACAAAGAACGCAATCGCGACGAGCAGAATGCCGCGCGCCACGCCGAACAAAAAGCCAAGCCCCTGATCCAGCCCGCCCAGCACAGACCGCTGCACCAGCGATGAAAACAAAGGTGTGAACAAGGATACGACGATCAACGCGATGGCAAAGACGATGGCGAAAGCCCCGATGATTGAGAGTTCGCAACTGTCAGCCAGAAATTCACCGACGACAGGGATTTCAGACACCAGCGGTTCGACTTGCGGTGCAAACAGAAACGCCAGCACGGCTGCGGCAATCCAGCCCACGATTGCCATCATTTCGCGAACAAGACCGCGGCCATAGGCCAAAAGAGCCGACAGGACGATGACGAGCGCCACGACCCCGTCAATAATGGTAAAACCTTCCATGGTCGTCTTGCCTTCCTTGAGGGAGCCGTCAGCCAGCCCCGAAAATTTCGCCTACAAATCCGGTTAGATCGCTCATGGTATTAAGCGTTATGCCGTTCTTGCCCACGGGTTTTCCGCCTGCGGGTGCAATGGCGCTGGTAAAACCAAGTTTTTGCGCTTCTTTCAACCTATTTTCGGTCTGGGTTGCGGGTCTGAGGGCCCCTGATAGGCTGATTTCCCCAAAAACAACGGTTTCGGCGGGCAGGGCCACGTCTTCGCGCGCGCTGAGCAGGGCGGCAGCAACCGCCAGATCGGCGGCGGGTTCAGTGATCTTCATGCCGCCCGCGACATTCAGATAGACATCAAGCCCGGCAAAGGGGATGCCGCAGCGCGCTTCGAGCACTGCAAGAATCATCGCTAGCCGCCCGCTGTCCCAGCCCACAACCGTCCGGCGCGCTTGCGAATGAGGCGAGGGTGCCACCAGCGCCTGAAGCTCGCAAAGCACGGGCCGCGTGCCTTCGATCCCTGCGAAAACCACCGATCCGGCTGCGGGTTCACCGCGCTCGGACAGAAAATGCGCCGAAGGGTTGGTGACTTCGGCTAGCCCTTGGCCTGTCATCTCGAAAACGCCAATCTCGTCTGCGGGGCCGAAACGGTTTTTCACGGCGCGTAAGATGCGGAACTGGTGGCCACGCTCGCCCTCGAAATAAAGCACCGTATCAACCATGTGTTCCACCACGCGGGGACCGGCAATCTGACCGTCTTTGGTGACGTGGCCCACAAGGATAACCGACACGCCGGTGCGCTTGGCAAAGCTGGTCAATTCATGTGCCGAGGCGCGTACCTGACTGACCGAGCCGGGTGCGCTTTCGACATTATCCGCCCACATCGTCTGGATCGAATCGATGATGGCAAGGTCCGGGCGTTCCGCATCAAGCGTTGTCAGGATGTCGCGCAGATTGGTTTCGGCGGCCAGTTTCACTGGCGCGTCCGCCAGTCCCAGACGTTGGGCGCGCATGCGGACTTGGGCCGAGGCTTCCTCGCCACTGACGTAAATTGTTTTCAAGCCGCTGCGCGCGAAATGTGCGGCAGCTTGCAGCAATAGCGTTGATTTCCCGATACCCGGATCCCCGCCGACCAAGATCGCGGACGCCGCCACCAGACCCCCGCCCAACACGCGGTCCAATTCGGCAATGCCTGACTGGCTGCGCGGCGGGGGCGCTTCTTTGGTGCTAAGATCGGTCAATATCATGGCAGAACCGCGTTTGGCCCCAAGCGATTTGCTGGGCGGGCCTGCGGAGATGCCTTTGTCTTGCTGGATCGTGTTCCATTCTCCGCATCCATCACAGCGGCCTGACCACTTGTTATAGGTAGCACCACATGAATTGCACGAGAATGTAACGGGAGTTTTTGCCATGCGCCTTTCTGGCTGACAGCGCAGGCGAGGTCAAAGCAAAAGAGACAGCTGTTTTGCGGGGCTTTGCGGGTAAGTCCACAATACCCGGCTTGGGGGCGGCTAACGGCTGTGGTTGTTTCCAGTTTGAGAATAGTCGCTGGGCGACCCTGTGGTTTGTTGCGTTTTCCAACTGATCCAGAGGGATGCGAGGATGCAGCCTGTGAACAGATACAGCCCCCAAGCAACTTCGATTCTGCCGATGCCGATGCCTTTGGCCAGCGTGATATAAAGCGCGATCAAGAAGATATCTGCCATCGCCAGCTTGCCGATAACATGCAGCGCGGGCAAGGCTCGAGGGCTGAGCAGGTCAAACTGTACCAAGGCCAGCCCGATTGTCTTGAGGTAGGGTGCAAAAAGGGCAAACACAGTCACAACGAGCGCCAGAAACACATCGGACGACCAAAGCGATTGCAGACCGCTGAGCACCGAGATTTCAGTGAGCCCAAACAACGGCAAAAGACCCGCGCGCAGCAGCGGGGCCGTCCAGGCGACCGGATAGAGGATCAAAAGCAAAAGATTTAACGCGCGTGTCATAGGGAGTGTTTAAGACAGGCGGCGCTGGCGCGCCATTTGATTTCGCGATCTGCTGATCGCAGATCGGTGCCTTCGGCGAGGATATTTAAGAGCCAGAGAACGGGGGGGCATAGCGCGCGTATCAGGTCAGGTAGACACGATCATAGCGCGCCCCGAGTGAGGTGAGGATTTCATATCCGATGGTTCCGGCGAAACCTGCGACGGTATCGACCGATTGGTGTTGTCCGATAAGTTGCAGATGCCCCGGTGTTTCGGGCAGGTCGGTGATGTCGACGGTGATCAGATCCATCGAGACACGGCCAACGACGGGGGCTTTGCGACCCTCGTGGGTTACTGTTGCGCCGTTGCCCAAAGCGCGGATCAGCCCATCGGCATAGCCGCCCGATACGGTTGCAACCACCGACGGGCGCTGTGCTGTCCAGCCGCAGGCATAACCGACGGTGCCGCCTTGCGGGACCTCGCGGGTTTGGATGACGGGAAGATCCAATGTGACGACAGGACGTGCATCCACATAAGGCAGGCCGCCATAAAGACCGATCCCGGGGCGGGTGAGGTCAAAGTGATAGTCATCGCCCATCAAAATGCCGCCAGTAGCACCTAGTGACAAAGGCAAGCCGGTCCCTTCTGTCATCTCGCGAAAGACGGCAAGCTGGGCCGCGTTCATCGGATGATCCGGCGTGTCCGCGCAGGCCAAATGCGAAATGATCATGCTGGGGCCTTGTGACAGAGCGATCTCGCGCAGCGCGCTCCACTCAGAAGGCTCCATCCCGAGGCGGTTCATACCGCTGTTCAACTGGATGCCGAAAGGGTGGCCTGGTATCGCCTCGACATGCAGGATCATCTGGTCGACAGAGTTGATCATCGGCGTCAGGTCCGCCGATCTGATCATATCCGTGTCGCCGGGCATGTGGCCCGAGAAGATGTTGATCCGGGGGCCGGGGCCAAGAATGCGGCGCAGGGCTGTGCCTTCTTCGGCGACGGCAACAAAGAATTCCCGCGCGCCTTCGGAGGCCAGTACCGGCGCTACACGGTCAATGCCAAGGCCGTAGGCGTCGGCTTTGACCACGGCGGCGGTTTCGCATTCGGTCAAGCGGTTAAGCGCATGCCAATTGGCCGCGATTGCCGACAGATCAATGGTGAGCGTTGCAGTTGTCATGATTTTGTTTTGACCGGATATGCGTCCGCGTCAAGCGCCTGAACGGCTAGGGTTCAGAGAAATACCCGCGATTTCGTTCCCAAAGCTTTTCACCGACCATGCAATCGTAGGGCGGGCTGGCTTGTGCCTTGAAGATGCGTGCAGGGGTTTCGGGGACAAGATCTGCGATCTCCAGCACCAGTTTGCGGCGCACGGCGTCGGGGAATTGCGGCCAGCCGTTGACAGGGATCATAAAAGCGCCGGCCCCGCCGATCACGCAGTTTTGGTAATAGGCGTCAAGGTCAGGGATGCCCCACATGCTGCTTAGCGCATCTTCGGTCATCAGGGGCAAGCCGTTGATGGTGATGCGTTTGGCCAAGGCGTCGCGGCGGGCGTCCAGCACGGGGCGGCCTTGGTTGTTGGGGCCATCGCCGGAAATGTCGATGACGCGGCGCAGGCCCTGATAGCCATTCCCGTCAAAGGCGCGCAGTGCATAATCAATCGCGCCGCTGATCGATGTGCGGCGCAGGCTGTCGTCAAAAACGGCGGTGATCGTATTGGCAACCATCCGCGCCTCGGCTTCGTTGCGCACAAGGGTCCACGGTACGATCACACGCTGGGCGCGGTCGCCTGCCCATTCGACATAGGTCAGGGCCACGCGCCCCAACATGCCGCCTTGAATGGCATTAATCACATCGGGGCTGGTCAACGCGGCGGCATATCCGCGCCTTTGGATGTCCAATTCTGAAGCATTCATTGAGCGCGAAACATCGACGGCCAGAAACAGCTCAAGATCGACTTCGATCTCAAGGTCCTGTGCACGGGCGGGCAGGGCTGACAGAAGGGCAAACCAGATCAGAACAATCATACGCATGGGATCAGTGCTACAGAAAAGCTGGTTTCTGTCACTTCACTTTTTTGCGGGGTGTTGCGCGCCGGGTGGGAAAGTAACGAAGATTTACCGCAACGACATATTCTCGTTTTGCTTGCACGAACTGGCGAACAGGCTAGCGTGAGCCGGACAAAAGTCAGGGTGCCCAAGAGTGCCTGATTAAACGGGAGGAAAACCGATGTTGACCCAAAGACGTATCTTAACGCCGATGTTTGCCGTTATCGCGGGCTTTGCCGCGTCAGTGGTTTTCGCGGAAAACCGGATTGATGCGCAATTGCCCAATGCGCCTGAAAGGGCCGCTTATGGCGAAATGCCAGTGGGGGTGCGCCAGATCGAATTGGTGCATGAGGGGCAGATTGATATTCTGTCCATTGATGCTGAAGCACCCAAGCCGGAAACGCTGCCCACCTATGATAGGCCGTTGACCGTCGAAGTCTGGTACCCTGCCGCCGATGGGGCAACGGGTAATACCGCGATCACGGCGTTTTTGCGCGATGCAACTACCCAAGTGACCCTGAACGGTCAGGCGATGCGCGATGCAGATCCGGCAACGGGGGCCGCTTATCCGCTGGTGATCGTCTCGCATGGCTATCCCGGCAACCGTTTTCTGATGTCACACCTGGCCGAGAATATCGCGTCGAAGGGGTATGTCGTGGCATCGATTGATCATACGGATTCGACCTATCGGACGCAGGCAGCTTTTGGGTCGACACTGGTAAACCGGTCACTGGACCAGCTTTTCGTTCTGGATGAAATGGCGCGTCTGTCAGAAGACGAGGGATCCTTTCTGAATGGTCTGGTCGACGCGGAAACCGCAGGCATCGTTGGATATTCCATGGGCGGCTACGGCGCGGTGATCACCGCCGGGGGTGGCGTTACCGAAACATCGGTCGGCTATGGCTGGGGCGCGCCGCATGGGACGCTTGGCATTCATCAGGCCGGGTCCGACACCCATAACGCTTTGCCCGATCCGCGCATCAAGACGGCGGTGGCCATCGGGCCTTGGGGGATGAACACCGGCTTTTGGGACGCTGAGGGGCTGAAGGGCATTCAGATCCCGATGCTGTTCATGGCCGGTTCGCAGGATATGACATCGCTTTACGAAAAAGGGGTGCGCGCAATCTGGGAAAACGCCAGCAGTGTGGACCGCAGCCTTTTGACTTTTGACAACGCAGGCCACAATGCCGCCGCCCCAATGCCCGCGCCCGAGGAATCTTTTCGCGAGGATGAAAAACTGGGGTTCAACGTATCGGCGCATTACATCGATCAGGTCTGGGACACGGTGCGCATGAACAACATTGCGCAGCATTTCGTGACCGTCTGGATGGATCAACACCTCAAGGGGGATGCCGAAATGGCATCGTATCTCGACTTGGTCGAAAACTCCAACGACGGGGTATGGTCGATGAACGAGGACGGCACGCCCAAGGAAGATCACAGCTATTGGAAGGGGTTCGACAAGGACACCGCCAAAGGCTTGCGTTTTGAGGTCAAAGCGCCCGAGTAAGCATCTTCGCCGGAGGTGTAGTCCTCCGGCGTTGTACTAGAATTCCTGATCGTTGCTGTCGTTTTGCCATGGCTTCACAAGGTTGCCAAAACGGGTATAGCGCCCCTCAAAGCTAAGATCGACCGTGCCGATGGGCCCATGGCGCTGCTTGCCGATAACAACCTCGGCCCGGCCGTGCAGGCGCTCCATCTCTTCTTGCCACAGCGCCATCTTGTCCAACTCGTGGTCGCCGGGTTTTTCACGCTCTTTATAGTATTCCTCGCGGAACACGAACATGACTACATCGGCATCCTGTTCGATTGACCCGGATTCGCGCAAATCCGACAGTTGCGGGCGTTTATCTTCGCGGTTTTCGACCTGACGCGACAGCTGCGACAGGGCGATCACGGGAATATCCAGCTCTTTGGCGATCGCCTTGAGACCCATAGTGATTTCCGAGATTTCGTTCACGCGGTTCTCGTTCTTGCCGGTGCCGCGAACCAGCTGCAAATAGTCGATGATCAACACGTCCAAGCCATGCGTCCGCTTCAGGCGGCGCGCGCGGGCCGCCAGTTGGCTGATCGGCAGGGCAGGCGTGTCATCGATGTAAAGCGGGCAAGCTTCCAGCGCCTTGGCCGCATCCACGAAGCGGCGAAATTCGGTTTCGGTCATGTCGCCCGACCGGATTTGCTGGCTGGGGATTTCCGCGGCTTCTGACAGGATACGCGCGGCAAGCTGTTCGGCGCTCATTTCAAGGCTGAAAAACCCGACCACGCCGCCGTCAACAGCGCCTTCGGTACCGTCATGCAAGGTGCCACGGCGATAGGTCTTGGCGACGTTAAAGGCGATGTTGGTGGCAAGCGATGTCTTGCCCATTGACGGGCGACCCGCAAGGATCAAAAGGTCAGAGCGGTGTAGGCCACCTAGCTTTTTATCCATATCAATCAAACCGGTAGACACACCTGACAAGCCGCCATCACGCTGATAGGCGGCGTTTGCGACATTGACCGCATCGGTGACAGCTTTCAGGAAGCTCTGAAATCCACTGGTCGTCTGGCCTTGCTCTGCCAGTTTATAAAGCTGCTGTTCGGCCTCGACGATTTGTTCGCGCGGTTCTGACAACACATCAACCTGCGCTGCCTTGGCCGAAATATCACGCCCCAGTTGAATCAGATCACGGCGGATCGCCAGATCATAGATCATTTGGGCATAGTCACGCACGGCAAACGCACTGATCGCGGCACCTGCAAGGCGGACCAGATAGGCAGGACCGCCGAGTTCTTTCAATCCCTCGTCATCCTCCATAAACGCCTTGAGCGTGACCGGAGAGGCAAGGTTGTTCTTGGCGATGCGCGCGCTTGCGATCTCGAAAATGCGGGCATGAACTGGATCGTAGAAATGCTTGGGGCCAATGATCGATGCGACACGGTCGTAGATGTCGTTATTGGTCAGGATCGCGCCCAGAAGCTGTTGTTCTGCCTCGATGGAATGGGGCATTGTCTCTGGTGCCTGAACCTTCAGGTCGTTGGCGTTGATGCTGGAAATTTCGTTCATGTACCCTCAAGCCCCAATTATTCTTACCGCGGACTTTCACTTAGCCGAGGCAGCCGGGCACCTGCAAATTGTATAACTTGTGGATAACCCTATCCTGATAAACTTCTACAGCATTTTGCGAAAAATGACAGGGGTTCCACCAGATCATGTGGTGGCTTTAGGAGTTTTTCCGCGCGTCTTGCCATTCTTTGGGCGCGTTCAAAAAGGCTTCGACGTCTGCCAGAGTGGCCTCGTCAAACGCCTTTTGCACCTTGGCTTCGGCCAGAACGTCCCACCATGTGCACAGCGAATGCAGGCTAACCCCATGGTCGCCAAGCGTCTTTTCGGTCTGGGGAAAAATCCCGTAATAAAAGATCACCGCCGTGTGCGCGCAGGTCGCCCCCGCTTCGCGAATCGCATCCACGAAACTGATTTTGGATCCGCCATCCGTGGTCAGATCCTCGACCAGCAGAACGCGCTGACCGGGGGTCATCTCGCCCTCGATCCGCGCATTGCGGCCATAGCCTTTGGGTTTTTTGCGCACATAGGTCATCGGCAGGGCCATCCGTTCGGCCACGAGCGCGGCGAACGGAATGCCGGCGGTCTCGCCCCCGGCGATGTTATCAAACGCCTCAAAGCCTGCTTCGCGCATCACGGTGACAGTCAAAAAATCCATCAAGGTTGCGCGAATGCGTGGGTAGCTGATCAGTTTGCGGCAATCGATATAGGTCGGGCTTGGCAGGCCAGAGGCAAGGGTAAACGGCTCGGCTGCATTGAAATGCACGGCCTTGATCTCAAGCAGCATCCGCGCGGTCAGGCGCGCCATTTCAGACGTATCGGGATAGCTGGTCGGGATCATGCGGTCTGTCCTTTTGGGTGTGCTTTGGCTTCTCTGGCTCTCAAATATCCTCGCCGAAGGCATAAAGTCTATGCCACGACGCGATCAATCTCGTGAAACGCTCCAGTTCAGGGGCATCATTGGATCAAAGACCGTCACCGGACCCTCGGGTGTGTCGATGTGGCCCGGATAGGCAGCGGGTGTTTTGGTCAGGGTAAGGGTATCTTCATTGGCGTGAAGGCCGTAAAATGCAGGCCCATTCAGCGATGTGAACGCCTCAAGGTGCTGTAACGCACCATCTTGCTCGAAGACTTCGGGAAGGATCGACATGGTGTTGGGGGCCGTAAAGCAGCCTGCGCAGCCACAGGGCAGCAGCTTGTTGGCATCCGTATGCGGTGCCGAATCCGTGCCCAGAAAGAACCGCGCATCGCCGCTTGTGGCCGCTGCGCGCAGGGCCAGTCGGTGGGTTTCGCGTTTGGCCACAGGCAAGCAATAGTAATGCGGCTTGATTCCGCCCGCCAAAATATGGTTCCGGTTGATCACCAGATGATGTGTTGTGATCGTCGCTCCAAGGTTCGCATCGGCGGTGCGCACGTAATCCACGGCATCTGCCGTCGTTATATGCTCCATCACAATTTTAAGCCCTGCGTGCCGTTTGCGCAGCGGGTCCATCACACGGTCGATAAAGACGGCTTCGCGGTCAAATATGTCGACCGCAGGATCGGTGACTTCGCCATGGGTGCACAGGGGCAAGCCGATGTCGGCCATTCTGTCCAGTACAGGCGCGACCTTGTCGAAATTCGACACACCGCTGGCCGAATTCGTCGTGGCACCAGCGGGGTACAGCTTGACGGCTGTGATCAAACCGCTGGCATGTGCTGCGGCTACATCGTCGGCGTCCGTGTCTTCGGTCAAGTACAGCGTCATCAGCGGGGTGAAATCTGAACCCTCGGGCAGGGCTGCCAAAATACGTTCGCGGTAGGCCGCTGCATCAGCCCCCCGGACCACCGGAGGCACCAAGTTTGGCATGATTATCGCACGCGCGAAATGAGTTGCTGTATGTGGCAGAACCGCGCGCAGCATATCGCCGTCACGCAGGTGCAGGTGCCAATCATCGGGGCGTCGAAGCGTCAGGGTTTGTGTCATAGCAAAGCTGCTAGCACAGGCCCTTTATCGGCGCTAGGGGGCGGTTTTGTTTGTCGTGTCTTCGGTGGTTTCGACGGCATCGACAGCTTTCGACGCATCGTCGGTCTCATTCTCCTGATCGGCACTCGGTTCTTCAAGCATCTGCAATTCCGCCCTTAAAAGCCGTCTTTTGCGGACAAAGCGGGGTGCCTGCATGCGATCGGTCACAAAATTGCAGAGTTTCAGCATCAACAGCTTACGGTCATCGGCCTCCAACGTCACCAACAGCGATTGCAAATAGCTGCGGTGGTCGCGGCGCGCGCGGAAAAGCTTGGCAAAGCTCAGGGTGTTCAATTCACCTTCGGCGGCAAGCAAAAGCAGCGACTCAAGCTGATCAAGCTGCAGCAAGGTGCTTTGCAAAGCGACCCCCATGTGCCGCATCCGCAACTTGGTGACATTTGGCCGGGTGAAAAGACTGGCGTGCATCGCATCTAACACGACTTTAGGGTCGTAAATGACAAAGGCCTCATGCGCCGCATCCAACATGTCGGGGGCATAGCCAAAGCGCGATGTGAAGTCGGTGCGCCGCATTTCGACAAAACGGTCATCCCATTCCGTGACCCGTGGATCCAGCGTTGCCTGCGGCTGAATGACAACCACCTGCGCGCCGGGGGAAGACACAGAATAGGCTGCGGCGGCATAGCCTGCCGGACCTGCGCCATAAAAGAGAACAGTTTCAAATTCGTCAAAAAACCCGCCGTCGATCAGTTGGTCAAAACAGGCGTAAACTGCTGGATCGCGGAACCAGGTGTCACCTTGGCTGGCAATGCAAAGATGGGACCAGTCGTTATTGCGCACCATCTCCCAACCAATGGGGTGTGATTTTTCGGACAGGGCGCGTATGCCATTTATTGTCTCGAAGCTCACCAACAACGTCGGCTTGCGCTTGATGAAAAAGGCGTGGTGCTTTTCGCTCAGTTTCTGAAAAAAGCCGTTTCCCGCGACAACTTCAGAAACGGCCTGCAGCCAGTCGTCTCTGCGTAAATCGGCCAACGATGAGTCGATTGTATAAGGTGCATCGATCATGGTTCTGTCCTCAATATTTTTTGCCCATTTTCCATGCGCTGTTAACCAGAAGTACCCCTTCAATACGGCAGAAATATGGAGATTCGTTGTGGATTTTGGGTCTGCCTGTCCACCGGGATCATGCCAGGCGTAGAATTTGAGTTGCAAAATAAAGTCTCGTTTGGCCTTCAATCGGCCTTGGCTCTTGACCGCAGGGGATCAGGATGCACCTTTGGGACGTCCAAGGGAGAAGACCATGAAAGATCTAGCGTCCATTGATGCCGTACAAACCATGCTGGAACAGCAAGGCTATATCTGCGGTCGCGCCTTGGCGACGGTGGTGTTCCTTAGCCTGACGCTTGGCCGCCCGTTGTTTCTTGAAGGAGAAGCGGGCGTCGGCAAGACCGAGATCGCCAAGGCGCTGGCAACAGGGCTGAACCGCAAGCTGATCCGCCTGCAATGCTACGAGGGGCTGGACGCGTCCTCGGCTGTTTATGAATGGAATTTCCCTGCGCAGATGGTCGCCATCCGCACCGCCGAGGCCGCAGGCACCGCCGATCGCAAGGCGCTGACGGCGGATCTGTTCAGCGATGATTTTCTGATCGAACGCCCGCTGCTCGAAGCGATGCGCCCCGATGAGCGCGGCGCGCCGATCCTGCTGATCGACGAGCTTGACCGCACGGATGCCCCATTCGAGGCGTTTCTGCTCGAAGCGCTCAGCGATTTTCAGGTCACGATCCCCGAACTCGGCACCATCAGGGCGCCAGAGCCGCCAATCGTGATCCTGACGTCAAACCGCACCCGCGAAGTGCATGACGCGCTCAAACGCCGCTGCCTTTACCACTGGGTCGATTATCCCAATTTCGACCGCGAGATGGAAATTCTCGCCGCCCGCGCCCCAGAAGCCTCCGAAGCGCTGAGCCGTGAAGTCGTCGCCTTTGTGCAGCAATTGCGCACCGAAGACCTTTTCAAAAAGCCTGGTGTGGCCGAAACCATCGACTGGGCGAAATGCCTGCTGGCCCTTGATGTGATCACCCTCAGCCCCGAAGTCATCGCCGACACCCTCGGAGCAATCCTGAAATACCAAGACGACATCGCCAAGCTTCACGGCTCAGAGGCGAAACGCATCCTGGACCAAGCCAAAGCGTCTCTGGACCCTGCCAAATGACCAGATCCTGTATTCCAAATGGAAATAAATCCTCGGGGGTATGGGGGCAGACAGCCCCCACGGTATAAGTAAATGGTCAAACTTCCCGATCTTGAATTGCCAGAAAATCCGAAACTCGCGGGCAACATCACCCATTTCGCCCGTGCGCTGCGCCGTGCGGGCCTGCCCATCGGCCCTGGCCGCATCATTGACGCGATCCGCGCGGTCGAAGCGGCGGGTTTTACTGATAAGGTCGATTTCTACTGGACCCTGCACGCCTGTTTCGTGAACCGTCCCGAACACCGCACTGTCTTTGCCCAACTCTTCCGGCTCTATTGGCGCGATCCGCGCTATCTGGAACATATGATGGCCGCGATGTTGCCCGCTATTCGCGGCGTCCAGGAAGACCGGCCTGCGCAGGCGGCAGAAAAACGCGCCGCCGAGGCGTTGCTGGACGGCGCGCAGGCCCCCGAACAGCCGGAGGGCGAAGAAAAAGATCCCGAAGAAACCCTGATCGAGGTTGACGCCAGCCTGACAATGTCGTCGCAGGAACGTTTGCGCACGCTAGACTTTGAGCAAATGAGCCTTGCCGAAATGGCGCAGGCCAAACGGATGCTTGCGCGGTTGACGTTGCCCGTCAAACCTATGCCCTCGCGGCGCAGCATGGCGTCACCGCAGGGGCGAATCGACATTCAAAAGACCATGCGCGCAGCCCTGCGGCGGGGCGGCGAGATGCATCAGCTCTCGCTTAAAAAGCCACGCCCGCGCTATCCCAATCTGGTGGTGCTGTGCGATATCTCGGGCTCGATGAGCCAGTATTCCCGCACTGTGCTGCATTTTCTGCATGCGGTGAGCAACGCCAAGGGGGCAGGCTGGGCAAAGGTCCATGCCTTTACCTTTGGGACGCAGCTGACCAACATCACCCGCCATCTGGCGACCCGTGACGTGGATGCCGCGCTAAAGGCCGCTGGCGCGCAGGCGCAGGATTGGGAGGGCGGCACGCGCATCGGATCGTGCATCGAGGCGTTTAACCGCGACTGGTCGCGCCGTGTCATGGGGCAGGGGGCCGTCGTGCTGTTGATCACCGACGGTCTGGACCGCGACAACCCCGACGATCTGGCGCGACACATGCAGCGGTTGCACCTGACTGCGCGGCGGCTGATCTGGCTTAATCCTTTGTTGCGCTGGGATGGCTTTGCGCCCAAGGCCGCAGGCATCCGCGCAATGCTGCCCCATGTGGACAGCTTTCGCGCGGGCCATTCGATTGCGTCGCTTGAAGAGCTGGCGCAGGTGATTTCCCGCCCCGATGATATGGGCGAGAAAGCACGTCTGATGGGCCTGATGGATTAGGCGAAGGTCGCGGCAAACGTGCCATGGTAAGCAGCACTCAGATCGGCCAAGGGGGCAGAGGTGCCGCCAAAGCTGACCTGATCACCGCCAAATTTCCCAACGCTTTCGAGATGCAAACCAGCGGCAGAGGCTGCGACCATGAGCGCCTCGGCCATGTCAAAATTACAGGCGATCAGATAACGCGCCTGATCTTCGCCAAACAGCATCGGCGTATCGCTTGCGTCCAGTGTTACCCCGACGCCCGCGTGATCGGCCAATTCAAACGCTGCCAAAGCAAGACCGCCATCCGAAAGGTCGGTACATGCCGTGATCATTTCGCGGTTGGCGAGGATGAAGTCGCCATGGGCTTTCTCAAGGGCTAGATCAACATGCGGCGCATCGCCATCACGGCGGTTAAACACCTCAAGCAGCAGGGCAGACTGACCCAAATGGCCCTCGGTTGCGCCTAGCACGAGGGCGACATGACCGTCGCGCACGGTCTTGCCGATGATTTGGTCCGTGTGGGTCAGCAGGCCGACCGCGCCGATGGTCGGCGTGGGCAGGATGCCTTTGCCGTCGGTCTCGTTATACAGCGACACGTTGCCCGACACGATGGGCATGTCCAATGCGGATACCGCCTCGCTGATGCCTTTGATGGCGCAAACGAATTGACCCATGATCTCGGGCTTTTCGGGATTGCCGAAATTCATATTGTCGGTGGTCGCCAAGGGCAGCGCGCCTACGGCAATCAGGTTGCGGTAGGCTTCGGCCACGGCTTGTTTGCCGCCCTCAAAGGGGTTTGCCATGACGTAGCGCGGCGTCACGTCCGAGGTGAAGGCAATCGCCTTGTCGGTGCCGTGCACGCGGATGATCCCTGAACCCAGACCGGGGGTGCGGGCGCTATCGCCCATCACCATAGTGTCATATTGCTCGTAAACCCACGCTTTGGAGGCGTAGTTCGGGCTGGAGATCAGCGCACGCAGCCCGTCAATCGGGTCAACACCGGGCACATCTGCCAGCGGTTCGGCGGCAGGGGTTTCCACCCAAGGGCGGTCGTATTCGGGGGCATTGCCGGACAAGGCCTTCAACGGCAGGTCGGCTTTGACCTCGCCATTGTGCACAATTAGGAAACGATCTTCGGCAATTGTTTCTCCGACGATAGCGAAATCCAAGTCCCATTTGTCGAAAACGGCTTTGGCTTCGGCCTCAAGCTCGGGGCGCAGCACCATCAGCATTCGTTCTTGGGATTCCGACAGCATCATTTCATAAGCAGTCATGCCAATCTCGCGGGTGGGGACTTTTTCAAGGTCCAACCGCACGCCAAGGTTCCCCTTGTCGCCCATTTCCACGGCAGAACATGTCAGGCCAGCAGCCCCCATATCCTGAATCGAGATTACGGCACCGGTTGCCATCAGCTCAAGCGTGGCTTCCATCAGGCGCTTTTCGGTAAAGGGATCGCCGACCTGAACGGTGGGGCGTTTGTCTTCGATCGTGTCATCAAATTCAGCCGAGGCCATGGTCGCGCCGCCAACCCCGTCGCGGCCTGTCTTGGCCCCAAGATACACAACCGGCATCCCGACACCGGACGCGGCGGAATAGAAAATCTTGTCCGTATCGGCCAAGCCCGCGGCAAAGGCATTCACAAGACAGTTGCCGTTGTAGGCCGGGTCAAAACGGACCTCGCCACCAACTGTCGGCACGCCAAAGCAGTTTCCGTAGCCACCAACGCCTGCCACAACGCCGTGCACCAGTTGGCGGGTTTTGTGGTGATCAGGAGAACCGAAGCTGAGTGAGTTCATCGCAGCGATGGGCCGTGCACCCATGGTAAACACGTCGCGCAGAATGCCGCCGACACCGGTGGCAGCGCCCTGATAGGGTTCGATATACGAGGGGTGGTTGTGGCTTTCCATCTTGAAGACAAGTGCCTGACCGTCACCGATATCAACGATGCCCGCGTTTTCGCCGGGGCCGCAGATGACCTGAGGACCAGTTGTAGGGAGGGTGCGCAACCATTTCTTGGACGACTTGTATGAACAATGTTCGTTCCACATGGCCGAAAAAATACCAAGCTCGGTAAAACTGGGTTCGCGCCCGATGATGTCGAGAAGGCGCTTATATTCATCGTCATTAATACCGTGGCTTTTTATAAGCTCTGGCGTGATGGCTGGTTCGGTCATGGTGCGGATATCCCCCTGGCAGATATGGCCGTACTCTTAGATCAAGGCTGGGCTGGGGAAAAGGCCAAAGGGCGCAAAGGCTGGGGCAAAGGGTTGGACGAAAAAAAAAGGCCGAGCACGAAGCTCGGCCAAGTCCAACAGGGAGGTATGAAGTGACAGCCCAAAGGCGTCGTCTTCATAATGCCCAATTAGTCGGCAGTCGTGCACCTATCAAGGCATGAATGTGGTTTTTTCAGGCATGGCCGATATGCGGTTTTTGCATGGCTAGTCATTTTTCCTATCCCGCAAGTGCTTACGGTGGGTGATGATCTCGTCTTGGACGAAGTCCTTGAAGGCTCCGACACGCTTTGAGGCGCGCAATTCTTCGGGGTAGGCAAGAAATACGGGTACATCAGCCGACTCAGTGTCGGTCAGGACCTGTACCAGATCAGGAAAATCTTCGGTCAGGTAGTCGGGCAGAACGCCAATGCCCAGATGGTGGATAACCCCTTGCAGCACACCAAAGTAATTGTTCACGGTCAGCATGGAGCGCACATCGTGCATCATCAGTTGCTGGACCAGTTGCAAACCGGCGGTCACCTGATCGCTATCCGTGTTCTGGCAAATCAGGCGATGATCGGCCATGTCTTCAAGCCGCATCGGGGTGCCATGTTCGGCCAGATATTTTGGCGAGGCGTAAAGGCACATTTTGATCATCATCAGCTTTTTGCGGACCAGATCGGCCTGTGACGGTTCTTTCATGCGGATGGCGACATCCGCCTCGCGCATGGGTAGGTCAAGAACGCGCTCTTCCAGCATCAGATCGACTTTGAGGTCGGGGTATTTTTCGTACAGCGTGGGAAGGCGTGGTGCGAGCCACAATGTACCAAACCCGGTGGTCGTGGTCACACGCAATTCGCCAAAGACTTCTTCTTCGCTGTCGCGGATACGTGCGGCAGCGGTATCAAGCCGCTTGCTCATGGCGACGGTGGCATCAAACAGCAGTTCGCCTTGTTCGGTAAGAATCAGCCCGCGTGCGTGTCGGTGGAACAGGTTGGTATTCAACTGTTCCTCTAGTCCACGAATTTGCCGACTGACTGCAGATTGCGACAGATTCAGTTTATCGCCCGCGTGGGTCAAGCTGCCGGCATCTGCGACAGCATGGAAAATTCTGAGCTTGTCCCAATCCATAAGGACTACCTTTATAAAGGATGTTCATTTCGCGAAGATGGCTTTGTTTGCGCTAAAAGCGTCTCGAAAACAACCCTGCGTCATGCTGCACTGCAACATTGTTCGTTTGATATGCAGATAGGCGGGGGGGCGGCGCACGTCTTGTGCCAACTGCCTTCGGGATAGGCGAAAAGACAATGCTAGACAGGTCAGCTTTTGTGACCTAACGTTTGGACAAAGCTTGAATGCACGTAGGGGAGAACGCGGCATGACCAATCAGAAAATTTCATTGAATGACCGCTTCGACCTCGAGAAGTCTCCGGTGCTGCTGAACGGCACGCAGGCTTTGGTGCGGATGATGATGATGCAAAAGGCACGCGACCGGGCGGCTGGGCTGAACACTGCGGGGTACGTCACCGGGTATCGCGGCTCGCCCTTGGGCGCGGTCGACCTTCAGATGGAACGCGCAGCAAAACCCCTGGCTGATTATGACGTGCTGTTCGAGGCGGGGTTGAACGAAGATCTGGCTGCCACAGCGCTTTGGGGCACCCAGCAGGCGGAATTGCGCGGCGAAGGCAAGTATGACGGTGTCTTTGGTCTGTGGTACGGCAAGGGGCCGGGTGTTGACCGATCCGGCGACGTCATGCGCCACGCCAACATGGCGGGATCGTCCACACATGGTGGCGTGCTGATGGCGATGGGGGATGACCATACCGGCGAATCCTCGACCGTCCTGCACCAGTCGGAATGGGCCATGATGGACGCCTATATGCCCATCGTCAGCCCCGCAGGCGTGCAAGAGATCATGGATTACGGCATCTACGGCTGGGCTTTGTCGCGGTTTTCCGCCTGCTGGGTCGGCCTGAAGACGATGAAAGACACGGTCGAGGCGACATCGGTGGTGAACGGCGATCCACACCGGATGCGACTGGTCGTGCCAGAGTTCGACATGCCAGACGGCGGGCTGAACATCCGGCTGGTTGATACCCCGCATCTGCAAGAGGCGCGGATGATCGACCACAAGCGCTATGCCGCCGAGGCGTTTTCCCATGCCAACAAGATCGACAAACGCATGTGGGGCAAGCCCGGTGCCAAGATCGGCTTTGTGGCCGCTGGCAAGAACTGGCTGGACCTGCTGCACGCGATGAGCCTGTTGAACATCGACGAGAACGAGGCCGAACGGCTGGGTATCACACTTTATAAAGTGGGGCAGACTTTCCCCCTAGATATGAAGGGTTTTCATGCGTGGGCCGATGGGCTTGATCTGGTTGTAGTGGTCGAGGAAAAGCGCAAGCTCATCGAGATCCAGATCAAGGAGGCGCTGTTTTCCGACACCCACCGCCGCGTCTATGGCTGGCACAAAGGCGGGGGTGCCGGGATGGAGCATGGCGAGGAGCTGTTCCCGACGCGTGCTGCGCTTGACCCGATCTGGATCGCCGAAAAGCTGGGCGGTATCCTGATCGAGGAAGGCCGCAACACCGACGGGATCAAAGCGGGAATGGAGGCTCTGGATACTGCGCGCCGTGCCGACAATGCCGAAGATATCGCCGCGCGGGTGCCCTATTTCTGTTCGGGGTGTCCGCATAATTCGTCGACCAAACTGCCTGAAGGCAGCCGCGCCTATGCGGGTATCGGGTGCCATTATATGGTACAGTGGATGGACCGCGAGACGACCGGATACACCCACATGGGCGGCGAAGGGGCGAACTGGATAGGGGAATCGCATTTTTCGACCCGCGAGCATGTTTTCCAGAACCTCGGCGACGGGACCTATAACCATTCCGGCATTCAGGCCATCCGCGCAGCCGTGGCTGCGAAGACCAACATTACCTACAAGATTCTTTTTAACGATGCAGTCGCTATGACGGGTGGGCAACACAACGAAGGCGATTTGGACGCACCACGCATTGTGGCGGAGCTTAAGGCGATAGGCGTTCAGAATATCGCTGTTGTCTATGACGAAAAGGAAGATGTGGACGCCGCCGCCTTTAAAGGTGTGCCAATGTACGAGCGCGCTGATCTTCAGACGGTGCAAGAAAACTTTACCAAGCACAAAGGCGTCAGCGCCATCGTCTATATCCAGACCTGTGCCGCTGAAAAACGCCGTCGCCGCAAGCGGGGGCTGTTTCCTGATCCCGACAAGCGCGTGTTTATCAACACGGATGTCTGCGAAGGCTGTGGCGATTGCGGTGTGCAATCCAACTGCGTGTCGATCGTACCACACGAGACGGAACTGGGGCGTAAGCGGGCGATAGACCAGTCGTCTTGCAACAAGGATTTTTCTTGCGTCAAAGGGTTCTGCCCGTCGTTTGTTACGTTGGAAGGTGCACAAATTCGTAAAGACCCGACGACCGAGGTCAAGATCCCCGATCTGCCGATTCCTACGCTGCCTGCGATCCACGGCACGCATAACGTAGTGATCACCGGCGTTGGCGGCACGGGCGTTGTCACCATTGGTGCCGTGTTGGCGCAAGCGGCGCAGATTGACGGCAAAGGGGCTGGCATGATGGAAATGGCAGGCCTTGCCCAAAAGGGTGGTGCCGTCCACATTCACTGCCGTCTGGCGAACCGGCCAGAAGATATCAGCGCCATTCGCGTCGCGACAGGCGAGGCCGACGCGTTGATCGGCGGCGATCTTGTGGTGTCGGCGGGGACAAAAACGCTTGGCCTGACGCGCGCTGGGCGTACCGGGGCGGTTGTGAATTCGCATCAGATCATCACCGGCGATTTCACCCGAGATACCGAATTCAAGATGCCTTATGACCGCCTGACGCTGGCGCTTGAGGCACGGTTGAAGGATGATGTAGCGCTGTTTGATGCCTCTGATCTGGCCAAGGCGACCTTGGGGGATTCGATCTATTCCAACATGATGATCTTTGGCGCAGCGTGGCAAAAAGGGCTGATCCCGCTATCGCTGGAAAGCCTGAAAGATGCGATCCGGTTGAATGGCGCAGCGGTTGAACGCAACCTGAGGGCGTTCGAATTGGGGCGATGGGCGGTGCTCTATCCTGCTGAGGCGGAAAAGGTCTGCGCCCCGAATGTTGTCCAGTTGCCCAAGTCGCTGGACGACAAGATTGCCTTTCGGATGGACCACCTGACCGCCTACCAAGGCAAGAGATTGGCGAAACGCTATGCCAAGATGCTTGAAAACGTTGATGACAAAGCCCTGAAAGAAGCCATGGCGTTGGGATATCACAAGCTCTTGTCCTACAAGGATGAATACGAGGTTGCACGTCTGCTGAAAACGACGCGGGCCAAGGTTGATGCGGAATTTGCGGGTGATCCAAAGATCACTTTTAACCTTGCGCCGCCGCTGCTGTCGAAGACCGGGGCCGATGGGCGCCCGATGAAACGTGCCTTTGGGGAATGGCTGCAAACACCCCTTGCTGTGTTGCAAAAGATGAAGTTCCTGCGCGGCACGCCGTTTGATCCGTTCGGGCGGACCCAAGAGCGGCGGATGGAACGTGGGCTGATCTCGCAATACGAGGCGGATATGAAATCGGTCCTTCCCAAGCTGACGGACGCAACCCGCGATGCGATTATCGCCTTGGCCGAATTGCCGCTTCAGATCAGGGGGTTTGGTCCGGTCAAACTGGCAAACGAGGGCAAGGCTGCGAAACGGCGTGAAGAATTGCTTGCTGTCATTCGTGCGGGCGGGGTCACAACGTCAAAAGCAGCGGAATGACCTATCATGTCATGCGGGTGTCACGAACCGGTCATATGATCTGGTCACCAAATGACAGGAGCCTGAGATGGGTGAACCCAAACCGCTTTCCGCCCGCGATATCAGCTATGCCTATTCCGCGCGCTCCAAATCGGGGCGCGCCTTTATCCGCTTGATGGAGAATAGCACGGGCCGATTGAATTTGATGAAACGTGCGTCTGGCTATGAAAAAGACCTTGCTGAGGGGGGGTGTTTTTTTGATGTGATGGTGCAGCGCTATGGGCTGACGCTGGATGTGGTGGGCGGAAGCCTTTGCACTATTCCGGCGACGGGTCCGGTAATCTTTCTGGCAAACCACCCCTACGGAATTCTGGACGGGCTGGTGCTGGGCCATATCATGTCGCGCACGCGGGCGGATTTCAAAATCATGGCGCATTCGGTGTTTAATCGCGCGCCGGACCTGAACCGCCATCTGCTGCCGATCAGCTTTGACGCAGACAAGGCAGCGCTGGCGTTAAACCTGCACACCCGAAAAACTGCGTTGGACTATCTGGGGCAAGGGGGGGCGGTTGGAATCTTTCCGGGTGGCACGGTCAGCACGGCGGCAAAGCCGTTTTCAAAACCGATGGATCCCGGTTGGCGTAGCTTTACCGCGAGGATGATCGGCAAGTCGCAAGCCACTGTGGTGCCTATCTATTTTGACGGGCACACCAGCCGATTGTTCCAGATTGCAAGCCATCTGCATTCCAGCCTGCGGATGGGACTGTTGATCAAGGAGTTCCGCAAAAGGGTCGATACACCCGTGCGCGTTGTGATCGGCGACCCCATCGGCAGGAATGTGCTGAACCCTTTGGCAAAAGACGCAAAAGCGATGATGGATTTCCTGCGCAAAGCCACGTATGAGTTGTCACCAGATGCGGTTAAATCCTTTGACCACGGGTATGAATTTGAAGATCGGCATCGTGCCGACAGGTGACGGCAAAGCAAGATGGCAGTTGGTATTTTCGATTCTGGGCTGGGTGGCCTGACCGTTTGGTCTGCCGTTCAGGCAGAACTTCCTGATGTGGATTTTATCTATCTGGCCGATAGCGCCAATGCGCCTTACGGCGTGCGCACATCTGATGACATATACAATCTAACCGTCGCAGCGACCCAGCGGCTGTTCGATGCGGGGTGTGACCTGGTGATTTTGGCCTGCAACACAGCGTCGGCGGCGGCGTTGCGGCGCATGCAGGAAAGCTGGGTGCCGTCGGACAAGCGGGTTCTGGGCGTATTCGTCCCCCTGATCGAGGCGATGACAGAGCGCAACTGGGGCGACAATTCCCCCCCGCGCGAGGTTGATCTGAAACATGTGGCCCTGTTTGCGACCCCCGCGACCGTGGCCAGCCGTGCGTTCCAGCGCGAGCTGGCGTTTCGTGCGATTGGCGTTGATGTCGAAGCGCAGGCTTGCGGTGGCGTGGTCGATGCCATCGAAGACGGTGATTTCATTCTGGCCGAAGCGCTGGTGCGTAGCCACGTGGATGCGCTCAAGCGCAAGATGCCGCTTCCCGAGGCTGCGATTCTGGGCTGTACGCATTATCCGCTGATGCAGGACGTGTTCCAGGACGCACTTGGGGCTGATGTCAAAGTGTTCAGCCAAGCCAAGCTGGTTGCCCGCAGTCTGGGTGATTACCTCAAGCGGCATCCAAAGATGTTGGGCACGGGACAGGCGGCGTTTTTGACCACCGGCGATCCCAAAAAGGTCAGCAGCAGGGCAACGCAGTTTTTGCGACGACCTTTGACGTTTCAGGCGGCCTAATCCTTTACGTTTCTTTTTCGAACGGACTTCGACATGATGTATAATATCGCAATTCTTGGTGCTTCTGGCTATACGGGCGCTGAGCTGATCCGGCTTATCTCTGGCCATTCTTCCATGCAGATCAAGGCGTTGGGCGCAAACTCCAAGGCCGGGCAGACCATGGCAGAGGTGTTTCCGCATCTGCGCCATATGGATTTGCCAGCGCTTGTCAAAATCGAAGAGATCGATTTCACCGAGATCGATCTGTGCTTTTGCGCGCTGCCCCACAAGACCAGCCAAGAGGTGATCGCGGCCCTGCCCAAGGACCTGAAGATCGTGGATTTGTCTGCAGATTTCCGGCTGCGTGACCCACAAGAATATACCAAGTGGTACGGCAATCCCCACGCCGCGTTGGAGCAGCAAAAGGAAGCCGTGTACGGCCTGACCGAATTTTACCGCAAAGAAATTAGCGAGGCACGGTTGGTTGCGGGCACTGGGTGCAATGCGGCGACAGGACAATTCGCGCTGCGCCCCTTGATTGAAAAGGGCGTGATCGATCTGGATGATATCATTCTCGATCTGAAATGTGCCGTGTCGGGCGCGGGCCGGTCGCTCAAGGAGAACCTTTTGCATGCGGAGCTTTCCGAGGGGTATCACGCTTATTCCGTCGGCGGCACGCATCGTCATTTGGGCGAGTTCGATCAGGAATTTTCGGCCATCGCAGGCCGTCCCGTCAAAGTGCAGTTCACCCCACATCTGATCCCGGCAAACCGCGGAATTCTTGCCACGGTTTACGTTAAAGGCGACGCACAAGTGATCCATGATACGTTCAGCGCCGCCTATGCGAATGAACCTTTCATTCAGGTGCTGCCAATGGGCGAGGCACCCAGCACGCGGCATATTCGCGGGTCGAACTTTTGCCATATCGGTGTGGTCGCTGATCGGATAGAGGGGCGCACAATCGTAGTCGTAGCCCTTGATAATCTGACGAAAGGTTCAAGTGGTCAGGCGTTGCAAAATGCCAATCTGATGCTAGGTATTGAAGAGACAGAGGGTCTGATGATGGCCCCTTTATTTCCGTGAGGGTAGATGAAAAGTCTTAAGAAACAACGTCGTATCCAAATTATTGGCGTCGCTGTCGTGGCTTTGATCTTGTCCACGACGCTTATCGGCTACGCGATGCGCGACGGCATTAACTTTTTCCGCGCCCCGAGCCAAGTGATTGCCGAACCGCCCGGACCCAACGAGGTGTTCCGGATTGGTGGATTGGTTGCCGAAGGATCACTGGTGCGCGGAGACGGCGAGACGATCCGTTTTTCCGTGACCGACGGCGGTGCCATCGTACCGGCAACCTATACTGGTGTTCTGCCTGATTTATTCGAAGAAAATCAGGGTGTTGTAGGCACTGGCCGTTATATCAACGGTGTGTTTGAGGCCACTGAAATTCTTGCAAAACATGACGAGAACTATATGCCGACCGAAGTTGTCGATGCGCTGAAAGCCCAAGGGGTTTACGTAGCGCCGGACAGCTAAGACCGTTCGGTCAGCTTTTGAGCCGTTAACTTTGGAAGCGCCACCTTTGCCGTATTGAAACGCGCAAGGGGCCGTCCAGATGAAGTCTGTCAAAGATATTGCGAAAGAAATCGTTGCCCGCGAGGGTGGTTTTGTGAATGACCCGGACGATCCCGGTGGTGCGACAAACTTTGGCGTGACCATTCACACCATGCGACGCCTTGGCATTGATCTCAACCGCGACGGTGTTGTCGATATGCGCGACGTGCGCAGCCTCACGCAGGCTCAAGCCGTCGAGATTTTTATACAACATTATTTCAAAGCGCCGCTGATCGAAGGGTTGCCGCAAGCGCTGCATGCGACGGTGTTTGACATGTACGTCAATGCGGGCGGGAACGCGGTTAAAATCCTCCAACAGCTTTTGCGCAGAATGGGATTTGATGTTGCTGTCGATGGCGCGCTAGGTGGGCAGACCCATGCGGCGGCGGGTTCCGCATTTGCAAAAGCACCTCAGGAATTGGTCGATGCCTACGGGATCGCGCGGCGTAACTATTACTTCCGTCTGGCAGATCGCCGTCCGGCCAGTCGAAAATATGCGATGACACAGGTAGGCGGCAAAGGCGGATGGATCAAACGGGCGGAAGAATTCATTTCGCCCAAATACCATCTGAGCCCCGCAGATTTCAAACAAAGGACAGCGACATGGGCGTGATTGACAAGGTTGTGGGGCTGGTTTTCGGCAATGGGGGAACGTTGGTGCGCGATACGGTCGAGGTGTTTCGCGAGAACGCCGAGAACGGAGCAGAGCGGTCGGCCGCAGCCCAGGATCAGGCGATGGCGCAATACGGGGCAGAGTTCGCAATCGATCGAAAGGGCGGATTTGACCGTTTCATGGACGGGCTGAACCGGTTGCCACGTCCTGCACTGGCGCTTGGGACATTGGGGCTATTTGTAGCTGCCATGGTCGACCCGATCTGGTTTGCCGCGCGAATGCAAGGGATTGCGCTGGTGCCAGAGCCGCTTTGGTGGCTGTTGGGCGTCATCGTTTCGTTCTATTTCGGGGCGCGTCATCAGGTGAAAACCCAAGAATTCCAGCGCTCGATTGTGCGAACGATCGCGCAGGTTCCGCAAGTTGTCGGCAATATTCGTGCCATTCAGGCGCTGCGCCACGATTCGGTGCAAGTGGCGGCCACAGGACCGGATGCACGCTTGTCATTGGCTGTGATTGAACCGGCCGACAACCCCGCGTTAGACGCATGGCGCAAGGCTTCTGGCTAACTGCGACGCTTTGCGCGCCACGGAAGGCGTGAATAGACATGGCATGGGGCGCGGTGGCGCCCTATGCTAGATCTATGATTACAGAACTCGGACTTTTCGCCCTTATCCTCGCCTTTGGTGTGGCCATCATCCAGACCGTTGTGCCTTTGATCGGCGCCCATAAACGTTGGTCCGGCTGGATGGCCGTTGCCGAACCCGCTGCCGGTGCCCAGTTTGCGCTGACGGCATTTGCATTTGGTGCATTGATGTGGGCCTTCGTCACGTCGGACTTTTCCCTGCGCCTGGTTGTTCTGAACAGCCATTCTATGAAGCCGATGCTGTATAAAATCAGCGGAACATGGGGCAATCACGAGGGGTCAATGCTGCTTTGGGTCCTGATCGTGTCGCTGTTTGGCGCTATGGCTGCGTGGTTTGGCGGCAACTTGCCCCAAACGCTGCGTGCCCGTGTTCTGGCAGTACAGGCGGCGATCGGTGTGGCCTTCTTTGCATTTATCCTTTTCACGTCGAACCCGTTTTTGCGCCTTGCGACACCGCCCTTTGACGGGCAGGATTTGAACCCGCTGTTGCAGGACCCGGGCTTGGCCTTTCATCCACCGTTTTTGTATTTGGGCTATGTGGGCCTGTCGATGACCTTCAGCTTTGCGGTCGCAGCACTGATCGAAGGGCGCGTGGATGCTGCTTGGGGCCGTTGGGTGCGCCCTTGGACGTTGGCGGCGTGGATATTCCTGACCATCGGCATCGCGCTTGGGTCTTGGTGGGCCTATTACGAACTTGGGTGGGGCGGTTTCTGGTTCTGGGATCCGGTGGAGAATGCATCCTTCATGCCATGGCTTTTGGCGGCAGCGCTTTTGCATTCTGCCATTGTGGTGGAAAAGCGTGAAAGCTTGAAAAGCTGGACGATCCTGCTGGCAATCCTAGCATTTGGGTTCTCGTTGATCGGGACGTTCATCGTACGCTCCGGGCTTTTGACATCGGTACATGCCTTTGCGAACGACCCCGAACGCGGTGTGTTTATCCTGATGATCATGGCGGTCTTCATGGGCGGGGCATTGATCTTGTTCGCGCTGCGTGCATCAGCCCTTGAAGCTAAGGGCGTGTTTAGCATCGTCAGCCGCGAATCTGCCTTGCTGGTGAATAACGTGCTGTTGGCGGTGTCCTGTTTTGTCGTCTTCATCGGCACCATGTGGCCGCTGCTGGCCGAGATGTTTTTTGACCGAAAGCTTAGTGTTGGGCCCCCGTTCTTTGACGCGGCATTCACCCCCTTCATGGTGCTGCTTGGCTTGGCCTTGCCGATTGGCTCAGCGATGCCTTGGAAGCGTGCCAATATCGGCCGCGCGCTGAGACCGTTGCGCTATGTCTTTGTTCTGGCAGTTGCTGTTGGCTGTCTGGCGTTCGTTATTCAGACGGGGCGCAGCTTGCTGGGTCCGGTTGGATTGTTCTTAGGCGCTTGGGTCGTCATGGGCACTATCATGGATCTGTGGGGCAGAACCGGGCGCGGAGAGGGGCGCTTGCGCCGCCTGTCACGTCTGCCGCGCGCGGATTGGGGCAAGATGGTTGCCCATGCAGGTCTTGGTGTGACCATGGCCGGTATCGCGGGCCTGACCGCGTGGAGCGAGGACGAAATTCGTGCGCTGCCGATTGGCGGGTCGCTTGACGTCGGCAGCTATACTGTTCAGCTTGACAGCGTCGAACGGGTGCAGGGGCCGAACTATGTGGCGACGATCGGGTCTGTGACGCTGTTCCAAGATGGCGAGGAAATCTCGCAATTGCGGCCTGAAAAGCGGTTCTATCCGGTTGCCCAAATGCCCACGACCGAAGCCGCAATCGACTATAATCTTGCCCGTGATGTCTATGTCGTGATCGGAGACGAGCAGGACACAGGCGGCTGGGTCATTCGGACGTATATCAAGCCGTTGACCAACTGGATCTGGATAGGCTGTGCGCTGATGGCCTTGGGCGGGTTGCTTAGCCTGTCTGACAGGCGTTTCCGCGTGGCAGCAGGGGCGGCAAAACGCGCCACAGCGGTGCCAGCAGAATGAAAGCGCTGCTGGTTGCCTTGATGTTGATGGCCACGCCCGCGTTGGCCGTGTTGCCGGACGAAATCCTGTCTGATCCGGTGCTAGAGGAACGCGCACGCGATCTGTCCAAAGGTCTGCGCTGTCTGGTCTGCCGCAACGAAAGCATTGATGAAAGCAACGCCAGTCTGGCGCGTGACTTGCGGATTTTGCTGCGCGAACGTCTGGTGGCTGGGGACAGCGACGCCGAAGCGGTTGAATTCATCGTCGCCAGATACGGCGAATATGTTTTGCTGAACCCGCCTGCGTCAGGGTCGACGTGGTTGCTTTGGGGGGCGGGGCCTTTGATGCTGCTGCTCTCCGCGGGACTGGGCTATGGCTATCTGCGTGGTCGTGCGACGGCACCGGCACCCGATCAAACGCCGCTAAGCTCGGACGAGCAGGCGCGCCTGGACAATATTCTTAAAGGGTAACGTTTGGTTTCGCTGGCCCTGTGATCGGCTTTGGCTACACTGCGTCAAAATAGCAGATTGGACCTGACCGATGGATTACCAGACACTGACCTTTGACGTGACCGACGGCCTTGCGGTCATCACCCTGAACCGTGCTGACAAGATGAACGCGCTGACAACGCAGATGCGGGCCGAGATCGAACATGCTTTTGTTCAGGGGGGTAAACTGGCACGCTGTGTTGTGGTCACAGGGGCCGGGCGCGCCTTTTGTTCGGGTCAAGACCTGGGCGACAGCGGCGGTGGCGGTGCCATGGATCTTGAGCGGACGTTGCGCGACGAATACGCGCCAATGTTGCGCGCGATCACAAACTGCCCGGTCCCGACGATTGCAGCCGTGAACGGTGCGGCTGCCGGGGCGGGAGCCAACCTGGCGCTGGCGGCTGACATCGTCTTTGCAACTGAATCGGCATATTTCTTGCAGGCTTTCACGCGCATCGGTCTGATCCCCGATGCAGGTGGAACGTACACTTTGCCGCGCCAGATGGGCATGGCCAAGGCGATGGGGGCCGCACTTTTTGCCGATAAGATCAGCGCACGTCAGGCCGATGATTGGGGCATGATCTGGGAGGCTGTCCCTGACGAGTCATTTGAGGCGCATTGGCGGTCCAAGGCGGCGCAACTTGCGGCGGGGCCAACCACGGCCTATGCGTCGGCCAAGAAGGCCATCCGCGAAAGCTGGGATAATACGTTCGAGGATCAACTATCGCTCGAGGCACGTGAACAGGGCAAATGCGGCCAGTCCCGCGACTTTAAAGAGGGCGTAATCGCCTTTATGCAAAAACGTCCCGCGCAGTTCGAAGGGCGATAAAGCAGCGCGTGCGCTAGATCGAACGTTCGATCAACAGGACATCAGCAGCGTTCAGGGTGGGGCGCGACGCGCTGGCGACCACGGCCACGGCAATACCATCCGCCAACACCGTATGAACAGAGCCGGAAACCTGCGTCACAGTGATATGCGGCGGGGTCTGGCCCTTGTCATACACCACTGCAATTTGATCACAATTATGCAGCGTATCAGGCACGAGCGACCCTTGGGGGCAATGTTGTTTGATCGCGTTTTTAGATGTCAGGCTGGTTGCATTGTCCCATTGTAATCCGGCATGAGAAGCTAAAATCGCCATCGGTCCGTCCTTCTTGTATTCTACGCGAGATGCCATCTGATGCTCAAATTCTGCGGCTTGGTGCAGAATGACAGATGATAACCCCAACATTTGCCCTAATTTATGGACGATGAGGGGCATGGGTCAATGGACATTCCCCATTGTCTTTCAATGGGAAACAAAAACACAAAATAGACAGATTTCAGACGGAATGGTTTCGATATGTCGGAAAATCAATCGAAACAGTTTGGCGCTTTTCAGGCCTTTGATCACAACACCCTGCGGGGTGTGATTCTCTTTAAATAAGCTTGCCCATTCCGGGGTCAGGATACCATCCTGTTTTGCTGCCAGTAGCCGGTCATCACATGCAAAAACGCCCCGCTTTCGGCGAGGCGTCATTGTCTTGTCAAAACTGATTTTAACGTTTTTCGATATCAACGTAGTTGCGGCTGCCTTCGCCCAGATACAGCTGGCGTGGCCGACCAATCTTAAGCTGAGGATCGCTAATCTGTTCTTTCCACTGCGAAATCCAGCCGACTGTCCGTGCAAGCGCAAAGATCGGTGTGAACATCGAAGTGGGGAACCCCATCGCTTCCAGAATGATGCCGGAATAGAAATCGACGTTCGGGAACAGCTTTTTATCCGCAAAATACGGATCCTGAAGCGCTTGTTTTTCAAGCTCTTTGGCGACCTGCAAAATCGGGTTGTTCTCGACACCCATCAGTTCAAGCACTTCGTCAGCGCTTTCCTTCATCACGGTCGCGCGGGGATCGAAGTTCTTATAGACCCGGTGACCAAAGCCCATCAGGCGGAACGGATCGTCCTTGTCCTTTGCGCGGGCAATGAATTCAGGGATGCGGTCCGGTGTGCCGATTTCCTTGAGCATTTCAAGGCAGGCCTGATTGGCGCCCCCATGTGCAGGCCCCCACAGGCAGGCGATGCCGGCCGCAATACACGCAAACGGGTTCGCGCCCGAAGATGACGCGAGGCGCACGGTCGAGGTTGACGCGTTCTGCTCGTGATCGGCATGGAGCGTGAAGATACGGTCCATCGCACGGGCAAGGATCGGGTCTACGACATATTCCTCGGCTGGAACGGCAAAGCACATCCGAAGGAAGTTGCCCGCATAATCCACATCGTTGCGCGGATACACAAACGGCTGGCCGATGGTGTACTTATAGGCCATCGCGGCAATGGTCGGCATCTTTGCGATCAGTCGAATCGATGCAACCTCGCGCTGATGCGGGTCAGAAATGTCTGTACTGTCATGATAGAAAGCTGACATTGCGCCAACCACACCGACCATTACGGCCATCGGATGGGCGTCGCGGCGGAAACCGCGGAAAAAGTTGATCATCTGTTCGTGGATCATGGTGTGGTTGGTCACCAGATTTTCGAACTCTTCCAACTCTGCCGGAGAGGGAAGATCGCCGTACAGCAGCAGATAACACACTTCAAGATAGTGGGACTGGCTGGCCAACTGGTCAATCGGATACCCCCGGTGCAGCAAAACACCCTCGTCACCATCGATAAAGGTGATGGTGCTGTCGCAGGCGGCCGTCGAGGTAAAGCCGGGATCGTAGGTGAACACATTAGCTTGCGCGTAAAGCTTGCGGATATCCATGACATCCGGCCCGACCGTGGGGGAATAAATGGGTAAGTCAAAGCTTTTACCGTCGATGGTCAACGTTGCTGTTTTCGTACTCTCGGCCATGAAGTCCCTTTCTACCGTTGGCGGTGTGCGTTCTGCCCACCGTCCGGCACTGGCCTGAACTGGCCTGTACCTTGTGTTATCTCGCGTTAGGTTGAGATTTGCTTAAGCATCCCTCAAGTTGCGGCGTCGTTCAATCGGGCAAGGCTTTCATCGCGCCCCAGTACCAGCATCATATCGAAAACCGATGGGGTCGTGGCCCGCCCTGAAAGGGCTGCTCGCAGCGGCCCTGCCAATTTGCCAAATTTAGTATCATGCGCTGCAGCAAAACTGTTCATTGTCTCTTCCAGCGCGTCTTTTTCCCATTTAACATTTTGCAACTGCGGCGTCAATTCTGACAGCATACGACGGGATACATCATCGAGGTTCTTTGCCGCTTTCTCGTCGGGTTGAATTAGGCGGCTTGTCAATATAAACTCAGCCTTTTCAAGGAGTTCTGGAAAGGTCTTCGCCCTTTCTTTAAGGCAGTACATCGCGCGCTCAAGCCCGTCTGCCTGTTGCGACGTTAGGGCAGTGATGCCGGCGGCGCTCAAATACTGCTCTATTTCTTGCCGCAATGCAGCATTATCTGCGACAGCGATGTGCTGGCCGCAAATATTTTCGAGCTTCTTGAGGTCAAATTGCGCGGGGCTTTTGCGGATACCGTCCAGATCGAACCAGTCTTTTGCCTGTTCATCGCTAAAGAATTCATCGTCGCCGTGGCTCCAGCCCAGACGGGCCAGATAGTTGCGCATACCAGCGGCCGGATAGCCCATGGCCTGATATTCCTGCGCACCCAACGCACCGTGGCGTTTCGACAGCTTCTTGCCATCGGGGCCATGGATCAGCGGGATATGCGCCCAGACGGGCACATCCCAGCCCATCGCATTGTAAATCATCATCTGCCGCGCGGCATTGTTAAGGTGGTCATCGCCACGGATCACATGTGTCACGCCCATGTCGTGATCATCGACCACAACCGCTAACATATAGACCGGCGTCCCGTCAGAGCGCAGCAGGACCATATCGTCAAGCTGGTCGTTGCCGATTGTCACATCGCCCTGCACCTCATCGCGGATGACCGTTTCGCCGCTTTGGGGCGCTTTGATGCGGATCACGTACGGTGCATCAGGGTGTGTCGCAGGGTCTGCATCACGCCACGGCGAATGATACAGGGTGCTACGCCGCTCGGCTTTAGCCGCTTCGCGAAATTCGGTGATTTCCTCTTGGGTGGCAAAGCATTTGTACGCCTTTCCAGCTGCCAGCAGTTCCAGCGCAACCTCGGCATGGCGGGGGGCATTGTCGAATTGGCTGACGATCTCGCCGTCATGGTCAAGGCCCAGCCACGCCATCCCCTGAAGAATCGCTTCGGTCGCTTCAGGCGTATAGCGCACGCGGTCGGTGTCTTCGATCCTCAACAAGAACTTGCCACCCCGCCCACGTGCGTAAAGCCAGTTGAACAACGCCGTGCGCGCCCCGCCGATGTGCAGATAGCCTGTCGGAGAAGGGGCAAAGCGGGTGACGACGGGCGTGGTCATAAGGGGGCGTCCTTTTAGCAGAAATCCAACGGAAGCCCCGCAAAGGGAACGCCGTTTATCTTTTGCTAACCAAGTTGCGGATAGCGTTCGGGTCTATCTACCCAGTGCAGAGATCGGGGGCAAGTATGGGCCTGACACGCGGCCTTGCGCAGATGATGCAGCAGCAGCGCGGCCATCTGTTTGGCTGGGTGCCGGTCTGTCTGGCGATGGGCATCGGATGTTATTTCGCGTTGCGCTTTGAGCCGTCTGTGATTTTGCTTGGGTTCGCCGCAATCGCAGCGATCGGGATGATTGCGGTGGCGCGGTTTGTACCTGAAACGGTGTCTCCGTTGCTGATGGCGCTTGGGTTGACACTGATCGGCTTTGATCTGGCGGCATGGCGGGCGCATAATATCGGCGGCCCGGTTCTGGGCTGGCGCTATTACGGCGCGATCGAGGGGCGCATCGTTGCCATTGATCGCAGCGGGTCTGACGCATTGCGCCTGACGCTTGACCACGTGGTGCTAGATCGAGTGTCCCAAAGCCGGACACCGCTGCGCGTGCGGATTTCGCTTCATGGCGATCAGACGCAAAGTATCATCGCCGAGCCGGGCCTGCGTGTCATGACCACGGGCCATTTGTCGCCGCCCAGCGGTCCTGTTGAACCGGGCGGCTTTGATTTTCAACGGCATGCTTGGTTCGCACGGCTTGGCGCGGTGGGATACACACGCAACCCGGTTCTGGGCGTGGCCGAAGCGGCACAGGGCCACGCGGGTCTTGCCGTTTTTCGCATCCGCATGGCTGCGTCTGCCCGCGTGCAAGCGGCACTTCCCGGTGACGTGGGCGGCTTTGCGACGGCGATTACCACGGGTGATCGCAGCGCGATTAGCCAACAGGCGCTGTTTGATCTGCGCGCGAGTAATCTGGCACATCTCCTCGCGATTTCGGGTCTGCACATGGGGTTGCTTAGCGCCGTCGTCTTTGGGGCGCTGCGGCTGGCGCTTAGTCTGGTGCCTTGGGTTGCGCTGCGCTGGCCCACGCGCAGCATCGCGGCAGCGGGTGCGCTGCTGGCGGCGTCAGGCTATCTTGCGCTGTCGGGGGGCAACGTCGCGACCGAACGCGCGTTTATTATGGTCGCCGTCGCGTTGGGCGCGTTGATGTTGGGGCGCCGGGCGCTTAGCCTGCGTGCGGTTGCGATTGCCGCCACACTCGTCTTGGCCCTGCGTCCCGAGGCGCTGATGGGGCCGGGGTTTCAGATGTCATTCGCCGCAACAACAGCGCTTGTCGCAGTGTTTGGCTGGCTGCGCGAGGCTGACCTGTCGCTCGGACCGAAATGGCTGGCCCCGGCAATTGCGACCATAATCTCGTCTGGCGTTGCGGGGTTGTTCACGGCACCTGTGGGGGCGGCCCACTTCAACACGATTGCGCATTATGGTTTGATCGCGAACCTTTTGTCGGTGCCACTGATGGGAGTTTTGGTCATGCCGGCTGCCGTTGCAGCGCTGGTGCTCGCGCCCTTGGGGCTGGACCATCTTGCACTTTGGCTCATGGGGTTGGGCCTGCGCTGGATTCTGGCCGTCGCGGAATTTGTCGCCCAGATTGAAGGCGCGCAAGGGCATGTAAAAGGGCCGACGCCCTTAACACTGCCGCTGTTGGCATTTGGGTTTTTATGGCTCTTGCTTTGGCAAGGACGTCTGCGGTTTGCGGGGCTGGGATTGATCGGGGTTGGTTTTGTTTTGTGGCACGGGGCCGTGCGGCCAACGTTGTTGATCGCTGACACGGGCGGGATTGTTGGAATGATGACACCGCAAGGGCGCGCGCTGAGCAAGCCCAAGGGGGCAGGGTTCATTGCGGACAACTGGCTTGAGAATGACGGGGACGGCGTTGATCAACCGACTGCCGCCGCGCGGTGGCTGCCGGTTATGCAAATCGCAGGGCACGAGGTCGTTCATTTGTCGGGCAAACGCGCGGTCGAGGCCTTTGGGACATGCCGCATAGATCAGATTGTGGTGGCGTCGGTGGTCTTGGACAAAAGCCTGGGGGGGTGTCTGGTTTTCGATCAGCAAAGTCTGCGGGCGACGGGGTCTATTGCGCTGCGGCTCGAAAACGGGACGCTTGAAATGCAAACTGCCCGCCAGATGGCGGGCACGCGGCTTTGGACAGGGTGGCCCGCCGAATAGGGGTCAATAGGTTCGGATCAACCCGACCAAACGGCCCTGCACCTTGACCTTGTCTGACGGAAACACCCGCGTCTCGTAGGCTGGGTTGGCCGCCTCAAGCGCGATGGAAGATCCATGCCGCTTGAAGGTCTTCAGCGTTGCCTCGTGATCTTCGACCAGCGCGACCACGATATCGCCGTCGTCCGCAACAGAGGTTTCGCGGATCACGACCACATCCCCGTCATTGATCCCGGCGTCGATCATGGAATCGCCTTTGACCTCAAGCGCATAGTGTTCGCCACTGCCGCGGATCATGTTGCCCGGCACGGCAACCGAATGGGTCATCGTTGTAATTGCCTCGATCGGGACACCGGCGGCGATCTTGCCCATCATGGGCACGTCTATTGACGTATCCGAAACGCTTTGCGCGGCGCGGGGCGGCGGCATGTCGGGCCTGTCGCCATCAATGACACGCGGGGTAAAGCCTGAACCGTTCAAACCACCCATGCTGTCGGGCAATTTGACAACTTCGATGGCGCGGGCACGGTGCGCAAGACGGCGGATAAACCCACGTTCCTCAAGGGCTGTGATCAGGCGGTGAATGCCGGATTTCGACCGCAGGTCCAACGCTTCTTTCATCTCGTCAAAACTGGGCGGGACCCCGTCGCGCTGAACACGTTTGTGGATGAAAGCCAGCAGATCGAGTTGTTTCTTCGTCAGCATCCGCACATTCCCTGAGTTTATTGGTTTGGGTTTGTTCTAGGGATGTTCTTGTTTTGTGTCAACGCTTACAGCGCGATGCAATCGATATTCTCGCCCTTATTGCGCGCCGGATCATGGGGCGGGCGGATCATCAGCACATCCGCCTGCGCCAGAATACTTAGCAACGAGCTGTCTTGATTGCCCTCTGGAAGAACTGCGCCACCGACCAGTTTTGCGCGCATGTAATGGGCGCGTGGCCCGCCTTTGGGCAGATCAACCGCCAAAGGCATTGGGGTTCTTGGCGCATGGGCGGCGGGCAATCCCAGCATTTTGCGCACAACGGGGGCCACAAAAACCGCGCCGCATACCATGGCCGAGACCGGATTTCCGGGCAGTCCGATCATCGGAACAGTGCCAAGCCGCCCCGCCATCAAAGGTTTGCCGGGGCGCATGGCCACCTTGTAAAACACCTGTTCCATGCCCATTTCGGCAGCCACTGGTGCGACCAGATCGTGATCGCCGACAGACGCACCGCCGATTGTGATGATCAGATCGGCATCGCGCGCGATGGTAAAGGCTTGGGTCAGCGAGGCGGCGGTATCGCGGGCAATAGGGATCAAGCGGCAGCGCGCGCCGATCTGTTCCAGCTGTGCCGCCAGCCCATAGGTGTTCGAGGCGATGATCTGGTCCGGGCCGGGGGCCTCACCCGGCTGCACCAATTCATCCCCCGTCGCAATAATTGCGATTTGGGGGGCAACATGCACAGGCACGTCAGCGATGTTCATCGCGGCCAGCAAGGCGATATCGGCAGGGCGCAAAACGCGGGGTGCTGTCATCACATCACCCTGTTTGAAATCACCACCAGCCGGGCGGATATTCGTCTTGCCGTCAATGTCATGACCCAGCATCAGCAAATCGCCGCGCCGCGTGGTGTCCTCCTGAATGACAACGAAATCAGCGCCTTGCGGGATCGGCGCACCGGTAAAGATGCGCACGGCTTGGCCTGCTTTGACAACACCGTCAAACCTGTGACCGGCGGCGGCCTCGCCAATCACCTTGAACATCGCGTCGGGTTCGACCTCGTCGCGGTGCAGCGCATAGCCATCCATCGAAGAGGCGGCAAAGGGCGGCTGCGTCCGTTCCGCCACCACATCACGCGCCAAGACCCGCCCCGCCGCACGCCGCAACGGCACGTTTTCAACGCCCAACGGGGTAACCAGATCAAACAACTGCGATAGGGCGTCTTCGACTGAGATCATGGGGTTACCTCTGCTGCGATCTGGGCTTTTTCCCAGTCTTCGTATGTTTGGCCCGAGATGGCATGTTTCCAAGCTGTCCGACCGTTTGTGGCGCGCCCATTTATCACCGCACCAGCCGCGCTTGGACTTGAGAAGGCGTAGTTTTGTTGGAAAATCGCAAAACCGTTCTGCAGCGTAAGTATTCCGCTGGCTAACAGTTCTTCGTGTAGTCTCGCGTAATACTTGTTGGCCTCAGAACGGCGTGTCCATTCAACACGACCTCTTGCACCGGCCTGCACAATCCATTCGCCATCGCGCAAAATCGCCTCGGCGTATAGATCATGTTTCGGGGTCTGCAAAATGAACGTCTCTTCTATCGGATAGACCGGGCTGGCGATCACGTTGGGGGATTTCGGCGCACTGCGCGCCTTGTTCAAAAACATATCGACCCGGATTGCTGGCAACACGATGCCTAGGGTGTCGAGAAAGCTTTCCATATTCGCCTGCGACGCCTCGCTAAGGCTGCTGCGCGGCGGCGTGTTTGCGTTCTCAAGGGGCATCGACCCAATCTGGCGCGCAATTTCCACCAGACGGCTTTCAAGGTATTTCACATGGGCCTTATGTAGCAGATCACCCGTTGTGCTGATGCAGATGGCATTGTCCCACCAGTCCTTTTGCGCGATATGCCCGCGCAACCGATCGGCAAGGTTTTCAGCCTCACCAATATAGGCCAGCGGGCTGCCGTCGCGTTCCCCGATCAAGACGTAAACGCCTGTGTGTTGGGTCTCGGGGCGGTGCAACGCTTCGCGAAATTTGGTGCGCGGAAAGCGCAGGACGTGACCCGTCCAGTTAAAGACCTCGGCGGTTAGCATCCCGTCAGGCAGCCCGTCGATAAAGAACAGCTCTAGCGACCGGGCATTCATGGTTAAGGTGCCTCAAACCGGCCCGACTTGCCGCCGTCTTTCAGCACGACCCGCAGGCCGCCGATCTCCATCCCCTTATCAACCGCTTTGGCCATGTCATAGACGGTCAGCGCCGCGACCGAGGCGGCGGTGAGCGCTTCCATCTCGACGCCGGTCTGGCCGGTGGTTTTTACCGTTGCCTCGATACGGATGCCGGGCAGGTCTGGGTCTGGGGTGAGCTCGACCGATACTTTGGTGATGGGCAGCGGGTGGCACAGCGGAATCAGGGTTGACGTCTGTTTGGCCGCCATGATCCCGGCAAGCCGCGCGACACCCAGAACATCGCCCTTTTTGGCACGACCTTCGGTAATTATATCAAAGGTTTCACGCTTCATCTTAATGTGGTTTTCAGCGATCGCGATCCGCGAGGTCACAGCCTTGTCCGACACATCCACCATGTGCGCGTCGCCCTTGCCGTCGAAATGCGTGAGGGCCATTTACATCCCTCCGGGACGCAAGGGATTGGCCAGCAATTTGCGCGTGGCCGCTTCGACATCGTCTTGACGCATCAGGCTTTCACCGATCAAAAAGACCCGCGCGCCGTATTGTGCCATCTGGGCCAGATCGTCGGGTGTGTTAAGGCCGGATTCCGACACGATCATCTTGTCTGCATTCACATGTTTTGACAGTGACCGCGTCGTGTCCAGCGTCGTCTCGAAGGTCTTGAGGTTGCGGTTGTTGATGCCGATCATGCGGCTTTTCAACATGGCAGCGCGGTCTAGTTCGTCCTTGTCATGCACCTCGATCAGCGCATCCATGCCCCATTCGCCAGCGGCGGCTTCCAGTTCCAGCGCCTGCGCGTCGCTGACTGATGCCATGATGATCAAGATACAATCGGCCCCAAGTGCGCGGGCTTCGGCGACCTGATAGGTGTCATACATGAAGTCCTTGCGCAGCACCGGCAGGGTGCAGGCCTCGCGGGCGGCAACAAGGAAATCCTTGGCCCCTTGAAAGCTGGGCGTGTCGGTCAGCACCGACAGGCAGGTGGCACCGCCTGCGGCATAGGCGGCGGCAAGGGCCGCCGGGTCAAAATCGGCGCGGATCAGTCCTTTGGAAGGGCTCGCTTTTTTGACCTCGGCGATCAATCCATAATCTTCGCGGGACGCGTCAAACAGGGCGTCGGCAAAGGGGCGCACGGCCGATGCTGCGCGGGCATCGGCCTCTACGGCCTCAAGGGGCTTGGCGGCTTTGTCAGCTGCGATTTCTTCAAGTTTATAGGCCTTGATCTTGTCTAGGATGGTGTCGGTCATGGTGCCTCCGGTGTTGCCCAGTTTATGGCGCTTTGGCCATTCGCGCGCAACCAGTCATTGGTTTGGGAAAAGGGCTGCGATCCGAAAAAGCCGCGCCGCGCTGACAAGGGCGACGGGTGGGCGGTTTCGATCTTGAGGTTGGGGGCCCCGCTTACGTCTTTTGCCACCTTTTGCGCATGTGCCCCCCACAGCAGATAGGCGCGCGGGCGGTCTGACAGGTGGTCCAGCACTTGGGCAGTGAGCGCATGCCAGCCCAATTTCGCGTGCCCCGCCGCATCACCTGCGGGCACCGTAAGGGTTGTGTTCAGCAGCAAAACACCTTGGGCGGCCCAGAAATGCAGGTCAGCGTGGGCTGGAGCATCGCCAATGTCGGTACGCATCTCTTTAAATATATTCGCTAAAGAGCGTGGCAATGGCTTGGTATCGGCACTGGCAGAAAACGCCAAGCCGTGCGCATGGCCCGGTGTCGGATAGGGGTCTTGTCCTAAGATCACGACGCGCACGTCGTCGGGCTGTGTCCCCTCGAGTGCGGCAAAGACTTGCGGCGCGGGCGGCAGGATCAGGCGGGCGTCTTGCGCCAAAGCGGCTTCGATGTCCGGCAGCGTCGTCTTGAAAAACGGCAGATCACGCCAAGCGCCAAGGCGTGTCAGGTCAAACATCAGCTTGCTTGCGTGATGCGGGCCAATTGGCTGATTTTATCGCGTGCTGCCCCGCTGTCGATGCTGGTGCGGGCCATCTCGACACCTGTTTTCAGATCCGGGGCGGCGTCTGCGACGACCAGTGCTGCGGCCGAATTCAGCAGCACTGCATCGCGGTAAGCCGAGGGTGCGCCATCCAGCAGCGCGTTGAAATCACGTGCGTTTTCTTCGGGGGTGCCGCCGACAATATCCTCGAACGGGTGCACGGGCAGGCCGGCGTCCTCCGGGGTGATCTCGAATTCGGTCACGGTGCCATCGGGGTGCAGGGCCGCAACCCAGCTGACACCAGTGATGGTCAGCTCGTCCGTCCCATCAGAGCCATGCACCAACCACGCCTTTTCCGACCCCAAAGCGCCAAGGGTTTCGGCCATGGGCCGGATCAGATCGCGGCGATAGGCACCGGTCAGTTGGCGTTTCACGCCTGCCGGATTGGTCAGCGGCCCGAGGATGTTAAAGATCGTACGGGTGCCCAATTCAGAGCGGGTGGGCATCACATGGGCAATCGCCGGATGATGCATAGGGGCCATCATAAAGCCGATACCGGTCTCGCGCAGGGCGGCCTCGACAACCTTGGGGCCGACCATCACCTTGAGGCCCATCTGGGTCAGCGCATCCGCAGCGCCTGATTTAGACGACAGATTGCGGTTGCCATGTTTCGCGACGACCACGCCAGCACCTGCCACCACAAAGGCCGTCGCGGTCGAGATGTTCAGCGTTCCCTTGCCATCGCCGCCGGTGCCGACGATGTCCATTGCGCCCTCTGGCGCGTTCACCGCATGGCATTTGGCGCGCATCACATGGGCAGCGGCGGCATATTCATCGACCGTTTCGCCCCGCGTGCGCAGCGCCATCAGAAACCCGCCGATCTGGCTGGGGGTTGCTTCGCCTTCGAACAAGATCGCAAAGGCTTCTTCGGCTTGGGCGCGGGTCAGCGGGCCATTGGCGGCGGCATCAATGAGGGGTTTCAGACGTTCGCTCATGCTGGCACCTTCACGTCATTCAGGAAATTTTGCAGCATCTGGTGACCATGCTCTGATCGGATCGATTCAGGGTGAAATTGAACCCCGTGCATCGGCAATTCGCGGTGTTGCAGTCCCATGATTGTACCGTCTTCCAGTTCGGCTGTAATCTCAAGGCAGTCGGGCAGGGTGGCACGTTCAACCACCAACGAATGATAGCGCGTCGCGGCAAACGGCGAAGGAAGCCCTGCGAACATGCCTTGGCCCGTGTGGTGCATCTGACCCATTTTGCCATGCACAATATCGCCTGCCCGCACGACCTTGCCGCCAAAGGCTTGTCCCAAGGTCTGATGCCCCAAACATACGCCCAGCAAAGGCGTGCGCGTTTCGGCAGCCGCTGCGGTCAGCGCCAGACAAATGCCCGCTTGATCGGGGTCGCAAGGACCGGGGGACAGGATAATGCCCGCAGGGTTCATCGCCATGGCCTGTTGAACGTCGATGGCATCATTCCGCCGAATTTCGACTTCGGCACCTAAATCACCTAGATAATGCACAAGATTGTAAGTGAAACTGTCGTAATTATCTATCAGCAGCAGCATAGGGCAAATCTTTGTATCCAGGGCAGGGTTTAGGGCTAGAGAAACCGCAATAAACTACGGTATAATGTCCCGCGATACATGTTCAGGCTTAAGACCCATCGTCAAGGGCAAGGGGTCGCGCAGAGCGGCCCTGGCACGAACAAATAACAGGAGTATTTCGGTCATGGCACGGGGATTTCTAGCGGGTATCGCCATGGGGGGCGTGTTCAGCGTTGCAGTCGCCGGGGTTGCGTCATTTGTCGTGCCGATCAGCGCACCGCCGCAAATAAGCGATGCAGCACCGGATGATATGGCGGCCTTGGATGCAGGTCGCGCGGTTGCTGTCGTGCCAATGGAAGACGTGAGCGTCTCCAAGCCAGACGCGGCACCAACTGTCGAAGCGCCCGCTAGGGACAGCATTGCAGACGTCGCAACACCCGAAATGACAGACCCGCCTGCAGCCCCTGAAACGTCACAGGATGTTGCGATTGTGGCACCTGACATGCCGCAGACCGTGTCGCCCGACATCGCGGCGGATGAACCTGTGTTCCCCAATCCGATGGCGCTTGCGCCGATGGAACCGCAAGGCCCCGATGCCGTGGCGGTCACACCCCCAACATCCGCTGCACCCGCGCCCGAGGCAGACGCACCATCTGACCAGACGTCGACCGTGACCGAACAGGTGGTCGAGCCTGCGCCGCAAGCAGCTGAGATCGTTGACGAAGATCCTGAGACACCGGACGTCGATACGTCTGCGCCCTCAGACGCGCTGACTGCCACCACGATAGATCGCGGCACTGGCGTGACCGTGAACCGCCTGCCCACCGCGCTGTCGACGGCGGAGCCTGAAGCCGCCCCGCAACTGTCGATAGCGGCACGTGCAATTACGCGTTATTCGCAGCCCTTTGCCAATCCTGACGACAAGCCGTTGATGAGCATTTTGCTGATTGATCAGGGCAGCGATCTTGAGGGGGGTGAAGTCGGCATTCCGGCGTTGCGCAGCTTTCCGTATCCGATCAGCTTTGCCGTTGACGTCACCTTGGCTGACGCCGCAGAGCGGATGGAGATTTACCGCAACGAGGGCTTTGAGGTCTTGGCGATGGTTGACTTGCCCGAAGGCGCAGAGCCGTCTGATGCAGAGACGACACTGGCTGTCGCGTTCAACCGTGTGCCCGAGGTGGTGGGCATTCTGGAAGGTCAGGGCGCAGGGGTGCAGCCCAGCCGCGAGGTTGCCGATCAAGTGACAGCGATTCTGGCACAAGGTGGCTATGGTTTGGTCAGTCAGGATAAGGGGCTGAACACCATGCCCAAGCTGGCCGTCAAAGAAGGCGTGCCTGCCGCACCGGTATTTCGCGATTTTGACAGCAAGGATCAGACGCCCATCGTGATCCGGCGTTTTCTGGATCAGGCCGCCTTCAAAGCGGGTGTCGAGGGATCGGTGATCATGCTGGGCCGGATGCGCCCCGAGACGATCTCGGCCCTTTTGGTCTGGGGATTGCAGGACCGCGCGACGCAGGTGGCACTGGCACCGATTTCAGCCGTCTTGCTGGCGTCAGACGGGGAATGATGGCTAGATAATCTCGTCTTCGTCAAACAGCGGGTCGCTTTCCAGCTGCGTGATCATATCCTCGACGGTATCTGCGACCGCGCGTGGCAGCAGTTTGGCCAGATGAAACACCGCATCGCCTTCGTTGACGACGGGCAAGATCGCGCGGCCAATCAAAATACCATCCCAAGGGGCCACAATGTCTTCTTCGGTCTTGCCAAACGGGTCAGAAACCGTGGCCAGCGCATCGCCTTCCTTGACGGTTTCGCCTTCGGCGCGGAAGGTGCGCAGCAAGCCACCCACAGGGGCGCGCAACCAGCTGGAGCTTGAGCAAACATGCGATTGACGCCGCGAGGGGGCAATACCCTTTGAGGGCAGCATATCCTCGGCATGCATCACGCGCAGGATGCCCGCAACACCGGCGCGCACGGCCATTTCGTCAAACCGCAGACCTTCGCCGGCCTCGTAAAGCAAAACAGGCGTGCCCTTGGCCGATGAGACGGCGCGCAGTGACCCATCGCGCAGCGGAGAGGTCAGCACCACGGGGGCCGCAAAATTGATCGCCATGCGCCGCGTCACGGGGTCCGAAGGCGAAATGCGCACCTGTGGCAGGTTGGTCCGGTGGATCGCCGCCGAATGCAGGTCGATCCCGAAATCGCAGCGCAAGACGACCTCGTTCAGGAAAATATGCGCCAGTCTTGATCCCAGCGAACCCGATGGATGCCCCGGAAAGCAGCGGTTCAAATCACGCCGATCGGGCAGGTATCGCGAGCGGTTCAAGAAGCCGAAAGAGTTCACAACTGGCACCACCAGCAAGGTGCCGCGCAAGGATTTAAGCTGCGGCGCACGCAGCAGGCGGCGCACGATCTCGACCCCGATCAATTCGTCGCCATGCACAGCGGCGCTGACAAACATCGCAGGACCAGAGCGTTTGCCATGGATGACTTCCAGCGACAGACCGACAGGCGTGTGGTCGGGCAGGATCGAAATAGGCACGTCGATCTGGGCCCGGGTGCCCGGAGCCACCTTTTGACCTGCGATTTCAAAAGGGGCTTGGTTGGGCATGATCAGTTGTTTCCATTCCCTGCAAAGCGCGCCGCATCGGCTGCCGCGCGGCGGATCGCGTCAGACTTATGGACGGTTTCCATATATTCGGCCTCCGCATCGCTGTCATAGACCACGCCGCCACCGGCTTGAATATAAAGTGTTTTATCCTTTATCACGGCGGTGCGCAGCGCGATGCACATGTCCATATCGCCGCCCGCACTAAAGTACCCTACGCCGCCGCCGTATAGCCCGCGCTTTTCGGGCTCAAGCTCGTCGATGATTTCCATCGCGCGGACTTTCGGGGCACCTGACACGGTGCCAGCAGGCATGCCCGCAAAGAACGCATCCAGCGCGTCACGGTCGTCTCGCAATTCGCCCACGACGTTGCTGACGATGTGCATGACATGGCTATAGCGTTCGACGATGAATTCCTCGGTGGGGCGCACGGTGCCGATCTTGGCGACACGGCCCACATCGTTGCGCCCCAGATCCAGCAGCATCAGATGCTCGGCAAGTTCCTTTTCATCGGCCAGCAAATCGGCCTCAAGCGCGCGGTCTTCTTCCTCGGTCGCCCCCCGGCGGCGGGTGCCTGCGACAGGGCGGATGGTGATTTCCTTGCCAAACACCCGAACAAGGATCTCGGGAGAGGCCCCGACGACATGGAAGTCACCGAAGTTGAAATAGAACATGAAGGGCGACGGATTCGTGCGCCGCAAGCTCCGATAAAGCGCAAAAGGCGGTTGTGAAAACCCCTGCGCCCAGCGTTGCGATGGTACCACCTGAAAGATATCACCCGCGACGATGTAGTCGCGCGCTTTTTCCACGGCGGATGTATAGCCTTCGCGGGTAAAGTTGCTGACGGGGGCTGCTTCCTCGTGCGCTTCGCCCAGATCGCGGCTGGCACCGGGCATCGAACGTTCCAGATCGCGCACGGCGTCCATCACCCGTTCGGCGGCTTGGGCATAAGCGGCCTTGGCGCTTTGGCCGTCTGACACCCATGCGGGCGAGACGATCGTGACCTCGCCTTTGACACCGTCGAGCACGGCAATCACGGACGGGCGCACCATCATTGCATCTGGCAGGCCAAGTGGGTCGGGGTTCACGTTGGGCAAATGTTCGACCAGACGGATCATGTCGTAGCCCAGATAGCCAAAAAGCCCTGCAGCGGCTTGGGGCAGGTCGGCGGGCAGGTCGATCTTGGATTCGGCGATCAGCGCACGCAGGGTATCAAGCGGATCACCCGCCACGTCTTCGAATGCATCCGCATCATAGCGCGCGGCACGATTTACGGCAGACGTGGTCCCCTCGCAGCGCCAGATCAGATCGGGTTTCATCCCGATGATGGAATAGCGGCCGCGCACCTCTCCGCCCGTGACGGATTCCAGCACAAACGCGTTTTGCGAAGCCCCGGTCAGCTTGAGCATGAGCGACACAGGCGTGTCCAGATCGGCGGCCAGACGGGTAAAGACGATCTGGTTCTGGCCCGCCGCATAGCCTGCGGCAAAGCCTTCGTATTCGGGGGTCAGGGACATCAGCTGCCTTCCTTAAGGGAAGTTCACATGGACGGCGTTGACCGCCTGTTGATCGACCTGCGGTCCGGCGCGGCGCATCACATCATCAGAGTAAAGCGCAAAGACATCCTGCCCCAATTGCTGGTTCAACTGGTTGGTCAACTGCACCAGCAACTGCTGGTTCTGGGTGTTTTCCGTCGCCTCTGTCACGCTGTCCAGCCGCAGGATCACTACGCTGTTATCGCCTTCGACGATCCGGATATCTTCGGGGCTTGCGTCAAATACTGCCGCCAGGAAACCCTGGGGCGTGCCGTTGATGACCGCATCACGGGTCAGGTTTTGCTGCACGACAGGCGTCAGGCCAAGCGCTTCGAAGTCGGTGCCATTCTCGAGCTCTGCTTTCAGCGCCTCTGCCTGAGCGTTCAGCGCTTGGGTGACCTGATCGGCGGTCCAGTCTTCGACGACAAGTCCGCGCGCGTCCTCAAACGGGTTTGGACGCTCGGGCAGGGTGTCATCAAGACGCATCGCGAAAACGCTGCCATCTTCCAGCTGAGCGATCTTTGGGAAGTCTTCGGCGCTCAGCCCGGCTGCGGCTTCGCGAAAGCCTGCGTAGGCGGCAATGTCTTCGCTGCTGTCTTGGGTCCAGTCAATCGTGCCAAGCTTCATTTTGCTTTCTTCGGCCAGTTGTTCCAGCGTTGCACCGCCGGCCAGCTGGTCATCCAGATCGCGCGCGCGCACCTCGACCAGACGGGCGGCACTGTCGCCTGCCAGATCTTGTTGCAGGGCAGGCAATGCCTCCTCGAAGGTGGTGTTGAGCGATGGCAACACGCCATTCACCCGAAACAGCGCCGGTCCAAGATTGGTGGGCAGTGGACCCACGACATCGCCGACATCTGCGGTAAACACGGCTTCACCCGCACCCCCCAGTTCCTCGCGGCCCACATCGCCCAGATCAACGTCTTCAAGGGTCAAACCACGGTCCTCTACAAGGGCGTCAAACGTCGTGCCGCTGACTTCCAAAGCCGCGGCAGCCTGATCGGCAGCTTCTTGGTTGGCAAATACCAGACGCTCTACCAGACGGCGTTCGGGCTGGATATATTCCGCCGAGCGGTCGTCATAGGCTTGCTGCAGATCCTCTTGGGAGATTTCGACTTCGTCCAGAAGATCGGTGGGGGTCAGTATGATATATGTGATAGACTTGCTGGCGGGCAGCATGAATTGGTCCGGATTGGCCTCATAATAGGCGGTCAGATCGGCATCGGTCGGGGCAGGGACAGGCGCAGTCAGGTCCGCCTCGGTCAGGGCAGCCCAGGTAAAGCTGCGCTGTTGGCCCACATAATCGACAAGCGTCTTGGCGTAGGCGTCGGGCATCACAACACCACCGGTGATCGCCCCCTGAAGCAACGTGCGTGCCGCTTCTTCGCGCAAGGAGGTCTCGAACTCTGCCTCGCTTAGTCCGGCCTGTTGCAGCGCAAAACGGTAGCCTTCGCGGTCAAAATCACCGCTCACGCCTTGGAAAGCCGGTATTGCCACGATGCGCTCGCGCAGGTTTTCATCGCCAATCGACAGGCCCATCTGGTCTGTCTCGTTGTCCAACGACCGCAGGCGGACAAGGCGTTGCAAAACCGCGCGGTCAAGCCCGATCGCCTGCGCCTGCTGAAAGGGCAACGTCTCGCCGGTCTGGGTTTCGATGCTGCGGATCTGCTGCTGCAATTCGCGCGCATATTGATCGACCGAGATTTCCTTGTCGCCAACAACGCCGACTGTGCGGACATTCCTGGACAGATTGACCGCGCCAAAGCCGCCAAGGCCAAGGATCAGAAGTCCCATCAGGATCCATACGGCGGTTTTCGTGAGGCTGTTGCCTTTGGCTTTCATGATCTTACCCTTTTAGCGCATTTTGACCTGTCTATGCGGTGCGCGGCAGGGGGGCAAGAGGGCGGTTAAAGCTGGGCCATGCGGTCGAACAACACAGCAATGCCGTCTGCGTCCAAATTGGCAAACGCAATGCGCACCTGCCGCGCACCGCTGGTGTCTTCGGGCGGGCAAAACATGGTGCCGGGCAAGCACAGGATGCCTGCGTCGCGCACCATGCGCGGTGCCAGATCCGCCGAACTTTCGTCAAAAGGGTGCTCAAGATAAGCGAAATAGCCGCCCAACCCAAGCAGCTTCCAACCTGATTTTTCAAGCTTGGGCATGTTGGTTGTGATGGCCGCGCGGCGGGCCAGAATTTCGTGGCGCTCGCCTGCCAGCCATTGTGACAGGTTTTGCATTCCCCAAAGGGCTGCATGCTGGCCGATCTGACCGGGACAAATCGCAACCGTATCAAGAAACTTCTCGACCTCTGACAGACGTCCCTGCGCGGCAACAATCGCGCCGACCCGGTGACCCGTCAGCCGGTAGGCCTTTGAAAACGAATAAAGATGGATCAACGTGTCTTGCCAGTCAGGATCTTGGAAAAGCATGTGCGGCGCACCCGAGCGGCTGTCGAAGTCGCGGTAGGTCTCGTCGATGATCAAAGCGATGCCGCGTGCCCGCGCCAGATCAAAGAATGCCTGAACCAACTCGGCTGGGTATTCGACACCGCCGGGGTTGTTTGGCGTGACGATTGCAATGGCGCGGGTTCGGTCCGTGATCAGGGCAGCGGCGCGGTCAGGGTCAGGCAGCAAGTCCGGACCTGTCGCCAGTGCGATGGATGTGACACCTGACATATCCAGCCACATTTTGTGGTTGAAATACCACGGGGTCGGCAAGATGACTTCGTCGCCCTCGCTGCACAGTGTCGCGATGGCGGCGGCAAAGGCCTGATTGCAACCTGAGGTGATCGCCGCCTGCGAAGGCTGGATCGTCCCAGCATAGTGTCGAGAGGTCTGCGCGGCAAGTTCGGCGCGCAAATCTAGCAGACCCAAGACCGGCCCATATAAATGCGCCTCATCATTGTTTAATGCTACGTCTGCCATTGCCTGCCGCATCGCTTGGGGGGCGGTTCAACCGGTGCTGCCTGACTGACGTTGATCAACGGGCGGTCCGCCGGGAAGGTGACGCCAGCCAACCAGCGGCGCGCTTCCATCACAGGGGGGGCGAAGGTTGATGCGGTGCGTGTCAACATCGGATGCAGGCTCCTGGGTTTTGTGGCGGAAGCCTTCGGCGAGGATATTTAAGAGCCAGAGAAGCGCAAGGGGTCACCCATGTCTTCCAATTGGTTCTAAATCCTCGCCGAAGGCAAAGAATCTTTTTGGCCGAGCTTATTCTTTGCCGCGGTACGGTTCGACATATTGCAACGCCATATCCCATGGAAAGAATATCCACGTGTCTTGACTGACTTCGGTTATAAAAGTGTCGACCTGCGGGCGGCCTTTGGGTTTGGCATAGACCGTCGCAAGATGCGCATTGGGATAAAGCCTGCGCACGATTTCAAGCGTTTTGCCCGAATCCACCAGATCGTCGATGATCAGAATGCCAGTCCCGTCGCCCATCAACTCGGCATCGGGGGCCTTGAGGACAACCGCCTCGGACTGGTCCTGATGATCGTATGACTTTATCGAGATCGTATCGACCGTGCGAATATCAAGTTCGCGCGCCGCAATCATCGCGGGCGCCATGCCGCCACGGGTGATCGCGACGACGGCACGCCACGCGCCATTATCGGGCCCCATGCCATCCAGCCGCCATGCCAAAGCGCGGCTGTCGCGGTGAATTTGGTCCCAGCTGATGTGAAAGCCTTTTTCGTGGGGCAGACGCGAGGGGTCTTTGCTCATGTTGTTATTCCTTGGCCATATCAGGGGCATCGACGGCTTTCATGCCCACGACATGATACCCGGCGTCGACGTGCAAATTTTCGCCCGTGGTGCCAGAGCCAAGATCGCTGAGCAGGAACAGGGCGGATTTGCCGACATCATCTATTGTCACATTGCGGCGCAGCGGCGAATTGTATTCGTTCCATTTCATGATGTAGCGGAAATCGCCGATGCCGGAAGCGGCCAGCGTCTTGATCGGGCCCGCGCTGATCGCATTGACGCGGATGCCGTCCTTGCCAAGGTCTTCGGCCAAATATTTGACCGACGCTTCGAGTGCTGCCTTTGCAACGCCCATGACATTATAATGCGGCATCACTTTTTCAGCGCCGTAATACGTCAAGGTGACTGCACTGCCGCCCTTCGTCATCATTTTCTCGGCCCGCTGCATCACGGCGGTGAAAGAATAGACCGAGATATCCATCGACATGGTGAAGTTGGCGCGGCTGGTATCGACGTAGCGGCCGCGAAGTTCGTTCTTGTCGGAAAACCCGATGGCGTGAACGACAAAATCAAGGCTGTCCCAGCTTTCCTTAAGCCCGTCAAACAGGGCGTCAATCGACGCTTCGGATCCGACATCACACGGCAGAACCAGGCTGCTGCCCAATTGTGCGGCCAAAGGATCGACCCGTTTTTTCAACGCGTCCCCCTGGTAGCTAAAGGCCAGCTCTGCCCCGGCGTCCGCGAGGGTGCGCGCAATGCCCCAGGCAATCGACTTGTCATTGGCGAGACCCATGATGAGCCCACGCTTGCCTGCCATCAGGTCATTTGCCATTTTTATTCCTTCAACTATCTCGTTAAGCTTAAGTTGGTTTATGCGATTGATGGTTTAGCATCAAGGCTGCGCATTTCTTAATACCCGCAGGCAATATTCAGGGGGCTTTGCGGGCCTTAACGTCGCGCGGCGCGGCTTTTCGTTGTTTGACTATGTCATATGATGTAGGCCACCCTTAGGCCTGTTATGGGCGTCGGCGGGAGTACGGTTAAGTGAGTGAAATAGAAGCGCGTTCGGGCAAGTTTGCTGGCGACGACCCCTTTGAAATTGCACAGCGCTGGATGGGCGAAGCCACGCAGTCCGAGTTGAACGATCCAAATGCGATTGCGTTGTCGACGGTGGATGCCCAAGGCATGCCGAATGCACGGATGGTTCTGTTGAAAGAGATCGAGGCGGACGCCTTTGTTTTTTACACCAATTACACAAGCGCCAAAGCAGCGGAGCTTGATCAGGCAGGCAAGGCCGCATTTGTGGTACATTGGAAATCATTGCGCCGCCAAATACGTGTGCGGGGGATCATTTCCAAGGAAGACGGACCAAAGGCAGACGAATATTACAAGTCCCGTTCGCTTAAAAGCCGTCTGGGTGCCTGGGCGTCGGATCAATCCAAGCCCTTGGCGAGCCGTGCGTTTCTGATGGGGCAGGTGGCAAAGATGACAGTCAAACACGGAACGGATCCTGATCGCCCACCGTTCTGGGGGGGGTACCGTTTGACGCCGCTAGAGATAGAATTCTGGGCCGACGGCGACTTTCGTTTGCATGACCGCTTTGTCTGGCGGCGACCTGATGTATTGTCGGGCTGGACTGTTACAAGATTAAACCCATAGAGTCACAAACGACGCATTCGATGATCTTGTAAAATGGATCCTTACAAAAACACCAAAGGGCATTTGTGTCAGTATTAGATATCAACGATCCTGTGATTTCGGGAATAGTAAAGTGGTTCGATCCCGCAAAGGGCTTCGGTTTTGTCGTCGCGGATCAGGGTGGGCCTGACATTTTGCTGCATGTCAACGTTTTGCGCAATTACGGCCAAAGCTCTGTTGCGGATGGCGCGCGCGTTGATTTGCGCGCTCACGAGACCAATCGGGGGGTTCAGGCGACGCAGGTTCTGGCGATCTATCCGCCTGCAAACGATCAGGCTGCTGCGTTGGAGGACATTGTCGGGGTGGATCCGGCAGTCGTGGCCGCCATACCGATCGAACCCGCGCGGGTAAAATGGTTCGACAAATCCAAAGGCTTCGGCTTTGCCAACGTATTTGGCAAAAGCGAAGATGTTTTTTTGCACATAGAAGTGCTGCGTCTGTCTGGCCTATCTGACCTGCAACCGGGCGAGGCATTGGCAATGCGGGTCATTAACGGTGAACGCGGCCAGATGGCTGCAGAGGTGCATGCATGGGAAACAGTGATCATCAAAAAGCCCGACGCCGAACAGGTCTGACCATCCGGTCAGTGCTGGCGGGATGCGTCGTCATTCTGGGGCTAACGGGACCTGTACAAGCCGCGAGCTGTTCTGAAACGGCTGTAACCCTGCGCGGCGATTGGGGGCAGGCGCGATTCTCGGTCGAGATCGCCGCTGACAATGCTGAGCGCGCCAAGGGTTTGATGTTCCGCAAGGCGATGCCCGCCAGTGCAGGAATGCTTTTTGTCTATGATCGGCCACAATCAATGAGCTTTTGGATGCGGAACACGCTGATCCCGCTTGATTTGTTGTTTATCGATTCTCGCGGTGTGGTGCAGCATATTCACGACAACGCTGTCCCGTTGGATGAAACGCCCATCTACGGCGGTGAAAATCTGCTGTCCGTGCTTGAAATAAACGGCGGTTTGGCCAAGCGTATGGGCATTACGACAGGCACCCAACTGCGCCATCCGGCGTTTACGGGGCGCAGCCCGGCGTGGCCCTGCTGATTTGGTCGATTTCTGTGCAGTTAGGGCTTTTCAATCAGATCACTTGAAGCTAAGTAGGCCGCAGTCGGGGCGTGGCGCAGCCTGGTAGCGCACCTGTTTTGGGTACAGGGGGTCGGAAGTTCGAATCTTCTCGCCCCGACCACTTTAAGAAAACCACATATAGTGTTTCTGATCTGCTTCTTGCGGATCGGACACTCTATTTGTGTTTGCCCTTGTATGAGCCTGTTGCTGATCTGCCTCTTGTTTCATCATAGATCTAGTGTGGCAAAAAACTTTTTTCACTAAATGCAGACGTTTGATTTATCCCCAATGCCGTGTGAGGCGTTTTGTGGATAACTGATGTGATGGATGAGGGCGGACTTCTAAACCTAGGGCTTTATTGAGTTATCCACAGGGCGGTTGATCGGCGACCATTCCCGCGACCTTGTGAATATTAATCTATTGAATCACCCGTGCACTGGCCGCCTCAAAATTTGGGCTTCCGGTCAAGTCTCAAGTTTCAAAAATTTGCGAATAAATGCGTTGACCCCATAGGGCAGAATACGCCAGTTTGTGTAGATCGAAGGTCACGCCACTACATCTAGTGGTTAACACTAGGCGGCGGACCACTGAGGCAGATCGGGTAAAAGCACTTCTCGTGTAACATTGAACCTTTGGCGCAGGCGAACATCGCTGCGCTTTAAGGTGTGTGTCTGTCTCAAGTCGGTACCACCGGGGCAGCCTGCAATGTCAGGCCGTGCCTTTTTGAAATTGAGCTGAGCAAAATGGGGCAGCAGTTATGAAAATCGAAAGAAAATTCACCACATCCGGTCAAGACGCATATGCGAAGCTGGATTTCGTGAGCACGGTTTCCGAAATTCGTAATCCTGATGGATCGGTGGTTTTCCACCTCGATAACGTCGAAGTCCCCTCCAGCTGGAGCCAGGTAGCATCCGACGTCATCGCCCAGAAATATTTCCGAAAGGCAGGCGTGCCGTCCGCGACCAAGAAGGTCAAAGAAAAAGACGTCCCTGAGTTCCTGTGGCGCTCTGTTCCTACCGACGATGCGACCATGGGCGGCGAGACATCCTCCAAGCAGGTGTTCGACCGCTTGGCAGGCGCATGGGCCTATTGGGGCTGGAAAGGTGGCTATTTCACCACCGAAGAAGACGCCCAAGCCTATTACGACGAAATGCGCCACATCCTTGCCTCGCAGTCAGGTGCCCCAAACAGCCCGCAGTGGTTCAACACTGGTCTGCACTGGGCCTACGGCATCGATGGTCCGGCACAGGGTCACTATTATGTCGATTACAAGACCGGCAAGCTGACGCGGTCGACCTCATCTTACGAGCACCCGCAGCCACACGCCTGTTTCATCCAGTCGGTTGCCGATGATCTGGTGGGCGACGGCGGCATCATGGATCTGTGGGTCCGCGAGGCACGCTTGTTCAAATACGGCTCTGGCACTGGCACGAACTTTTCCAGCCTTCGTGGGGCAGGGGAGAAATTATCGGGCGGCGGCAAATCATCCGGCCTGATGGGTTTCCTGAAAATCGGTGACCGCGCAGCTGGTGCGATCAAATCCGGTGGTACCACGCGCCGTGCGGCCAAGATGGTCATCGTCGATGCGGATCACCCCGATATCGAAGATTTCATCAACTGGAAGGTCATCGAGGAACAAAAAGTGGCGTCCATCGTCGCGGGTTCCAAGATGCACGAACGCGAGTTGAACAAACTGTTCGCCGCGATCAAAGCATGGGACGGCGCGCAGGCAGATGCCTATGATCCCGCCAAAAACGACCAGCTGAAAGCCGCGATCAAAGACGCGAAAAAATGCGCGATCCCCGAGACCTACGTCAAGCGCGTGTTGGATTATGCCAAGCAGGGCCACACCTCGATTGAATTCCCGACCTATGACACTGATTGGGATTCCGAGGCCTATTCGTCGGTCTCTGGCCAGAACTCAAACAACTCGATCCGCGTGACCAACGCGTTTCTGCACGCCGTTGAAAAAGACGCCGATTGGGAATTGCTGGACCGCACCACAGGTGCCGTGTCGAAAACCATCCGTGCCCGTGATCTTTGGGAACAAGTCGGCCACGCCGCCTGGGCCTGCGCTGATCCGGGCATCCAGTACCATGATACCGTCAACGACTGGCACACCTGCCCAGAAGACGGTGCGATCCGTGGCTCAAACCCTTGTTCCGAATACATGTTCCTGGACGACACCGCCTGCAACCTTGCGTCGATGAACTTGCTGACCTTCCTCAAGGTCGGCGAATTCATGGTTGAAGACTATATGCACGCCTCGCGTCTGTGGACTGTGACGCTGGAAATCTCGGTGATGATGGCGCAATTCCCGTCCAAGGAAATCGCGCAGCGATCCTATGACTTCCGCACGTTGGGTCTGGGCTATGCCAACATCGGCGGTTTGCTGATGAACATGGGCTTTAGCTATGACAGCGATGAAGGCCGTGCCTTGTGTGGTGTACTGACCGCGATCATGACCGGCGTGTCCTATGCGACTTCGGCCGAGATGGCGGGCGAATTGGGTGCCTTTCCGGGCTATGCCAAAAACGCTGATCACATGCTGCGCGTCATCCGCAACCACCGTAACGCCGCCTATAGCAAGACAGGCGGTTACGAGGCATTGTCGGTCAAGCCGGTCCCCTTGGACCACGGCAACTGCCCGCAGGCCAACCTGATTGACATCGCGACATCGACTTGGGATGAGGCACTGCGCCTTGGGCAGCAGCACGGCTACCGCAACGCGCAAGTGTCCGTGATCGCGCCGACCGGTACCATCGGTCTGGTTATGGATTGCGACACCACCGGGATCGAGCCTGATTTTGCGCTGGTGAAGTTCAAGAAGCTCGCGGGTGGTGGTTACTTCAAGATCATCAACCAATCCGTGCCTGCCGCTTTGGAAAAGCAAGGCTATGGCTCGGCCCAGATCGAAGAGATCGTAGCCTACGCCGTTGGTCACGGGTCGATCGGCAATGCGCCCGGCATCAACCACACCACACTTGTGGGCCACGGCTTTGGCGCGAATGAATTGGCCAAGGTCGACGCAGCGCTTGCGCAAGCTTTTGACATCCGTTTCGTGTTCAACCAGTGGACCTTGGGCGAAGAATTCTGCACCCAAGTGCTTGGTATCCCAACCGAAAAGCTGAACGATCCGACGTTTGATCTGTTGAAATCGCTTGGGTTCTCCAAGAAAGACGTGGACGCGGCCAATGACCATGTGTGCGGGACGATGACGCTGGAAGGCGCGCCGCACCTCAAGGAAGAGCACTACAGCATCTTCGATTGCGCCAACCCCTGCGGTAAACGGGGCAAGCGTTACCTGTCGGTCAACAGCCACATCTACATGATGGCCGCAGCACAGTCGTTCATCTCGGGTGCGATCTCCAAGACGATCAACATGCCCAATGACGCGACGATTGAAGACTGCCAGAAGGCTTATGAATTGTCTTGGTCGCTGGGTGTGAAAGCAAACGCGCTCTATCGTGACGGATCAAAACTGTCGCAGCCTTTGGCATCCGCTTTGGTTGAGGATGACGACGAGGCAGCAGAGACGCTGGAATCCGGCAACATCCACGAAAAAGCCGTGGTACTGGCGGAAAAGATCGTCGAAAAGATCATCGTCAAAGAGATCATCAAATCGCACCGCGAAAAGATGCCTCAGCGCCGCAAGGGATATACCCAAAAGGCCATCGTTGGTGGGCACAAAGTCTATCTGCGCACTGGTGAATATGGTGACGGCAAGCTGGGCGAGATATTTATCGACATGCACAAGGAAGGCGCCGGCTTCCGCGCGATGATGAACAACTTCGCCATCGCCGTGTCGGTCGGTTTGCAATATGGCGTGCCTTTGGAAGAATTCGTCGACGCCTTCACCTTCACTAAGTTCGAGCCCGCAGGCATGGTTCAGGGCAACGACAGCATCAAGAATGCAACCTCGATCCTTGATTACATCTTCCGCGAATTGGCCGTCAGCTATCTTGACCGTACCGATCTGGCGCATGTCCAGCCCGAGGGCGCGACATTCGACACCATCGGTCGCGGCGAAGAAGAAGGCGTGCGCAACGTCACTGAATTGTCCGAAAGTGCGGCAACGCGGTCTTTGGAAGTGCTCAAGCAGATCAGCTCGACCGGGTATCTGCGCAACCGCATGCCGCAGGAACTGATGTTGATGCAAGGCGGGCTGAGTGCCGGTGATGTTGGTGTTCTTGAAGCAGGCAGTGCGATTGCCACCCAGTCGGTGACAGCGTCGATGGCATCAACAACAGCTGTCTCCAGCGGTGCAGTAAGCATTGACGCGCGCACAAAGGCGAAAATGCAAGGCTACGAAGGCGAAGCCTGCGGCGAATGCGGCAACTACACGCTGGTGCGCAACGGCACCTGCATGAAGTGCAACACATGTGGTGGCACGTCCGGCTGTAGCTGAGAAATTGAGAGGTTGGGGGGCAGTGCTGTAACACATGCCCCCCGATGTACGATTTCAAAATTTTTTACGAAATAACGAAACCCGTCGAAAAATTGATGCTGAAATCTGAGCGTTATGCCGTGAAACCAGTCAAAGTTTTTGTCCGCACCCCCGATGCGGCAGTTAATACACTTGCTGGGTATAAAGATGGGACGCCGCTACTTCGTTCCGTTCGATCAAGATTTTCCTCCTATGAAAGACAACAAGCAAAAGGCACTGGACCGACTGGGGCGTCTGGAAGGACAGGTGAGGGCGCGCGCAGGTCTGGTCGAGGCCGAGGGGTATTGCATGGATATTCTCGCGCAGACGGCCGCGATCCGGTCGGCGATCCTTGGCGTCGAAAAGCCTATCCTAGAGCACCACTCGGAACACTGCGTCGAAACCGCGATTAGCAGCGGCAATCCGCAGAAACTTTAGCCCGTGAAAAAGACGGAGCAGCGCGAGATCGAAAAAAATCCAAGGTTCGCGACCGTCGGAAAGCGTTGTAAAACGTCCAACGCCTCAAGTGCCGTTCGCTGAAACAGCGGAAGTTCACAAAGGACAACGCCAGAAAGAGGGCAGCAAATCAATCCGCTGCCCCACTGAACGTAACTTGGCCTCAGTCTAGCTGTTCAAAAGCTCAATGACGGCATCCGCGCCAGCAGGGCTGGAAATGGCCAGTGACATCGGGATAGCCCCACCCAAGCCGGGGTTCGGTTTTTCAAGAAACCGCATCACCAATGCGCCGTTGCCGTTGTGAACCCGATCTGCAACCTCGTAAGCGCGGGCAAAATCGTAGACGATTTGGCTTTTGGCTGGGCTCAGAGACTGTTTTTCCTGCTTCGCGCGGCGGTAAACCCGGTCTGGGATAATGTTCAACGCGGGTTGCGAAAACATGACGTTAAGGATCGTGTCCAGCGACTTACACGAAAGGCCATTTGCCACTTGGGCGGTCAGGGACGCGGTGGAGTTGATGTCTTCGGGTAATCCTAGAAGTTCTGAAATGCGATCGACCTTGGTCGCGCGGGTGAGTTTGTCATTCATAGCCAATCTCCTTTTACGTCACCCCTGACAGCTAAGCGCACACAGTACAACCAGATGACGAAGCACGGTGCAGTCGGTTGGAGCGCCGGAGGTCGGGTTCAAACGGGATGTTCGCGCGCCGGAAAAGCCAGACTATCGCGAGTGCTAGGTTAATGTGCGACGTTTAACGACCCGGCACAGGTCTGTCCTGCCGGACACAACAACGGCTTGTTGTTCTTGAGGTGTCGCGCGATCAGCTGTTTTTGCAACGGGCCCGAAGGCACATAGCGGGCCGTTTCAGGCGCATAGTCAAGCTTTGTGATCTCTGGAAAGAGCGTGCAAATCTCGTCGCGGGCGTCCTCGCTGATGGCGTTCAGCGCTTCTGGGCCTGTGAACAGGCTTTCGGTGGGGGCACCTTCGGCAAAGATTACCTCGTGCCGATCAAAAAGAAGGTGGAAATACTCGACCGTTTCAATGGTTTGGTCCAAATAGATGCCCGGAAGTTCGGTCAGTTTAATCGCAGGGATGAAGACTTCTGCGCTGCCAAACATCCGGTGTGCAATGGCTGACTGCACCAACATGCGGTGTTGGCGCGAGACAAGCAGGTCGTGGCGTGGCAGCCCGTTGCCCAAGGCACCCGCCATAATCCGAACAGGGTGCAGCTTGGGATTTGCGCTTAACTCGTCCGCCATAATCTTGCGTCGGCCAATCCACCGCACGACTTTAAGTCCATCTTGGGTGACAATTCGGTCCCCCGTCCGTATCGTATTGATCGGGCGCAGCCCGTGTTCGGTTTCAATCATCGATCCGCGCACCAAACAGGGCACACCGTTGATCGTGATCGTGATGACCTGCGTATCAGACTGGCCTGCACCAAAGCCGCCATTGTCCACCATGCGCACGGTAAACGTGTCGGTCAGGGTTTGGCCCGCATCCAAGGCATCTACGACAGGATTGTTGTCATCCAGATCATAGGTCCACGCACCGGTTGTGGGGTTGATCGTCGCGGTGCCGTAGCTTGCAGCGCCCGAAATCGACCAGGTATCGTCGTTATTGGCTGTGTTGAAGCCAATGTCATCCAGATCGCCGGTGACAATCGCCCCGCTGTCTTCAAAAACCGATCCGGTTGTTGTGCCGCCAATATTCGGAGTGCCCATGGTCTATGCCCCGTCCAGAATTTTTTGGAACTGAGCACGTCCATAAGACGCCACCTCGATTGGGCTGTTGCGGTCTTTGCGGCTCCATTCCATGACCCGTGCGCGGGTTCCCGGTTTGTTGTGCCACAAGGTGCGCACGCGGTTGGCCTGTTCGCTTTTGGACAGCATGCCGACAATCTGGCCGATATGCCCAAAAGGCGAGGCCAGATCGACCACCCATTTTGACGTCCCGCTGTTCCACTGCTCGGGGCGCAGGGGAATGTGATCGACCGCGAACTGACGCTCGGCTGCCACGTCCAGGCCTGCCCAGGTGATAAACGCACGCGGATAGCCGTTCGAACGGTAAATCTGGTATTGACCCAAGCGCAGCGGCGTTTCGAGATATCCGAACACTTGCGCAATGGAGCGGGGGCGGTGGAACGCAGCCAATGAGGCTAGAAAGAACATCGCGCCCAGATCAGCCAACTGGCGTTCGGGAATGTCAAACCAGCCGTCGGGGAATTTCTGCCCCTTGCCATCGGAAGCGGGATTGATCCGGCGCATTTCGGCCAGATGACGTACAGACCGTGCAACGAAGTCGTCATTGTTGGGGGCACTGATGGTGCCCTTGGACTTGCCGCCTGCAAGACCGTGTTTCTGAGCTTTTTTGCCAGACATGGTAAAATGTACGATCTGAACGGGATGCAAGCTTGGCGCTGAACAAATGCGCAGCGCGTTACCCTTCAACCGGATCAGACAGCCCTTTGATCAGGGGGAAACGTGACCCGACAAGTCAGTCGAATGCGCGCGGCGCTGTGCGACGGCCAAGCGTTCAAGGTGCGCTTTGTTGCCTTGTCGGACCTGCGTCACACCCACGATCTGACTGCGTGCAAAATACACGACTCCACATCCAAGTCTGGAATAAATATGCTTCATTTGACCGCCTCAATTTTTTTTCCCGCACTTTTCGCGCGTGGTATTATGGCGTTAAACGTACATTAATGTGGCGGGTTTGGATATAGTTAAATTTCAATGCCTTACCTGCCCTCACGGACACGCGCTGATTGGGCTGCATCTTGTCAGCACGTCAAAGCTGGGCAGATTTTTGCGGATTGCGGCGGCGTGGCCGTTTCCTTGCCGTTAAGTGCTGCATGATAAATTCACGCAAAATGTTTACGCGTGTAATAATCTGAGGGGCGACAACCAGTTTTCTTTGGCGTAAGTTTGTATCAACGACATCAAAGCAGGGAGCCGCACAGATGGCTAAACCGGAAATTCACACGATGGAAGAATTGTCGGCTGCAATCGGCGTTTCGCGGCCAACACTGTCACGCTATTTTCAAGACCCCACCAAGGTCAGCCGGTCTTCGGTCGAGCGGATCCGCAGCGGGCTTGAGCGTGTCGATTACATTCCAAATTTCTTCGCGACCCGGATGAACCGCAAGTCGACGGGCATGATCGGGGTGATCATTCCCTACCTGAACGATCTGTTTTTCACCCGTCTTCTTGAGTCGCTTGAGCGGGCTGCAATGCGGGCCGGGTTCACCGTGATTACCCAATGTTCGCATTCCGACCCCGAAATCGAAGCGCGCGCGGCCGAGACATTCCTGTCGATGAATGTCGACGGTGCTGTTGTGGCGCCTTTGGGCAATCACAGCGACCTCAAAGTCTATGAGCGGCTGAATGAACGCTTGCCCTTTGTGTTGATGGATTCGCGCCCTGCACCTTTGTCGGGGGTTGATTTTGTGGGCACAGACCATGTTCAAAGTACTGGTATCATTACAGAATACCTCAATCGGGTTGGCACTCCGCCGATCTTTCTGGCGATGCCGAGAATGAATTTCAACGCCTACGAGCGCGAGATGGCCTACATCACCAAGATGGAGGAGCTTGGCCATGAACCGGTCGTGATCGGGGCCGGGGTTGTGGAAGAGGGATCGTATTTCGAAGGACACGGCTTGGCGGTTCTGAACGACTATTTCTCAAGGGGCGAGTTCACGGGGTCCTCTGTTCTATGTGCGAATGACCGGGTTGCCATCGGCGCGCTGCGCGCGGCTGCGCATCATGGGCTGCAACCGGGCGCGATGCGTCAGGGTGGTTTGCGAATCGCTGGCCATGATGACTATCCGCTTTGCCCCTTTACGGTGCCGACGCTGACGACCGTCGCCCAGGATGTTGCCGCCATCGGGCAGGCTGCCATGGACCGGTTAATCGAAAAGTTGCGCGCGGAAAATTCTCAAGGCAATCAGACAGTTCAACTGATAAATGGCACCTTAAAAATCCGGGAATCCGCTTGACTGCTTTTCGTTTGCTGCGTTGCGGCATCCCTTTTTGAAACTTTAAGTTGACGGAAGGGAAATTCAGCGACTATGATTAACACGTGTAAAAAAGTCTTTGGGAGGACAACCATGAACATGAAGCAACTTTTGCTGACCTCTGCGGTCGGCTTTGGCCTGTCAGCAGGTATGGCATCTGCAGATGCGCATGCGACAACAATTACAATCGCAACCGTGAACAACGGCGACATGGTCCGCATGCAGGGCCTGACAGATGATTTCAACGCGAAACATCCCGACATCAAGGTCGAGTGGGTCACGCTGGAAGAGAACGTTCTGCGTCAAAACCTGACAACAGATATCTCCACGGGTGGTGGTGCATATGACGTTATGACAATCGGCACATACGAAGTGCCAATCTGGGCCAACAATGGCTGGTTGGTGTCTTTGAACGAAGGCATGGCCGACGATTTCAACAAAGACGACCTGCTGCCCGCGATTGCCGGTGGTTTGACCGTCGATGGCGAACTGTACGCCTCGCCGTTCTATGGTGAATCGTCGATGGTAATGTACCGCACCGACCTGATGGAAAAAGCGGGCCTTGAAATGCCTGACGCGCCAACATGGACGTTCATCCGTGAAGCAGCAGCCGCCATGACCGACCGCGACAACGAGATCAACGGCATCTGTGCACGCGGCAAAGCGGGCTGGGGCGAAAACGCGGCGTTCATCACCGCGATGTCCAACTCGTTTGGCGCACGCTGGTTTGATGAAAACTGGACAGCGCAGTTCGACAGCCCAGAATGGGCCGCGACGCTTGATTTCTACCTTGGTATGTTGAACGAATCCGGTCCTGCCGGTGCGGCCAACAACGGGTTTAACGAAAACCTCACATTGTTCCAGCAGGGCAAGTGCGGCATGTGGATCGATGCGACTGTTGCGGCGTCTTTCGTCACTGGTGCTGATTCAACTGTAGCCGACAAGGTTGGTTTCGCACTGGCACCCGACAACGGTCTGGGCAAGCGCGGCAACTGGCTCTGGGCATGGTCGCTGGCGATCCCGACATCCTCTGAAAAGCAGGACGCAGCAAAAACGTTCATCTCTTGGGCAACCGGTCCTGCCTACGCGACACTTGTTGCAGGCAACGAAGGTTGGGCAAACGTACCTCCTGGCACACGTACATCCTTGTATGAAAACCAAGAGTATCTGGCCGCAGCACCTTTCGCTCAGATGACGCTCGACAGCATTTTGTCGGCAGATCCAACCAACCCGACTGTGCAGCCCGTGCCGTACACAGGTGTTCAGTTTGTAGCGATCCCCGAGTTTGCAGGCATCGCCAACCAAGTGGGTCAGCAGTTCTCTGATGCGCTTGCGGGCAACCAGACAGCCGAAGAAGCTTTGGCCAAAGCACAAGCTTTGACCACAGAAGAAATGGAAGCAGCAGGCTACTAAGCCGCCGCTTACAGAGATTTCCGGGGCAGGGCACACCCTGTCCCGGAAACACCAACCCGCACAACGATTTCCCCCACAGGCATTTTCGCAGATCGCAGCGCGGTCTTCGTAAGGTCCTGATAATCCAGACGGAAGGAGACTGTCATGGCGACAGAACATTCCAAATCAGCCGCACGTATCATGATCGCCCCAGCCGTTTTTGTTTTGCTGGTGTGGATGCTGGTGCCCTTGTGCATGACGCTGTATTTTTCCTTTGCCGATTACCGCCCGATGCGTGGTGTGTTCGAGGCGTGGATCGGTTTTGAAAACTACGGGCGCTTCGTATCGTCCAGCTCGTTCCTGTCGTCGGTCGGGACGACGTTGTGGATGGTGGGCGGTATTTTGATCATCACCATTGGCGGCGGCGTGGCCTTTGCACTGCTGCTGGACCAGCCGATGTTCGGGCAGGGGATCGTGCGCATTCTGGTGATCGCCCCGTTCTTTGTGATGCCCACCGTGTCCGCGCTGGTGTGGAAAAACATGTTCTTTAACGTGGACAACGGTTTGTTTTCATACGGTTACAAGTTTTTTGGCCTGCAACCTTACGATTTTCTGAGCCAGGCACCGATGTTGTCGATCATCGTGATTGTGGCGTGGCAATGGCTGCCTTTCGCCACGTTGATCATGCTGACGGCCGTGCAGTCGCTGTCCAGCGAACAGCTTGAGGCCGCCGAGATTGACGGCGCACCCCCCTTGGCGCGGTTTTGGTACATCATCCTGCCGCATCTGTCGCGGGCCATCACTGTTGTGATCCTGATCCAGACGATTTTCCTGCTGTCGATCTTTGCCGAGATCTTCGTGACCACAAACGGCGCCTTTGGCACACGGACACTGACCTATCTGGTCTACCAGCGGGTGCTTGAAAGCCAGAACATCGGTTTGGGCTCAGCAGGCGGGATCATCGCCGTCATCCTTGCCAACATCGTTGCCATCTTCCTGATGCGCATCGTTGGCAAGAACATCGATAACTGAAGGGACCAGATCATGGCACGCGCAATATCTCCCCGTAAAAAAATCATGTGGACAGCCCTGGCTTGGGGTTTTGGTCTGCTGATCTTTTTCCCGATCCTGTGGACCTTTCTGACCAGCTTCAAGGCGGAAAACGTTGCAATTTCCGACCCGCCTGTGTGGTTGTTCTTTGACTGGACGACGCAGAACTACAGCGATGTTCTGGCGCGCTCGAATTATCCGCTGGCGCTGATGAATTCGATTATCATCGCGGTGGGGTCCACCATTCTGGGCATCATCATTGCGGTACCTGCAGCTTGGGCGATGGCCTTTGTGCCGGGTAAGCGCACCAAAGATGTGCTGCTGTGGATGCTCTCGACCAAGATGTTACCTGCAGTTGGCGTGCTTTATCCACTGGTACTGATCGCGAAATACTTTGGCGTGATGGACAGCCGCATGTTACTGGTCGTCGTGTTGATGCTGATCAACCTGCCGATCATCGTCTGGATGCTTTACACCTATTTCCGCGAAATTCCGGGCGAGATTTTGGAAGCCGCGCGGATGGACGGGGCCGGGCTGAAAAGCGAAATCCTGTATGTGCTGACGCCCATGGCGCTGCCGGGCATTGCATCCACGATCCTGCTCAATGTGATCTTGGCATGGAACGAAGCCTTTTGGACGATCCTGCTCACCACGGTGGATGCCGCCCCATTAACCAAATTCATCGCCAGCTTTTCCGCCCCCGAAGGATTGTTCTACGCCAAGCTAAGTGCCGCGTCGATTATGGCAATCGCGCCAATTCTGATCATGGGCTGGTTCAGCCAGAAACAACTTGTCCGGGGCCTGACCTTCGGCGCCGTTAAATAAGGGAGTTTTCTCATGGGACGCATCACGCTCGAGAAAGTGCAAAAGAAATTCGGCGAAGTGGAAGTCATTCCACCGCTGGATCTGACCATCGAAGACGGCGAGTTCGTGGTTTTCGTTGGCCCCTCGGGCTGCGGTAAATCCACCTTGCTACGCCTGATTGCGGGGCTCGAAGACGTCTCAGGCGGCGAAATCCGCATTGACGGGGCACCCGCCACCAACCTGCCACCGGCCAAGCGCGGTCTGGCGATGGTGTTCCAATCCTATGCGCTTTATCCGCATATGTCGGTGCGCAAGAACATCGCCTTTCCGCTGAAGATGGCGAAAATGCCTGTTGAAGAACAGGAAAAGCGGATCGAGACAGCTGCCAAGGCGCTGAACCTCACCGATTACCTTGACCGCCGTCCGGGCCAATTATCAGGCGGCCAGCGCCAGCGCGTCGCCATTGGCCGCGCGATTGTGCGCGAACCGTCGGCGTTCTTGTTTGACGAACCCTTGTCCAACCTCGATGCGGCCTTGCGGGTCGGGATGCGGCTGGAAATCTCCGAACTGCATAAGAAACTTGCGACAACAATGGTGTATGTAACCCATGACCAAGTCGAAGCCATGACCATGGCCGACAAGATCGTGGTGCTGCGTGCCGGTCACATCGAACAGGTCGGCTCCCCGCTCGAGCTTTATCACAGCCCGCGCAACCTTTTTGTGGCAGGCTTTATCGGCAGCCCCACAATGAACCTGATCGGCGGTGCTGCGGCGGCCAAACATAACGCCACACATATCGGCATCCGTCCAGAACACATGGACGTTGTCGACAGCGGCGGCACATTTGTGGGCAAGGTTGGTGTTTCCGAACACCTTGGGTCTGACACGTTTTTCCATGTGCATCTTGACGAGATGGACGAACCCATGACCGTGCGCGCCTACGGCGAAGTCGGCCTGCGCCACGGCGACACTATCCATCTGACCCCACAAGCCGATAAGATACATCGCTTCGACGACAAAGGCTTGCGCATCGCATGAAACGCCTGGATGGAAAATCGGCGCTGATTACGGGCGCTGCGCGGGGCATTGGCCGGGGTTTTGCGGAAAGCTATATTGCCGAAGGGGCGACGGTTGGCATTGCCGACATCAACCTTGAGGCGGCGCAGCAAACGGCCGACGAACTGGGGCCGCACGCTTATGCCGTGCACATTGATGTCGCGGATCAAGCCAGCATTGATGCCGCCATCGCGTCGGTGGTGGACCGTGCAGGCAAGCTGGATATCCTGATCAACAACGCTGCACTTTTTGATGCCGCCGAAACGGTCGATATCACCCGCGCCAGCTATGACAAGCTTTATGCCGTCAACGTGGGCGGCACGCTGTTCACGATGCAAGCGGCGGCGGCGCAGATGATCAAACAGGGCCATGGCGGCAAGATCATCAACATGGCATCCCAAGCCGGACGGCGCGGCGAAGCGCTGGTGCTTGTCTATTGTTCAACAAAGGCCGCCGTGATCTCCATGACGCAATCTGCCGGGCTGAACCTGATCGGTCACGGCATCAACGTCAACGCCATCGCCCCCGGCGTGGTGGACGGGGCGCATTGGGACCATGTCGATGCCATGTTCGCCAAGTTGGAAGGCAAGAAACCCGGCCAGAAAAAAGCCGAAGTTGCAGCGGGCGTGCCTGCAGGCCGCTTTGCTGTGCCTGCGGATTTGACAGGCATGGCGATTTTTCTGGCCTCGCCCGAATCCGATTACATCGTGTCGCAGACGTATAACGTCGACGGCGGCCAATGGATGAGCTAAGCGCGTCCCTCCACTTCTTAACCGGAGACTTTGATGGCACAGCCGTTAACTCTTGCAAGCCTTACTGACCTTCCGCCGGGTATCCGCAAACCGACTTACAACCGCGCTGATCTATCAGCCGGGATCGTTCATATCGGTCTTGGTAACTTTCACCGCGGCCATCAGGCGTGGTATCTGCACCGTTTGATGGACATGGGGTTGGCCCATGATTGGGCGATCATCGGCGCGGGCGTGCGTGCGGCGGATACTGCGCAGCGGGCGCGGCTGATGGCCCAAGACTATCTGTCGACGTTGATCGAACTAGACCCAAAGGGGAAATCAGCCGAGATTACCGGATCCATGATTGGATTCGTGCCGGTCGAGCCTGACAATGCCGCGCTGATCGCCCAGATGGCCGACCCCGCCATTCGCATCGTCGCGTTAACCGTGACCGAGGGTGGCTATTATCAAAACGGGGTAGGCGGGTTTGACGCCGACAATGCGGATATGGCCCATGATGCGGCAAATCCCGCGACGCCTAAAACCGCCTTTGGCGCGATGATTGCCGCGTTGAAACTGCGCCGCGATGCGGGGCTTGGCCCGTTCACCTGCCAATCTTGCGACAACCTGCAAGGCAATGGCGCAATCCTGCGTCAGACGGTTCTGGGTCTGGCGGCCATGTCCGATCCCGATCTGGCCGCGTGGATCGATGCCAGATGCAGCTTTCCCAACGCGATGGTCGATTGCATCGTACCCGCGACTGGCCCTGCTGAGCTGGCACTTGCCCGTGATTTCGGGGTGATCGACATGGCCCCCGTCACCCATGAAAATTTCCGCCAATGGGTGATCGAGGATAATTTTTGTGCAGGTCGCCCCGATTGGGACCGCGCAGGGGCGACCTTTACCGATGATGTGCATGCGTTCGAGGCGATGAAGCTGCGCCTGCTGAACGCGGGCCACCAGATCATCGCTAACCCGGGCGAAATATTGGGGATCGAGACGATATCAGGCTGCATGGCACACCCCACGATCCGCGATTTCTTGCGCAAGGTCAGCTTGGATGAAAGCGCGCCGCATGTGGATGCCGTGCCGGGAATGACGGCTGCCAGCTATATCGACCTGATTGACGAACGGTTCTCGAACCCCGAAATCCGCGACACCGTGCGGCGGGTGGCCTTTGACGGGTCGTCGCGCCACCCCGGTTTTGTCATCCCGATCCTCCGCGATGCGGTGGCAGCTGGCGGACCGATCGAGGGGCTTGCCTTGGTTGAAGCGCTTTGGGCGCGGATGTGTGAAGGTACGCGCGAAGATGGTACCCCGATTGCGCCAAACGACCCCTATTGGGACGATCTGCAAGCGGCGGCAGTCGCAGCCAAGTCGCGCCCCCAAGCGTGGCTGGAACAGGACCGTCTTTATGGTGATCTTGCTGGCCAAAAAGGCTTTGCCAAGGCCTTTGACCGCTGGCTTGCGATGGTCTGGGCCGATGGGGCCGAGGCAGCCATGCAAAGCTATCTGGACGCCTAAGATGGCGCATCAGAAAACGCGCGGCCCTGTCACCGGGGCCGCGCGTTTCTTGTTAACTGCCGTGTGGTGCGGGGTGCAAAAACGGCCAGGGCGAGGTCTCTGATCCGGTCTCAACCGGCACTTCGATTAGCGCGGGAACTCCCGCCTCAAGCGCAGCGGTGATGGCCTGTTCCAACGCCTCAGGCGTCTCGGCCCGTTCGGCGCGCATGCCAAAGCTTTGGGCCATGGCGACGAAATCGGGGTTGTGCAATTCCGACCCCAATAGCCGCCCGTTAAACACATTCATCTGGTCGCGCCGCACATTGCCATAAGCGTTGTTGTTGAACACAACGGCCACAACGCCGATGCCGTGCTGCATTGCGGTGGCCATTTCCTGCATGCCGAACATGAACCCGCCATCGCCATTGACCGACACGACCGCCTTGTCGGGGTTCGCGATCTTGACGCCAAGCGCGGTGTTATAGCCAAAGCCCAGATTGTCCTGATAGGCGCAGGTGACGTATTGGCGGGGTTTGTAGACCGGAAAACCGAACCGCGCGGTAAAGCCCATTTGGCTGACTTCCTCGACGAAAAACCCGTCTCGGGGCAGGGCGCGGCGGATCGCGTCAAGATAGCTCATCTGTGGCTGAACGGTTTCTGACGCGGCGCGGGCGCGGGTGTTGTAGTCGCTGAATTCGGCGGTCCGATCCTCTGCTTTACGGTCGCCTAAGGCCTCAACAAGTGCGGCTGACGCCTCTGCCGCATCGGCCACGACGCCCAGATCAGGCTTGAGGCGGACCATCTCGGTCGGGTCGATGTCAATGCGCAGCACTTTCAGCCCCTCGGGGCGCCATTGCCAGCGCATGAATTGCAGCTCAAGGCGGCTGCCGATCCCGATTAACAGGTCGCATTTCTGGAAATAGTCGTAGGATGCGATCAGGTTCATCGCCAGCGGGTTATCATCCGACACAATCCCCTTGCCGCTGCGGTGCGCCGTAACGGGGGCTTGGATTTTCTGTGCCAAGGCCAAGACTTCGGCAGCTGCATCCAGCGCGCCGCCGCCCACCATAATCAGCGGGTTTGTCGCGGCGGCGATCATCTTGGCGGCGGCAGTAATCGCGTCAGGGTCCATCACCGTGTGGCGCGGCCGCGCGGCGGTCTGATCGGGGGCGGGCAGTTTCTGGCCAAACACATCCCACGGCACTTCGACCGCGACAGGGCGCTGGCGGCCCGACAGCATCTCGGTAAAGGCAAGCGCCATCGTATCCGCGACCTGCGAGGGGTGGTCGATCCGGTCGGACCATTTTGTCAGGCCGCGCAAGGTTGCCAGCTGGTCGGGCAGTTCGTGCAACTGCCCGCGCCCCTGACCGATCAGATGCGACATGATATTGCCCGTCAGGCACATCACCGGCGCGTTGCCACCGTAAGCCGTACACAAAGCCGCACCAGCGTTCAGCACGCCCGGGCCGGGCACGACGGTAAACACACCCGGTTTGCCGCTGGATTTCGCATAGCCATACGCCATGTAACCCGCGCCTTGTTCGTGACGCGAATGGACAAAACGGATGTCATTGCCGCGCCGGGCAAGCGCATCGGACAGTTCATATGAATGGGCACCGGGAATGCCAAAGACGGTATCGACCCCGTTTTCGACCAGCGCCTCGACCATGATATCGGCGGTTGTCTTCTTCATTTTCTTGGTCCTCAAGCTCTTATGTTTTTGGGGCTGCTGTCAGGTCAGCGTCGGTCAACTCTTCCAGCAAGTCCAGTAATTTTATCATCTTTTCAGTGCCATAGCGTTCCTGAAGCCGCTTTGTAATCTCGGCCGAGCGGCTGGCGTGGCTGTCGATCAGGTCCTGTCCCGCCGCGCTGATCGTCACGATGGATTTGCGGCGGTCTTGGGTGTCGGGTTGGCGCGTCAGCAGGCCATCTTTCTCCATCGCAGAGAGGATGCGTGTCAGGCTGGGCAGCATAAGACAGGCGGCTGTGGCAATGGCCGTTTGCTCCATCGGGCCGGATTCCGATACGACACGCAACACCCGCCACTTTTGTTCGCTGATACCGCTTTGACTTAGCATTTCGCGAAACGGGCCCATCACCGTCTCGCGCGCCCGCAACAGCGCAATCGGCAAGGATCGCGCAGTTTGGGCTAGCTTTGAGGGGTCATTGGTCATTCTTGATCTCGTTGTTGAGCTGTAAATTTGATTGACATGTTAATTAAGTTGATTAACTTGTCAACTAATAGCGGGCAAATACCGGGAGGGGTTATGCCACATTTTCATATCGATTATTCGCCCAACCTTGAGGCGCGTCTTGATATCGCGGCCCTTTGTGCTGCTGTGGCGCGCGCAGCGGCCGATACGGGCGTTTTTCCTGTTGCTGGCATTCGGGTCCGCGCGACCGCGTGCACCCACGTGGTCATGGCCGATGGCAACGCCGATCACGCGTTTCTGGACCTTTCGGTGCGATTGCGGGCAGGGCGTACAGATGCGGTCAAACAGGCCGCCACCCAGACCATATTCGACGCGATGCAGGCGTTTTGCACGCCCGTCCTGGCGACCTCATCCTTTATGCTGTCGATGGAGATGCGCGACATTGATCCCGCGCTCAGCCCCAAGGCCAGCTCAATCCGTGACCATCTGCCAAAGGATATGCAATGACCGATCTTGCCACGCATCTTGAGAAACTTAACGGCCATCTGGCGCGGTTTCGCGACAGGGGTATCCTTAACCTGATCAACGGCCAAAATGTTGAAGGGCTTGAGACATTCGAGACCCATTCCCCGGTTGATGAAAGCCTGATCTGTAAAGTTGCAAAAGGGACAGCGGGCGACATAGACGCCGCCGCCAAAGCCGCGAAGGGCGCGTTCCCTGCATGGGCGGGTATGAGCGGGGCGGCCCGCAAGAAAATCCTGCACAACATCGCGGATTTGATCGTGGAGCGGGCCGATGAAATCGCGCTGTGCGAATGCTGGGACACAGGGCAGGCGTATCGCTTTATGTCCAAGGCGGCGCTGCGCGGGGCCGAGAATTTCCGTTACTACGCCGATCTTGCCCCCGCTGCGCGCGACGGCCAATCGCTGCCCACCAACGACCACATGAACGTGACCAGCCGCAGCCCGATTGGCCCTGTCGGTGTCATCACGCCGTGGAACACGCCCTTCATGTTGTCGACGTGGAAGATCGCGCCTGCCTTGGCTGCGGGCTGTACCATCGTGCACAAGCCCGCCGAATTCAGCCCGCTGACCGCCCGTATTCTGGCCGAGATCGCGCATGAGGCAGGGTTGCCTGCAGGCGTGTGGAACCTGGTTAACGGTATGGGTGAAGACGCGGGCCGCGCGCTGACCGAACACCCAGACATCAAGGCAATCGCCTTTGTAGGGGAAAGTAAAACTGGTTCGATGATCATTAAACAGGGGGCCGATACCCTGAAACGGTGCCATTTTGAACTGGGCGGCAAGAACCCCGTCGTGGTGTTTGACGATGCGGATTTTGAGCGTGCCTTGGATGCGACGATCTTCATGATCTATTCGCTGAATGGCGAACGCTGCACCTCGTCCTCGCGCTTGCTGATACACGACAACATAGCCGATGAGTTTGAGCGCCGGTTGACCGAGAGGGTAAACAACATCCGCGTCGGCCACCCGCTGGACCCCGCGACCGAGGTCGGCCCGCTGATCCACAAGGTGCATTACGACAAGGTGTGCAGCTATTTCGACGTAGCGCGCAGTGACGGGGCAACCATCGCAGCAGGCGGGGACGCATTGGACGGCAAGGGCTGGTTCGTGAAGCCCACGCTATTCACCCACGCGACGCCCAAGATGCGAATATCTCAGGAGGAAATTTTTGGCCCGGTCCTCACCTCCATCCGGTTCAAGGACGAAGACGAGGCCCTGCACATCGCCAATAATGTTGACTATGGCCTGACCGGCTATGTCTGGACCAACGACGTGTCCCGCGCGCTGCGGTTTTCCGACGCGTTGGAGGCGGGGATGATCTGGGTCAACTCCGAAAACGTCCGCCACCTGCCCACGCCCTTTGGTGGCACCAAAGCCAGCGGCATCGGGCGCGACGGCGGGCAATGGTCATTTGACTTTTATATGGAACAGAAAAACGTGGCTTTTGCTTTGGGCCAACATAAAATCGCCCGTCTGGGCGCCTGATCGGAGGACGCGATATGCCCATTCCAGCCGCCAACCTGAACCCGCCGTTCAATATCGTCCGCCTGAGCCATGTGGAACTGCGCGTGACCGATCTGGCATGGAGCCGCGCGTTCTACGTCGACACGCTGGGCCTGCAAGTCACCCACGAGGACGCGACCCACATCTATATGCGCGCCATGGAAGAACGCGGCCATCACTGTGTGATCTTGAACAAGGCCGACGCCGGATCGGTCGGCGTGCTGGGCTTCAAGGTCTGGAGCGAGGAAGACTTGGACCGCGCTGAGGCATGGTTCAAATCCCGCGATCTGCCGACCGCATGGATCGAGCGGCCCTTTATGGGGCGCGTGCTGTCGACCCGCGATCCGATGGGCATCCCGCTGGAGTTTTATGCGCAGATGGACCGGCTGCCGCCGATCCACCAGAAATACAAACTCTATTCCGGGGTCAAACCCCTGCGGATCGACCATTTCAACATGTTCAGCCCCAATGTGGATGCATCGGTGCAGTTCTACGGCGACATGGGCTTTCGCGCGACGGAATACACGGCAGACGAAGAAACCGACCGCACATGGGCCGCATGGATGCAGCGCAAGGGCGGCGTGCATGATGTAGCGTTCACCAACGGCACCGGCCCGCGCCTGCACCATCTGGCCTTCTGGGTGCCGACGCCGCTGAACATCATCGACCTGCTCGACCTGATGAGCACGACAGGGTATGTGACCAACATCGAACGCGGCCCCGGACGGCACGGCATTTCCAACGCGTTTTTCCTTTATATCCGGGATCAGGATGGTCATAGGACCGAAATTTACTGTTCCGATTATCAGACCATCGACCCAGATATGGAGCCGATCAAATGGGATCTGAAAGACCCGCAGCGCCAAACGCTTTGGGGGGCCGCCGCACCGCGCAGCTGGTTCGAACTGGGATCGATATTCGACGGTGTCGATTTGGTCGATAGCGACCTCAAAGCGCAACCGATTATCGCGCCATAAAGGAGACGGGCATGAAATTTGCAACATTCACCGCAGATGATGCGCAACACTATGGCGCAGTAGCAAAGGGCGGCATGATCGCCTTGTCTGGTGCGTTTCCGCAGTGGAAGACAATGCGGAATGTTATTGAAAACGATGGATTTTCAGCGCTTGAGGATGCCGCACAGGGCAGACCTGTCAGCCACCCCGATGGGAGCTTTCGCTGGGACATTCCCGTGCCCGATCCAGAGAAAATCATCTGCGTTGGCGTCAATTTTCCCGACCGCAACGCCGAGTATAAAGACGGGCAGGATGCGCCGCCTAATATGTCGCTCTTCATCCGATTTGCACGATCCTTTGTAGGGCATGAAACGCCTTTGACGCGACCGCCCGAGACGCCCCAACTGGACTATGAAGGCGAGATAGCGATTGTCATTGGCAAAGGTGGGCGGCGCATTGCGCAAGCTCATGCGCTGTCTCATATAGCGGCGCTAACCATATGTAATGAAGGAACTTTACGAGATTGGGTGCGTCACGCCAAGTTCAATGTGACGCAGGGCAAAAACTGGGATGGATCGGGTGCGATGGGCCCTTGGCTGGTGCCCTTCAGCGCCACTGGTCAAATCGAAGATGTGGCGCTTGAAACCCGCGTGAACGGCGACATGCGCCAATCAGACCGCACGGGCCGCATGTTGTTCCCCGTCGCGCGACAGATCGAATATATTTCTACGTTCACGACCTTGGTGCCGGGTGACATCATCGTCACAGGCACGCCCACGGGGGCAGGTGCGCGGTTTGATCCGCCGATCTGGCTGGTGCCGGGCGACACGGTCGAAGTCGAGGCCGAGGGCATCGGAACCTTGCGCAACGGAGTAGTCGACGAATGACCCCTGACCAGATCACCACCGCCGCCGATATGCTGTTCGAGGCCGAACAGACCGGCCAGCAATGCGCCCTGCTAAGCCTTGCCTTTCCCGGTATCACGTTGGATGACGCCTATGCGGTTCAGGCCGCTTTGGTGGCGCTGAAGCAGGCTGCAGGCGCAAAACGGATTGGCTGGAAGATCGGGCTGACCAGCCGCGCCATGCAGCAGGCGCTGAACATCACGACCCCCGATAGCGGCGTGCTTTTGGATGACATGTTGTTCCAGACGGGCGACACGGTGCCCAACGGGCGGTTTATCCAACCCCGGATCGAGGCCGAGATCGCATTTATGATGAAGACCGATCTTGCAGGGGCGTCTGTCACGCGGGCGGATGTGATCGCCGCGACCGATTATGTCGTGCCGTCGCTTGAGATACTGGACACGCGGGTTTTGCGCGCGGACCCTGCAACGGGCAAGGCGCGGGTAATCTATGACACCGTCGCTGATAATGCCGCAAATGCGGGGATCGTTCTGGGGGCCGAAGGGTATCTGATCGACGCCCATGACCTGCGATGGGTCGGTGCCGTGGTCAAACGCGACGGCGTGGTCGAAGAAACGGGCCTTGGTGCGGGGGTGCTGAACGATCCGGTCATGGGCATCGTCTGGCTGGTCCAGCGCCTGGCTGCGTATGATATGGGGCTTTCTGTCGGAGAGATCGTTTTGTCAGGGTCGTTTATTCGCCCGATCGAGGCGACATCTGGATCGGTGTTCGAGGCGGATTTCGGCACCTTCGGCAGGGTCGATCTGACTTTTGGATAAAGCACTTGAAACTACATGCCTAAATATTCAGCATAGAGCGCATGTGTCGAAAACAGGGGCACCGACCCAAGATCAAAGCTGACCGGTTGGTAAAAGACTCCTTGACCCGTGCCATCCATCCAAAGCACGCTTTGGCAGATCATCAACCATAGGGGGTTAAAACTATGAAAACGCATAATACATTCTTTAACAGGCGCGCATTTTTGGCGACAACGGCAGCGGCAGCACTGCTAGCAGCTACAGTCGGATCTCCCGTTTTGGCGGCTGATCCGGTCAAGGTCGCAGGCGTCTACACGGTGCCTGTCGAACAGCAATGGGTTAGCCGTATCCACAAGGCGGCGATGGCTGCCCAAGAACGTGGCGAAATCGAATATGTCTATTCGGAAAATGTCAGTAACACAGATTATGCCCGCGTCATGCGCGAATACGCCGAAGCCGGCAATATGATGATCGTGGGAGAGGTGTTTGGTGCCGAGGAAGAGGCCCGCGAGGTGGCGGCTGATTATCCGGATATCGCATTTCTGATGGGGTCCAGCTTTAAAGAAGACGCGGGCCTGCCGAATTTCGCAGTCTTCGATAACTACATTCAAGACGCCTCGTATCTGTCTGGTATCATTGCAGGTTCCATGAGCAAGACGGGCAACATCGGCATGGTTGGTGGCTTTCCGATCCCCGAAGTTAACCGCCTGATGCATGCCTTTATGGCAGGTGCCAAGGAAATGAACCCGGACATCAAATTTCAGGTCAGCTTTATCGGATCATGGTTTGACCCGCCCAAGGCCAAGGAAACCGCCTTTGCGATGATCGAAAACGGCGCTGATATGCTGTACGCCGAACGCTTTGGCGTGTCGGATGCCGCCAAGGAAAAGGGCGTACTGGCCATCGGTAACGTGATCGACACGCAAAGCGAATACCCGGAAACGGTCGTCGCGTCGGCCATCTGGAACTTCGAGCCGACCTTTGACAAGGCGCTGGCCGAGGTTAAGGCGGGCACGTTCATGGCAGCGGATTATGGCGTCTATTCGTTTATGAAAGAGGGCGGCACGGTCCTGGCACCGCTTGGCACGTTCGAGGGCAAGGTCCCCGAGGCCGCATTGGAACTGGTCAAAAAGCGCGAGGCCGAGATCATGTCAGGCGATTTCGTGGTCGAGATCAACGACACCGAGCCTGCATCGTCCTGATCGCGTGAAACCCGGCTCTGAAGTCGTTCTGCGCCTTGACGCAATCACCAAACGCTTTGGCAAGCTGGTCGCAAATGATGCGATCAGCTTGTCTTTGCGCAAGGGTGAGGTTGTCGCGTTATTGGGCGAAAACGGGGCGGGTAAAACCACGTTGATGAATATCCTTTTCGGCCAGTACACGGCCGATTCCGGGTCGGTCGAGGTGTTTGGCCAGACTTTGCCACCGGGAAATTCACGTGCCGCTTTGGATGCGGGCGTGGGCATGGTGCACCAGCATTTCACGTTGGCAGACAACCTGACCGTGCTGGAAAACATCACTCTGGGGGTTCAATCGTTGTTCGGGTGGCGCGTTAACAAGGCTGAAACGTCGTTGAAAATCAGACGGTTATCAGATGATTTTCGCCTAAAAGTGGATCCTGATGCACGCGTAGGAAGCCTGAGCGTCGGAGAGCGGCAGCGGGTTGAAATCCTTAAGGCGCTCTACCGGGATGTGAAAATTCTGATCCTTGATGAACCCACGGCAGTTTTGACACCTCAGGAGGCGGATGATCTGTTTGCCACCCTTAGGATTGCCATCGCGAATGGGCTGTCGATCATCTTTATTTCCCATAAACTACATGAGGTTATGGCCATATCTGACCGTGTCGTCGTCTTGCGGCATGGCAGGCGGGTGGCCGAGGTTGACGTGGCAGACACGGATAAAACCGCTCTGTCAGGATTGATGATGGGGGTCGAGGCGAAAGCGCCTGATATTGCAGTAGCAAGGCCGGGCAAGACCTTGCTTTCGCTACAGAATATCAGCACCCCCAACATCAAGAATGTGCCGGGGCTTTGCGATGTTTCACTTGATCTGAAAGCCGGGCAAATCATTGGGTTAGCGGGTGTTTCGGGGAATGGGCAGGCTGCGTTGGCGGACGTTGTGGGGGGGATGCGGATGCCCTCGCAGGGGGTTCTTGTGCTGGGGGGGGAACCGCTGGCGCAGTGGTCGCCGCGCAAGGCGGTGCAAAGCGGTATCGCGCGTATTCCAGAGGATCGTCACAAGACAGGAACGATTGCCGATTTTGATCTGACGGAGAATACGATCCTTGAGGGGTATAATAGCACCCCATTTAGCCGCGCTGGCTGGATGAATTGGTCGAAGGCACGTCGCTTTGCTACTGATATTATTGATAAATACGATGTTCGCTGCCCGGGGCCTGATACACGGATCAGATTGCTGTCAGGCGGGAACATGCAAAAGCTTATTCTGGGCCGCGTGCTTGAGGCTGACCCGCAGATCGTTCTAGCGAACCAGCCTGTGCGGGGGTTGGACATTGGGGCGGTGAATTATGTGCACAGCCAGCTTTTGGCGGCGCGCGATCGCGGGGCAGCTGTCTTGTTGATCTCAGAAGATCTGGATGAAATCATGGGGTTATCTGATGTTATCCATGTGATTGCGGGGGGCAGGCTGTCGCCTGGATTTGCGCGCGGATCAATGACGCCCGCGCAGCTTGGCATCTGGATGGCAGGCCAGGGTTTTGACAGTGCCGATCTTGATGGCGAGGTGGCCCATGCGTCTTGAACCCATCGCGAACCCGTCGTTGGGGCGCAGTCTTGGGCCACCTGCGCTGGCGGTTGCCGCTACGGTGGTCATCGCATCGCTGCTGGCGATGGTGGCGGGGGCAAACCCGTTTTCCGTTCTGGGGCTGATCCTCAAGGGGGCGTTCGGATCGCAATTTGCAGCACTCGAAACCCTTAACCGCGCGACGCCGTTGATCTTTACCGGTTTGGCAATTGCCGTCGCATTCAAGGCCAAGTTCTGGAATATCGGGGCCGAGGCGCAGCTTTACGCGGGGGCTTTGATCACCGTTGTCTTGGGGACAGGTGCGCTGCCATGGCCCAGCTTTGCGCTGATCCCGACGCTGATGGTCGGGGCCGTTCTGGCGGGTGCGGTGCTGCTGCTGATCCCTGCGATCCTCAAGACCCGTTTCGGCGTGGACGAGGTTGTGACAACCCTGCTGTTCAACTTCATTTTTCTGCTGTTCATCTCGATGTTGCTTGAGGGACCGTTGAAAGACCCGATGGGCATGGGCTGGCCTAAATCTGCCCGCGTTTTGTCAGAGGCCCGCCTGCCGCGTATCGTTGACGGGCTACGGCTGCATTGGGGTTTTGGGCTTGCGATCCTGTGCGCTGTCGCGGTCTGGGTGATCCAGACCCGCAGTACGCTGGGATATGAAATGCGCGCCGTGGGGCTTAACCGCGAGGCTGCGGCCTTTGCGGGCATTCCGGTCAACACCGTGCTGGTGAAAACCGCGCTAATGTCCGGCGGGCTGGCGGCCTTGGCGGGCTTTTCCGAGGTGGCTGGCCTTAAGGGGAGCCTCACGCTCGATCTGTCGCCGGGGTTCGGGTACACGGGGATCATTGTGGCGATGCTGGCGCTTTTGAATCCGCTGGGGGTGATCGTGACGGCCCTGTTTGTCGCGGGTATTTTCGTTGGGGCCGACAGCATGAGCCGCGCAGCGGGCGTGCCGACATATCTGGCGGACATGATGCTGGCCACGGCGCTGCTGTTGATGGTCCTGGCGATCCTGCTCACGCGGTTCAGGGTGGTGCGCGACTGATGGAGATCCTTGATATCCTGATCTCGGCCAGTTTCTGGGCCGCTGCGATCCGCATTGCGACACCGCTGATCCTTGCGACTATGGGCGAATTGATTTGCGAACGTGCGGGCGTGCTGAACCTTGGCATCGAAGGGATCATGGTCGCGGGTGCCTTTGCGGGCTGGATGGCGGTTTATTCCGGCACTGGCCTGTGGGTCGGCGTTGCGGTGGCCATGGTAGTAGGCATGGGCTTTGGCCTGCTGCACAGCCTGCTGACGGTGCCGTTTGGTCTGTCGCAGCATGTGGTGGGGCTGGGGGTGACGTTGCTGGCAACGTCGAGCACTTATTATGCGTACCGTCTGGCGTTGCCGCAGGTGACAAGCCCGCCCAAGATCGCGGCGTTCCAACCTTATGAAATCCCGATCCTGTCGGATATTCCGCTGCTGGGGCAGGCGCTATTCTCGCAGACACCGTTTACGTATCTGGCTTTTGCCTTGGTCGCGGCGACCAGCATCATGTTGTATCGCACGCCGCTGGGCCTGGCCGTGCGCGCAGCAGGTGAAAGCCCCGCAGCGGTCGCAGCACAAGGGCTGTCGGTAACGGCCATCCGCATGGGGGCGGTCATCGTGGGCAGCGGCTTCATGGCGATGGGCGGCGCGTTTCTGACCATGTCTGCCTTTGACAGCTTTTTCTTCGAGATGGTAAACGGGCGCGGCTGGATCTGCATCGCTTTGGTGGTGTTCGGATCATGGAAACCCGGAAAGGCTTTGCTGGGGGCCGTCCTGTTCGCCGCCTTTGACGCCTTGCAAATCCGCGTGCAGCAGACGAGTCTGGGCGCGGATATCCCTTATCAGATATTCCTGATGGCCCCTTACATTCTGTCCATTGTCGCACTGGTGCTGGTATCGCGCCGCGCTGAAGTTCCCGCCGCCCTGATGGTGCCGTTCAACAAAGGAGAACGCTGATGTTTGATCTGATCGTCAAGGGGGGCACCTTGGCTGACGGGCGCGTGACCGACATTGGCATCGCAGGTGGCAAGATCACCGCGATAGACACGCTTGACGGGGCTGAGGCGAGCGAGGTGATCGACGCCACTGGCGATCTGGTCAGCCCGCCGTTTGTCGATCCGCATTTTCACATGGATGCGACGCTGAGCTATGGCATCCCGCGCATCAATGCCTCTGGCACGCTGCTGGAAGGGATCGGGCTGTGGGGAGAGCTAAAGCAGGTCATGACCCAAGACGAGGTTGTCGCCCGCGCGCTGAGCTATTGCGATTGGGCGGCGTCCATGGGGCTTCTGGCGATCCGGTCCCATGTCGATACCTGTGATGACCGCCTGCTGGGGGTCGAGGCGCTGTTGCAGGTGCGCGAACAGGTCAAAGATTACATCGACCTGCAACTGGTGGCTTTCCCGCAGGACGGCTTTTACCGCGATCCGACAGCGCGCGAAAATACCATCCGCGCGCTTGAGATGGGTGTCGATGTGGTGGGCGGTATTCCGCATTTTGAACGGACGATGGCCGATGGGGCCGCATCTGTCCGCGAACTGTGCGAGATTGCAGAGGCCCGCGGGTTGATGGTCGACATGCATTGCGACGAGACCGACGATCCGATGTCGCGCCATATCGAAACGCTGGCTTACCAGACGACACGGCTGGGTCTTGAGGGGCGCGTGACCGGATCGCATCTGACCTCGATGCATTCGATGGATAACTACTATGTCTCGAAACTGCTGCCGCTGATTGCAGAGGCGCAGATCAACGTGATTCCGAACCCGCTGATCAACATCGTTTTGCAGGGGCGGCATGATACATTCCCCAAACGCCGGGGCCTGACGCGGGTCAAGGAAATGCTGGCGATGGGGATCAATGTCGGCTGGGGGCAGGATTGCGTGCTTGACCCGTGGTATTCGCTGGGAACGGGCGACATGTTGGATGTGGCATTCATGGGCTTGCACGTGGCGCAGATGACCAGCCCGGACGAGATGCGCACATGCTTTGACATGGTGACCAAGGCCAATGCGCAAACGATGGGGCTGCAGGATTACGGGCTGCATGTGGGGGCATCGGCGTCGCTGGTGGTGCTGGATGCCGCCGACCCCATCGAGGCGTTGCGCCTGCGGGCAAACCGTCTGTGCGTGATTGCCAAGGGTAAGGTGATTGCGCGGGGGCCACGGTCGGATACCGCGCTCAGCCTGCCGGGGCGGCCAGACAGCGTGGTAAGGCGGCATCAGACCTCAGGATGAGGGCGTGAAATCCAGCCAGATTGGCAAATGATCCGATGCGCGTTTGGTATCGGGCGTTTCGACCACGCCACCACCGAGCACCCGCAAGTCATCATCTATGGCGATCCGGTCCAATGCCGCCATCGGCAGGCGTGCGTGAAAGCTTTTGCCCGGCGCGTGGATCGTAAAGTGATGTGCCAGACGGCCAAGCCCTACGGTTTGCGACCATTCGTTCATATCTCCCGCGATCACTGTCGGAAGGCGCGACCGCGCGTCCAGATGCGCGATGAGCGCCGAGAGCTGGGCACGTCGCGAGCGGCGCATCAGGCCCAGATGCGTGGCGATGATGCGCAGCTGAAGGCCATATATCTCTGCGTCCACCACCATGGCACCACGGGGTTCAGCCCCGGGCAGGTCGATATGCTGCACGTCGATCAGAGTGGCGCGCGGTGACAGTAAGACCGCGTTGCCATGCCATCCCATGCTGACCTCGCTTGGAACAGGAACGGCGATCAGTCCGGTTTCAGCCTGAAGTAGGTCCAAGGGCAGCGCAGACGGGCGTGCACCAAGGCGCATGTCGGCCTCTTGCAGCACGACAATCTCGGCATCGAGGTCGCGGATGATCCGCATGATCCGGTCTGGGTTGCGCTGGCGGTCGGTGCCTTTGGCCTTGCGCATGTTATAGCTGGCGATGCGAAGCGGGGCGAGGGTCATAGGATCGGTGCCCCGATGCGAAAGAAACCTTCGGCCAGACGGCGCGGTAAATGTGGTTTCTGCGTCTTGCTGTGGCAGTCGGCCTGCCGCGCGATGAACCAGTTTGCCAGCCCCGCGACACTTGCAGCATCATAGAGGAACAGCATCGTCTCAAAGTTCAGCAACATGCTGCGCACGTCGAAGTTGGCGGTTCCGATGACGGCCACATCGTCAACCACAAGCGCCTTGGCGTGCAGCATGCCGGGGGTGAAGTAGTAGATACACGCCCCCGCCGTTTCCGCATCACGCAGATAGCCGCCACGGGCGAAATTGGCGATACGCTGGTTCGACTTTTCAGGCACCATGATCCGCACATCGACCCCGCGCAGCGCCGCGATCCGCAGCGCGTTGGCCAAAGGCTCGGTCGGGACAAAGTAAGGCGTCGCAATCCAGATCCGGGTTTCGGCCTGATGCAGGGCACGGGTCAGCCCGTCATGCATCGGATCTTCGATGATATCGGGGCCCGAAGGCACCAGTTGCACGGTCGCGTGTCCTGCCTCGGTCGGGGCCGGGGTGATCTTGTCTGACACGTCGACGCCGCTAGCAACCTCCCAGTCGGACCGGAACACGTCGCAGAAGCCTTGCACGGACAAGCCGTCGAGCGTGAAGGCCAGATCGACCCATGTATCCTTGCGCGGTGCGTCGGACATATATTCCAAGCCGATGTTCATGCCGCCCGAAAAGACGCGGGCATTGTCGGCGATTACCATTTTGCGGTGGTTACGCAGGTTTAGGTGGCCCGAACTGGGCAGTTGCAGGAAGGGCGCGAAGTACAGCACCTCGGCCCCCGCTTTCTTGAGCGCCTTGAGTTCCTTGTGGGGCCCACGCAGCGTGCCCAGATGGTCGAGCAGCAGGCGGACCTTGATCCCTTCCTTGGCGCGGTCGGTCAGGGCGTTGACAAAGGCCTTGCCGCTATCGTCGTCGGCCACGATGTAGAACAGGCAATCAAGGCTGCGGTCTGCGTCCTTGATCAAGCCGATCACAGCGTCGAACGCGGCTTCGGGCGTTTCGATCATGTCAAAGCGTTGCGCCACGAGTGCAGGGGGCATGTGGAAGCTTTGGAAGGTGCTATCGAGCGGATGAACCGGCGTCTGGTGATGTTCCTTTTGCGAAAAGCGGATGGGTTCGTAGCGCTTGCCCTGTTTGCGAAACCCAAGGCCAAGAAACAACGGGGCGGCTACGTAGGGAAGCAGCACCAGAAAAAGAATCCACGCCGCCGTTGATTGTGGGCTCCGGCGCTGTTGGAGCAAGATAAATGCCACCAGCAACGTCATTAGGATGACGCCGACAACTTCGATATGGGTCACAATGAATGTGATCACGCGATGATCCTTGGATTTGGACTGTTCTATCCAGACCTAGCAGAGCATCGAGTGAAGTCACATGCACAGTTTAATCTTAGGCGGGAAGGTGGATATTGAACCTTTCCCGAATCATGCGGTCGGTTTCAGGATCGAACCGCGCTGTGGCCCGTTCTGACAGGATCGCCTCTTTGCGCGCTTTGGCGCGTGCCAGCAGATCGGGTTTGCCCATCTCGGCCCATTCCTTGGGCGAAGTCCGGTCGGCAAGGGCAGGATAGATATATTCGGTCTGCATCAGGCTAAGCGTTTGGTCTGAACCCAGATAATGCCCGGGCCCGCCGATACAGGTGGCACGGATCACTTCCAGGCTGACGCTGTCTTCGGTGACTTCGATCCCGCGCACGCAGCGCAAGGCCTGTCCGATCAGATCGTCGCCCAGGATCAACGAATCCAGACAGAACCCCAAAAGCGAGGCATGCATGCCAGCGGCTTCGTAGACCATGTTAAGGCCAGACATTCCTGCCATCACGTTGCTCATCGCCTGTTCCCAGCCCGCTTGCATGTCGGGCAGCTTGGCATCGGCAATCCCTGCGGCGGCACCGCCGGGCAGGTCGTAATAGCGGTGCATTTGCGCACAGCCTGCTGTCAGCAGCGCTTGTTCGCCCGATCCGCCCGACATCGCACCAGTGCGCAGATCGCTGACAAAGGGCCATGTGCCAAAGATTACCGGATGGCCCGGTTTGATCGCGTGCACATAGACAAGACCCGCCAGACATTCCGCAACGGCCTGCACGATGGCTCCGGCGATGGGGGCAGGGGCTGTGGCCCCGGCTTGGCCCGCCGACAGCAGCAGGATCGGCATGCCACCTTCGATAAGTTCCTCCATCACCAGACAGGAGTCGGTGGCGAATTTCATTGGCGGCACGACAAAGCAGTTCGAGTTCGACACGAAAGGCCGCGCGCGCCATTTGTCTTCTCCGCCTGCAATCATGTGCAGCAGCTCAAGCCCCGGTTTCACATGGGCCGGTTCACCAAAGGACACGCCGACATGCTTGGTGGTTCCCGCGCAGCAGGCGTAAATCGAGTTCAGGTCCATTTCCAAGTTATCGGGGATGTCGCGGCACACCATTGGGCGCTGGACGAAATGCAGGTTATCCAGCACGTCTGCAATGCGCGCTGCATCATGCAGGTCTTGCACACCGCATTCGCGGTAGGTGCGGCCTTCGACGTCTACCAGATGCACGGCAGCCCCAGCGGTGCCGTAATGCACCTTCGTGCCCGACAGATCGAGGTCGTGTCTGGGATCGCGGCCATGCAAGGTCACCGACCGGTTCGCCGCCGCAATCGTGTCTTCGATCAGGGCACGGGGAAACCTCAGCCGCCCGTCCTCGCCAAGGATCGCCCCGGCACCCGTCATATACGCGATGCCCGAGGGGGGCGCGTCTGCCAGACCGATCTGCTCAAGCGCATCAAGGGCGGCCTGATGGATGCGGTCCATCGCGGCGGGCGTCAGCGGATTGAACGTGCCGCCAGACATGCCTGCACGCACGGGGCGCAGGTGATCTGCCAGCGGGGCAGAGCGTGCGGCGCGGCGCGCGGCGCGTCCACCAGAGCGAAGGGGGGTTTGAATTGTCATACTGTATTTCCGGAGCTAGATGGTAACGAGGGACGTGGGCGCAGCTTACTGCGCAGGGGGTGCGCCCCTTGCTGCGCGTCCTCGTTCTGCACCGATGGTGCGGATGATACAGACGATGATGCACTGCTCTGTTTTCATGCGGCCTCTCCCCGAATTGTTCCGATGCTGCGAAAATAAATCTGGGCCTTCTGTCTTGTTTGCGACCGATATTCTGTTTGCGACCTTGTGTTTATGGGCTGTTGGCGGCGCATCCCCGCTTACGGCTAGACGTAAATTGGCAACAAATCACCGATCACCAAGCCGTGATTGTCCGTAAATGAAACCAATGGATAGGTGCCAAGTTGTGTCCCCGAGGCGGAACGAACCGCCGAGTAGATGACAAGTTACAGGAGATTTAACTATGAAACGTACAATGAAATTCGCATCCGCCGCAGCCGTTGCAAGCTTTGCCATGGGCGGTGCCGCATTCGCCGGTAGCCTTGAAGAGCCAATGGTCGAGCCGATGATGACTATGCCCGTTGCCGCACCTGCAATGGGTGGCGACTGGACTGGCTTCTACACCGGTCTGCAACTTGGTTATGGTGATGCAGATGGTCCGGGCGCACTGGACGGCAACAACGGCCTTTACGGTTTCCACGCCGGCTATGACTACGATTTTGGCAAGTTCGTGCTGGGTGGCGAGATTGATTACGACAAAACAGACATCGACCTTGCAGGCGGTGTTGCGAACATCGATTCCGTAGCACGTGCGAAAATCAAAGGTGGTTATGACCTTGGTAGCACACTGATCTATGCGACCGGTGGGTATGCGCTGGCTGACACAACCGGTGGCGATGAAGATGGCGCGTTTTACGGCATCGGCATGTCCTACAAAGTGACCGAGAAATATACAGTCGGTGCAGAACTTCTGGAGCACCGCTTTAACGACATCGGCGGCGTCGGCGGCAATGATCTGGACGCAACCACGTTCACAGTGCGCGGATCGCTGCGCTTCTAAAGATAACTGGCGGTGTGACCTGCCGGAGCGTCGATTAAAAGACGCCTCCGGCGGGGATATTTAAAAGCCAGAGAACGAGGGCCGGGAGAGTAAATCTTCCGGCCTTTTTTTATTGGGATTTTTGTTCTGCAAAACGGCACAACGTCTTGAGAGCCGCTGCAAAGGCCGCGTCCTTGATGGTCATCGCAACGCGGATGTGACCTGCGGCAGCACTGCCAAAGCTTTCACCCGGCATGACCGCGATGTGATGTGCGTCAAGCAGGGCATAGGCGAATTCTTCGCCGCTCATGCCGGTGCTGCGAATATCCAGCATCAAATACATCGCCCCATCGGCGGGCACGAGGGACACTGCGTTCTGAGCCCCGATGATTTCCTGTGCCAGCAGGCGGCGGCGCTGGAAGGGGGCGGCGATCTCGGCCTCGAAGGACGGCCCCTGATTAAGCGCGAATTCTGCCGCATCCTGAATGAACCCCGGCACGCCGTAGGTGGTATGTGTCGCGAGATTGGTGAGGTGTTCGATGGCATCCCGCGGCCCGACGATCCACCCACAGCGCGACCCGGTCATGGCGTGGCTTTTCGACATGGAGCCGACGACGAGCGTCCGTTCGACCATGTCGGGCAGGGCGCGCGGGGAAAGATGCGTGCCGTTCCAGACTTGCGTGTCATACACCTCGTCCGAGATCAGCCACAGGTTCTGGTCCTTGCAGACATCTGCAATGCCTTCCAGCGTGGCGCGGGAATAGACAACGCCCGTGGGATTGTTGGGAGAATTGATCAGAAGCGATCTTGCGCCCGGCGCCGCAGCGGCAACTTCACCGGCGCGGGGTTGGAACGCATCGCTGGCATGGGCGGGGATGGCCTTTGGAATGGCGCTTACGCCGCGGATCGTGCCGGGGTATGTCGCGTAATAGGGATCGATGAAAAGGGCGGTATCGCCGGGATTTGTCGTGGCGGCGTGGGCAGCAAACAGCGCCGCCTGACCACCGGGGGTGATCACGACATTGTCGCGGGTGGTGGGCACACCGGTGCGGTTTTGGACTCGTGCCGCAACCCTGTCGCGCAAGGCGGGTGTGCCGGGGACAGAAGCATAGCCCGTGTGCCCGCCCATCGCCGCGCGGTGCATTTCTTGCAGGATCGGGCTGGCAGTGCGGATGTCGTGTTCGCCGATGGTCAATTCTGTCACGGGCGTGCCGTCGGCAATCATCTGGCGCGCGCGCGAAAACACGCCCCAACCGTCTGATCCGCCGCCCAAAAGCCCGGTGATCCGCGAGGATAGTTCCATGGTCCGTCTCCTGTCCTACGTGTCGCGGCGCAGGGGCGCAGAGGTCGGGCGCTTTGTCAATCAGACTTGACGCTGAGGCCCGCGCTGGGCTAGGCAATGGTCATGAACACGAACACATCCATTATTTGCTGTATTCCCTGCTGAGACCTTTCCGGCGGGCCTGTTCATAGTGTTTTCTTCCTGAGAATTATGTGCCAAGCCCGCGCCATACTTGCGTAAGGACGCGCCTCATGACGACGATCAAGCTGCACAACACCAAGACCCGCAAACGCGAGGTTTTCACCCCGATAGATGACAAGAACGTGCGGATGTATGTCTGCGGGCCAACGGTCTATGACCGCGCCCATCTGGGAAATGCGCGGCCTGTGATCGTGTTTGACGTGCTCAACCGCTTGCTGCGCCATGTGTACGGCGACGGGCATGTGACCTATGTGCGTAATTTCACGGATGTGGATGATCGCATCAACGAGACGGCCCTGAAACGTCAACAAGCGGGTGCCGTGGGCAGCCTTGAAGAGCTAATTCGCGAACGCTCGGACGAGACAATTGATTGGTATCACGCCGATATGGACGCGCTTGGTGCCCTGCGCCCCAACCATGAACCGCGCGCCACCGAATATATCGATCAAATGGTCGCTATGATTGCCCAGCTTGAGGCCGACGGCTTTGCCTATGAAAAAGAGGGACATGTACTGTTTCGTGTGCGCAAATACGCTGATTATGGCACATTGTCGGGCCGGTCTGTCGATGACATGATCGCTGGTGCACGGGTCGAAGTCGCCCCCTACAAAGAAGACCCGATGGATTTCGTGTTGTGGAAACCTTCGACTGACGAGTTGCCCGGATGGGACAGCCCATGGGGACGCGGGCGCCCCGGTTGGCACATCGAATGCTCGGCCATGGCGTATGAGTTGCTTGGCGCGCATTTCGACATCCACGGCGGCGGCAATGACCTGATGTTCCCGCATCATGAAAACGAGATCGCCCAAAGCTGCTGCGCGAATGGTACGGAGGCGATGGCCAATGTCTGGATGCACAACGAGATGTTGCAGGTCGAGGGCAAGAAGATGTCCAAGTCGCTGGGCAACTTCTTTACCGTGCGGGATTTGCTGGAGCAGGGGGTGCCGGGGGAGGTGATCCGCTTTGTGATGCTGTCTACGCATTACCGCAAGCCGATGGACTGGACGGAGAAGAAGCGGGAGGAGGCGGAGAAGACGCTTGGAAAGTGGGCTCTAGTTACAGCCGAAGAGATACCGTCACCAATGGACGACGAATTCATACGATTGCTTGGGGAAGACCTCAACACTCCTGGTGCTATTGCACTGCTTCACAGCTTTGCTCGTCAAAAAGAGTTTAAAAAACTGCGCGCTGGATTAGACTTTCTTGGGCTAGATTTAGCTTCTTGGAGAGCATTCTTTGATGAAAAAGATTTGCAATACGACAAGTATATTTCCATGGATCATAGATCGATTATTAATACCCTGCTAGGCGAAAGGTTCTTGGCAAAAAAGAACCGTGATTTCGTCAAATCGGATCATATTCGTGATTTTCTGACTGAGGCTGGGATCAAGCTAAATGATAATCCAGATGGAACCTCTGATTGGGAGAGTACTTCTGACTTTGATCCGGCCAAATTAGAGGCCATCAAATGATGTGCGCATTTGCGACTGTTGGCGGATTTTTTAAGGACGGGAGTGAGGGGCCAGCCCCTCACGCTCCCCGGAGTTTATTTGGCAAAATGAAGGTGGGGGTGTGGAAGTGATCAAAGAACGTCTTTACCTCTATGACACCACCTTGCGCGACGGGCAGCAGACGCAAGGGGTGCAGTTCTCTACTGCCGAGAAGATCACCATTGCGGGCGCGCTGGACGCGCTGGGGGTGGATTACATCGAGGGTGGCTGGCCGGGGGCGAACCCGACGGATAGTGCCTTCTTTGAGGCGGCCCCTGCGACCCGCGCCAAAATGACCGCTTTTGGGATGACCAAGCGGGCAGGGTTTTCGGCGGAAAACGATGATGTGCTGGCCGCTGTGATGAATGCGGGCATGGGCACCGTGTGTCTTGTCGGTAAGACCCATGATTTTCATGTCACCGCAGCGCTGGGCATCACGCTTGAGGAAAACACCGACAATATCGCCCGCTCGGTCAAACATCTGGTCGATCAGGGCCGCGAGGCTTTGTTTGATGCGGAGCATTTCTTTGACGGCTACCGCGCCAATCCTGACTACGCGTTGACCGCGATCAAGGCGGCATACGGCGCAGGTGCGCGGTGGATCGTGCTGTGTGATACCAATGGCGGCACCTTGCCTGCCGATGTGGGGCGGATCACGTGCGAGGTGATCGAAAGTGGCATTCCCGGCAGCCATCTGGGCATTCACACGCATAACGATACGGAAAACGCGGTAGGCTGCACTTTGGCGGCGGTCGACGCAGGTGCGCGGCAGATCCAAGGGACGTTGAACGGGCTGGGCGAGCGTTGCGGCAACGCCAATCTGACCACATTGATCCCGATCTTGCTGCTCAAAGCCCCCTACGCCGATCGTTTTGAGACGGGGATCAGTCTTGCGGCGCTTTCAGGTCTCACGCGGATCAGTCGGCATCTGGACGAGATTTTGAACCGCGTACCTATGAAACAAGCGGCATTTGTGGGGTCTTCGGCCTTTGCCCATAAGGCTGGGCTGCACGCCAGCGCGATCCTTAAAGATCCGACAACCTACGAGCATATCCAGCCAGAGTTGGTCGGTAATGCGCGCATCATTCCGATGTCTAATCAAGCTGGCCAGTCCAATTTGCGGCGGCGGCTTGAAAGTGCGGGCCTCAAGATCACCAAAGGCGATCCTGCCCTGGGGCTGATCCTGGATCAGGTCAAGGCGCGCGAGGCCGAGGGCTATAGCTATGACACCGCTCAGGCCAGTTTCGAGCTATTGGCGCGACAAGCATTAGGGCAGATGCCGGACCTGTTCGAGGTCAAGCGTTATCGCGTTACGGTTGAGAGGCGCAAGAATAAATACGACCAGATGGTGAGCTTGTCCGAGGCCGTTGTCGTGGTCAAGGTCGATGGCGAAAAGCGTCAGTCCGTTAGCGAAAGCATGGACGCAGAAGGCTGTGACCGCGGGCCTGTGAACGCGCTTTCAAAGGCGCTGGTAAAGGATTTGGGGCAATATTCAGCAATGCTGGAGGACATGCATCTGGTCGATTACAAGGTGCGCATCACCCAAGGCGGGACCGAGGCCGTGACCCGCGTCATTATCGACAGCGAGGATGCGCAAGGTCGGCGCTGGTCAACCGTAGGTGTATCTGCCAATATCGTGGACGCGTCATTTGAGGCGCTTTTGGACGCGATCCGCTGGAAATTAATCCGGGATATTAAATTTTAAGGACTAAAAAGGATGCTCATTAAGATCCTGCTTTCTGCTGTCATAACTATTTTAATTACACTTTTTGTCGCCGTTATTTTGATTTTTACCGATCCCGCAAAAACGGTCGCTTCCAACGGCGGGTTGGATTTTGCGACCTATCTTGCCGACGCGGATCAAAGCGTGATTGCCCCGCCTTTGCTGCACGCGGCGATGCGCGACGGTTATAATATGGCATACCGTCGTTTTGACGGCCCCGTGGGCGCGCCAATGCTGGTGTTGGTGCACGGCTCCGGCTGGCATGGGCTCCAGTTTGTACGGCTGGCTCAACATCTTAGCGCCAAGGCGACCGTTCTTGTGCCTGATTTGCGCGGCCACGGCACCGGGCCGGGTCGGCGCGGCGATATCGACTATATCGACCAATTAGAGGATGATCTGGTTGATCTGATGACGTCTTTGCACGAGCCGGGACAAAAGATTGTGCTGGGGGGGCATTCGTCGGGGGGCGGGCTGGTCGTGCGCTTTGCGGGCAGCGACTATGGACAACTACTGGACGGCGCTGTGCTGTTGGCCCCTTATCTGAAATATAACGCACCCACGACACGGCAAAATTCCGGCGGCTGGGCCACTGTGCAGCTTCGCCGTCAGATCGGATTGTCGATCCTGAACACCTTTGGCATTACAGCGTTCAACGATAAGACGGTGATCCAGTTCTCCATGCCTGATGTCGTGATGAACGGTCCTTTGGGTGATACGGCGACAACGGCCTACAGCTTTCGTTTGAATGCTGGATTTGCGCCGCGCGGGGATTACCTTGAGGATGTGGCTGCGTTGCCGCGATTTTTGTTGATCGCAGGATCAGATGACGAGGCCTTTTATGCCGACAAATACGAGGAAACCATGAGCGCGGTGAATGACAAAGGGACCTACGTCATTGTACCCGGTAATGGGCATTTGGGCATCGTTGACGCATCTGAAACCGTTCAGGCGATTATGGGTTTCATGGATGGCTTTTGACGACGATCTGAAAGCTTGCGCCGCGATTGTAGAGCGTGCGGATCCATTGCGGTTTCGCGCGGCCATGGCGGCACCGCTGGCAGCCCGGCGGCTTCTCTTTCCGCTTTCCGCCTTCAATATCGAAGTGGCGCGCGCGCCTTGGGTCACCCAAGAGGCGATGATTGCAGAAATGCGCCTGCAATGGTGGCGTGATGTTTGCGAGGAAATCGGCCAAGCCCGCCCGGTGCGCAGGCACGAGGTTGCTACGCCTTTGGCCGGGGTGATCAGACCGGATCAGGCGGGTCTGCTGGATACGCTGGTCGGTGCGCGCCGCTGGGATATCTACCGCGATGCGTTCGAGGATGAGGCGCATTTCGACGCCTATATCGACCAGACCGCTGGCACTTTGATGTGGGTTGCTGCGTCTGCTTTGGGGGACGCCGATGAGGGCGTGGTGCGCGACGCTGCTTACGCGGCTGGCGTTGCTGCGTGGTTTCAGGCGATCCCACAGCTTGTTGAGCAGGGCCGCGTGCCCTTACTGGACGGGACCGATGCAGGGGTAAAGGCTTTGGCACGCAAGGCGCTGAAGCGGTTACAGGCAGCACGCCGCAAGCGTCGCCACGTCTCTGCCAAAGCGCGGCCCGCGATGTTCAGCATAGGTGCCAGTGCACGCGTGTTGCAGGCAGCAATCGAGACGCCCTCGCGGGTGGGCGCTGGAACCCTGCCGCCGCTTGATATCTTTCCGCTGGCTTGGCGCGCGCTCAGCGGGCGGTGGTAGCGGCCTAAGCCGTCCGGGGGCGTTGACGCAGGACCAGCCAGATCAATGCACCCCCCGCAAGCACCAGAAAAGGGATCATCGCTATATTCACGGCGGCCCAGCCTTCGACTGCATTGCCACCTGAACAGTTCATTAACCCGCCGCTGGACAGGGACGCAAAGGTCACGCCACCAAACACCAGCAGATCGTTGAGCCCCTGCATCCGGCCCCGCTCGTGAGGTTCATGGGCACCCGCCAGCATCGAAGTGGCCCCGATAAAGCCAAAATTCCAGCCGATGCCCAGCAGGATCAGCGCGATGTAGAAGTTGTTCAGATCACCCCCCTGCAACGCGACCATGCCCGCGACTGCAAGGATCGCGATGCCAAGGCCAAGGATTTTTTCGACCCCGAAGCGCGCAATCAAATGACCTGTGAAAAACGATGGCGCATACATGGCCAGCACGTGTCCGGTGACCACATGTGACGCGTCGACGATGTCATAGCCACATCCCACAACCGCCAGCGGGGTCGAGGTCATCACGAGGTTCATCAGTGCATAAGACACCATGCCACAAATAACAGCGACGGCGATGCGCGGCGTCTTGAGCAGCTCCATCCGCGAGCGGCCTTTGGGCGCGTCAATGGACGGGATAGGGGGCTTGGGAATTTGCAGAAAGGCAAACAGGAACATGCCGACGATGTTCAGGCCGATCGCGGCTATATAGACCGGAAAGAACCGCATGACGGTGGCATCCGGGGTTGAGTCGGTCAGCAGGCCCACCAGTTGTGGCCCGATCACGGCAGATATCAATCCCCCCGCCATGACATAGGAAATCGCTTTGGGCCGGAATTCATCCGACGCGGTGTCTGTCGCGGCAAAGCGGAAAAAACCCTGCGATGACATGTAGATACCCATCAGGTAGCTGCCCATCAGGAACACCATGAAACTTTGGATTGTCAGCGCATAGGCGCAAAGTGCTGCCCCTGCCATGCCCCCAAAGGCCCCGATGATAAACCCCGCACGCCGCCCGAATTTCTGCATCACACCAGACAGCCAAGGGGCCGTGGTCATCGACCCGAACACGATCATCGAGATCGGCAGCGTTGCAAGACAAACGTTGGGCGAAAGCTGTTGGCCCGCCAATCCGCCGATCACGAAATACATCGGCATCTGACTGCCAAGAAAGGCCTGCGCCGCGACCAGAACGGTCACATTGCGCTTGGCGCGGGTGTCATCAATCATTGTCATTGCATCGGCGTAAACCCAGTATTTGACAACGGCAAGGCCCCTTGCGTCTGCGCAGCGGCTGACCGATCATGGGACTATGGAAAAAACGTCTCCCATTTTGCTGATCGCCGGAAGTGCCGAGGCGCATGGGATAGCTGCGCAGATAGCGCAAACATCTCAAAAATTGCAGGGGATATTGCGCAGGCCCGAGCGGAGCTTTGGCCCGTTGCCGGTGCCTTCGCGCGTGTGGACACCGGCGTCTGTCGCACAGATGAGAAAATTTCTGACAGACGAAAAGATTGCTGCAATTTGCGACGCGGGCCACGGTTTTGATTCTGATGTCTCTGAACTGGCGGCGGCTGCGGCGGCAGAGCTAGGGCTGCCATACGCGCGGGTTTTGCGACCCGCTTGGGAAATTTCCCCTCCGGCAGAACGTGCCGCATCGGTGGCAGATGCTTCCGCGATGATCTTGTCCGGTGCACGAGTGTTTGCGACGACGGGCAGGGGAACGCTGGACGGGTTTGATCCCTTTAAGGGCGAACGCCTGTTCTTGCGCCAGACCAGCCAGAACGGGCGCAATCCCCTTCCGGACTATGTTAAAACCGTGCACGGCACCCCGCCATTCACGGTCGAGGATGAGACGGCTTTGTTTCAACTGCTGGGGATCGACACGCTGGTATGTCGCAATGTCGGCGGCACCGCGAGCCGGCCGAAACTGGACGCAGCGCTGCGTTTGGGCGTGCGGGCGATTGTGATCGACCGACCTGATGCGCCCCACGGGGTGCGTGTTCTTGAAACGGCGGGCGATGCCGTCGACTGGCTGCTGGCCCTTTGACCCTTGGCCGGATCATCACCTGCGATGCGGATGTGGCCGAAGGGGCTGCGTGGCTGGCGCAGACCGATCCCCGCTTTGCCGCCGCGCTAAAGGCCACCGGGCCTTTGCCGTTGCGCCTGCGCGCTGACGGGTTTGATGCCCTGATCGGTGCGATCATCAGCCAGCAGGTATCCGTCGCCTCGGCCAATGCGATGCGCGCCAAGATGGATGCCGCCGGGCTCACCCACGAGGCCGCAATTATCGCCGCAGGCGAAGAAGGCTTGCGCACTGCAGGGCTTAGCCGTCAGAAGATCCGCTACGCCTTGGCGCTGGCCGGGGCGGGCATTGACTATGCCGCGTTGCGCGTTGCCCCAGACGGCCAAGTGATCGAAACGCTGACGGCGGTGCCCGGTGTTGGCATCTGGACCGCGCAAATCTATGCGATGTTCTCGCTTGGGCGCGCAGATGTGTTTGCGCAGGGCGATCTGGCCTTGCAAGAGGCCGCAAAAATCCTGTTTGATCTGCCAGAGCGCCCAAAGCCGAAACAGCTTGCGATCATGGCCGAAGACTGGTCGCCTTGGCGGTCGGTTGCAGCCCGTGCGCTGTTTTCGTACTACCGGGTGGCAAAGCAACGCGAAGGGATCACATGACACGTGTATTGAATGCAGAACGCCGCGAACCGGTGTCGGGGGAAACGCGATCAGCCGTGGTATTCCTGCACGGCTACGGGGCCAATGGCGCAGACCTGTTAGGGCTGGCCGATCCTTTGGGCGAACACCTGCCTGACACGCTTTTCGTGGCACCCGATGCGCCAGAATCCTGCGCAGGCGCGCCGTTCGGCTTTCAATGGTTTCCGATCCCATGGATCGATAATTCATCCGAGGAAGAATCCGAGCGTGGGATGACGCAAGCGGTTCAGGACCTCAATTCGTTCCTGGATGCGCTGATGGTCGACGAAGACCTGCTGCCCGAACAGGTCGTGTTGCTGGGGTTTTCGCAAGGCACGATGATGGCGCTGCATGTGGCCCCGCGCCGCGAAGATGCTGTGGCGGGGGTTGTCGGGTTTTCAGGACGGCTGCTGTCTCCGGAAAGCTTGAAGGACGAGGTAGTCGTGCGCCCGCCGGTCTTGTTGATCCACGGCGATATTGATGATGTGGTGCCACCGCAATCACTGCCCGAGGCGGCCCAAGCGCTGCAAGATGCCGGTTGGACCGATGTTTTTGCCCATATCATGAAGGGCACTGCCCACGGTATAGCGCCGGACGGTTTAAGCGTGGCGTTGGCCTTTATGCGCGACAAGCTCGCGCTTTAATGCGGCGCGTGGCGGCGGCGCCATTCATCGGCGACGTCGCCCATCGTTTTCGGTATGTCGTTCCTGATCCATGCCATGAACGCACGGTCAAACCTAAACGCAGGCCCGCATTCTCCCACCAGGAAACGCCGCACGCTTTGCATTGATTTATAGGTTTTGGTCACGGGGACGTCTCGGGTGATCGGATCTGAGTGCCAGTCAAAGGGCATGTTGCGTCCTTTTGGTTGCTCGGAACCAGATTATCCGTGGCATGGACCAAACCGCAATCCATCACATGCCTGTTACATAATCGGCTTATGTCATCTGCGACATCTTGTGGCCCTTTGCGACTTGTCACACGCAAACCACGAGATATAGTCACTGCATCGGTGGGGCTGTTCCCGCCGGACCGGACGCGGAACGGCAGAGGATTTGCGGCACTATGGACGGCGATTTTAGAACAGAATTCACGCGCAGCCCCGCAGGGCTGAAACACAAACCGGCCTTGGTGCTGAATGCGGATTACAGGCCTTTGTCCTACTACCCGTTGTCGCTATGGCCTTGGCAGGACGCGATCAAGGCGAAATGGTTGGACCGCGTCGACATCGTGGCAGAATATGACGATTGCGTCAGGTCCCCCTCGATGAAGATACGCATCCCGTCGGTGGTGGTGCTTAAAGACTATGTCAAACCTCAAAAGCGCGTGGCCTTCACGCGCTTTAATTTATTTCTAAGGGATGAATTTTGCTGCCAATACTGCGGTGCACGGGGCGAATTGACCTTTGACCACGTGGTGCCACGGGCCTCTGGCGGGGTGACAAGCTGGCAAAACGTGGTGGCAGCGTGCAGCCCGTGTAATCTGCGCAAGGGGTCCAAGGCGCTGCACCAAACCGGGTTTCATTTGCGTAAACCCCCGCGCCAGCCCGGCGCAGAAGAGCTGCGCAACATGGGCCGGAAATTCCCACCCAACCACCTGCATGAAAGCTGGATGGATTTCTTGTACTGGGACGCAGAGCTTCAGGCCTAATTGCCAAGCTTTGGCCAGTTTGCGTCTGCTTTCTGGATGTTTGCTGGAATATCTTTTTCCCAGTTGCGCTGAACGCGGCGTGAATAATTCAGATATAGTTTACCATCCTCGATGCGCCACGCGTCTGGCACGGTCGAGGCTGTGTAGCCTTGGCTGACAGCCCAGGCGCAATGGCCGCCATATTGCGGCGCATAGGCCAACGGGTCGGCGGCAAAGGCATCGCGGTTGGCGGCCGAGACAAAACGCCATGTGGCCCCGTTCCAATCATGCGTAAACTCGGGCGTTCCGGCGACGGGGGCATTCTGCGTAAAATACGCGACGACATCGGTGCCATCGACGGCGATCCCGTCATTTGCATAGACTTTCGGGGCGTTCGCAGCGGCGGCACTGGCCAAGGCAAGCCCCGCGAAGGTGGCGGCAAGAAAGGCGCGGCGGTTCATCATTCATCCTCCCGATGGTTTCGCCACCAACATACGACGGCGTCTGAAATCGGCCAAGCGGGGCAACAAAGATGTGTTTGCCTGTAACTTTTGCGGTCAAATATCCAGATCGATCCACACAGGCACATGATCCGACGGCTTTTCACGGGCGCGGATATCCTTGTCGATCTGGCAATCGCGCAAACAATCGGCAATGACAGGGCTAAGCAGGAAATGGTCGATGCGGATGCCGTTGTTGCGGTTCCACGCACCGGCTTGGTAATCCCAGAAACTATAGTGACCGGGGCCTTGGGTACGGGCGCGAAACGCCTCTGTCAGACCAAGCGCCAGAAGGCGGCGCCATGCCGCGCGGGATTCGGGGCGAAAAAGGGCATCCTCGCGCCAGGCGTCCGGGGTCGCAGCATCTTCGGCTTGGGGGATAATGTTGAAATCACCTGTCATGAGGAACGGTGTTTCCTCGGCCAACAGCGCACGCGCGCGGTCTTCCAGGCGCTGCATCCACGCAAGTTTATAGGCGTATTTCCCCCCTTCAATCGGTGTGCCTTCGCTGTCGAGCTCTACGGGGTTGCCGTTGGGCAGGTACAGCCCGCACAGGCGGACCGCCTGCTTGTCGCCCACCACCGTTGCTTCGATATATCGCGCCTGTTCATCGGTCTCGTCGCCGGGCAGGCCGCGCGTGACGTCTTCGAGCGGCAGTTTTGACAAGATCGCCACCCCGTTGAACGACTTTTGTCCATGGGTTTCGACGTTATAGCCGCGATCTTCAAAAATTTCGCGCGGAAAGGTTTCGTCGACTGACTTGATCTCTTGCAGAATGGCGACGTCAGGCTGTGCTTCGTCCAGCCATTGGGGCAGGGCGTCGATACGGGCCTTGATACCGTTGATGTTGAATGTCGCAATTTTCATGGCTGCCCCCAAGCAATTTCTGTCGTCAGCTATCGCGTAAACCGCGGCGTGGGGCAAGGGTCCGGGCTTGTGATTGCGCCTTGTCGGGACTGTCGATTCGCAGACCTTAGGGGGTGATCACGTCCAGAATCAAACCAAAGCGGGCAAATCGGGGCTGTGGATAGAATTTTCTTTTGACTGTGGATAACGCGATTCGTCTTGCACCCAGAATTGACTGCGCGGGGTGAGCCCTGTGGACAAAATAAACTCCACACCTTTTGAGGGAAATACCTGTTTACGAAACAACTTATGCGAGTCGATGATGGGGCATTGCAACCTTGGGTCGCAATAAAGCCACTCTTTAACCCTAAAAAGGATCTCACATGACTGCTTTTGCTTATGCTCAAACCACCGATGTTGCCACAGCTGAAATGGCGACTGAAACCCTGCATACCGGTCTGGGCACGGATCTGTTCACAACCGGGGCTAATGCAGGTCCGATTGATATGATGACAGGCGGCGGCACGGCCCTTTTTACGACCAGCTGTGGACCTGTAGGGGCTGACATGGCTGGCGGACAGTCGGTGGGTCTTTTTACAACAAGCTGCGCGCCTGCCGGCAGCGACATGTCCACCGGCAATCTGGTCGAAATGTTCACCACAAGCTGCTGATCAAAAACGTTAAAAGCCAGCTCTGCGTCCGTATTGGCGCAGAGCGTTGCCGGAGTTTTCCCATGACCAACATCATCCGCCTGAAGCCGCATATGCACAGCGAACCGCGCGGGGTCACGGCCTTAAGCGCCATGTTTGCCACCCAAAGACGGGCGCAGGGGGATGTGTTCTGGCTTAAGGAAAATGCCGAATGGCTAGGGATTTTGGCCAGCATGGGGGGTGAAATTTCGCACGAAGCCTTGGCACCATACGAGGGTTTCTATCGGTCCATTCCCACCCAGCTTGAGTTTTTCCCCCAGTATTACCGGTTTTTCCTGTCGCTGTGTCTGGATCTTGAGGATTTGGGCATGAAAGGTGATCAGGGCGAAGCGCTGTGTCGCTGGGTGGCACAAGAAGGTCTGCCAGAGGCTGAACTGTCGGATTTGCAACGGGCGGAAGCGGCGCGACTTTTGGTGCGGCGCGGCTTTGGGGCAGCACAGACGGTCCTGACTGATCGGCTGCACCGCTTTATGGCGCGTGCGCAGACGTTTGCCTTGCCCAACAAGAAAGCCGCCTACGAGCTTGCGCACATCGTTTTCTATCTAAGCGACTATGGACGACGCGATCCGGGGCTTTCGGATGCTGCATTGACCAGTCTGCACTATGCGGGGCTGCTGGCCTATCTGGATCAAAACAGCGATCTGTTGGCAGAGATTTGCGCGGCGTTGCGGTTTGCCGGCGCAAGCCCAAGCCCGATCTGGGAACGTCTGGTGCAAGATGCACATGCCGCGTGTCAATTCACCGGTGCCGCCTCCGCGCCAGCATCGGACGGGTATCACGGCTATCTGGTGACCGGATGGCTTGGGCATATTGCAGGTAACCGGACCTTTGCAGATGCGGTGCCCGTTGGTCAGGTGACAATTTCTGGTGCGGTCGAGGGGCAGGGACCGTTACGACGGCTGTCTGAAAGCCTGTTCGGATTGGGCGCGGATAGATCGGCCGATTGGTCAAAGATGCGCGAAAACCTTCTGTTTGACCTATCAAAGGACGAGCAGACTATTATTGAGGCCGCTGAACAGTCTACGCCCTGTTTCGATACGTTTTTCCAGGGGTTCTCACGGGCAAGAAGGGTCGGTGCCCCGCCGTTTGAATAACGCGTGCCAAAGTCGCAGGCCCGACGCATCATACGTTCTGCCCCGAAAAGAGCTTACATCGAAAATGACGTGCCGCAACCGCAAGCGCTGGTGGCGTTGGGGTTTTCGATCACGAAACGTGCACCGATAAGCTCTTCGGAAAAATCGATCACAGCATTGGCCAGAAAAGGCAATGAGATGGAGTCGACCACGACCTTTTGGCCCGACCCTTCGAGGATCAGATCGTCGTCTTTGGGGTCATCCAGCGCAATGTCATATTGAAAGCCAGAGCATCCTCCACCTTCGACGGCGACGCGCAGCGCTTTGCCATCGGCGGCGGCTCCGATTTCGGCGAGGCGGTCAAAGGCGCGAGAGGTAACTTTGGGGGGCAGGTTCATTTTCGGGCTCCGGTATGATCGGTTTCCATCCATCTTACGTTACAATATAGAAAGTCGCAGGACAGGCCACAAGGACCACATGTTATGCGCGCTTCTTTTGCCTCTGATCCGGCGGCGACCCGAGGACGGTTGATGCCGGAGGAGGAAAGCACTTTTCGGTCGTGTTTTCAGCGGGATCGGGACCGGATCATCCATGCCAGCGCCTTTCGGCGGCTCAAGCATAAGACGCAGGTGTTTATCGAGCATGAAGGCGATTATTACCGCACGCGGCTGACCCATTCGATCGAGGTGGCGCAGGTGGCACGCACGATTTCGGGCGCGTTGGGCCTGAATGCCGAGCTGACCGAGGCCGTGGCGCTGGCCCATGATCTTGGCCATCCGCCGTTCGGGCATACCGGAGAGGACGCGTTGCAGGCCTTGATGCTGCCTTATGGCGGGTTTGATCACAATGCGCAGGCCATTCGGATTGTGACTCATCTTGAGCGCCATTATGCCGAGTTCGACGGGTTGAACCTGACATGGGAGACTTTGGAAGGACTAGCCAAGCATAACGGTCCGGTCACAGGGGCGCTGCCTTGGGCGCTTGAGGCGTATGGGCGGCAACATGATCTTGAGCTGCACACCTATGCCAGTGCCGAGGCGCAGGTGGCGGCGATTGCCGACGATGTGGCCTATAACCACCATGATTTGCACGACGGGTTGCGCGCTGAACTTTTCTCGACCGATGAATTGGCAGAATTGCCCATTTTGGATCGTAACTTTGCCGAAGTGGACAAATTATACCCCGGTTTGAATTACTATCGGCGACGTCACGAGGCCCTTCGGAGGTTTTTTGGCGTGCTGGTCGAGGATGTGATCAACTTTGCGCGCACCCGTCTGGACGAGATGCAGCCAAACACCGCCACCGATATTCGCATGGCGGGGCGCACGTTGATCCGGTTTTCGGACCCGGTGTTTCAGGATCTCAAGGTGATCCGTGCCTTTCTGTTTGAACGCATGTACCGCGCCCCGTCGGTTGTAATCATGCGCAAGCAGGTGACACAGGTGGTCGAGGATCTTTTCCCGCATTTTCTGGCCCATCCCGATCTTTTGCCCAAGCAATGGCGCAAGGATGTGGACGAGGCCGATGGCGACACTGCATTGGCGCGGATCGTCAGCGATTATATCTCGGGCATGACAGACCGATTTGCCATTCAGGAACATGACCGCCTGATCGGCAATGATTTGGCCGCCAGCCTTGCCTTTGGGTCGAACCCCGCTTGATTGTCTAGGCTTTTTCAGGCGATACACGAGGCCAAGTCTGAGGAAGCCCGTTATGAACCTATTTGCCGACATCCGCACCCATGTGCTGTCCACGCTTGATGCGCTGGTCGCTGAAGGGTTTTTGCCCGAAGGCCTTGGCTTTGATGCCATCACGGTAGAGCCGCCGCGCGATGCGGCCCATGGCGATATGGCCACAAATGCTGCGATGGTGCTGGCCAAGCCCGCAGGCATGAAACCGCGCGAGATTGCGGAAAAACTGGCGGGCAAGTTGATAGAAGATCCGCGCATCACCTCGGCAGAGGTTGCAGGACCGGGGTTCTTGAACCTGCGGTTGGCAGCGTCGGTGTGGCAGGGTGTCATCGGGGCGGTGCTGGCGAAAGGCACGGATTTCGGGCGGGGCGATCTGGGCACCGGCAAACGGGTGAACGTCGAGTATGTTTCGGCAAACCCGACGGGGCCATTGCATGTGGGGCATACGCGGGGCGCGGTCTTTGGTGATGCGTTGGCCAGTTTGCTGGATTTTGCAGGCTGGGATGTCACACGCGAATACTACATCAACGATGGCGGCGCGCAGGTCGATGTGCTGGCACGGTCGGTTTATAACCGCTATCTTGAGGCGCATGATCTGTCGGTCGATTGGCCCGAGGGGACATATCCCGGCGACTACCTGATCGACGTCGGCGAGGCGCTGAAGGCCAAGGTCGGTGAGGCTTATATAGATGCGGATGAATCCGTCTGGCTGGAAGACGTGCGCAATTTCGCCACCGAAGAGATGATGAAGCTCATCCGGTCCGATCTTGCGTCCTTGGGCGTTGAAATGGACGTGTTCTATTCCGAGAAGTCGCTGTACGGCACCGGCAAGATCGAAGCCGCGATCGACCACCTTAAATCCAAAGGGCTGATTTACGAGGGCGTGCTTGAGCCACCAAAAGGCAAACTGCCCGAGGATTGGGAGCCGCGCGAGCAGACGTTGTTCAAATCCACCGAGCATGGTGATGACGTCGACCGCCCGGTGATGAAATCCGATGGCGGCTGGACCTATTTCGCCCCTGATATCGCTTATCATTATGACAAGGTTCAACGGGGTTTTGATCAATTGATCGACGTGTTTGGCGCGGATCACGGCGGATATGTCAAACGGATGAAGGCGGCCGTGTCAGCGCTGTCGGGGGGCACGGTGCCGCTCGATATCAAGCTGACGCAGCTGGTCAAGCTGTTCAAGGACGGCAAGGAATTCAAGATGTCCAAGCGGGCAGGGACGTTTGTCACCCTGCGCGATGTGGTCGATCAGGTCGGATCCGACGTAACGCGTTTTGTGATGCTGACCCGCAAGAATGACGCGATGCTGGATTTCGACTTTGCCAAGGTACTAGAGCAATCCCGCGAGAACCCGGTGTTCTACGTGCAGTACGCCCATGCGCGGGTAAATTCGGTGCTGCGCAAAGCTGCCGAGGCCGGGATTGCGACGGATATGGCCACTTTGCAGGCCGCTGATCTGGGCCTGCTGGACCACGAGGCCGAGCTGAAGCTTGCTGCCAAGCTGGCCGAATGGCCGCGTCTGGTGGAAACTGCGGCGCGCAGCAACGAGCCGCACCGGGTCGCGTTTTACCTGTATGAACTTGCCGGAGACTTCCACGGACTGTGGAACCGGGGCAATGACGTGCCGTCTTTGCGCTTTTTGCAGGACGATGCTGCCGTGTCACAGGCAAAAATCGCGCTTGCACAAGCCACAGCGATTGTAATTGCGTCAGGTCTTGGTATCCTAGGTGTGACACCAGCGGAAGAGATGCGTTAAACGCACGCCCGCCGGACAGGCAAATTCAAACGACAGACCCGCGCCGATCTAACGAGTGGCGGGCAGTGAGGCAGAGATGGCAGATTACACGTCCTCCCCCCAGTCCGGGGGATATCACGCAGATTCAGACATGTATGCTGGGCAACCCGCGCAATCCAACCCTTTGACAAAACTGACAAATGCGGCGGGTGCTGTGATGTCGGTGGCGTTGATCATCGGTATTGGTGTTTGGGGCTATAAACTGCTGGTGCGCGATGTCACGGGCGTTCCTGTCGTGCGCGCCGCAGCAGGTGACATGCGTGTCAGACCCGCCAATCCAGGCGGGCAATTGGCCCAAAATCAGGGCCTGTCGGTCAATGCCGTGGCGTCTGACGGGACGGCGAGCAAAATGGCGGATCAGGTGATTTTGGCCCCCAGAGCGCTTGATCTGGCGGATGAAGATCAGCCGGTTCTTGCGTCAATGGTTGCACCCGTGCCACAGGACGCGTCCAGCCTGAAACCGGACACGGACGTAAGTGCCGCTTTGCAAAGTGGGAATGTCGACGATTTGGTCGCCCAGCTGACCGATGGCATGCAGCCCATGGATGACGAAGACCTTGAACCGATCAATGCCAGTGTTTCGATTGATCCCGCGACGCTTGAAATGGCGGTTTCAAACGCCGTTGCCGTTGCGATGGTGGCAGAACCGGGGGTCAAGGTATCTTTGCGGCCCAAAACCAGACCTGCTGTGCGCGCTGTCGTGACACCGGTGGCCTTTGACCCGAACCCATCTGCGACAACCGTAAACGAGCTTGCCGCTGACAGCCTGCCCACAGGAACGCGGCTTGTGCAGCTGGGGGCGTTTGATTCACCAGAAATCGCGCGTGCGCAATGGGACAAGCTGAATGGCCGTTTTGGCGCATACCTTGAGGGGAAATCCCGCATCGTGCAGGAAGCCAGCAGTGGCGGGCGCACATTCTACCGCCTGCGTGCCCATGGCTTCGAAGATATTGCGGACGCGCGGCGGTTTTGCTCGGCACTTGTGGCGGAAAACGCGGATTGTATCCCTGTAGTCACCCGTTAATGCGGTTCGGCGCGACGATCCTTGATGCAACCGGATTGCGACTTACAGCGCAGGAAAAAGCGCTGTTTCGTGCCGTCAAACCCTTTGGTTTCATCCTTTTCGCGCGCAATATCGAAACGCCTGATCAGGTGCGCGCACTTTGCGCTGAAATGCGCGAGGCCGCAGGGCATGACGCGGTCATTACCGTCGATCAGGAAGGCGGGCGGGTCCAGCGCTTGCGTGGCCCGATCTGGCGTGACTGGACGGCTCCGCTGGATTTCGTACAGGCGGCAGGGGCTTATGCGACCGACGCGATGTATCTGCGGTTTCGCTTGATTGCGCAGGAACTCCATGATGTCGGCATCGACAGCAACTGCGCGCCCATGGTTGATGTCGCAGGCCCGCAGACCCACGCATTCTTGCGCAATCGCTGCTATGGCACTGACGCGGTGCAAGTGGCCACCTTGGGCCGTGCGGCGGCGGATGGAATGCTGGCAGGCGGCGTGTTGCCCGTGGTCAAGCATATGCCGGGACATGGCCGCGCGACGATGGACAGCCATTTTGATCTGCCCTTGGTCACGGCGCGCCATGGCGATCTAACCACCCATGACTTTGCGCCGTTCAAGGCGCTGCGCGACCTGCCGATGGGGATGACCGCGCATCTGGTGTATGACGCCATTGATCCGCGCCCCGCGACGCTGTCGCCCGTTATGATGCAGCTGATCCGCGACGAGATCGGGTTTGATAATCTGATCATGACCGATGACATATCGATGAAAGCACTGGAAGGTGGGGTTGATCAGATCAGCCGGGATGCGCTGGCGGCAGGGTGCGATGTGATCTTGTATTGCAATGCACCCTTGGAAGATCGCGCAATGGTGGCCGATGCGGCAGGCGAGATGACGCAGATGGCCCAAACCCGCGCAGAACGGGCGTTGTCCCTGCGCAAGACCCCCGACGAGATTGACATTTCCGCCCTGACTGCGAAGCTTGCATCGCTTTTGGGCGAGGATTTGCATGGCTGAGACCCTATTCGACGAAGACCAAAGCTCGGTCGCCGAAAGGCTGGCCGCCGAAGCGTTGATCGTGGATGTAGACGGATTCGAGGGGCCGCTTGACCTTTTGCTAACGCTCAGCCGCACCCAAAAGGTGGATTTGCGCAAAATCTCGGTGCTGCAACTGGCAAAGCAATATCTGATTTTCGTCGAAAAGGCCAAAGCGCTGCGGCTGGAACTGGCGGCGGATTATCTGGTGATGGCCGCCTGGCTGGCGTTTCTAAAATCGCGTCTGCTGCTGCCGCCGGACCCGACCGAAGACGGCCCGTCAGGCGAGGAACTGGCCGCCCATCTGGCGTTTCAATTAGAGCGTTTGCAGGCGATGCGCGATGTGGCGGCACGGCTGATGGCACGTGACCAACTGGGTCGGGATTTTTTTGCGCGCGGTCAAACCCTTGAGGTACAGCGCACGCGCAAGGTAACCTATACCGCGACGCTGCTGGATCTGATGCAAGGCTATGCGCGGATCAGAACCCGCGATGATTTCCGCCCCTTTGTGATGGACCGCGAAAAGGTTTTCACGATGGAACAGGCGCTGGAGCGGATGCGCGGGCTAATCGGCTATGCAGGTGACTGGGATGACCTGACCAGCTATTTGCCAGAAGGGTGGGGTGATGATCCGGTCATGCTCCGCTCGGCTACAGCATCGACCTTTGCGGCCTCGCTGGAGTTGGTTAAAGAGGGGCACCTCGAGATCCGCCAATCAACAAGCTTTGCCCCGATCCAAATGCGAAAAAGGACCCGCCCTCGTGAGTGAAGCCGATGATACCAAAGAGGAAAGCCTGTTCCAAGCGCCCCCCTTGGCCGAACAGGAACGGATGCTTGAGGCGATCCTTTTTGCCGTGTCAGAGCCTATCACTCTGCGGGAGATAGAGGCACGGCTGCCCCATGGCTGCGACGCAGCAGAGGCCATGGTGTATCTGCGCAAACGCTATGAGGGGCGTGGGGTGCAGGTGGTTCGCGTGGGCGACGCCTATGCCATGCGCACGGCGGTTGATCTGGGCTATCTGATGCAAAAGGAAACGGTCGAGACGCGCAAATTGTCGCGTGCAGCGATCGAAACGCTCGCGATCATTGCCTATCACCAACCTGCCACCCGTGCCGAGATCGAAGAAATTCGCGGTGTGTCCGTGTCGCGGGGGACGTTGGACCAGTTGTTGGAGCTTGACTGGATCAGGTTCGGGCGGCGCAAGCTGACGCCGGGTCGGCCGGTAACTTTCGTTGTAACCCAAGGGTTTCTGGCGCATTTTGGTCTAGAGAGCCCGCGCGATTTGCCAGGCTTGAAAGAACTGCGGTCGGCTGGCTTGCTTGAAAGCCGCCCCGCGTTTGGGGCGCTGCCGATGATGGGGGAAGATGACGACGACACTGACATTGACAAGGTGGCAGGTCAAAGTGAGCTTTTTGAGGATTAATTGGCGGTCAGGCCTGAAAAATGCCATGATGATCCTTATATTAACCTGAACATTAGAGTTTTCGCGCGCAACAACGAGGTCGAAAAATGAACCAGATTATGAATATGATTATCCGTCGGGTCATGGGGCAAGTGATCAACCGAGGTGTGAACTTTGGTTTCGATCAGGCCTCGAAGATCGGAAAGGGCAAGCGGGGCACCGGCAACCCGGCAGACGTGTCACCTGAAGAAGATGCACGCCGTGAGCATGCTGGCCGGGAACAAGGCAAGCAGTCGCGTCAGATGCTTAAGAACATGCGGCGTCTGGGACGTTTCTAGGTTGCTGGGGGCGCTGCCCCCCGCCCTCAAAAGGGCGTCCCCCGGGATATTTGTGAGCCAGAGAAGTGGGTTAGCGCGGCGCACGGAAGTGTTTGCTGAGCTTTAGTCCCTGGCCTTGGTAGTTTGAGGCGATGCCCGTTCCGTAAAGCTGTGTCGGCACTTGGGCCATTTTTTCATAGACCAGACGGCCAACCACCTGTCCGTGTTCAAGCACGAAGGGGGCCTCGTGGCATCGTACCTCGAGCACGCCGCGTGATCCTGCACCACCAGCATCTGCATAACCAAAGCCGGGATCGAAGAAACCTGCGTAATGCACCCGAAATTCGCCCACCATGGCAAGGTAAGGGGCCATTTCGGCGGCATATTCAGGTGGTATCGTCACGGCTTCGCGGCTGACAAGAATGTAGAAGGCGCCGGGATCAAGGATGATCTGGCCGTTGTCACTGTGCACTTCTTCCCAATAGTCGGCTGGGGTGTAGTGGCCGATTTGGTCAAGATCGATCACCCCTGTGTGCGGTTTGGCACGGTAGCCAACCAAGGTGGTATCGGGCAGGCGCAGGTCGACCGAAAAGCCCAAGCCATCATCAATGACGGCAACGCCGTCGACCAGCGGGGTCTGCGCATGCAAGATGCGCAACGCATCATCGTTCAGCGAGGCGTTGCCTGTTGAAAAGCGGATCTGGTTCAGGCGCATGCCGGGGCGCACGAGAACCGAAAAAGAGCGTGGGCAGATTTCAGCGTAAAGCGGACCAGCATAGCCGGGGCCGACACGGTCAAATTCCGTGCCGCCATCCGTGATTGTACGGGTCAGCAGATCAAGCCGTCCGGTCGAGCTTTTGGCATTGGCCACGGCCGAGATATCCGCGGGCAGTGCAAGGCTTTCCATTAAAGGCACGACATAAACGCAGCCTTTTTCCAGTACGGCACCGTGGGTCAGATCAACCCGATGCATTTCGAATTCTGCCAAGCGGTCCACGACCTTTGCCCCGTGACCGGCAAGAAACGAGGCGCGGACGCGGTAGGCGACTGTCCCAAGGCGCATATCAAGGCTGGCGGGTTGGATCTGGGCAGGATCAACAGGCAGGGTGCCACTGATCTGGCCCGCGCTGATCATATCGCTGATTTGCTGGTTTGGGATCACACCGCCCATGTCCGGACCTTTCAAATGCAAACACCCGCGCCGTTACAGGCGCGGGCGTTTGTTTTATGTCGGTTGGTCGGGCTAGCAGGACTCGAACCTGCGACCTTCCGTCCCCCAGACGGACGCGCTACCAGGCTGCGCCATAGCCCGACATGACGCGGTTCATACCTGATAATTGCGTGTGCGCAAGGGTGAATTGCCGCAAAGCGCATGGCGCGTCAGTCTTTTGCCGCAGGTTTGCGACCAGAGGACATTGAATCGCGCAGCGCCGCCAGACGCGCCAGCAGGGGGGCAAGGTCTTTGGCGGTTTCCGACGTACATGACTTGGCATTCAGGGCCGCTGAGAGGGCACCGGGAAGGGCAGGGATCGTTGCTTCATCTATCTGAGTTGGAACGTCGATGATGCGTGGTTTGGCTTGGGGTTTTGCGTCGGTGGGCTGAGCTATTGGGATGTTATCCGACTGTTCCGCCTCGGGATCGGAGAGCGGTTCGCGCAGGAATGCGGGCAGATCTTCGACAGAAGAATCGTCCTCGGCAAGTGTTTCGTCCGGTGTCGCTTTGATGGGTTCTGGTAAAGCGGTGTCTTCCGACACGGAATGTGTTTCGGAGATGTCTGGTTCAGAAGCTTCTGAAATTACTTCCTCAGTTTCAGATGGCTGCGCCGTGCTTTCTATAGGCTCTTGCGGGGGGGCGGGCTCTGGCACAGGTTCTGTGACATCCGACGGCTTAAATGGCGGGCTTTCAGAAGCATCCGGCGCGGGCATGGCGGGCGTTGGCGTTTCTGGCGCGGGAAAAGGATCAACCTGTTCCGGCTGCCCTTCCTGTAATGCTGACTCGGGGCCTCGGTCTTCGGACAGTTCAGGCTCTTGCATGTCTTTGGGGCCCGTCGAGCGCGCCGCTTCAAAGGGCAATACAACGCTCTCGGGCTGTTTTGGCTCGATTGCGACCATATCAATCGCTTCAAGGTCATTATCGTCAAAATCTGTCTGGGACAATTCATCCAAAGGAGCCGAGAGGGCAGAGACGTGGTTCATGCCTTCTTCGCGCAATACCTTTTGGACGCCTTTGATGGTCAGCCCATCGTCGTGCAGCATGCGTTTGATGCCGCCAAGCAGCAGCATATCGGCAGGGCGGTAATACCGTCTGCCACCCGCACGCTTAATCGGTTTGACTTGTGTAAACTTGCTTTCCCAAAATCGCAGAACATGCGCTTGGATGCCAAGCCAGTCTGCTACTTCTGAGATTGTACGGAATGCGTCCGGAGACTTGGGCATCAGATCAACGCTTGTTCCCGTCTGCAACCCGGTCCTTCATCAGATGGGACGGGCGAAAGGTCAGAACGCGACGGGGATTGATCGGTACTTCCTCGCCCGTTTTGGGGTTACGGCCGACGCGAGCAGATTTGTCGCGCACCGAAAATGTTCCAAAAGACGAGATTTTCACCTGTTCGCCCTTAACCAAGGCATCGGACATGTGTTCAAGAACGGCCTCTACCAGCTGCGCACTTTCATTCCGGGAAAGGCCTACTTCGCGAAACACAGCTTCGCTAAGGTCCATCCGGGTCAACGTTTTGTCGGCCATTACATCCCCCATGTATTTCTACCAACATAGGCTGGGTTGTTTTGGGCTGTCAACAACTATGGGCTGTAAGGCTCTGTTTGCGCGGCAAAAAGCCGGTTTACCACCGCAGGACGACCGCGCCCCAAGCAAGACCACCGCCGATCGCTTCGGTCACCAAAAGGTCGCCTTGCTTGATTTGGCCGCGCTGTTTGCCCACGGATAAAGCCAGCGGGATGGACGCGGCGGATGTGTTGCCGTGATCCTGAACGGTGACGATAACTTGTTCCATCGGCAGGTTCAGTTTTTTGGCAGTCCCTTGAATAATACGGATATTTGCCTGATGGGGGACGACCCAGTCGATGTCTTTTGCGGTGACGCCTGCACGTTCCATCGCGGTGGTTGCCGTCGCGGCCAGCTTTTCTACCGCATGGCGAAAAACCTGATTCCCTTGCATCCTTAGGTAGCCAGTTGTGCCTGTGCTTACGCCGCCATCGACATAAAGCAGATCGCGGTAACGACCGTCAGAGTTCAGGTCTGTGGATAGTATGCCACGATCCTCAGGGGTGCCTTGGCCTTCTTGCGCTTCCAGCAACAGCGCACCTGCACCGTCGCCAAAAAGCACGCTGGTGCTGCGATCCGTCCAATCCATGATTTTCGAGAATGTTTCGGCTCCGATAACAAGGACGCGCTTGGCCTGGCCCGACAGAATCAACGCATTCGCGTTTGCCAGTGCAAAGATGAAACCGGCGCAGACAGCCTGAATATCGAATGCAAACCCCGTTTCCATGCCAAGCTGCGCCTGAACCATCGTCGCTGCAGAGGGGAAGGTCAGATCGGGGGTCGAGGTGGCCAGTATTATCGCATCTATGTCGCCAGCGGTTTTACCTGCATCTTTAAGGGCTGCGAGCGCTGCAGCCGTTGCCATCGTCGACGTTGTCTCGTCCTCGCCTACAAAATGGCGCCGCTCAATCCCCGAACGGGACCGGATCCATGCATCATCGGTGTCGATTTTACCTTCGAATTCAGCGTTTTCAACAACGCGTGTCGGCAGGTAATGGCCCGCACCGATAATCACAGATCGCAAAGTCATTCGTCGGTCTCTTTCACCGGCTGGGCGGACGCGACGCGTGCAGCAAGCCGGTTGGTAAATTCACTTTCGGCCAGACGTGCGGCCAGCTTGATCGCCGATGATACGCCCGTTGCATCCGCAGCACCATGCGATTTCACGACTGTGCCATTCAGCCCCAGAAATACGCCGCCATTGACCCTGCGTGGATCAAACCGCTTGCTGACGCGGCGCAGGGAGCCATAGGCCAAAAGCGATGCTGCGCGGGACCAGATTGAATGTTTGAACGCTTCGCGCAGGCCATTGCCGATCAGCGTGGCAGTGCCTTCGCCGGTTTTGATCGCGATGTTGCCGGTAAAGCCGTCGGTGACGATCACATCGGCAGCATCGCCCGGGATATCACCCCCCTCGACGAAGCCGACAAAGTCGAATTCGGCATCAGCAGCGGCATCACGAATCAACTCGTAAGCCTCTTTCAGTTCTGTGCGGCCTTTGTGTTCTTCGGTGCCCACATTCAACAGGCCGACCCGTGGACGCGCAATATCCATGCCGTTACGTGCATAGGAATTGCCCATCAAGGCAAAGCGCAGCAGATCGTCTGCATCCGCACGCACGTCAGCGCCCACATCCAACATCACGTTGAACCCCTGCGCACTGGTAGAAGGGTAGAGCACGGCAATCGCGGGGCGGTTTACGCCGGGCAGCTTTTTCAGCCGGATCATCGACAACGCCATAAGCGCGCCGGTATTACCGCAGCTTACCGCTACAGACGCCTCTCCGGTGCGGACAGATTCGATAGCCGACCACATGGAGGTATCTTTACCGTTGCGTACGACATTGCTGGGCTTATCGTCCATCGTCACGACGCCTTGCGCGTCGCGCACGATGCAGCGGCCCTGCAACTCGGGGCGCTTTGCCACCAAAGGTTCAAGCGTTGCAGCAGGCCCATGCAACACAAAACTGATATCAGGATTCTTTGACGCAGACGCAGAGCACCCGGCAACAACGATTGCCGGGCCCTGATCGCCCCCCATCGCATCAACTGAGATGAGGGTGCGCGGGGCGTTCGCTTTAGCCTGATCAGACGTGACCGTCATCGGGTGCGAAGCCTTTTATGAACTGCGTTTGACAGTGACAGCTTACGCTGCGTCTTCGTCTAGGTCGATTTCTTCTGTCTGAGCGATGACTTGATTGTCATCGTAGTGACCGCAAGCAGAACAAATGTGGTGTGGGCGCTTAAGTTCGCCACAGTTGTTGCACTCGTTCGGGTTCGCAGCGGTCAGCGAATCGTGCGCGCGACGGTTGTTGCGACGCGATTTGGATACTTTATTCTGTTGGACAGCCATGTCTGGTGCCTTTGCCTTCGGGGTCGTACAGCGGCATGTAGCCAAAGACGACCGTGTTTCAGATCAACTCCCGGTTTGGGCGTGACGTGCGTTTAGGCCTAAGCCTATCCGATGTCCAACCTTAATTGGGGTGAAGGGCGCAAAATACTGTGAAACTGCGCCGACGCAACCCCGATTTGCGCCCAAGATAGCGGTTCGGTCACTCTTTGCCGTCTTCAAGGTTTTTGCGCAGATCCGCCAGCCCTGCAAAGGGACGTGCATCTTCGTCGGTCATCGGTGCCTCGCCGGGCTTGGTGTAGACTGCTTTTCCCAATTCGGCGTCTGCTGCGCGCGGGTATTCAGGAACCTCAAGCGCCAAAGCCTCGATCATGACGACGGCTGGATCAATCCAAGGGGTTAAAGGCTCGGAGCGGTCATCTTCGGGCATTTCGGCCTCGGGCTCGTCCGGTTCGCTATAGTCTTTGATAAACAGGCGGGTGATATTGGTGTCGATGCGGGTCATGACCGGCTCAAGCGTGACCACACAGGGTTGAACAACCGTTGCCCCAAGGCGGGCGTCAAGTTGCCAATCGGTCTTGCCAAGGGCGGTCAGCTTGCCCTCGAAGGCCAATTTCTTCAAGGATGTCAGCCCCAGTTCGTCTGCGATCTGACGCAGGGTATTAGCGTCAGGACGCAGTGAGAAAGGCGTTTCAGTGTTCTGAGGTAGCTCTGCAACGCGCAATGCAGTAGAAGTTGGGGGCGTGAGAGACATGATGTTGTGCTTTCGTTTCTTGAACCATAGGGCATGCTTGGTGTATGCGAGATAAAAGCCATGATCCCCAAGGGCAAGAGGGCACCAAGAATGCGTAAAGATCGCCATGTCAAGAAGACGCTGTTGACCGCCACTATCGTGAGTGCAGGTCTTATGCTTGGGGCCTGTGCGCCGCAGTACAAAAACCATGGCTATATCCCGCCTCAAGAGGACCTTGACCAGATCACTGTCGGGCAAGACACCCGCGATACCATTGCGTCAACGGTTGGTGTTCCTGCGTCTGCCGGGCTCCTGACGAATTCGGGCTATTACTACGTGCGCTCGCGTCGCAAGGCGATCGGCTTTATGCGGCCCAAGGAAGTCGAGCGCGAGGTTGTCGCCATCAGCTTCAGCGCCAATGGTGTCGTCGAAAACGTCGAGCGCTTTGGTCTTGAGCGCGGCAATGTGATCACACTCGAGCGACGCGTGACAAGCTCGGCGGTCAGCAATAAGTCGTTCATCCGTCAGCTTTTGGGCAACATCGGTGGCATTGGCCCCGCAGGTCTTGGCGGCTAGCCCAAAGACCTTTTGGCCTACGGAAATGATCCAAGACACCCAGCAAGACCCAATCGGGCTGATCCGGGGCCGGTACCGGGTCTATACCGCGACATCAGCCCAAGACATTCAAGCCGCGCAATCCCTCAGGGCGTTGGCGTTCGGGCTAAGATCATCCCAGGATATTGACGCATTCGATCCTTCGCAGGATCACGTTTTGGTACGCGAGACCGACAGTGGCCGTCTTGTGTGTTGCTTTCGGACTTGGGTATTTTGCGGGGCCGCGATCCATCAAAGCTATGCCGCGCAGTTCTATGATCTGCGTCGGTTGGCAGCGTTTGATGGGCCGATGATGGAACTGGGCCGGTTTTGCGTTCATCCAGACGTGTCGGACCCCGACGTCGTTCGCATCGCCTGGGGGGCCATGACGCAATTTGTAGATGCGCGCGGTATCCGGCTTTTGTTCGGATGCACGTCCTTTGCTGGTGTTGATATGCGGCCGTATCTTCATGCCTTCGCGCTATTGCAGGCGCGCCATCTGGCCCCGCCAAGATGGCAACCCGCCGAAAGCGCGGCCGAGGCTGTCCGATTCGCCGATCATGGCCCCCAAACGTTGGATCAAAAATCAGCGATGCTTCATATGCCGCCCCTGCTGCGAACATATCTGCTGATGGGGGGGTGGGTCAGCGACCACGCCGTCATCGATCGGCAGATGAATACGCTGCATGTCTTCACCGGGCTTGAGATCGCTGCCATCCCTGAAAACCGCAAGCGCCTGTTGCGGGGGCTGGCCTAAGAGATTCTATGCCTTCGGCGAGGATTTTAGACCATTTGGAATGAGGGGTCATTGACCCGGACGCGAGGGGGCGCTAGCTGGCGGTCATGGCACGCGCACCCCTTTTACAAGTGAACGAGATCACGCTGACTTTCGGCGGCGATCCCGTATTCGAAGATATGTCCTTGGTTGTTCAACCGGGTGACAGGCTGGCTTTGGTCGGGCGAAACGGCTCAGGCAAATCGACGTTGATGAAAGTCATGGCCGGCTTTGTCGAAGCCGACAGCGGCGAGGTCATCGTCGGCCCCGGCGTGTCCGTCGGCTACATGGAGCAGGACCCCGATTTGAGCGGGTTCGAGACCTTGGGCGATTTCGCGTCCCACGGGCTTGATCCGTCAGAGATGTACAAGGTTGAGCGCGCGGGCGAAGGGTTGAAGTTCGACCCTGCACGGCCTGTGAGCACCGCATCTGGCGGTGAACGGCGGCGGGCGGCATTGGCGCGGCTGATGGCGTCAGAGCCCGAGCTGATGTTGCTGGACGAGCCGACCAACCATTTGGACATCGAGGCGATCCGCTGGCTTGAGGATGAGCTGAAAACCACGCGGGCTGCCTTTGTTATTATTTCCCACGACAGGGCGTTTTTGCGCGAATTGACCCGTGCGACCTTGTGGATCGACCGCGGTGTGACGCGCAGGCAGGAATTTGGTTTTGGCGGGTTCGAGGCCTGGCGCGATCAGATGTGGGAAGAAGAGGACATGCAGCGCCACAAGCTGAACCGCAAGATCAAGGCGGAGGCACGCTGGGCTGTTGAAGGTATTTCCGCGCGGCGCAAGCGCAACCAAGGCCGCGTGCGCGCCTTGCAGGATTTGCGCGCCGAACGTGCCAGCCAGATCACGCGGCAAGGTGCCGCCGCAATGGCGCTTGAGGCCGGGCCAAAGTCGGGCCGCAAGGTGGTCGAGGCGATAGGCATCACCAAAGCCTTTGGCGACAAGACGATATTGCGGCCCTTTGACATTACGATCCAGCGGGGCGACCGGATTGCGCTAGTAGGCCCCAATGGTGTGGGCAAAACGACGCTTTTGAACATGCTGATTGGCAAGGAACAGCCCGACGGTGGCACCATAAAACTGGGTACGAACCTTGAGATCGCCTTGTTCGATCAGGCGCGCGCGCAGTTGGATGGCGACATGTCGCTGTGGGACAGCCTGACCGGCGATCCCGAGATGCGGGTGTCGGGCAAGGCTGATCAGATCCTAGTGCGCGGCATGCCGAAACATGTTGTTGGGTATCTCAAAGAGTTCCTGTTTGACGAGGCACAGGCGCGCGCCCCCGTGCGGTCCCTGTCAGGGGGCGAAAAGGCGCGGTTGCTGCTGGCCAAGATCATGGCGCGGTCCAGCAACATGCTGGTGCTCGATGAGCCGACGAACGATCTGGACGTTGAAACCCTTGATTTGATGCAGGAATTGCTGTCGACCTATGATGGCACCGTGCTGCTGGTCAGCCACGACCGCGACTTCCTTGACCGCGTTGCCGCGACGACCATTGCGATGGAGGGTGACGGCAAGGCCACGGTCTATGCGGGCGGTTGGACAGATTATCTGGAACAGCGCCAGCAAGATGACTTTGACCAAAGCGTAATTGCAAAAGCCAAACCGGGGGCCAAGGGCGACAAGCCCAAAGCTGCCGCGCAAACCGGGCTTAGCTTTACCGAAAAACACCGGCTTGAGGCCTTGCCCGTCGAGATCGCCCGCCTTGAGGCCGAGATCACCAAGCTGGAAGAGCTGATGAGCGATCCTGCGCTTTATACCGACAATCCGGTAAAGTTTCAGAAAGCCACCGATGCGCTGGTTGAGCGCCACGAGAAGCTGCAAGATGCTGAGGCTGAGTGGCTGGTGCTTGAGGAGAAGGCGGAAGGCTGAGGGTAAGGGGGGTGGACGCGGTGCTGTTGGTCGTTTGGATTTGGTCTGTGGCGCAGGAATAACTTTTGGGGGTTATTGCTTTAGGTCGATGTCGAATAACTGCGCGGTGGCGACTTTATTGCCGATCGCTATTTTCGGCAATGACTGCTCCCAGCCTAAAGCAGGCTTTGATGTAAGCTGTGCGTCATATTGATTCCGAAAGTACTTGTTATTTGCATGTTCGAGTTGGATGTTTATCTCGCAATATACTGGGCAAGCTGGATGACACTGAATGAATACGACCGAGAAGGGCAACAAGTTAGAAGATCAGCTTTATGATTACCTTTACGGTCAACTCGTTAGCGGTAAACATGTCTTTGATATTTACCCTGCCAATCTTTGTGAAGTGCACAAAAAAAAGAAGTACTATTGCAAGGTTCGCGAAGCGGATGTCGAGTTCGATGTAGTAATCGAAGTTCGCTCTAAGGGTCGAAGCAGGGCAATCGCGTTTGGCTCATGTTGTTGCCAAGTCACTGAGAATGCTGCGTAAGAAGGTGGTGTCCCAGCCTGCCCGTTTGATTTTTATGGTGAGAGAGCCCTTGGATGTGTCTCGCCGCAGGACGTCGAGTGCGCG
>JAGXGZ010000075.1 GCA_024636495.1 Roseobacter sp. | reverse complement strand
CTTGGCCTCCAGTTCAGCTGCTGTCACAGTGATGGCATAGCCGCGTTTCAGACCTTCGTTCAGCGTCTCGTTGACCTGCATGTTAGCTCCATAGGGTAAGGCCGCGCGTTGCTTGGCGCGGGCGGAAAAATTTCCGCTCTTTTATTGGGGCCTGCGCCGGGGCGCAAGCGGATTTGGCCGGATGCCGGGTGGGCGTACCAGAAAACTGACACAGCCCCCGCCCGATTACATCCCCAAGGCTTCCTTGTACATTTCGAGGACAGCTTCTTCTTCGGCGATGTCATCTTTGTCGCGCTTGCGCAACGCGATCACCTTGCGCAACACTTTGGTGTCGTAGCCGCGCGATTTTGCCTCGGCCATCACTTCTTTTTGCTGCTCGGCCAGATCCTTCTTTTCGGAATCAAGCCGCTCGATCCGCTCAACGAACTGGCGCAGTTCGTTTGCGGTCACGCGGTAGGTGGCATCGCCAACGGTGTCGACGACTTCGGGGTTGGTGGCACTGTCGCTCATGGGGGCATCCTGTGTCTGGAAAGGGTCAGCGCCCTGACTAACGCCGCGCTTGGTCTGCCGCAAGCCACACTTGCCCTGCTCCCGCAATTGAGATAGCCCGCTGGCCATGGAAAATACATCATCCTCCGTTTTCGACATTCTGATCTGGGTTGGGGCGATCGTCTCGCTCGTGGGGTTTTTCGGCCTTGTCTGGTGCATCTTCCGTGTGATGCGCGCCAAACGCGCGAACCTGTCCGAGGAAGACATGCGCGCGGTGCTGCAAAACGTGCTGCCTTTGAATTTGGGCGCATTGTTCTTGTCGGTGATCGGCTTGATGATGGTAGTGATCGGCATTTTTCTGGGCTAGCGCGACTTTCTTGGCCGGCGCGATTGTGCGGCTTTTGTGGCTTGCAACACATTCAAAAACTCTTATGTATTGTTGCGAACGGGGCTATTGCCCTGACTCCTTACGCGTGAATGGAACGAAACATGATTGAGATTGAGTGGATTTGGGGCCTGATCGGCGGCCTGATTATCGGGTGCGGCGGGGCCGTCTATCTTTTGGGCAATGGCCGCATCATGGGGGCAAGCGGTATTCTTGGCGGTCTTGTGGATGGAACAAGCCGCAACCTGCGGGTTGAACGGATGTTTTTTATTGCCGCCCTTATCATCGCTCCAGCAGTTTTGATCTTTTTCTCTGGCCGTCCGGCCGAGACAAACCTGACTGGCAATATGGTGCTTGTAGGGATCGCCGGACTCTTGGTCGGGCTTGGCACGCGGATCGGTAACGGGTGTACATCCGGGCATGGCGTTTGCGGCATCTCGCGCGTCTCACCGCGTGGGATCGTGTCGACCTTGGTATATATATTTGCGGGCGCGATGATGGTTGTAGCGTTACGTGCGATAATGGGAGGGCTTTGAGATGAAAAACCTTTTTTCCGTGTTATCCGGCACCTTATTTGGCATCGGGCTTTACCTTTCGGGCATGACCAACACCGTCAAGGTTCAGGGATTTCTTGATTTTTTCGGCAACTGGGACCCGACGCTGGCTTTTGTCATGGGCGGTGCGATCTTGCCAATGGCGGTCGCCTGGGCCCTGACACGCAACCGAACACCCCTGATCGGTGGCAGTTTTCCAGCGCGCCCCGAAACCAGATTTGACCGCAAACTGATCACCGGTGCAGTCTTGTTTGGCATGGGGTGGGGGCTTGTCGGTCTTTGCCCGGGCCCCGCACTTGCCTCGCTTAGCTTTGGCGGTATCGGTGGTCTGGTTTTCCTCGTGACAATGCTGGCGGGCATGCTGATCGCGCCCAAGGTATCACGATTGCTGGACAGGACAGAAGCGGCTGGTTACATCAAGTCATGAACATGAACCAAATCACCCCCCGCTTCTTTGCCGCGCCCCAGATTGATCCGTCCGACATGGCCGAGATCGCAAAGGCAGGCATCACCCTGATCCTGTGCAACCGTCCGGATGAGGAAGTTCCCCCCAGCCACCAGCACGACGCCATCAAGGCCGCCGCCGAAGCGGCTGGCATCGGGTTTGCGTTTCAACCGCTGACGCATCAGACCATGACCCCCGATGTAATCGCCCATAACCGCGAGATCGGCGTGGCGCAGGATGAAACGGTTCTGGCCTATTGCGCGTCTGGGACACGCTCCACAATTGCTTGGGCGCTTGGTCAGGCGGGGCAAAAACCTGCGGACGACTTGATCGCGGCGGCACGCGCCGGGGGATATGACATCTCGAACATGCGCGGCATCCTTAGCGCCAGCTATACCTAAACCACTGCTCACCCCGCCTGATACTGGCGCTGCGGCCCCTCGTCTTCCTCTTCGAAGCCGGCCAAGTCCGACATATCGGGCATCAGCGGGGTTTCGGCAGGTTGGTATGTTTTTGCGCGACCCGCATCAGGGAGATGGGCCTGTTCGGGCAACGCAGGCAGGTCTTGAACGCTATAGAAATCATCGAACTGCGCATCCTGGGCGCGCTCGGCTTGCAACGCGTCCAGATCAGATGTTCGACGTTGCATCACCTCGCGCTTTTTCGCCCGGTGTTTCAGACGCAAGGCGCGCATGCCGTCCTGCTGGCCTAAAACCCCATGCGCCAGAATACGCCCCTGACGGGTCCTGACCTGCGCGTCGTCAAAGCTCACATAGCCCAGATCCAATATCTGACCGACCTGCAAAGCCCCTGCTGCCCGGATCGGCAGCTGGAACTGGGTTAGCGACACCATCAGGTCCGCCTTTAATGCCAGCACAGACGCGCAAAGCGTTTTTGGCGTGTCGCCCAAACTGTCCGCACCGCTTTTGGGATCGGGGGCTTCGACCACGGGCGCTGGCGGCGGAACCGGCAGGCAAAACAGTAATTCACCCTGCCGTGCCCCTTTGGCCATATCAATGGTCAGCCGCAGGATGTGAAACGCACGTGCATCCAACGCTAAACAAAGCAGGCGCGAATCCTTTGCCTTGGCCCCGAATTTGAACCCCAGAAGTAGGCTGCGTTCTGCCTCGGTCTCGGGCAGGTCTGCGGCGCGGGATAACAGCGCGTTGATCAGCGGCTCGACCAGCGACGCATCCGTGGCGGTCATCGGGCGCGGCGGCGTATCCTTTACCGGATAGACGGCCCCCATGGTCTGTTGCTGGATCAACCCCCCGACCAAAACGGGGTCAACCATCACGGCGCCGCGCAACCCATCCGGCCCATCCAGCAAAATCAACAGATGATCGTCGAGAAAAATCTCGGCGCAGTCTTCGTTGTCGACGATGGATTGTGTCGCGCCCATGGTTGCTACAGGCAGCGAAAACAGATCATTGCCGACTTTGGACAGTGTCAACCGCAGGGCTTTGAGCACCGAAACAGTACGCGACTGGTGCAAAGCCCGTCCCGCCTGCGTCTTGCGCCGCATCGCCGTTTGTTGCTGCTCCGTCACTCGATACTCCGCCCGACACAAATCCCCATTGGGACAGTTTTAAGCGGTTAATGGTTACCATGTCCTTTATGCAGATGCGGCATCTGCGGCAATTGCATCCCAAACACCGCCTTTTGGAACAGGTAAGGTCACCCTGAAGCCTGTGCCGGTCATGTCGGGCAGATAGGAGATATCGCCTTTCAGACGGGTTATGATCTCGCGACAAATGGCAAGACCAAGGCCCGCCCCTTCGCCCCCTTGCCCCGGAACACGGGCGAATTTCTCAAAGATCAGCGCATGGGATTCCGCGTCGATCCCTGCACCATTGTCAATAAAATCGATCACAACATGGTCCCATTTCTGCACCACACTGATCACAAGTGTCGGGGTATCGGAAACGCAGTATTTCTGGGCATTTGTGATCAAATTGATAAAGACCTGCACCAACCGGTCAAGATCAGTCTCAAGGGCCACGTCTTCGCGGGCCCGGTCGCGTTCCACCCTGATCGCGCGGGTATGGGCCGCCTGCGCGGTGGTCACCGCCAAATCCAACACATCGCGCAAAGATCCGCGCTGGCTGTTCAAGGTCACCTCGCCGTTTTCTAGCACGGATAAATCAAGCAGATCGTCCAACAGCCGCGTCAGACGTATCGTCTCCGAGTGGATGATCGACGCATAGCGGGTTTTCTCGATCGCACTCAGCGCTTGGGCATCGCGCAGTATCTCGGAAAATGACCTGATCGATGTCATGGGCGTGCGTAATTCATGACTGATCTGGCTTAAAAAGCTGTCTTTTTGATGCGAAAGCTGGGTGAGCTTTTCATTGGCACTGCGCAGTTTTTCCGCCGTGTCGGATAATTCACGCGATTTAATCTCAAGTTGGCTGGAATATTCCAGCATCTGGGCAGATTCGTCCGCCACCGCCAGCAAATCCCGTACCGAAACGGACGCGCCCCCGACCAGTTGAGCCACCATCGCATGCGCGGTCGCCGCCCCAACCGAGGCTGCCAGCTCTCGCTCCAACGCTTGAATAAACTGCGGCGTAGGCTCTGGCAGACCATCGGATTTTTCCTGCAACTGGGCTTGCGCACGAAAGAACGCCTGCGCTTCGGCGGGGCCAAGGATGCGCTGCGCCATGATCATCAGATCTTCGCTGCCCGCATCGGATGCAGTCCAAGCGCGCGCGGGGCTCGAATGCTCAAAAACATTTACAAACTGCGCGCCCTGTAGCCGCTCCATCGGGGCCGGGAAACTGACCAGCGATCCGACAACGAAAGCCAAGGTGTTCAACGACAAGCTCCAAAATACGGCATGCACAGTAGGGTCAATGCCATTGATCCCAAACAGCGCCTCGGGGCGCAGCCACCCCAGCCCCATAAGACCTTGATCGAATGTCGCTACCGACAAGACGACCCCCGGACCAAGGCTGGGAAAAAGCATGGTAAAAAGCCACGTGGCAAACCCCAGACAAAGCCCCAAGATCGCGCCTGTCCGCGTTGCCCCCCGCCAAAAGATACCACCAAGCAGGACCGGCAGAAATTGCGCGACACCGCCAAAAGATATCGTTCCAATCGCCGCCAAGGCACCGCTGCCGCCAGAAGCACGGTAATAGAAATAGCCAAGTGCGATAATGAACAGAATAGACAGCCGCCGCGACAGGATCACCACATGGCGCACATCGCCCGATTGCTGCACCGTGCTTTGCCCGACCGCCAGCCAGATCGGCATGACGATATGGTTGCTGACCATCGTTGACAGCGCCAGCGTGGCCACAATCACCATCGAGGTCGCCGACGAAAAGCCGCCCAAAAACGCCAGCAACGCGAGATTATTCTGCCCCTGGCTAAGCGGCAGGCTAAGGACGAACAGATCGGGATTGGACCCTTCGGGCAGCAGATCAAGCCCAACAACCGCGATTGGCACGACAAATAGGCTCATTGCCATCAGGTACAGCGGAAACGCCCAACTGGCGGTTTGCAAATGCCGCTCGTCATCATTTTCAACGACCATCACCTGAAACATGCGTGGCAGACAGATAAACGCAGCCGCCGCCAGCAAGGTCAGCGCGGCCCAACGCCCGCCCTCGACCTGCCATGTTCCGATGGGCGAGCGATCAATCTGCGCCATGGCTTCTTCCACGCCGCCCGCAAGGCCCCACACCACGAAAACACCCACCGCAATCAGCGCGAAAAGCTTGACGATCGCCTCGACCGCGATGGCGATTACCACACCGTGGTGACGTTCATTAACGTTCAGGTTGCGGGTGCCGAACAGAACCGTAAAGACAGCCAGACCAACGGCGATCCAGAAAGCAGCTTGCGCGGTGTTGATCGGGTCGCCAGCGCCTCCGGCAAGTGGGGCGGGTGCAGCAAAGATCGTCAAAGACAGCGTAACTGATTGCAATTGCAGCGCAATATATGGCGTGATGCCGATCACCGCCATGACCGTTACCAAGATCGCCAAGAGGTTCGATTTGCCATAACGAGACGAGATCAGATCGGCCACAGACGTCACCCGGTGCGACCGCCCAATGCGCACCAATCGGCGCAGCAGCCACCACCAGCCGATCATCACAATGCTGGGGCCCAGATAGATCGTCACATACTCCAACCCTGACCGCGCGGCATAGCCAACGGCACCATAGAACGTCCAGCCTGTGCAATAGATCGACAGCGAAAGCGTGTACACCAGCGGTGATCGCAGCAGCCAATCTCCGCGCCCTTTTACTGCGGCACGTTCTGCCGCAAAGGCGACCGCGAACAGCCCCACGACATATAAAAGGCAAACAGCGATCAGTTGGTTCAGGGAAACCATTAGTTCAGGTTTTCTTGGGCAATCTGGCGCGCAGTGCGCCGCCATAATACGAAACCCATGACGATCATGCCCAGCCAGACCCAAAAGATATAACGCACCGCTTGGGATGTGAGCACGACAGGCTCTGCCCCGCCGACCGATGGTGCATCCCCCGGCACCGGCCACAAAAGCGGCACCATCCAAAACGCCAAGCCAACGACCGGCAGCAACCGCACGGCATCCATAAGACGGCGAAAGCGGTAGCTGCGCCGGGCCAGAAACAGCGGTGATCCAAGGCGGTTGCTCATGGGGTGGACGGGGTGGTTGCGGTCAGCGCGCGCACCGCGTCGAGCACTTCGGCGTTTGAAAACGGCTTGGTCATAAATCGGCTGACGCCAGCACCTTCTGCCATCTCGCGGTCTCGGGCTTGGCCCCGCGCGGTCAACATCAGGATCGGCAGATCAACAAATACCGGATCGGCGCGCAGATCCTTGAGGATTTCAAACCCGCTTTTCCCCGGTAGCATTACATCCAAAATCACCAGATCGGGGCTGACCTTGCGGATCACATCGACAGCCGTCGATCCATTCGCCAGCGTCTCGACCCGCCACCCTTCGCGGCCCAACAAAAAGCGGATCGCCTCTGCGATGTTTGTTTCGTCTTCAACGAGCACGACATGCTTTGCCATTGAATTATCCCTCTCCCAGAAGGTGCCTGCCGCCTTGTTTTGCGATCTGAAACACCGTTCCACAGGATGCACCTAATTGCGCGCCCTGTCAAAACCATGTTGTGCCCCTAAACCCCGCCATTCAGGATCGAAGGTTCGCGCCGCGCAGGGCAATGTTCCCGCGGACACACACGGCAGGTCGATCCCACATCCAGCTTTTGCGCGGCAGGCCCCTGCGCAGGCAAGATCAGCATCACCGACTGGACCAGAGGTTGCATGTTATAGCCGGGTGCCGACTGAACTTCGCTGGTGGCGATACAGTCGAATTCGGAATGCCCGCGGCCCAACTGCTCCAACCGGTCACGCACGACAAGGCCGGGATGACCCAGAACCGAAAACAGCGGCCAAAGCGGGCAACAGGCACCAAAGCGCGGCACCGAGAACCCATCCACCGATTTACGAAATATCACCGTGCCAGAGCGGTCACAGACCAGCAGCCCCGCGCGCAGTTCAGGCATCGCGGCCATGCGGCGCAAGATGCGCCCGACGGGCTGGCGACAGTGCTGCGCCAGAAGCATCGGATCGGGCCCGTGTTCTTGCACGGCAGCGGCAAGCTGGGTGATCGGCAACGCATCGGCGTCCAATGCAACCTGATGCAAAACATTGCGGGCGATGTGGCGTGCCGCAGCGCTTTGCAGTTCCGGCGCGGCTTGGGCAAGGGCGTCAATCGCGTTGTCATCATGCCCCGCCGCTTCCAGCGTCGCAAAGCGAAACCGGTGCGCCTCCAAGAACGCCTCGACCTCTTCCTGAGGCGAGCTGGCTGCGGGTGTGGTTTCCGGGTCCGCCTCAAGATACCCCACCAAGGCTTGTGCGCTGTCAGCCAAACGGCGGCTGTCTTGATCGATGTTGACGTGAAAGCGGTCGCGCCATTCGGGCTCCAATGTCTTGGTATCGGCAAGTATCGACGCCGTAGAGCGGATCGCGGCAGCGGTGGTCAGCAGTTCATGCATGGAGGCCGCCAGATGCGGGTCATGCGCCAAACGGTCGGTCAGCGTCTCGATGGTGCGGACCAGCGTTGCAATGCGGCGCTGTGTGCTGGCCAACACGTCGGCCCAGCCCGGAAAGCGGCCAGCAAATTCGTCAGCGCGGGTGACTTCGGGGCCTGTCAATCCGGCCTCGTCCGCCGCCTCGCGTAGGGTGGAAATCAACGCAACCTCGGCCCCTTCGGTCAACGCAGTCGGCTCCACGCCCAAGGCTGCCGAGATGTTAAGCAGCAGCTTGCCGCCGATTCTGCGACGGTTATGTTCGATCAAATTCAAGTAGCTGGCCGATATGCCAATCTCTTTCGCCAGATCGGCTTGCTTCTGCCCTGCCATCACGCGCCGCTCTCTGATGCGACTTCCGGTCAATGCCTCACGTGACATGGCGTCTCCTTGTTGTTTTATGCCGCATTTTCAACGGCTTTCTGCACTGCAACATCATTAACTTTACAGTATCCGCTAGCATACTGAGAATATATTTACAGAATAAGTGTTTTTATCAAGGGGCTTATTGATTGGTTTTCAGTTTTACCATCTTATCCTCTTTGCACCTCTGTGCACCGTGTACTTGGGCAATAACACAAGACGCGGTTTCAACAATTGGGAGGAAATACATGTCATTTTCGAATTTGACACGTCGTGGTCTGATCAAGACCGGTGCCGTTGCCGGCGCTGGCCTTGCACTGCCGACGTATCTAAGCGCTGCGGCGCACTCCGGTTTCACCAACGCGCCCGAAGGCGATACGGTTACACTGGGTTTTAACGTTCCACAGTCCGGCCCCTACGCGGATGAAGGTGCAGACGAGCTGCGCGCATTCGAGCTGGCGGTCGAGCACCTGAACGGCATGGGCGACGGCGGCATGCTGCAGACCTTCAGCTCCAAGGCGCTGGACGGCACAGGCATCATGGGCAAGAAGGTCCAGTTCGTCACCGGCGACACGCAGACAAAATCCGATGCGGCACGCGCATCCGCGAAGTCGATGATCGAAAAAGACGGCGCTGTGATGATTTCGGGTGGCTCGTCCTCCGGTGTGGCTGTGGCCGTACAGGCGCTGTGCCAAGAGGCCGGTGTTATCTTTATGGCGGGTCTGACTCACGCCAACGACACAACTGGTAAAGACAAGCGGGCCAATGGCTTCCGCCACTTCTTTAACTCGTATATGTCCGGCGCGGCCCTCGCGCCGATCTTGGTGAATGAATACGGTGCGGATCGTAAGGCATACCACCTGACAGCGGATTACAACTGGGGTTACACAACCGAGCAAGCGGTACGCGAATCCACCGAAGCTTTGGGTTGGGAAACCGTCAACACAGTTCTGACGCCCCTGACACAGACAGATTTCTCGTCCTACATCGCGCCTGTTCTGCAGTCCGGTGCAGACGTTCTGGTTCTGAACCACTACGGCGGGAACATGGTAAACTCGCTGACCAACGCTGTGCAGTTCGGTCTGCGCGACAAGATGGTTAACGGCAAGAAGTTCGAGATCGTTGTGCCGCTCTACTCCGAGCTTATGGCGCGCGGTGCGGGTGCCAACATCAAGGGTATCCTTGGTTCGCAGAACTGGGACTGGAAGCTCGAAGACCAGCTGGGCGCGCGCTATACAGGCACGAACGCTTTTGTTCAGTCCTTCGGCACCAAGTACGGCTTCCCGCCAAGCCAGGCCGCGCACACATGCTATGTGCAGACCCTGCTGTATGCTGACGCCGTAACACGCGCCGGTTCGTTCAACCCATGTGCCGTTGTCGAAGCCCTTGCCGGGTTCGAATTCGACGGTATGGGCAACGGCCCAACGCTGTACCGTGCCGACGACCACCAGTGCTTTAAGGACGTTGTCGTTGTGAAGGGTAAAGAGAACCCAGAAAACGAATACGATCTGGTGGAAATCGTCGAAGTAACGCCGGTCGAGCAGGTGACATACGCACCTGATCACCCACAGTTTGCGGGCGGAAGCCTGGGAACATGTAACCCCGGCGCATAATCGCACCACATCTTTGCAGGGTGGGCCACGCGCCTGCCCTGCATCACCAACCGACAGACACGCCGCCCGTTTTCGGGCGCGCTGTACGTGTGACAGATGGGATAGACCATGGACGCAGTTCTACTTCAAATATTAAACGGTCTGGACAAGGGATCGGCCTACGCGCTGATCGCCTTGGGCCTGACCCTGATTTTCGGCACCCTCGGCGTGGTCAACTTTGCCCACGGTGCTTTGTTCATGATCGGTTCGTTCTGTGCTGTGACGTTCAGCAAATTCCTGAACCTAAGCCACACAATCATCGACGACACGCGCAAGGATTTTCTGGGCAACCCCATGAAAGTCGATGTGCCCTATATCCATGAAATCGTAGGCCAATCCGCCGGAGACTGGATGATCGACTGGGCCGTCCCGCTGTCAATCGTGTTCGCAATCCCCGTGATGATCGGCATCGGCTTTATCATGGAGCGCGGGTTGATCAAACACTTCTACAAACGGCCCCACGCCGACCAGATCCTTGTGACGTTCGGTCTGGCGATCGTGCTTCAGGAAGTGATCAAGTATTTCTACGGTGCCAACCCGATCCCGACCCCCGCCCCTGCGGTGTTCGCCGGATCATTTGATTTTGGTGCTGCGTTGGGCTTTGATCCCAATACGATCATTTATCCTTACTGGCGTCTGGTCTATTTCGGCTTTGCGGCTGTGATCATCGGTGCTGTGTTCGCTTTCTTGCAATTCACCACCTTCGGGATGGTTGTGCGCGCCGGCATGGCCGACCGCGAAACTGTTGGCCTGCTTGGCATCAACATCGACAAGCGTTTCACCATCATGTTTGGCATTGCGGCAGCGGTCGCGGGGCTGGCAGGTGTGATGTACGCGCCCATCAACTCGCCCAATTACCATATGGGCATGGATTTTCTGGTCCTTAGCTTTGTGGTTGTGGTTGTCGGCGGCATGGGCTCTTTGCCGGGTGCTGTGCTGGCCGGGTTCCTGCTGGGAATCTTGGAGAGCTTCGCCTCGATGTCTGCGGTGCTGGAATTCATTCCGGGCATCAACCAGATCATCATTTATCTCGTTGCGATCATCATTTTGCTGACGCGTCCCCGTGGCCTGATGGGCCGCAAAGGCGTGATGGAGGATTAAACCATGCTTGGACTATCTAAAAAGGACGCGGGCCTCCTG
>JAGXGZ010000011.1 GCA_024636495.1 Roseobacter sp. | reverse complement strand
GCAAAAAAGAATGTCGTGACGCCGAAAAATCCGACGTAAAAAGGCCCAACCCAAAAGTCGAACAGATCACCACCGACAAGCGTCCCGCCCCGGACGCGGTATTTTCTTTCGAAGCTGAGCAGTGCCATCTTCAAACTCCATGTTTTGCCGGCGGGCACGTGTCAAACGCGCGTCGGCCTTGCTGCGATTTAGTTTGCCAGGGGCGGGGCGACCCTCGCCCCTAGCTGTTTTCGTTGACAAGCTTGGGGCTTATTCAGCCGCCGCACCAAACGCCTGAGTAAACCAATTGGTCTCAGGGTTGCTGAGCAGGACGAGGTGAATCATCACAGCCAGCAGGAACAGGAAAACGCCCTGTGCCACGAAAACGCGACGCGGGTCGAACACCAGCCAGATTTTGTAGAATTGTGCCATTGCTATGATCTCCTTACCAAGCAAACCAAGGAAGCTTAATGTACGTCAGGATATGGGCGACGACTGCCACGATCGTGAAGATCGCGAAACCGCTCATATACACCGAGTGCAGCTCCTGGGCTTGCTCGTCTGTGAGACCTGTGAATGACAAGTCAGATTTATCAGCCATGAATCTTCCTCCGGAAAATAGAACTGAGTCCGCGCATCCCCCGCGGTTGGGGTATGACAGGGGCTAGTCCCCTGCCTTCATTCACCGACCGTTTGACGGGCCGGTAGAATTTCGGGTGCCTGATCATACAGAAAAGATGATCGGCGTAATGATGTTGGCCTGGCTCCAGGCGGCCTTGATCGGGCCTTTTTCGGGCAGACGCATTTGACGTGTCGCTGTCAGCAACCATGTCAGGCAAGCCAGCGGCAGCGTCGCCACAAAGATCACTGCGAAATAAGCGATATACTCGCGCTTGTGTCCGCTGCGCATGCTGCGCGTTTCGATCATCGGGGTATCGGTTGTAAAATCAGTCATTTTGCACCTCCTAGGGCGGGTTGCAGACGATCAATGGTTTCTAGCACGACGCGTTCGGCACCAGAGTCGAGCGCGGCCTTCTCTGCGGCATCGCGCAGGGATTTGGCCGCAGAAATGCGGGTTAGAATGGGGTGGGTCGAGACGATCTCGTCCAGCCGTCGCTGCGCGTCCTCGTCCCACGGGAAGTCGCGGCGCAGCGGTGTTGGCGTGGCCGATCCACCGGCATCCATCTCTGTCGCGAGCGGCAGGATGTGGAACAATGCGTCGAACAAACTGTTGCAGACTTCCTGCAGCAGATAAGTCGCCCCGGCGTACCCCATGAAGGGCGTGCCCGTCGCACGACGGATCGCGGCACCCGGAAAGCTTGCCGGAATAAAGGTTGGCGCGGGCCCGTGACCAGATTTCATCTCGGCCAGGTACATCTTTTCGTTGATCGACCCCATCACGACCAAGGGCCGCTTTTGATGCATCATGGCGCGCACGTTGTCGTTGTCGGTCTTTTTACCGCGCAAACGGGCGACCGCAAAGGCGCAGGGCAAGCCCAGATCATCCTCAAGATATTTGCGAATGCCGCGCGTGTAGGTTTCATTCGCGACAATCGCGAAAGACGCGGTGGCAAAGAAATCCTGCGTGACCGACCGCCACAAATCCCAAACGGGTTTGATGGTCGAATGTTTCTCGCGCTCGATGAATGGCTCGGGGTCCAGCCCCAGCATCTCACCCAACCGGCGCAGGAATTTCGTGGTTGAATCGATCCCGATTGGCGCTTGCAGGTATGGCTTGTCCAGCACCTCGCACAGGCCGCGACCAAATTCGCGGTACATACAGATGTTCACATCCGCATTTACCAGATTGCGCATTTCGCCGACATGGGCACCAAGCGGCATAACCATATTGACCTCTGCCCCGATCCCTTCGACCAAGCGACGGATCTCATGCAGATCAGATGGCATGTTGAACACACCATACATCGGCCCAAGGATATTGACGCGGGGCGCTTGGCCCTCGTCGCGCTTAATCTCTTTCGGCATACGACCCTTGGTCATGCCAAATTCGGTAAAGATCCATGTCATCGCACGATCTGCGGCTTCCCACTGATCCTCGTCGATGGTGCGCGGCAAAAACCGCTGAATGTTCGTTCCTTGCGGCGTAACCCCGCCGCCAATCATCTCGGCAATAGATCCGGTCACAACAACCGCTGGCAAAGCTGGGTCCAACGTCTGCCAAGCCCGCTTCATCGCCTCTTCGGTGCCCGACCCCATCTCGCCTTCGCCCAAACCTGTCACCACAATCGGCAACTCATGGGGCGGCAACGCATCGGTGTAGTGCAAAACAGAAGTTACCGGCAGGTTCTCGCAACCCACAGGCCCGTCAATGACGACCTGCAATCCTTTAACGGCACAGAAAGCATAAACAGCCCCCCAGTACCCACCAGCGCGATCATGATCTTGAACTAGCATCAGATCATCTCCTGTGCTTTGCGCGCCCGAGCAGCTTTCTCAAGCTTCTTGGCGTTCAGCGCACGGAACTGTGGCTGCAAGTTAGGCGAACCTTCCCAGACACCGGCGGTATCACCCGATCCAACGCCCTCAAAGAATTCACGCATGCTGTCCATCCGGCCTTTGTTGCTGATAGCGGCATTCACCACCTCGGCCAAAGACCCGGCACCGGCTGGCCCCATCAAGGGACGCGCGGAAATCAGGTTGGTGAAATACAGCGACGGAATGCCCAGCTGTTTGCCCTTTTGCACAACCGGAGTCGTCCCGATGGCCAAATCAGGCCGGATCGCCTCCATCGCAGAACAATCATCTTCCAGCGATGCACGGAACTTGACCTTGACGCCACGATCCTCCAACCAAGCCGCGTCATCCGCAGACCAAGGGGTTTTCGGACAGGCCGTACCAACATATGGCACATCCGCGCCGCTTTCGATCAGCAAGCGGGCGACCAAAAGCTCGGAACCCTCATAACCTGACAGCGTGATCGTGCCCTTGATCGGCATGGCGGCCAAGGCCCCCTTGATCGCAGGCAAGAACGCGTTTTGCGCAGCGGCAATGCGGTCGGCAGGCAAATCAAACGCCGCACCGATATTGGCAAGCCACGCGGCAGTGCCATCATGGCCAACTGGGGCAGACCCCACAATCGGACGGCCCGCCGCCTGGAATTCACGGATCGACGCGGTATAAAACGGGTGGATCGCAGCAACGGCACCGCAATCAAGCGCGGAATACAGTTCGCGCCACTCACGACAGGGCACAGTTGGCCCCACAGCCAGACCCATCGGGGCCAGCATCGCGCCAATCATCATCGGATCAGCGGGAAACATTTCGCCTAAAAGCGTCACAGTCGGACGGTCTGATTTGCCACCAACTGGGGCTTGAACCGGACCGGCTTTCACCTCTGCGCGGGCGTAGTTCAGCATGGCACCGGCCAGCACATCCTTCGCCTCGGCGTGGGTTGGAATACCAAAGCCAGGTACGTCGATGCCTACCACGCGCACGCCGTCAATCTCGGACGGGAGCAAACGCAACGGCACACCAGACGCCGTCGGCACACACAAGTTCGTCACGATAATCGCGTCGAGCTTTTCCGGATCGGCGATGTCATGCACCGCCTCGCGGATATCCTCGAACAGCTTGCCGGTGACCAAAGTTTCGGAGTTGAACGGCACGTAGCCAACAGACCGCCGCGCGCCGTAGAAATGCGACACAAACGACAAACCATAGACGCAGCAGGCCGATCCCGACAGGATCGTGGCCACGCGTTTCATGCGCAAACCCACCCGCAGCGACCCGAACGCGGGGCACATCGACTGAGGCTGATCATGTGGCCCCGTCGGGTAATCCTTGGCGTATTGGTCCAGAATTTCGGACTGACCGGCCTTGCGTGCAGCAGCAGCCATTTCGCCTTTGGAATGGCAGCCCATCGCATCAGCGGGGGCGCCTTCCGGTGTCTCTGTCTCGGGGTTTACGTGATCTTTCACAGCTCAAGCCTCATCATAGATGACTTCAAGGCTTTCCTTGAGCACCGCGTTCTTGCCACGCATGTCTTCGTCCGTTGCGGGAACCAGTTGGTAGTCGCCGCCTGTATCCTTGGCGTCGAACAGGCCCAAAAGCCCGTCTTGATCCAATGGTTTCGGCTTGACCGGAGGGGCGATGCCAACCGCGTCAGCGAGTTCGGCAAACATACCGCCCCACTGCGATTCCATGGTGCCAACAATCTGATAATTTGCGGATTTCTTGCGCAGGTCATCGTCTTGCGGAATGGCGGCCAGAACAGGGATACCAACCGCCTTGGCAAAGGCCTGCGCCTCGCCCGAATGGTCGTCCTTGTTGATCACCAAACCAGCGACCCCGACGTTACCGCCCAGCTTGCGGAAATATTCGACCGCAGAACAGACGTTATTGGCAACATAAAGCGATTGCAGATCGTTCGAGGCAACCAGGATAACCTTTTGCGCCATGTCGCGGGCAATCGGCAATCCGAAGCCACCACAAACCACGTCACCCAAGAAGTCGAGCAGGACGTAATCAAAGTCCCAATCGTGGAAGCCCAGTTTTTCAAGCAATTCAAACCCGTGGATGATCCCACGACCACCGCAGCCGCGACCAACCTCTGGTCCGCCAAGTTCCATCGCGAAAACACCGCCGCGTTTGAAACAGACGTCACCGATCTTGACCTCTTCACCGGCAAGTTTCTTGCGGGTCGAGGTTTCGATGATCGTCGGGCAGGCCTTGCCGCCGAACAGCAACGACGTCGTGTCTGATTTAGGGTCACAGCCGATCAGCAAAACGCGTTTGCCCATCTCGGCCATCATGTGGCTTAGGTTGGCGAGCGTAAAGGACTTGCCGATCCCGCCTTTGCCGTAGATCGCAATGATCTGGGTCTTGCTGGTCGGCTCACCTTGGGGAACTTCAAGCGTATGCTCTTCGTTCGCCTCATCGCGCAGCCGTTGGTCAAAGTCTTTCAGATTTGGCACTTCGTCTTTCACGATATGTCCTTCCAGTTCAATATCATCTTGAGACAGGCGGCATCATTGAACGCCGTCTCGTAGGCGGCGGGCGCTTGGGCCGCCGCATGTTGGTGTGTGATCAGGCCCGCCAGCGACAGCGCGCCCGATTCAACCAAAGCGCGTGTAGCGATCAGGTCATCGGACTGCCATTCGGCGGCGATGCGAAACCGGGCTTCCTTCATGAAAGCGGGCGGAAAAGCAAAGCTGAGCGGTTGGGTGTAGAACCCGGCCAGCACGATTTCACCGCCACGTTTGATGCGGCCAACAAGATCGTTCAACAGATCGCCCTTGCCGGATGCATCATAGATCGAGGTGTAATCTTTGCGCGTGTCTTGGTCAGGGTGGATAACCTCATAGCCCACAGCACCCTTGCTGCGGTCCGCGTCGATTTCCCAGACTGTGGGCGCAGGCGCACCCGCAGCAACAGTCAAACGCGCCAGCAAGCGACCCAGAACACCGTGGCCCACGATCAAATCGGGCACGGCCTTGCCAGGCCCTGCCATGGCATGACGCGCCGTGGCCGCCAGCGCCAACAAGGCACCCTCGGCACCAAGAGCGGCATCAATCTTGGTCACGCGGTCTGAGTTGGTGACGAGCCGCTTTGCGGCCCCACCGAACAAACCGAACGCGCCCGTATAGCAATTGGCACCGGGAACAAACACGGGATCGCCAACGCGATAGCCGCTGTCGGCACCCGCTTCAACGACTTCGCCCATAGCCTCGTAACCGGGAACCAAAGGATAGCCCATCCCGGGGAAAGGGGGCATCTGACCTGTATAAAACAACTTTTCCGTCCCGGTTGAGATACCTGAATACGCGATATCAACAACAAGGTCCTGCGCACCCGGTACGTTCAGATCAAGGGTTTCAAGCCCAATCTTTTGCGGTGCTTCGAGGATTACGGCTTGGGTCTGCACAGGTCCCTCCCAGAGACTTATTTCAGGCCCGTCCGGTGAGTGATTCACTCTTGAGGGCTTAGTGTCAGTTTACGCTTACATTTCGAACTGTCAACTTATGTTGACACAATTTGCTAAAGAATGTTGGGCCGTTTTTCCGCTACAACAACCGAAGTGATGAACGGGCGCGGCGACTTTGGGGCGGAAACACTGATAAAACCGGCTGCCTGACAGGCTTGCATAATCTCGTCAGCTGACCGTGCTTTGCCGGTGCGCATCGCCATTGTATAAAGCGAAAAATAAGCATCTCCGGCGCGGTGCGGGGTATCGCCCCCGGTCATCGGCTCTGAGATAATCAGCTTTCCACCATCAGGCAGCGCGTCGTAAACCTTGCTTAACAGCGCCGCGACGGTTTCGTCCGCATGGTCGTATAAAACGCGGATCAAGCTGATCACATCCGCCCCTTTGGGCAATGGATCGTGCCGAAACGACCCGCCCGCAACATTGATTCGGTCGGACAGATCGGCCTTTTGGGCCCCCGCGACAACTTCGGGCAGATCAAACAGTGTGCCGCGCAAATCAGGTGTCGCGACAAGCGCAGCGCGCAAAAACGCACCAGTGCCGCCACCGATATCCATGAGATTCCTCGCGCCCTTGAATGATACGACGCTCAGAGTGTCTTGGGCGACCATCAGCTGGCTTTGCGCCATCAGATCGGAATATGTCGCAGCAACCTGCGGATCACCTTGGCCGTCTGCGCCAAAGACATAAGGCCAGAACCCGGCAAGTTGCGTTTCAACCTCGCCCCTGAAAAACGCGACCGGATCCGCCAGATCAGCATAAAGAACACTGTGGTGCAAAATCATCTCGCGCAGACCGGGCACGCCAACAAGCGCGGCACCCTTGCGCGACAGCTTGAAATCACCGCTGCGTGTGATCTTGAGCAAGCCCATCGACACCGCAGCACGCAACAAGACGGCCATCCGGTCAGTTGGAATCCGACAGCGGTGGCCCAGCGCCGTTGCACCCTTCGGGCCGTCCATAAGCATGGATGGCACCCGCAAGTCGACCAACGCCATCAACACTTGCGAGTGACAAAACCCAGCCACCAGATCAAAAAGCGCCTCGCCATCGCGGCGCACCATTCGGCGGGTCAAAGGAAACCGCGCTGCCCACGCCTGAAACTTTGGCGCAGCAAGCAGGCGGTTAAACCGACCTGAAACCGTCAGCTTTGTTGACGATGCACCAGCCGGTAGAGAAATATCGCTCATCCTCGAATCCTATTCGCCCGGCACCGTACTTTTACTGGGCGCAACCGGAGTAAGTCGCTTGGCATAGGATTGCACCATCTGCGCTAGTTGCGCCTCTCCGGGACAAGAAGGAATGGAAGCGATCGCACCGCTCAGGCTGTCATGAAGCTGGTCAATCGCACCCTGGACACCAAATTTCGCAACCGCATTGGGCCGCGCGTGCAAAGCATCCTGACCAACAGGCTTGCCCAGCGTTTCGGCATCATACAATGCATCACGCAGGTCATCCGCAATCTGGAATGCAGCGCCGATACGTTGTCCCAATTCCTCCCAAGCCTCGGGGTCCTGCCCACCTGCGATGGCCCCCATTTGGGTCGCAGCCACAAACAAGGCGGCGGTTTTGGCGGAATGATAGGCCTTTAGATCAACCTCATCTTCGCTTTCCCAACCTTGGCCCGCACAAATCCCACCGGGCATGCCGGTCTTTTGCGCCAAGGTCATAACCAGTTGCACACTGCGCATCGGGTCAAGATGCGCGACACGCGCCAGCACTTCGAACCCCATCACGATCAGGCTATCACCCGCCAAGACCGCAAGCGGTTCGGAATAGGCACGGTGCAACGATGGCTTGCCGCGCCGCGTGTCCGCGTCATCAAAGCAGGGCAGATCGTCATGCACCAAGGATGCACAATGGATCAATTCCAACGCGCAAGCTGCGGCATTTGAAATCTCGGGCTTGTCCTCGCCGCACGCAGCAGCAACACCCAGCAGAATTGTCGGCCTGATCCGCGCCCCGCCGGGGGACACCGCATAGTGTAACGCTGATTTCAGTTTGCCGGGGGTAGACCCCGCCTGGCCAAGCGCGATAGCGTCAGAGACAGCCGTTTCAATCCGATCAGAAAATCCCAAAGCCTATTCCTCCAGCGCGCATTTTGATATGTGTCCAATATAATTTACACTAGACTGTAAACCACACTGGACACTTTGTGGGCTCGAGTCAACAATCCGGTGATAAGGGGGCAGAATTTTTGACGGCTGGCAAAAAACAGATCATCGTTATCGGTGCCGGCATCGGTGGCCTTGCGGCGGCTGTGCAACTGGCCCACGCAGGTTGTGCTGTGACTGTTGTTGAACGTCACACCACAGCCGGTGGCAAATTGCGCACACTGCCCTCTGTTGCAGGGCCTGTTGATACCGGCCCAACCGTGCTGACCCTGCGCCATGTGTTCGATAAACTGTTTGCCGATGTGGGCGAGCGGCTAGAGGATCACCTGACGCTGACCCGACAAGTGCTGCTGGCCCGTCACTTTTGGTCCGATGGCACCATGCTGGATCTGGATGCAGACCCCGTCAGAAGTGCCGCCAATATAGAGACCACCTTTGGCACGCAGGCCCGCGCCGAATTCGAAGGGTTCTGCACCAAGGCGCAAAAGCTGTTCGACGGCTTTGATAGACCAATGATGCAAACGCCCCAGCCATCGCTGCTGAACCTGACAAAACATGTGCTGCAAAACCCGTCTTTGATCCCGGCCATGGCACCGCTGAAAACGCTTGCAGGGATGTTGCACACCCAGTTTCACGAAAAGAAGCTTGGGCAGTTGTTTGGCAGATATGCAACTTACGTCGGCGGTTCACCCTATCAGTCGCCGGCCATTCTGGGGCTGATCTGGCACGCCGAAGCGCAGGGTGTCTGGACCATCAAGGGCGGTATGCACCAGCTTGCCCTTGCGCTTGAAAAGCTTGCCAAACGCAAGGGCGTGACCTTTCACTATGGATGCGATGTGAAACGGATCGAATCCCAAGGCGGGCGCGCGGCCTATGTCACAGCAGGCGATCTGCGCCTGCGCACGGATGCGGTGCTGTTCAATGGCGACCCCCAAGCTTTGGTAAAAGGCGCGCTGGGCCACACGGCGCAAAAAACAATTATGCCAAACGCAACAAGTCCGCGAAGCCTGTCTGCCTGCGTCTATGCCTTTGCTGCACAACCGAGCGGGCCACCTTTGGCGCATCACACCGTGTTCTTTGGCGATGACCCCAAAGCCGAATTCGACGCGCTGGCCCAGGGTCGTCTGCCCAAGGATCCCAGCCTTTATATCTGCGCGCAAGATCGTGGCGAGGGCCAAACTACGCCAGAGATTGAACGTTTCGAGATTATTCTAAACGCGCCACCCACAACTCAGCCGACCGACACAGGAGAAAGCCAATGCCACCCGTTAATCTTCGACAGGCTTCGCCAGTTCGGTCTGACATTCAGCCCGACGCCACTGGAAAACACGCTGACAACCCCACAGATGTTCAATCGGCTGTTTCCACACTCGGACGGTGCACTTTACGGGCGATCCCCACACGGGATGATGGCGGCATTCGCGCGGCCAACAGCGCGCACGGCGATGCAGGGCCTTTATCTGGCGGGCGGCGGGGCGCATCCGGGGGCGGGATTGCCGATGGCGACCCTCTCAGGTCAGCATGCGGCCGAGGCGATCTTGAGCGACCTAACTTCGACCTAGACGTTCCGCCAAACGGCTATGCATGGTGGTACGTTGACGGGATAAGCGACTGTGGCACCAAAGCGATCTCGATTATCGGGTTCATAGGGTCGGTCTTTTCCCCTTGGTACGGATGGTCGGGCCGCCGCGATCCCGCAAACAACTGCTGCATCAATGTGGCGACATACGGCAAGGGTGGCAGGTTCACGATGACCGACCGTGGGCGCACGGCACTGCGCCAGACACCCGACCAATTGACGGTTGGCCCCTCGTCGATGCGCTGGCAAGACGGCAAGCTGATCATCGAGGTCGATGAAATTTCCGGCCCGCCTGTCATCTCGCGGGTGCGCGGAACGATCACGGTAACGCCGCGCGCTGTCACTTCGGTCGAGCTGGCTTTGACCCCGGATGGCAGCCACGTCTGGCGGCCTTTTGCGCCCCTGTCAGATATCGATGTTCAGCTTGAAGCACCGGGCTGGCAATGGTCGGGTCATGGCTATTTCGACGCTAATTTCGGCACTCGCGCGCTGGAGCAGGACTTTAGCTTTTGGACATGGGGCCGCTATCCGACCAAAGCGGGCGCGACCTGCATCTATGATGCAGAGCGGCGTGATGGCACAACGCTGGATATGGCGATTGGATTCGATCATGCGGGCAAGGCGACTGTCGAAAGTGCCCCCCCGACCGTCCGGTTCAAGAACTCGAACTGGCAGGTCCGCCGCGAAACCCGTGCAGATGTCGGCGTCATGCCAAAGCAGGTTCTGCCGATGCTCGACGCACCGTTCTATTCCCGCTCTGCCGTCCAAACCGTGTTGAATGGCGAAACGGTCATCGGCGTTCACGAGGCGCTTGATCTTGACCGCTTTGCCTCGCCCTTCCTCAAGCCGATGCTTGCGGTACGCGTGCCGCGCCGCGCCAATTGGCGCTTTGACTAAAGTTCGATCTCGGCAGGGCGAAGCGGCGTTTCATGAGGGTTACGCATCGCCAATGACATGCTAAGCGCTGCCGCAACAGTGACCCAAGTCAGGTAAACCGAAAACGCCATACCCGCCCAGAAATCCAGCTGGAAATGTGTGACCGTGGCCCCCAAAACGGACAACCACAAACACGCCATCACAGGCAAAGACCCCTTTAACCGCCGAAGCCCGAAAAATATCGGCGTCCAAAGCGCGTTAAAGGCGATCTGCGCAGCCCAAAATGCCAACGCATATTGGCTACCATCAAGGCCAGCCACACGCGCACCGGCAAACGCGATCAGAACATAGATGCTGGTCCACATGATCGGGAACATCCAGTTGGGCGGCGTCCAGCTGGGTTTATCCAGCCGCTCGTACCACTTGCCTGTCGGGAAAACGGCACCGGTTGTGCCCGCACCAAAACACGCGGCCAGAAATATACCGAAAAGCAGATAGTCCATGTTCGTCAAACCTTTGTCCGTTCAGGACGCAGCGCTGGACCCGTTTTGCGCGGCAAACATCTCTTTCGCTTTGAGATCAGCCAACGCTTGCAACACGGACCCGGTGCGCCCTTCGCCCCTGATTGCCACTCCCGTTGGAGTCGCTGCCGCAGCATGAACTAAAAACGCGACCTCTTCTAGGGGTGGTGCGAATACGGTGGCCGCTTGCGGCATGAACATCGACGCAGCACTATAGCCAACTGATTTCCCCATCCAACCGATCTTTTGCAACTTTGATGTATGGGCGCGCTGCGTCACAGAATCATAGTTTTTCTGACGCAGGCTTTGCCCGATACCGGCATAGATGAACCGCGCGGCGTATATCCCGGTGCGCGCCCGCACGGGCAGGCTTCCAATCCCGGATTCCGACCGCAGATAAAGACGGCGCGCCTGCGACAACAACCGCGCCACCATCTCTTTTATTTCAGGCGTGGCAGTATCGCTGTTCAGCAGATCATCTTGCGACATGCCCATCTCGGACAGCCAATCAAGCGGCAGGTAAATGCGCCCCATGCGGGCATCTTCACCCACGTCACGCGCGATATTGGTCAGCTGCATGGCAACGCCCAAATCGCAGGCCCGCGCCAGCGCATGTTTGTCGCGCACGCCCATCAACACGCACATCATCACCCCAACGGCGGACGCCACACGTGCCGAATAATCACACACACCCGAAAGCGTCTGGTACTGGCGTTCCTGCGCATCCCACGCCAGCCCCTCAAGAAGGGCTTCCGGCAAGGCGCGTGGCATATCAAACTGCTTTACAATCGCAGCAAAGGCCCGGTCTTCGGGCGCATCCAATGGGCAACCTGCATAAACACGGTCAAGCCGGTTGCCCAAAGACAAGATAGCAGCGGTTTTATCGCCACCCTCGTCGACTTCATCATCTGCCAAACGGCAAAACGCATACAGCGCCAGCGCAGGATCACGCACCGCAGCAGGCAACAGCTTGGACGCAGAATGAAACGACAGCGACCCGGTGCGAATGACTTCGCGGCAATGGGCCAGATCGGCGGGATTGATATGCGAGCTCATTGTGCGGCCACCGGCATATCGGCCAAGGGATCATGGGCCAGATCGACGGGGTGCGGCGCATCGGGGATCAACTGCGCAACGACATCGGCACTGCCGACAACCCCCGGCACACCCGCGCCGGGATGCGTACCGGCACCAACCAGATACAGGCCCGCCACCTCTTCGCTGATGTTATGCGGGCGGAACCACGCGCTTTGCAGAATGCGCGGCTCGACCGAAAAGCCGCAGCCGTTGGGCGACAGATAGCGGTCGCGAAAGGTTTCCGGCGTAAAGACCATTTCCGTGCTGATGTTATCGCGGAAGCCCGGCATGATCTTGTCGATCTCGGCGGCGACTTTCTCGCGGTAGATCGGTTCTTCCTTTTCCCAATCAACCGCGTTTTTCCAACCAAGATGCGGCACGGGCGACAGGACATAAAACGTGTCATCGCCTTGGGGTGCGACGCTGGGGTCGGTCAAGGACGGGCGGTGAATATAAAGGCTCATATCATCGGCCAGCTTGCCCTTGATAAAGATATCTTTGAGCAAAGCACCATAGCGCGGCCCGCTCACGATGGTGTGGTGGCCCACATCTTGCCACTTGTCTGCCGTGCCTTTGGTGCCGAAATACCAGACATACAGGCTCATCGACCAGCGGCGGTTCTTTAGCTTGGCATCGGTCCAGCGGCGTTTTGTGTGATTCCGCAGCAAACGCGAATAGGTGTGGCCCGAATCCGCATTGCTGACCACGATCGGCGCGGTAATTTCAGCACCGTCCATCAAACGAACGCCAGTTGCTTTGCCGCCTTCGACGAGAATCTCATCAACCTCGACACCATGCCTGACCTCGCCGCCTTGGGCGCGGATCACATTGGCCATAGCGTCGGCAATCGCCTGCACGCCGCCCATCGCGTAATGCACGCCAAATTCTTTCTCGAGATACCCAACCAGCGCATAAATCGACGTCACATTATTCGGATCGCCGCCAATGAATAGCGGGTGAAATGACAGCGCCATTTGCAGACGCGGATCCTTGACGCAAGACTTGGCATGGGCATGGATAGACCGATCCGCCCGCAACCACGCAAACTGGGGCAGAACCTTGATCGTTTCCCACAGATTATGCATCGGCTTGGTCATCAGCCCTTCAAAGCCGACCTTGTAGCGCGCTTTGCTGCCGCGCAGGAATTTCTCATAGCCCTTCACATCGCGGGGGCTGATCTTGGCGACTTCGGCTTTCATCGTTTCGGTGTCACCGGTGGCGGCGAATTTAGTGCCGTCCTGCCAGCGAATTTCGTAAAACGGATCAATCGGGCGCAAATCAACATCGGCGTGGAAATCCCGCCCGCACGCATCCCAAAGCGCCTCGTATAGCTGTGGAACGGTGACAATCGTTGGCCCCAAATCAAAGCGGTGCCCATCCTGGCTGATCGAACTGCCCCGACCACCGACGCGGTCCAGTTTATCCAGAACAGTAACGGCGTAACCTTTGGCCCCCAGCCGCATCGCGCAGGCCAGGCCACCAAGACCCGCACCAATGACAATCGCCTTGGATTGCAACGGGGGGAGTGAGGGAGTCGAATGCATCATAAAACCAGCCTACATGTGTCAACTTAAGTTGACAATCAGGCAAAGCTGTTCATGATGTATTTTATATCATGCGGGTCATAAATTTCATATTTTTATGGCTCTTTCGCCAAATACGCCCCTATTTCGTCCCTGTCACGTTCTGACGACACTAAAGAAAGAAATACTGTTGCCGCAGGTTGTCACCCTTAGTTTCTACCGTTTTGACGGGCTGTTTTCGCGGGCGTGGGCCTTTGCGATGATGGGTTTGGCACGGCCGGCCATGGCACGTGTCGCGGGCATAGGGTTTTGGAAACTCTGCGGATCAGGCAGCGGCGTTGGCTTTACCCCGATCCCGAATCTTGGCGTTTATGCCGTGCTAGCCACATGGCCTGACGCAGAAACCGCAAACCGCCAGACAGAACAGGCGGGCCCGTTTCGGCGCTATGCCAAACGAGCGGCTGAAAGCTGGACAGTATTGCTGTCGCCCACATCCGTACGCGGTGCATGGTCTGGCAAAAACCCTTTTTTAGAGACGGGTTCAGAGCCTGATGGCCCCCTTGCCGCCCTGACCCGCGCCACAATCCGCCCCGGCATCTTGGCACGGTTCTGGAAACGCGTGCCAGACATTTCCAAAGTGATTGGCCGCGACGACAACGTTCTTTTCAAGATCGGCGTTGGCGAAGTACCGTGGCTGCATCAAGTGACATTTTCGATCTGGCCCGACGCGCAAGCGATGGCCGGTTTTGCACGCACCGGCCACCATGCCGAAGCAATCCGCGCCGTGCGTTCCGAAAACTGGTTCAGCGAAGAGCTTTATGCGCGCTTTGCTGTTCTTTCAGACAAAGGCACATGGAACGGTGTCTCCCCTCTCGCCCAACAGGACCCGCTATGAAACACCCTTTCCCCTTTTCCGCCATCGTCGGCCAAGACGATATGAAACTGGCCATGATTCTGACGGCGGTTGATCCGTCCATCGGGGGTGTGCTGGTTTTCGGGGATCGGGGCACGGGCAAATCCACAGCCGTGCGGGCGCTGGCTGCTTTGCTGCCCCCGATCATCGCCGTCAAAGGCTGCCCCGTCAACGCCGCCAAGCCCGAAGATTGCCCCGATTGGGCCGGGCTTGAGGTCAAAGAACTGCATGAAATGCCGACCCCCGTCATCGACCTGCCCCTTGGCGCCAGCGAAGACCGCGTAACCGGAGCGTTGGACATCGAAAAAGCGCTGGTTAGCGGCGAAAAGGCGTTTCAACCCGGACTGCTGGCCCGCGCCAACCGCGGATATCTTTATATCGACGAGGTAAACTTGCTTGAGGATCACATCGTCGATCTGCTGCTGGACGTCGCCCAATCCGGTGAGAATGTGGTTGAGCGCGAGGGTCTGTCGATCCGCCATCCTGCGCGGTTTGTGCTGGTCGGGTCGGGCAACCCCGAAGAGGGCGAATTGCGCCCGCAACTTTTGGACCGCTTTGGCATTTCGGTCGATGTGGCATCACCCAAGACAGTGGACGAACGGATCGAAGTGCTGAAACGCCGCGATGCCTATGACAGTGACCATACCGCTTTCATGCTGCGCTGGCAGGCCGAAGACGCGATGATTCGCGATCAAATCCTCAAGGCGCGCGAAACGCTAAAGAAGCTGACAACGGGCGACGCGATCATGCGTGACGTGGCCGAATTGTGCATCGCCCTTGGCTCTGACGGGTTGCGCGGCGAATTGGCCTTGTTGAAGGCCGCCCGCGCCTATGCAGCGTTCCGCGATGATACCGCACTGACCCGCACCCACATCCGCAAAACCGCGCCATTGGCCCTGCGCCACCGCTTGCGCCGCGATCCTTTGGACGACGCGGGCACGGGCGTGCGAGTAGAGCGGATCGTGGAAAACATCTTGGCATGACCGATGGGGTAAACCCAATTTGGGCACGTGCCCGGCTGGCCCTGCACATGGTTGCCGCCGATCCATATGGTTTAGGCGGCATCCTTTTGCGCGCCCGCGCAGGGCCGGTGCGCGATGCGTTTCTGGCGCTTTTGCCCGCCAGCGCGCGCCGCTTGCACCCAAATATCCAAGATGATCAGCTGTTTGGCGGCATCGACATAAACGCCACCCTTGCCAGCGGCGCCGTCGTGATGGAACCGGGGTTGGCCGCGCACCAAGGACTGTTGGTGCTTAGCATGGCGGAACGCGCAACACCGCCCCTTGCAGGGCGGCTGGCCAGATTGATGGACCGCGCAGATGCACCGCCCCTGATCGCACTTGACGAAGGCATAGATGACGAGGCAACACCGCTGACGATTACAGACCGCCTTGCCTTTCATCTGGACCTCAGCGAACTGACGCACCGTGATCTTGCGCGAATAGACGTTCAAGACCCCCAGCCGCTCGCCCCTGCGCGTCTGACAGATGCCGATATCGAACAAATCGCCAATGTGGCCGAGGCGTTTGGCGTCCCGTCCCTGCGCGCTGGTTGTTTTGCTTTGCGTGCGGCACAGATCAATGCGGCCCTTGCCGGGCGTGACGCCGTGAACAGCCAAGACATCAAGGCTGCAATTGCACTTGTCCTGATCCCACGCGCCACCCAGATCCCCCAGACCGAGACGGAGCAAGAAGAACAGCCACCAGAGCAAGAGCCGCCCCCACCCCAAGACGACGATGACAGCAACAACGGCAATTCAGACCAACAAGACCGCCTGCCCGACGACATGCTGATCGAGGCGGCAAAAGCACTCCTGCCCCCAGATTTTCTGGACCGCTTGGCCGAAAAACAACAGCGCAGCGGGATGGGCAGCGGCAGCGGCGCGGCGAAATCCGGCAATCGCCGCGGGCGGCCTTTGCCATCGCGTTCGGGGCGGCTGGGCGGGTCTGCGCGGCTGGACCTGATTGCAACCCTGCGCAGTGCGGCCCCGTGGCAACGAATCAGGCGGGCATCCCAGCCTGACCGTAAGGGCGTGATCATACATCCGTCAGATATCCATTTGCGCCGCTACGAGGAAAAATCAGACCGCTTGTTGATCTTTGTCGTTGATGCGTCTGGGTCGGCGGCGCTCACGCGGTTGGCCGAGGCAAAAGGCGCGGTCGAACTGATGCTGGCGGCAGCCTATGCCAGACGCGACCATGTATCATTGGTGGCATTTCGCGGTGAAATGGCGGAAGTGTTACTGTCGCCCACACGCTCGCTTGTACGAACCAAAAGGGAATTGGCGGCCCTGCCCGGCGGCGGTGCCACACCCCTTGCTTTGGGTCTAAAAGAGGCTCTAACATTGGTTGAAGCAGCACGACAAAAAGGCATGCTGCCCACAATTGCGCTGCTGACCGACGGTCGCGCCAACATCGCCCTAGACGGCACACCAAATCGCGCGCAGGCCGCAGAAGACGCCAGCGTCATGGCGCAGCTTTTGCGCGTTTCTGGATCAGATGCCGTGATCATTGATATGGGACGGCGACCAGAACGACAGCTGTCCGACCTCGCCAAAGTGATGGGCGGCACCTATCTGGCGCTTCCAATGGCAAATTCGAAAGCCATCTCGACCGCTGTGACAGCAGCGTTGGACATATAAAGTTGCGCTGGCGGGTCGATTCAGACGGGTGGCCCATGGCACAGCATTCGCGCTTTTTCCTGCATCGCCCCCATCGCTGGCATATCCAAGAGGATGGCAAGGGGCGAACGTTGCTGCTGCTGCATGGTGCAGGCGGGGCCACACAAAGCTGGCGAGGATTGTTTCCCTTGCTGGCGCAGCATCATCACGTCATCGCCATAGATTTGCCCGGTCAGGGGTTCAGCCAATCGGGCGCGCGCCACCGCTTGGGCTTGCGCCCGATGGCCGAGGATCTGGCAGGGCTGATCGCGGCCGAGGGATGGAATATCAACGCAATTATCGGCCATTCCGCTGGCGTCGCCCTAGCGCTGAAACTTGCGATGATCGGGGGGTTGGACCGCACCAAGATCGTCGGCATCAATGGCGCGCTGTCAACGTTCAAAGGTGTTGCCGGCTTTATGTTTCCCGTGATGGCCAAGGTACTATCCGCGACACCCTTTACCGCCGATTTATTTGCCGCCACGGCATCATCGCCGCAAAGCGTCGCGCGGTTGATCGCGAACACCGGATCAACATTACCAGCTGGCGATCTGGCCTTTTATCAGCGCCTTGTCAAAGATCGCAGTCATGTGGACGGCACCCTAGCCATGATGGCGCAATGGGATCTGGAACCGTTGCTTGCAAACCTGCCTAAATTACAGATGCCAACGCTGCTGCTGGCCGGACAGAATGACCGCGCCGTGCCGCCCGATACGTCGCGCAACGCCGCCGCACAGATGCCAACTGCCAGCTTTGAGCTTATCCCGAAACTGGGCCATCTGATGCATGAGGAAAACCCCGATTTGATCCATGAAAAGATCAAAGCGTTTCTTTAACGCGCCTCCGCCAAGATCATCTCGGACGCGCGTTCGGCAATCATGATAACGGGGGACGCGGTGTTGCCCGATACGATTTTGGGCATTATCGACGCATCGACAACCCGCAAACCATCCAAGCCGTGCACGCGCAGCTGCGCATCAACGACGGCGCGGTCATCGCTGCCCATTTTGCAGGTGCCAACGGGGTGAAAGATTGTCGTGGCGATATTGCCCGCCTCGCGCAGCAGTTCGGCGTCGGTGGCGATATGGGGCCCCGGCAGCATTTCGGTCGGTTGATACTGTTGCAACACCTGCGCCGTCATCAACTGCCGCGCTTGTTTGATAGATTTCACCGCCACCATCCTGTCGCGTTCGGTACTTAGGTAGTTCAGGCGAATATCAGGTTGGCGGTTGATATCGGTGCTGTCGATATGGGTCGCACCGACCGAATCGGGCCGCAGGTTACAGACGGACACCGTGATCGCGGGAAACGGATGCAGCGGATCGCCCAGCTTGTCCGTCGACAAAGGCTGCACATGATATTCCAGATCGGGGGTCTCAAGACTGGGGTCGCTTTTGGTAAACATGCCAAATTGGCTAGGGGCCATCGACAGCGGCCCGCTTTGGTTCAGGGCGTATTGCAGCCCGATCTTGGCCTTGCCCCACAGGCTGTTCACGACCTCGTTGAGCGTTTTGGTGCCTGTTACCTTAAACACGGTTCTGATTTGCAAATGATCTTGCAGGTTTTCGCCCACCCCTTGCAGATCATGCAGCGGCGTGATGCCAAGATCGCTCAGCCGATCAGGCTGGCCAATGCCCGACAGCTCTAGCAGCTTGGGCGAATTGATCGCCCCGGCAGCCAAAATCACCTCGGCCCTTGCAGTCGCCTGCACCAGCTGGCCTTTATGTTCAAACTCGACGCCTGTCGCACGCTTGCCGTCAAGGATAACGCGGCGGGTGTGCGCCTCGATCATGACCTTGAGGTTTGAACGCTTTATCACAGGGCGCAAAAACGCCTTGGCCGTATTCCAGCGCACCCCGTTCTTTTGGTTGACCTCGAAAAACCCGGATCCCTCGTTTGTGCCCGCGTTAAAGTCTGATGTAGGCTCTATTCCAAACTCTTTCGCGCCTTCCTGGACAGCTTCCAAAATGTCCCACCGCAAACGTTGGCGCGACACTTTCCATTCCCCGCCAGAACTATGCAAAGGCTTGTTTTCATCATGGTGATCTTCGCTTTTGAGGAAATAGGGCAACACATCGTCCCAGCCCCAACCCGCATTGCCCATCTGCCGCCAGCCATCGTAATCGGCCGCCTGACCGCGCATGTAGATCATGCCGTTGACCGAACTACAGCCGCCCAACAGCTTGCCACGTGGATAGGTCAGCGAACGCCCGTTCAAACCCGGTTCTGACGCGGTTTTCATCATCCAGTCGGTGCGTGGATTGCCGATGCAGTAAAGATAGCCGATAGGCACATGCACCCAATGATAATTGTCGTTTTTACCCGCCTCTAGCAACAATACCCGCGTCTTGGGATCGGCAGACAGCCGATTGGCCAGCACGCACCCCGCCGTACCGCCGCCCACGATAATATAATCAAATTCCACACAATCCCCCTTTGATCACCGCATCTTACCGCGCGGCCAAACATCGACAATAGGTTAAGTTTTCTCTGGACCGTTAGCGCTCACTCGCCTACTCAAATCGGCAAAGCAACGTGATGGGGGCCTTATGATACTGTGTTGTGGCGAAGCATTGATCGACATGATCGAAAAAGACGGATCGTTCACACCCCATGTGGGCGGGGCCGTGTTCAACACAGCTATTGCGCTTGGGCGGCTTGAGCAGGAAGTCGGTTTTATATCGGGTCTTTCGACAGACATGTTCGGGACCCTGCTGCGCGATGCGCTGCACGCCAGCAACGTAGATACATCCCATGTTATTTTTGCAGACCGTCCAACCACATTGGCCTTCGTCCAGTTGGACAACGGAAATGCAACCTACACATTCTACGACGAAAACACGGCTGGCCGGTCCCTTGATGCGGCAGAGCTGCCGCTAATCCCCACGACCGTCAGCACGCTATACTTTGGCGGGATCAGCCTGATCGGCATGCCTGCTGCCGATTTCTATGCCGCTCTTGCACTGGATCAGTCCGACAGTCGCGTCATTATGATCGATCCCAACATTCGCCCTCAGTTTATTACAGAGCCTGATGCCTACCGTGCCCGACTGGACACCATGATGATCGCCTGCGACATCCTGAAAGTATCAGATGATGACCTGCACTGGATCATTCCCGGCGACGCGACGCTGGAAGACAAAGCGCGCAGTATCATGGCGCAGGGACCAGAGTTGTTGGTGGTTACAAAAGGCGGGGATGGCGCGATGGCTTATCTTGCCAACGGCGAAAGCGTCGAAGCGGCGGCGCGCAGGGTCAATGTTGTTGATACCGTCGGTGCAGGAGACACGTTCAATGCAGGTGTACTGGCGAAGCTTTCCCAATTGGGATGTCTGACCAAGACGGGTATTGCGACGCTGGGTGCCGACGATGCCTTGGCCGCCTTGCGTTTGGGCGCAGAAGTGGCTGCGATCACTGTTTCACGGGCGGGGGCCAATCCGCCCATGCTGTCAGAGCTTTCAAGCGCCGTCTAAGTCCTCTTCATCCTTGACGGGGGTGAAGATCAGGAACGTCCCTGCCTCGGTTGCTCGCACATGAATCTCCTTGCCTTCGATATCCCCCAGTTCAGGTTGCGGCGGGCAAAGGTCAGGCTTTTCGTCACAGGTGATCACATCCCGACCCGTCAACATCTTAAGGCGAAACTCCAACGCTACTCTCGATTGAAGGCTGGCCCGATCGCCAGAGGCGATATCCATCGGGTTTCCGTAGACGAACACCTCGCCCTCAAGCGGTGCGATTTCCCTGGCAATCGCCTTGGTGTCCGCTTGCCACGGACGGAACTGAGCGTAGAACAGAAAAATCTGGATGAAATAAACGCCAACGATCAACAGCAGGGCATTACGACCTAAACGACCGCGCCATCCCTCTTTGGTGCTAAGCAATTCAACGGCACGCACAATCACCATGATGGCAAAAATCCACGCGAAGACAAAAGCCCGCGGCGGCACGAGAACACCAAGCTTCATGACCTGAACAACGACCAAAGCAATCCCAACCGATAGCCCGGCAAGAAGGTACAAGCCTTCCATCGGGGCGCGCTTGAAAAGAACGGCGAACCCCGCGACCAGCAACGTCGGAATGAATACCATCAAAGGGAAGTAGCCCAAACCGTTGCGGTTAAAGAAGATTTCAAAGGATTCCCGCAGCTTTGCAAGGTTCTGCTGAACGCCTTCCATACCGGTTGCCGCTGTCGCCTCGCGCCAGTCGGCAACGGGCACGCCAAATACATCGTGGACCTGCCAGTTAATCGCATAAACGGTCAAAACGGCCGCAACAAAGCTGCCACCAAACAAAAATAGCAACCCTGCAAGATCACGCAGGGAACGGTCCTCTGTCTTTGCGATACAAACCGCCAGCAGGAGCAGGGGATAGGTCGTGTACGCCATAAAGCTGACGATGACAAACCCCGGCAAAAGCGCGCGCAATGTCCGGCTTGAAACGCGGCAGGCAAGAAATGCAAACAGCGCAACCACGGCAAGACCGGGGATCAAGGTGTTGAACCACAACGAGATCAGCATCGCGGAAGGCGAAACCATCATCATAAGCGCCATGACGACAGTAAACCAAGTTGCTCCTTTGGACCCACTGGCCACAACCGAGATCGATGCGATGAACAATGCCCAAAGCGCTTGATATAAGGCAAAGTTCAGCCACGCAGGTGTCACAACCTCGCGCAGGTGCCAGATATAATTTAGCCAGCGACCCTCGTGTAGCGTTTTATTCCAGAACTCCGGCGCATCCGCAAAGAATGCGGGATAATCATCGTGTCGTATCATCGGATCAGCCAGATTAAGACCCGACATCACCGCCACAGCGACCAGCATCACCAGATAGGTTGGCCACATTTGCAAGCTGTTGCTTTGCCGGGCTGTCCCTATGTTTGTAGCCATCGCCGCTGTCATGCCGAAACACCTGCCACTGACTTCGCGCGGCGCGCGCGAATGGCCAGAACCAGTGCGCGGGCCTGTGCAATGAATGTCACGGCAGGGCGGGGCAGCATCTTTACGATAGCAAGGCGCAAGCGCCAGCCCATGTGCCCTGCGTTTTTGACCGGCTGCCCAGCTGCAATTTCGGTATCCAGAATATCCTGAGGCAAACCTTTGCGACCCGCCGCGTTAACGTAAAGGATCGCATTATACCGATACCAAGGCGCGATATCCTTGTTGTTTTTCAAATTCGGGCGCGTGCAATCAAAGGCAGCATAGCCACGGGCGGCGAACAAATCCTGCCAAAATGACAGCGGCTGTTCGTTCACATGAAATTCGCCGCCCTGCCCCGTCACTGCGGCAGAAAACAACACGCGGTCAGACGCGTTTATCAGGCTTTCAACCAATGTTTCAGACGCAGCGGTGGGCAAATGCTCTCCTACTTCAAGGCTTTGTGCCAGATCAAAACGGCGGCCTGTCTCAACCGGTGCGGTCAGATCAGCGGCCAGAAAATCCTTGCGGGCCACGGCAAGCTGGTCGCGGTTCACATAATCGCCGTCCACGGCCAGAACATCAGTCGCACCGGCGCGCGTCCATTCATCCAGCCAAACACCACGACCACTGCCCAGATCAATCACGCTTTGCGGCTGAAGCTTGGGAAACAGCAAGGCGATCATCGGCTTGGCTGACGCCCGCGCACTTTGGTTAATGTAGTCAAAAAACGTGTCGTTGTAGATATGGCTCATGACGTGATTTCCGTTCTAGAAAGTGGTGCGGCAAAGACCCAAAGGGTCATGAAAATGTAGTTCTGTACCGGCAGATATACTGTCACGAGGGCGGCAGCGGCCCAGTCAGGAAGGCCGATAAGATCAGGAAGCACTGCTGTCATCAGCGCAGAGCTGGCAAAGCCCAGGCAGACCATGACGACAAAGCGAATAATCTGGATGCGGTCGTTCAGCTGACGGCCAAAGGTAAAGGAGGCTTGCCCCGCATATTGCAGCATGACTGCCAGCAAAAAGGCGATCCCATTCGCCACAATCTGCGGCATGCCCGCTGCAAGAAACATCAGGTACAGCAGGACATATGTCAAAGCCGTGCCACCGCCGACGATCCCGAAACGGACCAGTTTATTTTGCAAAAGCCACATCAGGCACGCAAGCGCTGGCTAACGGGTGCCACATCGCGCGTATCTTCGCTGACGAAATACATCGGGCGGTTCTTGGCCTCGACATACAGGCGGCCGATGTATTCGCCTAAAATTCCCAGCGTCAGCAGTTGTGCCCCAGAGAAAAAGCTGACCGCCAGCACCACCGATGCCCAACCGGGTGCGGTTTGGTAGACGATCAGGGAATAGATAACGTAGAACGCCATCAGGGCGGCCATCAGCAGGCTGACAAAGGATAGGCGCGTGGCGAGTTTAAGTGGCTTTGTCGAAAACGCCGTCATCGCATCAATGGCAAAACGCAGCATGGCGCGGAATGGGTATTTGGTCTCACCCAGCTCGCGGGGTGCGCGGATGTATTCGATGCCGACCTGACGAAAGCCAGCCCAAGCGAACATGCCCCGAATAAAACGGGCCTTTTCAGGCATTGCCAGAACAGCATCCAGCGCGCGGCGGTTCACAAGGCGGAAATCGCCCGTATCCTGCGGGATCGGCACATCTGACATCGCGTTCAGGAAACGGTAGAACAGATGCGCAGTGGCTTTCTTGAACATCGTCTCGCCACGGCGTTCGCTGCGTCGGCCATAGACGACATCGAAACCCCTATCCATCATGAACATCATATCCGTGAGCAGCTCAGGTGGGTCTTGCAGATCGGCGTCCAGCATAAAGATGCGGTCGCCCTGCGCGGCTTCCAGCCCGGCAGTAAGGGCGATCTGGTGGCCCCGGTTTGCGGAAAGTTTCACACCCACGAGCTGCGGGCAAACCGCTTTGGCGGCTTCAATGGCCTTCCATGTGGTGTCAGTCGAACCGTCATCGACCAGAATGATCTCGGCCTGATCTTTCCAGGGTTTGATGGCCAGCGATAGCCGCTCCACCAATCCGGGGATCGAATCTTCTTCGTTCATGCAAGGGATAACAACTGAAAGATACATTCCGACACTCCGCCAGGATTATTGACCTTTTCAGGAATAATTGGGCGATGTGGCCGAAATTGGGCAAGTATTAGGTCAATTTAGGGACCAGACTGTTCTTGGTTTATGAACAATTAAAAGCAGTTGATGCCGGAAATGCAAAAGGCCGGGCATGATACCCGGCCTTTTCAAACAGCTAATATTTATCTTAGTCTGTCAACGCATTCCCTGCGCTCAAGATTTGCGGCAGGATTTGCGAGATCGACCGGCTCCACTTGGTCACAGGCTGCTGCGCGATAAATACGATATCATCTGGGCGCAGTTCAAAACGGGTTGCCAAAACAAAATTCGCAGCATTGCGCGCATCCAGATGCCATGCAGTCACGGCCCCAAATTCACGTGGGTCCGACGAAGACCGCAAGACATAGATATGCGATACATCGCCTGTAGCTGTCGCAACACCACCGCCCTCATCATACATAGCATCAGCCAAGCTTGCGGTCCGCTCGAACGGCAGGGCGAAACGCGACTGCTTACCAACTTCGCCAGTCAGATAGACATAGTTGCGGTTGTCTGCACCAAGATCGATCCGCGCTGTATAATTTTGGCGCGCTTCCTCAAGATCAGCCCGGCGCAAACCCACCTCGGCCTGAAGCTCAGCCAGCGCAGACGACCGCGACGCCTGCCGCGCCTGGATCAGCGTGATCTGTTGAGTAAAATAGTCTTGTGCGCGAGAGAGTTCATATTCCGTATCAACAAAGACAGCATCACCCGGCAAAAGGCGCGTTTTGGTCAGGCTGGCACTTGCATAAAGCTGCGACAACGGAATCTGATACAATGTGCCATCGCGGTAAAGACGGATCGATGCATAGTCTTGATCCTCTACAGTGATACCG
>JAGXGZ010000074.1 GCA_024636495.1 Roseobacter sp. | reverse complement strand
GATGGAGCCGGTGGGTGAGGCCGTTCTCGCTTATCTGCGTTCCGGACGGCCTGCGACCGATGCCAGGGAAATCTTCATCCGCACGCGCGCGCCCTATCGCAAGCTCGATAAGCTATACGGTATTGTCCGGCGGCGTCTCCGTGATGCCAGCATCCAGCCGTCAGGCAAATGTGGGCCACACATCTTCCGCCATGCGCGTGCCGTCGAAATGCTGCGCGCGTCAGTTCCGCAAAAGATCATCGGCGACCTTTTGGGGCATCGCTCAACCACGTCGACGGCTCCCTACCTCAAGCTTGCCACCGAGGATCTCAGGGCCATTGCGCTTGATGTGCCGGGCACGGAGGTGCTGGCATGACCGCTCGCTGGCCCGATCCCGATCACATGATCATTGACCACTATCTCGCGAGCCTTGGTCTGCGCAGCATGAAAAGCCGAGCCTGCTATCGCCAAGTATTGCATGGCTTCCAGGACGTCGCCGAGCGTCACAGCGAACTCGGTCAGGACGTGCTGGTCGCGTGGTTGCGGGTATCGGCTGAATGCCGGGCAGCGTCGACGCTGCTGCACCGTAGGTCATCATCGGATAGACATTTCGGATTATGTCCATCCGGAAGCAGATCGACGAGCGCTAGCCCTAACCCAGAAATTGCGAAAAACCCGAAACGACCTTCCTTTTTACCCATTGTAAGTGGACGATTGAGCCGATGCGAAACACGCCACGGTCCCTCGCCGTCATCTTCGCGTATCGGTAGCGGTAGCAGTTGCGCGCGAACTGGATGACCGTCGTCAGTTTTCGCTTCACCACTGTCAAGAAACTCGAAAACGAGAGGTCGCTCTGCAGAGTTTTGGGCGTTGATGAATAGCTTGTAGCCAGCGCCTGTCGGGAAAATATCAACCTGCGCATCCGGCTGGATTGGTTCAACGCCCTCCGCTTGCTTGGTCCATCGTGTGCCATCTCGGCGCGCGATTTCTATGCTCAGTGAGTCCTGAGAAGAAGCTGCTATAGCTTCAAGAGCCAAAATCGGGTCAACTCCAGTCCAATCGACTGAGGTTGTTGAGCCTGAAAGTAATTTGAGCAACTGAAGCATCGTGCCCTGGAGCAGCAAATCGTCCGATATGAAGGCCATCGCGTTGGTGCCAAAAAGACGCCCGAAGCAAAGTCGGAGGAAATCCAATTCCGCCTGGATCAGGGACTTTGCGTCATGGCCATCACGGCAGATATTGTCCAAGCGCAGGTAAGCGCTGGCGTCGTCTACAAATTTCGCCATGTGAGACTTGCCAGTTTTCTTATCTTCCCTCGGCGCATCAAATGTGGATGTCACGTACATTTGCCGACAAACCGTATGCAGGCTTGCGCGCTTGCCAAATACGCCTATGACAATCAAAAAGCGAAACTTGTGTCGCAGCTGGACGCCGCTGCCCAAGTTTTGGCCGCTTTCGATCATCTTAGGAGAAATTCTTGGCGTAGATTCTGGTGAAGATAACATAGGGGCCTCCGTTTGCTTCGACCGTGGGTTTGAGTGTCTTAGCATTATCAGGCCGACTGTTATTCGTCCCCCGACGGAACTACGTCGAATGGGCGTGATGTGTAACGAAATGTAGCGCGAAAGTTCGAATTCGTGAAATGCCAGAACTTGCTATGCCGTCGATTCAGATGACATTTCGCAGTTAATGCACGGACGCGTTCAGGTGTTTTCAAATCGGATTCGGAATCTTTGGAATATTGCGGGGACACCCTGCTGCTAACCCATTGAATTTGTTTGGGCCAAATAGCAGTGCTGCGGGACACCGCTTAACTGTTTTTATTATATTTTTTGGATAAATGGTGGGCGACCCTGGAATCGAACCAGGCGTGCGTCTCCGCGAGGGAGTTACAGTCCCCTGCCACACCTTGCGGCCTGTCGCCCACTTACACCCAGTGCATTGCACAGGATGTGAAGGCGTGATTACAAGCGGTCCTGATAGGCGTCAAGGCGAAAACCGGGGCGAAGGGCAGGGAAATGATCCTTGCATCACATGATAAAGGGTCCGGGCATGAAAAAACCGAAGTGGGTCGTCCAAAAAGAGCAAGATAAAAAGGCCGAAGCCAGCCAGACTGTGTGGTTGTTCGGGTTGCATGCGGTGCGCGATGCGCTGGAGAATCCTGCGCGTGAAAAATTGAACCTGATGGTCACGCCAAACGCGCAGATCAAGCTGGAAGAGGCGATCGCCAAAGCGGGTATCGTACCCGAGGTGGTCGATCCGCGCAAATTCCGCCCGCCGCTTGATCCGGGATCAGTCCATCAAGGGGCTGTGCTTGAGGTCAAACCGCTGGCTTGGGGGTCTTTGCAAGAGGTGTGTATCGGGGCAGAAGCACCGCGCGTGCTGCTGCTTGATCGCGTTACGGATCCGCATAACGTTGGGGCTATCTTACGTTCCGCGGAAGTTTTGGGCGCTTCTGCGGTCATCGGCATGCGCCATCACGCGGCACCGGAAACCGGATCGCTGGCAAAATCGGCAAGCGGCGCTTTGGAACGGCAGCCCTATCTTCGGGTGCGCAACCTCGCGGATGCAATCAAAGAGCTGCAAAATATGGGCTATCTTGTGCTTGGCTTGGACGGCGAGGCCGAATTGACGATCGAGGCCGCCTTGGACGGCAAGCGCGATCGCCCCGTCGCTTTGGTTTTGGGAGCGGAAGGGCCGGGCCTGCGCGAAAAGACCAAGGAAACCGTCGACCATCTGGTACGGATTGACGCAGACGGCGGATTCGGATCGCTCAACGTCTCAAATGCTGCGGCAATCGCCTTATATGCCTCCCGTCCCCACGGATAAACGGAGGGTCAAAGCGGGATCGTCCAAGGAGAAGCGCAGTGAGCTACCCCACCAAGATAGCGACCTGCTGTTTTTGCGGCAGTAAGGCTGCGTTGACGTTGGATGTGGGGCGCCACGAATTGGCTTGTGCGCAATGCGGCGCGCCGTTGCACGACCTTAAACGCATACCCGTTGCGGATATACCGCAGCAGGCGGTGCCCCAGCCTAGGTTGCGTGATTTTCCAACCGCCAAGCCAGTCAAAGTCGCGGCAAAGATTAAAACAAAGCGGCTCAAGAAACGAAAATCATGGCTGAAAAAGCTCACCAGCGACGTGTTGGACGTGGTGGAGGATATATTTGACTAGCACCCGCTACCGTTCCTTTGGGCGCTTTTCAGCCTAAACGTTCAGGATTTCTTCACGGAATTGTCACAGGGTCTTTGAATGGCACAAAGAGTTCTTAGGTGCTTATTAAGGTTGCAGGTTTGGAACGCCTGTTGATCTGTCTACTGTCCCTCGTTCCATACCTTTGCGCCCTCAAGCTTTGTCTTGCGGGCGCTTTTTTTTCTTTGCGAATCTGTGTATGCAGTTTGGATGGATTATTCAGACGCCCTGTTGAAAGAAGTGCTGACCCGCACCAAGCGTATCGCGGTTGTCGGTGTGTCGATGAACCCGGTCCGGCCTAGCTATTTCGTGGCCCGCTATCTGGGTCTAAAGGGCTATGATGTGGTGCCCGTTAACCCCGTTCATGCAGGCGAGATGCTGTTTGGCAAGAAGGTTGTGAGCGGTCTGTCCGACATAGAAGGCGATGTTGACATGGTCGATATTTTTCGCCGTTCGGAAGCGGTGCCCGCCATTGTAGAAGAGGCGCTGGCGGTATTTCCCAAGTTGCAAACGATCTGGATGCAGATTGGTGTTGAACATGCGCAAGCCGCAGAACTAGCCGAGGCGCGCGGCGTCACGGTCATTCAGAATCGTTGTCCTAAAATCGAGTATCAGCGGGTTTTTGGTGAACTGCGGATGGGTGGTTTTGCGACGGGCATCATTTCCAGCAAACTTTGATCTGGTAAGGGGCTTTGCCCCCAGGCGACTGCGTCACCTTCCCCCAGGATATTTTTGAGCCAGAGAAGCGGGGGTTAGCGGGAAGCTTTCTCGGTAAGGCCGCTTTGGGATTGACGTCGGGCAAGTTCAGTCATGACGTCGCAAATCGGTACGTCGCGGGAGGCGAGCATCACGAGCAGATGGTAGAGAACGTCTGCGGCCTCGGACGTCAGGGCGGCTTTGTCGTCTTTGACGGCTTCGATGATGGCCTCAATGGCTTCTTCGCCGAATTTTTCAGCGCATTTTTCCGGGCCTTTGGCCAGAAGTTGCGCTGTCCAGCTGCTGTCTGGATCGGCAGATTTACGGGACTGAATTGTTTGATAGAGATCTTCGAGGGTCATGTCAGCCTCATCGGAATGCCAGCGGCGGCCATGTGCTGCTTGGCTTGGGCCACAGTGAATTCGCCAAAGTGGAAGATAGAGGCGGCAAGCACGGCAGAGGCACCGCCTTGGGTGACGCCTTCGACGAGGTGATCCAGAGTACCGACACCGCCTGAGGCGATGACTGGCACGCTCACTGCGTCCGAGATCGCGCGTGTGAGGGGAAGGTTGAAACCCTGTTTTGTGCCGTCACGGTCCATCGAGGTCAGCAGGATTTCCCCAGCACCCTTGGCGGTGACCAGTTTGGCGAATTCGACAGCATCGATGCCGGTAGGTTTGCGACCGCCGTGGGTGAAGATTTCCCATTTGCCGGGGCTGACGGTTTTGGCGTCGATAGCGCAGACGATGCATTGGCTACCGAACTGATCGGCGGCGCGGGCGATCACGTCGGGGTCGGCCACGGCGGCGGAGTTGAAGCTGACCTTGTCGGCACCTGCCAGCAGCAGGGCGCGGACATCGGCAACTGTGCGTACACCGCCGCCGACGGTGAGGGGGATGTAGCAATGCTCGGCGGTGCGGGTCACCAGATCGAACATCGTGCCGCGGTTTTCATGGGTGGCGTGGATGTCGAGAAAGCAAAGCTCGTCGGCACCGGCGGCATCATAGGCGATGGCGGCATCGACGGGGTTGCCCGCATCGCGCAGGCCCACGAAATTTACACCTTTGACCACGCGGCCATCAGCGACGTCGAGACAGGGGATGATACGGGTTTTGAGCATGGGTTTTCTTTAGTGAGGGTTTGTCTTCGTGGCAAGCGGCTGGAGGGCTGTCTGCCCTGTCGGCCATTTTGCTTGCACAATGGCGCATACTGACCGACCTACCCGAGGATTTTGGGCCAATTGGAAGATTAGGAGAGCGCTTTGAGGGCTTGGGCGAGGTCAATGGCACCGTCGTAGAGCGCCCGGCCGGAGATCGCGCCCGAGATCACGTTAGTGGCTTTGAGCGCTTTGAGGTCGTCCAGAGAGCTGACGCCGCCCGACGCTATGACAGGGATGGTCACGGCGCGGGCCAGATCGGCAGTGGCGTCAATATTTGGGCCGCCCATGGCACCGTCGCGCAGGATGTCGGTGTAGATGATTGCTGCAACGCCTGCGTCCTCAAAAGACTTGGCGAGGTCGGTGACCATGATGTCGGTCTCTGTCGCCCAGCCTTTGGTGGCCACGCGGCCATTGCGGGCGTCTATGCCGACCGCGACCTTGCCCGGAAAGGCGCGGGCGGCTTCGCGCACCAGCTCGGGGTTTTCGACGGCAATTGTCCCAAGGATCACGCGGGCGAGCCCTTTGTCGAGCCAAGCCTCGATCGTGGCCATGTCGCGGATGCCGCCGCCAAGCTGGGCGGGGACGTTGCATTGTTTCAGGATCGCCTCGACCGGGGCGGCATTCACCGGTTGGCCCGCAAAAGCGCCGTTCAGGTCGACCAAGTGCAGCCATTGGCAGCCAGCTTCGACGAATGCGCGGGCCTGGGCGGCAGGGTCGTCGTTGAACACGGTGGATTGTTCCATATCGCCATGAACAAGTCGCACGGCCTGGCCGTCTTTGAGGTCGATTGCGGGATACAGGATCATGGCGCGGCCCTTGGTTTGAAAGGTTTAGGGTCAAATTGCATGGGCAGCAAGAATTTGCAACGCGCCAGGACCCGCCCTTACGTCAAGCTTGCCTGAATCACCGATTTCAACACACTGTCAGTCATCTTGGAGGAGATATCATGAAAAGAACGATTTTGGCGGCTGTCCTCGGCGTTATGACAGCGGGTGCTGCGATGGCGGCTGATCCAGCTTTGGGCGTGTGGAAAACCCAGCCCGATGACGGCGCATATGCCCACGTGAAAATGAGTGAGTGTGGCGCTGCCGTTTGCGGCACGATCCAGCGGACATTTAACGACACGGGCGAATACAAGTCCGAGAATATCGGGAAGCAGCTGGTCATCAGCATGGCACCTGACGGGAAAGGCAATTACGCTGGCAAGGTTTGGCGTCCCTCAAACAACAAGATTTACATCGGAAAGATGACGGTTGCTGGCAATAATTTGAAATTGTCGGGCTGCGTCGCGGGCGGCCTGCTGTGTTCAAAGCAAGACTGGACCCGCATTCAGTAAAATTGACTTAAAACTTATCCCTCATTCAGGGGATTTGTGAGAATCAGGGCGTTGGTGTATACTCACCTCAGCGCCTTGGTTTTTTGGTGCGGTGCCAAAAGATTGTAAGGCATGTGTGTCGCTTTGGGGAGTGATACAAATGATTATGAAGAAGTGTATTTTAATTAGCGCCCTCATTTTTGGAACCTCGGCCCCGGTATTTGCGGATGTTGTCGAAGGTGTCTGGAAATCTGCACCCGATATTAACGGTTTGGTTGTTCATGTACGTGCAAAGCAATGCGGGCCCGCGCTGTGCGGGATCGTAGAGCGCGCAAAAGACCTTCGTGGATATGATAGGAAATCCACGGCCGTCGGAAAGCGGGTGTTTTGGGACATGGTGCAACAGCCAGATGGTACCTATGCGGGCAATCTGCTTGAGCCGTCTGGTTCAAAACGAAAGCAAGCAACGCTGTTGGTTGAAGGCAATGCAATGCATCTGGTCAAATGCGCCGGAACGGATTGTGACGAGGTGACTTGGACCCGGTTGCGGTAAAGCTGCGGAACAAAAGCATCTTGGCCGACGTTTTCCTGATAACTGACAGTTATCTGGAGCAATAAATATGACAACGGTTAAAACCAAAGACGGAACAGCGCTTTATGTGAAAGACTGGGGGCAGGGACGCCCGGTCGTTTTAATTCATGGCTGGCCGTTGACCGCTGACAGCTGGGAGCATCAGGCACTCGCTTTGGCCGAAGCAGGCTACCGCGTGATCAGCTATGATCGCCGGGGGTTTGGCCGGTCAGAGCAGCCGTTTTCGGGCTATGACTACGACACAATGGCCGATGATCTGGCAAGCGTCATGGCCAGTCTGAACCTGCGTGATGCGACCATTGTCGGCTTCTCAATGGGGGGCGGCGAGGTGTCTCACTACATCGGACGGCATGGTACGGCTAATTTGCGCCAAGCCGTGTTGGTGTCGTCGATTGCGCCGTTCATGCGCAAGACAGACGACAACCCCGACGGCGTGCCCGACGATGTGTTCGAGGGCATGAAGGCTGGCATCCGCAAAGACCGCGCCGCTTTCATGGGTGATTTTTTCGATGACTTTTACGGCATGGGAACGGATGCGGGTGGTGTCAGCGACGCGGTCCTTGATTGGACGTGGAGCATGGCAATGATGGCCAGCGTAAAAGGGACGCTGGATTGCGTAGATGCTTTCGGTAAAACCGATCTGCGCCCCGATATGGAAAAGTTCGATATTCCCACGCTGGTTGTTCACGGCACGGGCGACAAGATTGTGCCGATTGACCCGTCGGGACGTCAAGCCGCCAAGTTGATCAAGAACGCGACGTTGAAAGAATATGATGGCGCGCCGCACGGGTTGACTGCGACACACGCAGATCAACTCTCGCAGGATTTGCTGGATTTCCTGAAAGACGATTAAAACCTATGGTCGCCAGTTTAAAAAATTGGCGATCATTTTCAAACCAGTCGTCTGGCTTTTCTCTGGATGAAATTGCATGCCAAGCATCGTGTCACGTCCGATAACGGCAGTAACTTCGCCCGCGTAATCGACATGTGCCAGCCGCTGGTTAGATTCTTCGACATCCATATGAAAACTATGGACAAAATAGGTGTGATCACCTGTCTTGATGCCATCGAAAACAGGGTGAGGGTAGTCTATGATCAGATCATTCCAGCCCATGTGCGGCACCTTCAGGCTGCTGTCTGACGGCTTGATTTTGGTCACCTCGCCGTCGATCCAGCCCAAACCTTGGGTGTCTTCATATTCGCGCCCCCAGGACGCCATCAGTTGCATCCCAACGCAGATACCCAGGAATGGCCTGCTTTTAACTTCGACCGCTTCGACCATTGCTGCGTAGATGCCACTTTTGCCCTTTAGTGCCGACATGCATGACGGAAACGCGCCATCGCCGGGCAAAACCAACCTGTCCGCGCGTGCCACCACGTCTGCATCTGCCGTGACAACAACCTCGCCTGCGTCGCCTTCACGGGCCATCCGCTCGAACGCTTTGTGGGCAGAGTGCAGGTTGCCGGATTCGTAGTCAATAATTGCGGTTAACATGGACTACAAAGCGCCCTTGGTTGAAGGGATGTCGCCCGATTTCCGCGGATCAACCTCGACCGCCTCGCGCAGGGCGCGGGCGACGGATTTAAACGCCGCTTCGGCGATGTGATGGCTGTTGAGCCCGTGCAACAAGTCCACGTGCAGCGTGATGCCCCCGTGGGTCGAGAGAGCTTGAAAAAACTCGCGGACAAGTTCGGTATCGAAGGCGCCAATTTTTGCGGTTGGTAAATCAACGTTCCAGATCAGGAACGGGCGCGCTGACAGATCAAGGGCTGTGCGCACCAAGGCATCATCCATCGGCAAAAGACATGCACCGTAGCGGCGGATGCCACGTTTGTCGCCAAGGGCCTTGGCCAGTGCCTGACCCAAAGTGATACCTACATCTTCGACGGTGTGGTGATCGTCAATGTGCAGGTCCCCCTTGGCCGAAATCTTCATATCGATCAGCGAATGGCGTGCCAACTGGTCAAGCATGTGATCGAAAAAACCAACGCCCGTGTGATTGTCATATGCACCGGTCCCGTCGAGATTGATCTCGACCGTGATTTCGGTTTCGGCGGTTGAGCGGCTGATGGTTGACTGGCGCATGGGAAACTTTCTGCTTGTTGTGGCTCTTATAGCAGCGCGTTCGGCCACGCCAAGACCAAGTACGGGGATATCACCCTGCAAAGCCCCGATATGGCATTGCAGCCCGATACGCCCCTATGTAACCCTGATGGAATAGCAATCAGCGGAAAGCGCCTTCATGTCCACTTGCGTCTTTATCCAGATACGATGCCGCCCCGGCACGACCTACCGCGTCGCCGAGGAAATCGCCTTGCGCGAAATCCATTCAGAGCTGTATTCGACCTCGGGTGATTTTGATTTGCTGATGAAGCTATACATTCCCAAAAGCGAGGATGTCGGCGTTTATATCAACGATCATCTGCTTGATATTGACGGAATTGAACGGTCGCTGACCACTATGACGTTCAAGGTTTTTTGAAACGTCTGGTCACCATTTGCGCAGCTTTGATTTGCGCCGCAGCCCCATTGGCCGCGCGAACCTACGAGGGCGAGGAAGCTGCCGCTTTGCGGTGTGCCAATACGCTTGCTTATACGGCAGTGACGTTGGGGCGGGCCGACATGATTGGTGAAGATGAGAAGAACGTGATGCTGGGCATTACGATTTTGATTCTTGAGCGCCACGTCAGCGGGACGCGGGCCGAAAAAAAAGCTGCCATGCAGGTGATGCGCGATCGACGTGATATCGATGCGACGCTCAGGGATTACCGGCGTAACGCGGCAAAGTGCCTGGTGCAGTTTCCGATCAATTAAGCCGTCCCGACCTGCCGCGCTTGTGCATTGAAGGGTGATCTCTTGCATGGGCTGGACGTGGCAATCGCACGCCTCCTTTGAACGAAAAATTAGGGTTACTCTGTAATATTCCCAATCTGCCCCAAAATGGGCGCATTGTTTCGATAGGTTTTTTTAAATCGTCCTGCGCGTGCGTAAAATTGAAGTGGAATATACATGCATAAATCTTTGATCCTCTTGCCGATGATTGCCGGATTGGCGCTCTCGGGTTGTGCAAATATGTCCGGATCTGCATCCGTCGCACCCAGATCAATGTCATTTCAGGCCACCAGCACAGACGAGGCGGTGTTGTTGGAACAAACCGCGACGCTTGACCTTATGATGAAGGACATCGTGCGTCACACCACGATCAAACATGCGGCAGTGGGGGCAGCCATAGGCTGCGGCCTTGCCGTTGTGACATCAAGCGCTTCAAGCTGCCTGACTGCAGCAGCTGCGGGCGGTGCCATGGGGGCCGCAAGCGGATATGCCGCCGGCAAACGCGATGTTGCGCGGCGGATTGAGTTGGTCTCGGCCAATTCGATTGTGCGCAGCATTCGGCAGTCAAACACTCAACTGGGTGACATCAACGCTGATTTACCTAAATTCTTGGCCCAGCAGGATGCTGATATAAAAGGTCTCAAATCGCTCAAAGCGATGGGAACGATCAGCACCGAAGAGTTCGACACTCGCGTAGCCGCTATCCGCAGCAGCCGGGCCGAATTGGCGGAGGCATTGCTGATGTCATCCCAGCAAGCGCGCACAGCCAGCGCCAACCTGCGAGAGGCAGCGGCCCAAGGGCAGTCAGGGCTTGAATGGCATATTAGCGCCGTTGATCAGATGGAGCGGGAAGCACTTTCCGCGCGCTCATCCATCGCGCTGCTCTGACGGTGGCGAAACAGTAGCAAACGTAAAAGGCCGCTCTGAACGAGCGGCCTTTTACGTTTGCTACTGTGAAAAAATGGTGACGCCTGTTTCGCAATAAAAAACGTCATTAAAAAATCGATGATCCAAAAAAAAGACCGCCCTCAGGCGGCCCTGTTTTTATCTGCTGGGGTTGCAGAAACCAGTTGGAGCGGGCGAGGCGATTCGAACGCCCGACCCTAACCTTGGCAAGGTTATGCTCTACCCCTGAGCTACGCCCGCATCCTCTGGTGTTGTGGGAAATACCCATAGAGCGTCTTGGCCGCAAGAGGTAAATGACGCTAAACCGTAAAAAATTCTGGAGTTTTTTTAGGGCCATATATTTAAGTGTTTGAGCACTAGGGCAGTGGGCCAGTGATCGCTTGTCTGGGCTGTCTGACAGGCCGAGGTTTAGTGTAGTAGTGACCGAGGCAGCGTTTGTAGGGATCGTAACGAATGGTCCTTTGGCAGGTCCCAAAAGGCCCAATGTAGTCGAGAACAAGCATTTGTTGATGGTCAACTGAGGACCCGCCTATCGTCATGTTGGACGATGTGCAGGGATCAACGATTCGAGCAACCACGCTTGTTTGAAAAGATAAGCAACTGGAACAGAATGTTAGTCTGAACAGATTGGACAAGGCGCAATCTGTGCGAGCGCGCAGCGCAGTCTCGAAGCGCTTGTTAAGTCCGGGCATTTGGAAAATTTTAATGTATACTCCTGCGCCTTAATTGACCTGACGATTTTTGGTCGTGCGATTCACTTCGCCGCATGGCCACAGGCGCGGCGGTCTATATTTTGAGGGTATGGGCAACCGATAGAAAAGAGTCTCCTTATCCGACGAGCAGCGCATAGCACTTGAAGTGCTTTGCCGCCGCCGCAAAGTTGATGCCCTTGTTTGGAAACGTGCGCGGGCGTTCCTTCTTCTGGACGCAGGAGAAGACGCCGTAACGGTTTGCGGG
>JAGXGZ010000073.1 GCA_024636495.1 Roseobacter sp. | reverse complement strand
GCCTCGAAAACCGTATTTGGTAAAATAAGTTATGTCTTCCAAGTTCAACTGCTTTGTCGTCTTTGCCGAGATGCGCACCGGATCGAATTTTCTGGAAACCAACCTGAATGCGTTCTCGGGAATCAGTTGCCATGGCGAAGCTTTCAATCCTCATTTTATCGGCTACCCAAAATCGACAGATATCCTGGGCGTGGATCAAGAAACCCGTGACACGAACCCCGATGTGCTGCTGGCCGCGATCCGGACAAAATCCACCGGACTAGGTGGATTTAGGTATTTTCATGACCATGATCCCCGGGTGTTAGAGACGATCCTGAAGGATGATACCTGCGCCAAGATTGTGCTGACCCGCAACCCCGTTGAAAGCTATGTCAGCTGGAAGATCGCGCAGGCGACCGGTCAGTGGAAACTGACAGACATGAAAGCGCATAAAGCGGGCCAGGCCTTGTTTGACGAAAGCGAATTCGCGGCCCATATTGAAGCGCTGCAAGAGTTTCAACTGATGTTGTTGAACCGTTTGCAGATGTCAGGTCAGACGGCATTTTACGTCGCCTACGAGGACCTGCAAAGCGTCGAGGTGATGAACGGCCTGGCGAAGTATCTAGGTGTGAACGAATCGCTTGAGGCGTTGGACAAAAGCCTGAAAAAGCAAAACCCGGATCACATTTCCACCAAGGTCAGCAATTACCCTGAGATGCTGGCGGCACTCGGGCGGCTGGATCGGTTTGATCTGACGCGAACCCCGAATTTTGAACCGCGCCGGGGCCCGGTTGTGCCGTCCTATGTTGCCGCCGCCCAAGCGCCGTTGCTGTATCTGCCCCTGCGCAGCGGGCCAGAGCCGCAGGTACTGGATTGGTTGGCCGGAATTGATGGCGTGAAGCGCAACCAGTTGCACAGCAAGATGAACCAAAAAGACCTGCGTCAATGGAAGCGGCGGAATACAGGTCATCGCAGCTTTACCGTGCTGCGCCATCCGGTTGACCGCGCCCATGATGCCTTTTGCCACCATATCGTGACCACGGGCAAAGGCAGCTATGTGCAGCTGCGGGCCAACCTGATCAGACGTTATAAATTGCCACTGCCAGAAGATGAGCCTGACGCGAGCTATGATGCAGACGCACACCGCGCAGCATTCAAGGCATTTTTGATATTTCTCAAGGGTAATTTGAACGGACAGACGGCGATCCGTGTGGATCAGGCGTGGTGTACGCAATCACAGGCATTGCAGGGTTTTGGTGAATTTGCGCTGCCCGACCGCATTATCCGCGAGGCGGATTTGGCCGGTGATCTTGCTCAATTGGCCGCGTCCGTCGGGATCACAGCGCCGCCTGCCGTTACAAGCCGCCCGCAGACTGCGCCGTTCGAGTTGGCCGATATCTATGACGCCGAGATCGAACAGTTGGCGTCGGATGCCTATCAACGTGATTATATGATCTTTGGATTTGGCGACTGGCGGTAGCCCGTCAGGCGGCTTGCGATGCCTGCGCTTCGGTCAGGATAGCGTAAAGCGTCGCAGGATCGGAATTGGCCCGCAGCTTTGTGCAAACGGACGCGCTGCGAAGGGTTCTTGATACCAAAGCGAGCGCTTTCAAATGTTCTACGCCGGCGTTTTCAGGGGCGAAAAGCGCAAATGCAATGTCCACAGGCTGGCGGTCAACGGCATTGAAATCGATGGGCTTGTCCAAAAGAACAAAGGCCCCCAGCACCGCGTCCAGCCCCTCGAGACGCGCATGCGGAAGGGCGACGCCGTGGCCCACACCCGTTGGGCCAAGGGATTCGCGCGTCTGCAACGCTTCGATAACGGTGCTGGAATCCAAGCCGTAGGCCTGAAACGCCAACTCCCCGATATCGTGGAGCAGACGCTTCTTGCTTGACGCAGATGTCAGGACCTTAACGGCGCCCGGCTTTAGGAGTTTCGCAAAATCCATTCTGCTCGCTCTTTTTTGGGCCGCTTTTTGCGATCCCTTGTGTCTAGGAAGGGTCGATCCAGCCGATGTTTCCGTCTTCCCGACGGTACACAACGTTTACGCCTTCTTTTCCCTCTTTACGAAACACGACAACAGGAGATCCTGAAAGTTCCATTTGCATGACTGCTTCGCCGACAGACAAGTTTGCGATCTTTGTCTGCATTTCCGCAATAATCATGGGTTGGAGAGTTTCGGGTTCCTGCGCATCTGAATCGCTTTCTGAGGCGAGGATATACGAGGAAGCGCCGAAAAGTTCAACAGGTTGCGGCCGCTCTCTGTGATGGTCTTTCAACCGTCGCTTGTAGCGCCGAAGCTGCTTTTCCATTTTAGCTGCGCAAGAATCGAAAGATCCATAAATATCAGTAGCATGAGCCTTTGCAGAAGCAGTTAGCCCGGTGGATAGATGCACCGTGGTTTCGCAAACAAACTCATGACCGGACTTGGAAAAGATGATATTCGCGTCGGTCGGGCGTTCAGCATATTTGCTTACTGCTTGCCCCAGCTCGGTCTTTACATGGGTTTGCAGGGCCTCGCCGATGTCGATCTGTTTGCCACTGATTTGGTACCGCATAAATTCTCCTCAATTTATCGCTCTGAACATCGTTACAGACCGCGAAAATCACGGTCGGCGACGGGGTCAGATTTGGGTGAATGGCGCTACGTCCAAAGTGAATGCCTTTGGCCCTTTGTTGAAAGGGTACGGTAGGACAAACATGGAACGTGGTGTCACCATAGCCCTATTGAGCGCCCTAAAGCCGTCGGTTGTCAAATGAAACTGGCGGCAAGCTATGCGAAAAATTGCCCAGCTTGTTTACCGATAATTAAGAGATGCGGAAATTCTCACCCAGATAAACGCGACGCACGTTTTCATTCTGAACGACTTCCGATGGGGTGCCTGACATCAGCACTTTACCCTCGTGCAGGATATAGGCGCGATCCACAATTTCGAGTGTCTCGCGCACGTTGTGATCCGTGATCAATACGCCAATGCCACGCTTTTTCAGGTCAGCCACCAAATGCCGGATATCATCAACCGAGATTGGATCAACTCCTGCAAAGGGTTCATCCAGCAGCAGATACTTTGGATCAGCTGCCAGGCAGCGCGCGATTTCCACGCGTCTGCGTTCACCACCCGAAAGCGCCAGCGCGGGCGCGCGGCGCAGATGCTCGATCGAAAATTCCGACAACAACGTCTCAAGACGCTCGCGCCGTTTGCGCCCGTCTGCAACTGAAATATCAAGGATCGCCGAGATGTTGTCTTGAACGCTTAGCCCGCGAAAAATGCTCATTTCCTGGGGTAGATAACCGATGCCCAGTTGGGCGCGGCGGTACATCGGCAAAGACGTGACGTCTTTCCCGTCTATTGTCACAGTCCCGCCTTCGGGCATGACAAGGCCTGCAATCGCGTAAAAAGTCGTTGTCTTGCCCGATCCGTTCGGACCCAGCAGGGCCACGACCTCGCCCCGATCAAGATACATCGAAAAGTCGCGGATAACGGTTTTCTTGCGGTACGCCTTGCGCAGATGGTCGATGCGCAGCCCGCCGCCGCCTTCCGCTACCGTCAAAGAGGGGGTAGTCATCAGTTATTGCCACCGGTTTGCAAGACTGTTTTCACCCGGCCAGACATTTGCGCCGTGCCATCTGACAGCTTAACGCTCATCTTGTCAGAACTTAGCGCGTTGCGCCCCTGGGCCAGCAGGACATTGCCCGACATGACGATTGTGCCGCTATCAATGTTGTAATCTGCACGCTCTGATTCGGCGGCATCGGGGCCGGAAACCAGTGTCACACCGCCAGTGGCCTCTAGCCTTGCGATCCCTTCGGCATCCGCGCGATAGACAACCAGAACACGTGTGGCCGACAGGCGCATTTCACCCTGACCAATCAATACATTTCCAGTGAAAACCGCCGTGCCTGTTGCCTGATCGACGGACAGATTGTCGGCAGTAACCTCGACCGGCAGGCCAGTGTCCTGTCGGATTGTTCCGAAGGCAACATTGGTTCCTTGAGCTGCCACAGACATGGCAGAAACAAACAGAAAGATCGGAAGCAAAATGTATTTCACAAGGATTACTCTATCAAAGGTTTCGGTTTATATATCAGCTTCACCCGGTTTGTGAAAAACAATTGGGTGGCCCCCCCATTTTCCGGTTGGGAGACGGTCATCGACCCGGCCTCCAGTGTGCCTTCGGGTGCTGTACCATAGACTGGCCCGGGGGATTCAAGGTTAAGCGACGACAGACCCGAGGTCATGAAATCGCTTGTAATACGGTAGCCGGTCGAGGTCATCAGAATGACGTCGTCTGTCAATTCGACATAATCTTGGACCAGATCAATATCAGCCTCTTTCGATTGAATCCGATAAGAAGCACCATCCGGGGTTTTGATGGTGGCGCGGATATTTTCGGCCCTGTTTGATCCGATTTGGCCGTCTGGCGTCGTCAGAACATCGGCATAAAATGACAGTTCATCCCCTTGCGCGCTTGCCCCGGTAAAGAAGGGCCCAGTGACCTGTTGATCGCGCAACCTGTCTTGAATTTCCTTCTCGGCAAAAGGGATCGCCTGACCGGGGTCAATCGCGCGCGAAATCAGGAATAGCGTCGACAAAAGCGCCAGCGCCATGAGGGGAAACAATACCTTAAGCCAGGATACCAGTCTTGTATAGCGGTCCCCCTGCATCGCAGCCTATCCCAATCCGACGCGCAGGCAATCGTGGATATGGATCAGCCCAGCCGGGATATTCCCGCCCTTTGGGTCAACGACCAACAGGCAAGTGATCTTGCGCGCGTTCATGATGCCAACGGCTTTTTCAGCCAAAGCATCGGGGGCGATGGTGACGGGCGTCGATGTCATCACGTCGCGTGCCGACTTTGACATCAGCCCGTCCAGATGCCGCCCCAGATCGCCGCTCGTGATGATCCCCGCAAGCGCACCGGTATCGTTCGTGACAATCACCACGCCAAAGGATTTGCTGCTCATCGCCATCAGAGCTTCCGACATGGGCGCGTCATCTTTGACCAACGGCAGTGCATCGCCCGTGTGCATCAGATCAGCAACCCGGCTTAGCCGCGCGCCCAATTTTCCACCGGGGTGAAATTCGCGAAAATGCTCTGCGGTGAAAGCACGGTTTTCCATCAGCGCAATTGCAACAGCATCGCCCATGGCCAGCGTCATCGTAGTTGATGTCGACGGAACCACACCCGTGCCGCAGGCTTCGGGCAGTTGTGGCAGCAACAAAACGATATCGCATTGCGCGCCAAGGCTGCTGTCTTCGCGGCTTGTGATGCCGATCAGCGGAATGGAAAACCGGCGTGAATAGGCGATCAGGTTCGCCAGCTCGGGTGCCTCGCCTGAATTGGAGATGGCCAAAACCACATCATCGGCAGTAATCATCCCCAGATCGCCGTGGCTTGCTTCGGCAGGATGCACGAATTGTGCAGGCGTTCCGGTGCTGGCCAGCGTTGCCGCGATCTTTTTGGCAATGTGGCCGGATTTGCCGATGCCCGTGACAATCACACGGCCACGGGTCGCAACCAGTACGTCAACAGCGTCGCGGAACCGATCATCCAAACTGTCGGCTAACGCCACAAGCGCATCAGCTTCGGTGCGGATCACACGTCGGGCGGTATCTAGAAAAGGGGTGCTCATGCGTGTTCAAAAATATCCGTGTCAGGCCAGCCTGCCAAATCCAATTGGGCACGGGTGGGAAGAAAATCAAAACACGCCTGCGCGAGGTCCATGCGGTCTTCGCGGATCAGCATGCCGTTCAGCACATCGCGCAGCTTGTGCAGGTGCAGCACATCCGACGCTGCATAATCGATTTGCGCTTTTGTCAGTTTGTCTGCGCCCCAATCGCTGGATTGCTGCTGCTTCGAGATATCGACGCCAAGCAGTTCGTGACACAGCTTCGCCAGACCGTGCCGATCAGTATAGGTACGCACAAGGCGGCTGGCAATTTTGGTGCAATAGACCGGCGCTGCTTTTGACCCGAAAGTGTTCAGCATCGCCGCGATATCAAACCGGCCAAAGTGAAACAGCTTAAGGATATCCGGGTTTTCCAGCACTGCGCACAGGTTTGGCGCATCGGTTTGACCTTTGGCGATCTGGATGAGATGAGCATGCCCATCGCCGCCTGACAGCTGCACAACGCACAAGCGGTCGCGGTGCGGATGCAGGCCCATCGTCTCGCAATCAATCGCGACAACATCGCCCAGATTCAGCCCATCCGGCAGATCATTTTGATAAACTTTATTTGTCATGCCTCTCCTATATCGCGCGCACACGCCTAGCGAAAGTACCGCTTTCAGGTAGCGTTAAGCGGCCGTGATGCCGGACGGTAGAGGACGAGGGTACCGCGTCAACAGATCGGCGACCAGAACATGACATTTTAGGCCCGGCCAATCGTCGTGGATCAGGGGGCGTGGCACCGCGGGATGCTTAAGCGCCAGCCGCCGCCAATTGTGCACGACAAGGCACCGGAGGGTTGCGATTTCGCGCGGGTTCAGTTGATCGGGCGATGGTAAAAGCTGTACCGCATGCTCTAGCGCTGTGCTTAGCTGTCGATACCCTTCGCCAAGCTGCGCAGGTTCAAGGGTGCGCTTCATCCAGTCCGGTGCATCTTTGCCAATCGTTACAAATGCGTTTGCGGGGGGCACAAGATCGCCCGCGCCAACATAGATGCGCCCATCAAGGTTCACAAAACCTTGCAGTGCTTCTGTACCGCCTTGTTCATCGTCAACCAGAACCAGCTGCCAATCCTGTGCCAGATCGTCAGGCATTGCGTAAATTCGGGTGCTCGCCGCCTGTGATTGCAGGCGTCCATTAGGCGTCAGGCTGTGCTGGCTCGTGCGACCCTGCTTTTTCGAGGCGATCCAGTTATCCTTGCGCAAGCGGTGCAGTGCCACGCGTGCCGCCTCTGGCCGCACATCCATCGCGGCCATGATCGCGGATAAGACCGGCCCGTCAATAACCTCCCCTTCGTGGCGCGCCAGATCACCGAACAAACTGATCATCAGCGACCAGACTCGCTGTCCGCCAATTTGTTTTAACGGTTGGGTTGCCAGGGTGAAGGCGTCAGTAGGCATTCATCGTCAGCAGTTCGTATTCGGCCACGGCGGCATTATCCTGATTGGTGAGGGTTACGTGCCAGCGTACTTCACCGTATTCATCATTGCGAGGCGTCTTTGCTTTGACCGTCAGCCGCACCTTGATGCTGTCGCCAGCCTGTACCGGTGCCATAAACCGCAGGTTATCAAGGCCGGTATTTGCCAGCACTGGTCCGGGATCAGGTTGCACGAACAGCCCTGCGGCAAAGCTAAGCAGCAGATAGCCATGGGCCACGCGACCGGGGAAAAAGGGGTTCGCCTTGGCGGCGTCCTCGTCCATATGCGCATAGAACGTATCACCGGTGAAATGCGCAAAGGTTTCGATGTCGTCCAGCGTAATGGTGCGACTGTCGGAGTTGAACGTTTCACCCAGATCCAGATCGCCGAAAACGCGCGTAAAGGGATGGTCGCGGTCGCTAATCTCGGCAGTGCCGGGGACCCATTGCTTGCCGATGGCGGTCAAGATGTCGGGGCTGCCCTGAATGGCGGTGCGCTGCATGTAGTGCATGACACCGCGCACACCGCCCAGCTCTTCGCCGCCGCCTGCGCGACCTGGCCCGCCATGCACCATATGGGGCAGGGGGGCACCGTGGCCTGTCGCCTCGGCCATGGAATCGCGATTGTTGAAGTAGAGACGGCCGTGAAACGCGCCCGCACCCATCGCCATTTGCCGCGCGATATCGCCGTCGCGGGTGATAATACTGGCGACAAGTGATCCTTTTCCTTTGTTTAGCAGGCTGATCGCGTGGTCGGTATCGCGGTAGCCCATTATCGTAGCAACCGGTCCAAACGCTTCGGTATCATGCACGCAGTTGGCGCTGTCGGGGTCAGCGCAATGGAACAGCATCGGTGGGAGGAACGCACCCTTTTTGGCATCCGCACCTTCAACCGTGAAGCTGTCAGGATCGCCGAACACACGCTCCGCCTCCGCGCCGATCAGGGCTGCCTTGTCCAGCACATCGCGCTGCTGCGACAGGGATACCAGCGCGCCCATGCGGGTCGTCTCAAGCCGGGGGTCGCCAATGACGGTGGTTTCCAGCTTGGCCGAAATCGCGGCGATCATCGCGTCGACATGGGCGTCAGGCACCATGATCCGGCGAATGGCGGTACATTTCTGGCCGGCCTTAGCGGTCATCTCGCGGTGCACTTCCTTGACGAAGAGGTCAAACTCGGGCGTGCCCGAGCCCGCATCAGACCCTAATACGGACGCATTAAGGCTGTCCTGCTCGGACGCGAACCTGACAGAGCGTTCCAGCAGCAGCGGATTGCCCCTTAACTTTAGCGCAGTTTCGGCCGAACCGGTAAAGCTGACGACGTCCTGACAATCGAGGTGATCCAGCATATTGCCAAGGCCCCCCGTCACCAGCTGGATCGCGCCCTTGGGCAGGATATCGGCCTGGATCATCAGCCGAAAACACGCCTCGGTCACCTGACAGGTTGCCGTCGCCGGTTTGACGATGGCAGGCATACCCGCCAGCAAAGTCGGGGCTAGCTTTTCCAGCATGCCCCAAACGGGAAAGTTGAACGCGTTGATGTGGACAGCAACACCTTGCAGCGGGGTGCAGATGTGCCGCCCCATGAACTGACCCGCGCGGCCCAGCTGTTCGGGTGGTCCGTCCAGAAACACCTGATCGTCGGGCATCTCGCGACGGCCCTTGGCGGCGTAAACCTGCATCGTGCCGATCCCGCCATCCACGTCGATCATGTGATCTGACTGCGTGCCGCCAGTGTCGAAACTCAGTTCATACAGGCTCTGTTTATGGTCTTTGAGATAGGCAGCCAGCGCCTTGAGCATCTTGGCGCGGTCATGAAACGTCAGCTTGCGCAGCGCCGGTCCGCCCACATCGCGGGCAAAGGACAGCATCGCCTGAATATCCAGCGCATCATTGCCCGCCTGCCCGATCACATCGCCGGTAATCGCGCTTGCGATATGTCGTGCCCCGGCACCCGGATTGATCCACTGGCCGGCGGCAAAGCTTTGAATATCGCGCATGGTTTCCCCTTAATGATGGTCGTAGTCGATGGTCAGCTTGTCCGTCAGAGGATAGCTTTGGCAGCTCAGACGGTAGCCGCGCTCGACCTCGTAGTCCTCCAAAGCGTGGTTCGAGAGCATCTCGACATCGCCCTCAAGCACCTTGCACATGCAGGTCGAACAGACGCCCGCCTTGCAGGCAAACGGCGCATCAAGGTTGTTTTCCAGCGCGGCCTCAAGCACGGATTGCCCCTTGCTCATCGCGAAACTGTGGGGCGCGCCATCGATGATCACGGTCACTTGCGTATCCGCCTGACCTTCGGACCGCTTGGCCATTTCCTGCTTGGCCAGACGCCCCTGCTGGCTTTCGCTGAACAGCTCGAACTTGATCTGATCAGGCTCTAACCCATTGGTTTTCAGCGCTTCGGCAATCGCCAGCATCATCGGTTCTGGCCCGCAGATGAACGCGGTATCGACGTTTTGGATGTCGATCCATGTCTTGAACAGCGCATCGCATTTTTCCTGATCCACCCGCCCGGTGAACAGGTCGATGTCCTGCCCGGATTCCAGCATGTGGATCACGCTCAGCCGCCCCATGTAGCGATTCTTGAGATCCTCGATTTCCTCGCGGAACATGATCGTGTTAACGGCGCGATTGGCATAGACCAGCGTAAATGTTGATTTAGGCTCGCGTTTCAGTACCGTTTTCAGGATCGACAGGACCGGCGTGATGCCCGACCCACCCGCAAAACCAAGGTAGTTTTTCGCGCGATCAGGCTCTAATGCGGTGAAAAACTTGCCCTGTGGCGGCATCGCGTGCAGCGTATCACCCACCTTGAGCGTTTCATTCGCGAAGGTTGAAAAGGCACCGCCATCAACGCGTTTGATACCCACCTGCAGCATGCCATCGTCGAGACCTGCGCAGATGGAATAGTTGCGGCGCAGTTCGGTCCCGTCGAAATCCTGCCGAAAGGTCAGATATTGCCCTTGCGTGAAATCAAACGCTTGCGGGTCTTCCGGTTTCAGCGTCAGCACCACCGCATCGCGGATCGTGTGGTGAATATTAGTCACTAACAGGGGGAGAAATTGGCTCATGGGTCAGATACACTTGAAATAATCGAAGGGTTCCAGACAGTCGGTGCAGCGCCACTGCGCCTTGCAGGGGGTCGATCCGAACTGACTGATCTTTTCCACATCGGTGGATTTACAACGCGGGCAATGTTGCGGGCCGCCAGCGGGTTGGGGCGGGGCGATGCCGTAAGCTTCCAGCTTGGCGCGACCCGTGTCTGTCATCCAGTCGCTGGTCCAGGCGGGCGAAAGCTGCCGTTTCAGGGCCAGTTTTTCGATGCCGTGACCGCGCAAGGCTGTCTCGATGTCCAGGTTGATTATTGTCGTCGCGGGGCAGCCGGAATAGGTTGGCGTGACTGACACCTCCAGCGTATCCCCCTGCCATTGCACATCGCGGATGATGCCCAGATCAGTGAGTGAGATCACCGGTATTTCCGGGTCTGGGACGGCGGAAAGCCATGCCCAAACAGTCTCTAACGTGGGTTTTTCGACTACCATGTTGCATCCGGATAGGCGCGTTGCAGCCACTGCATCTGCGTCAGCATATGGCCCAGATGTTCGCTATGTCGCTTGCCCGATTTACCACCCTTGTGCGCAAAGTCGTCCTGCGGCTTTTCCAGCGTCGCCGCACGGAATACATCTGCGACAAGCGCATCATAGGCGGGTCGAAGCGACGCGGGATCGGGGGCGATTCCCGTTTCGATCATAGCCGTGTCCACATCGTCAGAAATGAACATTTCCCCCACATAGGGCCACAATCTGTTCAGCGCGGCCTGCATCCGCGCGTGGCTTTCCTCGGTCCCGTCGCCAAGGCCGATCACGGTATCGGTCGCGCGTTCAAGGTGATAGGTCACCTCCTTGCTCGACTTCTCGGCAATCGCGGCAACTTGCGCGTTCGAACTGTCCATCAGTGAGGTCAGCTGGCTCAGGTGCCAGGCATCGAACAGGAATTGGCGCATCATCGTTTGCCCGAAATCGCCGTTGGGCTGTTCGACCAGCAGCAGATTGCGGAAATCCCAGACGTCGCGGTGAAATGCCAGCTTGTCCGCATCGCGGCCCGCGCCTTCAACCTCGCCCGCAAGATCCAGCCAAAGCGTTGTCTGCCCGATCAGATCCAGCGCAGTATTCGCGAGCGCGATGTCTTCCTCAAGCACCGGCGCATGGCTGCACCATTCGGACACGCGATGGCCCAAAACCAACGTGTTGTCACCCATCCGGCACAGGAATTCGAACAGCGTGTCGCTCACATCGCACCCACTTCGTCAGGGATGTCGAAGAAGGTGGGGTGACGGTAAACCTTGTCGTTCGACGGCTCGTAAAGCGAGCCTTTTTCCTCGGGTGAGGACGCGGCGATATCGGACGCCTGAACGACCCAAATGCTGACGCCCTCATTGCGGCGGGTATAGACATCGCGTGCGTTCTTGATCGCCATTTCGGCGTCGGGCGCGTGAAGCGACCCGACGTGCCGATGACTTAGCCCGTGCTGGCCGCGAATGAACACCTCGAACAGGGGCCATTCATCGGCACGGGCCTTGTCGTGCTCGACCGCTTGGGTGCCTGGGTATGGTTTTGCTTCTGGGGTGCTCATGTCGCTCACTCCGCTGCCAGTTTCGCGGCACGCTTTTTCGCCGCATGTGCCATCAAGCCGTCGCGCACCCAAGCACCGTCGTCCCACGCCTTGTTCCGCGCTTCGAGACGTTCGGTGTTGCAGGGGCCGTTGCCCATGAGCACGTCAAAGAATTCGTCCCAATCGGGCTGGGTGAAATCGTAGTGCCCGCGTTCCTCGTTCCATTTCAGTTCGGGGTCGGGGACGGTCAGGCCCAGATATTGGGCCTGCGGCACGCATTCATCGACGAATTTCTGGCGCAGCTCGTCATTGCTGTTCATCTTGATCTTCCATGCCATCGACTGCGCCGAATGGACCGAGTTTTCGTCCGACGGGCCGAACATCATTAGCGCGGGCCCCCAGAAGCGGTTCAGCGCGTCTTGCGCCATCTTCTTCTGCGCATCGGTACCTTTGGCCATCTTCATCATAATGTCGAAGCCTTGGCGCTGGTGGAACGATTCCTCCTTGCAGATCCGCACCATCGCACGGGCATATGGGCCGTAGGATGTGCGCTGCAGCGGCACCTGATTCATGATCGCGGCACCGTCAACCAGCCAGCCAACGGCCCCCATATCGGCCCATGTCAGGGTCGGATAATTGAAGATCGAAGAGTATTTCATCTTGCCCGACAGCAGGTCGCGCGTCAGCTGATCGCGGCTGACGCCAAGCGTTTCGGCGGCGCAGTAAAGATACAAGCCATGACCAGCCTCGTCCTGCACCTTGGCCAGTAAGATTGCCTTGCGTTCCAGCGTCGGCGCGCGGGTAATCCAGTTACCCTCGGGCAACTGGCCCACGATTTCAGAATGCGCGTGTTGACCGATCTGCCGGATCAGGTTCTTGCGATATCCGTCCGGCATCCAGTCTTTGGGTTCAATCTTGCCACCCGCGTTAATCCGTTCCTGAAAGGCGCGCTCTTGCGGCTCCATATCTTCCAGCGATTTGACGCCTTCGCCGGTGGATTTGATCATCTGTGCATACATCGTTCAGATCCTTTCAGGGGGATATTCAGGGGTTAGCTTGCGTTTTCGAGGATGATGGCGACACCTTGGCCCACGCCCACACACATTGTGCACAGCGCATAGCGGCCGCCGGTGCGTTTCAGTTGCAGCGCGGCGGTCATCACCAGACGTGCGCCGGACATGCCAAGCGGGTGACCGATCGCAATCGCGCCGCCGTTGGCGTTCACATGCGGCGCATCGTCAGGCACACCAAGCGCGCGGAGTGTTGCGATGCCTTGCGATGCGAACGCTTCGTTCAGTTCGATCACATCCATCTGGTCAATCGTCAGACCAGCGCGGGCCAGAACCTTTTGGCTGGCTGGAACGGGGCCGATGCCCATGACGCGGGGCTCAACGCCTGCGGCACAAATGCCGACAATCCGCGCAATCGGGGTGAGGCCGTGCTGCTTGGCCGCATCGGCAGATGCGATCAGCATGGCCGCCGCACCGTCGTTCACGCCAGAGGCATTGCCCGCCGTGACAGTTTTGTCAGCACCGTTGATCGGGCGCAGCTTTTGCAGCGCTTCCATTGATGTGCCGGGCCGGGGGTGTTCATCGCGGTCAAAGACGATCGGGTCGCCTTTGCGCTGCGGGATGCTGACAGGCGCGATCTCGTCTGCGAATACGCCCGCCTTGTCGGCGGCTTCCCAACGGTCCTGACTGCGCTTGGCAAATGCATCCTGATCCTCGCGGCTGATGTCATAGTCGGCGGCGACATTATTCCCGGTTTCCGGCATCGATTCGACGCCATATTGTGCCTTCATCTTAGGGTTCACGAAACGCCAGCCGATGGTGGTGTCATAGACGGCGTTGCCGCGCGAAAACGCGGTTTCGGCCTTGGGCATCACGAACGGCGCGCGGGTCATGCTTTCGACACCACCAGCAATCGCCAGATCCATATCACCAGCTTTGATCGCCCGGGCAGCAGCGCCGACAGCATCCATACCAGAGGCGCACAAACGGTTAATCGTGGCACCAGGCACATCGACAGGCAGACCGGCCAGAAGGGCGGCCATGCGCGCGACGTTGCGGTTGTCTTCGCCCGCCTGATTGGCGCAGCCGAATATCACATCGTCAACTTTGGACCAGTCGACCGACGGGTTGCGCGCCATCAACGCGGCAATCGGTGCGGCGGCCAGATCATCAGCCCGAACCGAGGACAAAGCCCCGCCAAAGCGACCAATCGGCGTGCGCTGCGCGTCACAAATAAAAGCGTCCATGAATGTCTCCCTTGTTTACAAACTTAGGGATAGTCGCGATTCGACGCAACTTAAATGTTACTTAATATTCGATTTAATGAAATAAATGTAACATGACTGGGGGAATATCTTGTTGTAGACTTGGAGTAGAATATCCCCTGATCTAAGACCGTTAGGATTTTCCGATGCCAACGAGATATTTCACCGACTTTCTGGAAAAGACCGATCACCGCATGGTTTCGAAGTGGATGCACTATTTTGATGCCTACGCAGCCGAGCTGGGACACCTTCAAGGCAAAGACATTACTTTCCTTGAGATTGGGGTTTGGAAGGGCGGATCGATTCCGATGTGGGGCGGCTATTTTGGTAAAGGGTCCAAGCTGGTCTTTGCCGATATCAACCCCGCCTGTCGCGCGCTGGCAGACCCCGGAACGGTCGTCGAGATTGGCGATCAATCTGACCCGGTCTTTTTGCAGATGCTCGCGGAAAAATATGGCCCTTTTGATGTGATCATTGACGACGGGGGTCATAAGATGGACCAGCAAACCATTAGTTTTGAAAACCTTTGGCCCGCAATCAAGGACGGCGGCCATTATCTGGTCGAGGATACGCATACCAGCTATTGGCCGGGATTTGGGGGCGGCTTTCAGGAACATGCCAGCTTTATCGAATATGCCAAGCGGCTCGTTGATCAGATGCACAGTTGGTACACCGATCAGGATGATATTTTCCCGTTATCCCAGATGGCCAAAGAGCTGACCTATGTGCATTTCTACGACTCGATCGTTGCAATGAAAAAGGATTTGAAGAAGGAACCGCCTGTTACCGTCACGTCGACAGATGGCAAGATCAGCCAATCTCGCAAAGCGCTGGAAGTGCGGGGGCGTCGGTCGATTTTCTAGATCGCGTGCTGCACCAAGGCCCTGTTGTCGGCTGACCCTTGCCCAGAGGGAGCGTTTCCTTTTGATCTGCGTCCGAATGCCTATATAGAGCGCTCAAACCCCTGTACCCCGGAGAATCCCCATGTCTGCGACCGCGCCGATTACCCAAGACGTCATGACCTTGCCGCGCAAATTGCCGGACGGGCCGATGAACTTGGTCGGATTGACCCGCGAAGCGATGCGAGATGCGCTGATCGCGATTGGTACACCGGAAAAGCAAGCCAAGATGCGGGTCGGCCAGATCTGGCAGTGGATTTATCAATGGGGATCGCGCGACTTTGCCGACATGACCAATCTGTCCAAAACGTTCCGCGCCGAGTTGGCCGAGAAATTTGTGATCGACGTGCCCGAGGTGGTGACCAAGCAGGTATCAGAAGACGGTACGCGCAAATACTTGGTGCGCATCGCGGGCGGTCACGAGGTCGAGGTTGTGTATATTCCCGAAGAAGGGCGCGGCACGTTGTGCGTCAGCTCTCAGGTCGGATGCACACTGACCTGTTCGTTCTGCCATACTGGCACGCAAAAGCTGGTGCGCAATCTGACAGCGGGTGAAATCATCGGTCAGGTGATGGTCGCGCGGGATGATCTGGGCGAATGGCCCGTGCCCGGTACGATCACCGAAGCGCCGCGTTTGCTGTCGAACATCGTGCTGATGGGAATGGGCGAGCCGCTGTATAACTTCGAGAATGTGCGCGACGCGATGAAGATCGCGATGGACCCCGAGGGTATCCAGTTATCGCGCCGCCGGATTACGTTGTCGACTTCGGGCGTTGTACCCGAGATCGCGCGCACTGCGCAGGAAATCGGGTGTCAGCTGGCAATTTCGTTTCATGCGACCACCGACGAAGTGCGCGACAAGCTGGTTCCGATCAACAAGCGCTGGAATATAGCCGAGTTGGTCGAGGCGCTGCGCAGCTATCCCAAAGTCAGCAATTCAGAGCGGATTACCTTTGAATATGTCATGCTTGAAGGGGTGAACGATAGTGACGCGGACGCGTATCGGCTGATCGAATTGATCCGTGGCATTCCGGCCAAGATCAACCTGATCCCGTTCAACGAATGGCCCGGCGCGCCCTATAAGCGGTCGTCAAACAACCGCATTCGGGCGTTTTCCGAGATCGTTTACAAGGCGGGTTACGCATCCCCCGTGCGAAAGCCACGTGGAGAGGATATCATGGCGGCCTGCGGTCAGCTGAAATCTGCGACCGAACGCGAGCGCAAATCGCGCAAGCAAATCCAAGCTGACGCTGGGCTTTAAGACTTCGGCATGATGGTGCACCTTGGGTGCACCAAAATGGTAAGCGCCATGAGGATGGATGACCCGTTCCCAAAGGGGTTTTTCGTTTTGGTTTGCGTAGATGGTGCTGGCCAGTGCGGATCAGGATCCCTGCAAATGGCTAAGACCTTACAGATAATTGTGGTGAAACAGCCATAAAATGACCTTTGGTTCGACAGAATTCAGAAGGATTAAAGACATTATCGGCAAGGATATTGTTTCCATAGACACCACAGTTAGGAGCAATATCCAATGTCAGTTATCATTCAGAACGACGCTTTTGTTACTGCCGAAGTGATGAACCTGGTCACCCGCGAACGTGAACGCGCCTTGTCTTTTCGCGAGTGGAAACATCGCCTTGCCGGATATGGCTATGGCGTTCGCGACACGGATCATGGTCACGTCCTTGAGACCCTTCCGCATCACGTAGAAGTATGTGTTCTGCCAGCCGAGCTTTGCGCCTGATCCAATAAGGTCGGGCCAACGGGTTCTACCTGCCGGGCACAGAATCCCGCGCGGGGGCGGTTTCCCAGTTCTCGATCACGTGCATCGCTTCGTCAGCGGTTTCGACAAACTTGAACAAATCCAGATCTTCGGCCGAGATTGTGCCAGCATCCGCGAGCGCATCCCAGTTAATGATCTTTTCCCAAAACGCGCGTCCGAACAGCAAAAAAGGCACGCGTGACATACGACCGGTTTGGATCAGGGTCAAAGCCTCGAACGTTTCGTCCATGGTGCCAAAGCCGCCCGGGAAAACGCAGATCGCACGCGCCCGCATCAGGAAATGCATCTTGCGGATCGCGAAATAGTGGAAGTTGAAACACAGCTCGGGTGTGACATATTCGTTCGGTGCTTGTTCAAACGGAAGCACGATATTCAACCCGATGGATTGTCCACCGGCGTCCACAGCACCACGGTTCCCCGCCTCCATCACGCCGGGGCCGCCGCCTGTTACGATGACGTTCTCGCAGCCGCCCGTTTGCATCGATTTCAGCGTCATCAGCCGCGCGAATTCACGCGCTTCGTCGTAGAAATGCGACAGATCTGCCAGTGTTTTCGTCCGTGCCTTGTCTTTATCAACGGGCGCCGGAATACGCGCGCCTCCAAACAGAACAATCGTCGATGTAATGCCATGCGCATCCAACCCCATCTCGGGTTTGAGCAATTCCAGTTGCAAGCGAACCGGGCGCAAAGCATCGTGGCCCATAAATTCTTGATCGGTAAACGCCAGTCGATAGGCAGGGGCGCGGGTTTGTGGTGTATCAGGAACGTCTTTGGCTTTGGCGCTGTCCGCGACAGCGCCACGCAAAGGGTGGCGGGTGGTTTCGGTCATCAAAAATCTCCGGTCAATCTGTTGGTGCCAACATGCCCGTGTTTTGCGCAAATGACCACGCTGGCCGTTATGATTGCGCGCACTTCGTGACAAGGGTATAGCCGTGGCCAACACCTAATCCCTTCAATACCCCTTTATTCCGGAGCCAACCCCATGTCGAACGCCCAACTTGAAACTGCAATCGAAGCTGCGTGGGATGCCCGCGACACAATTTCATCCGCGACCACAGGCGAGCAACGCGATGCGATTGAGGACACCTTGAACGCGCTCGACAGTGGTAAGCTGCGTGTTGCCGAGAAAATGGAAAACGGCGACTGGCATGTGAACCAATGGGCGAAAAAGGCTGTTTTGCTGGGTTTCCGTATCAAGGACATGGAACATCAATCGGGTGGCCCGCAAGGTGCCGGATGGTGGGACAAGGTAGACAGCAAGTTCAAAGGCTGGGGCGACGATGAGTGGAAGACGGCCGGTTTTCGTGCCGTGCCAAACTGTGTTGTCCGCAAATCAGCCTACATTGCGCCGGGCGTGGTTTTGATGCCGTCGTTCGTGAACATCGGTGCCTACGTCGACAGCGGCACAATGGTTGACACATGGGCAACAGTCGGTTCCTGCGCGCAGATCGGAAAAAACGTGCACCTTTCGGGCGGTGTTGGGATTGGCGGTGTGCTTGAGCCAATGCAGGCAGGCCCTACGATCATTGAAGACAACTGCTTTATCGGCGCGCGCTCCGAAGTCGTAGAGGGCTGTATCGTGCGCGAAGGGTCGGTTCTGGGTATGGGCGTTTTTATCGGCCAATCCACCAAGATTCTGGATCGCGAAACAGGCGAAGTCATGTACGGCGAAGTGCCGTCAGGATCGGTTGTCGTTGCCGGGTCGATGCCGTCGAAGAACGGTGTGAACCTGTATTGCGCTGTCATCGTCAAGCGGGTGGACGAGCGGACACGGTCGAAAACCTCGATCAACGAATTGCTGCGCGACTAAGCGGAACGAATGTTGTCCTTGGCGGTTTGCCTGCCAAGGACAAACAAGAAAGGGTGCACAGATGGGACTTGGGTTGATTGGATCAATCATCATTGGGGGGGCTTGCGGGCTGGTTTGCCAGCATGATCATGAAAGCCAACACCGGGATTATTGCCAATATCGGCTTGGGAATTGTTGGCGCGGTCGTGCTGAACTTTATTCTTGGCCTGCTAGATATCTATGCGGCTGATGCGTGGATTACCCAGCTTTTTGTCGGGCTTGTGGGCGCTTGTCTGGTCATATGGCTATGGCGTGCGATGCGCGGGCGCAGCTGACCCTTTTCAGAAGCGTCAGAACCAGTTAGGGCTGCTGCATCACAATGCGGTGGCCTTTTTTATGTCAGACGAGAAGAAACAGAAAAAACCGTCCCGCCAACAGGTGTATACTTTGTTGGTCGAAATCGGGCGCAAAGAGGGTGACGGATTACCCGACAAGGCAACTGGTGCGGCGCTGATGTGTTTTGCCTCCGGCATCGACGAGGCAGAGGCAGTGCGCGAAACCGTCGCGATCTTGAAGCAGGCGGATACCAATCCATTGGACGTCAGCGGGTACGGCACCTTGGCCGAGCGCGAAGCCGAAGGTCACGAAATAGATGACGAGGAACGTGCCCTGATGGCGCGCGCGTTGGATGAGAATTCAGTTATCATCGCCCAGATGACCCCGTTTTTCGACTGATCAGGCCGCGCGGCGGCTGGCAAGTGTGATCGCTTCGAACCATTTCAGCACGGAATGCGCGGGTTTTGCGTGTTCGGGAAGTTGGTTGCGATCAATTCCGGCAAGCACACTGCTGGCCAGTGGCATCGGTTGGCGACGCAGGCGGCCTATATACAGGCTTTCCGCTGCTGTTCCAGCGGCCAGTAGTGTTTCATGTGCGGGCAACAAAAGCTGCGAATAGGTGATCGTCGGTCCGCATGTTTCGTGCAATGCGGCAAAGCCGTTCACCAGATGGCGGGCAGGGATCATAACCGCTTCTTTGTTGAACAGATAATCAACCTCTGGACCGTCAATGACCAACCTTTGATCGGGTGAAACGACGATGTCCTGCTGTAGCCCGAAATAGGGCGCGCGCAAACGCACCGGTGCAAAGCTGCCACGTGCAGGTACGGTTCGCGATACCCGCTGCAATACCGGCACGACACCAGATTTCTGCGTCATCACGGTATCGCCCCGCGTCAGGTTTGACAGCGGTTTATATCCCCAAGGCGTCGCAAGCGGTGTCGAGGGCAGCATTGATGGCATCGGCCCGACTGGTTCAATCTGGTTCGACAGCGCGGCAAAAATGACATCCGTCGAGAATGTCTGGTCACCTCGGCCCAGCATCATGTCGCGCAAATCCTGCATCGCAACCGGCTTTGGATTTGGCACGGGAACGGTGACGACCCGACTGCTTTCGGGTTGCTCCATTGCAAGGCGGCCCCATCTTGCGGTGCTGTCCCACGAATAGGTGATGCGCAAGACGTCACTGCGACCGCTGTCTTTGTGCTGGATCGCCGCATGGGTAATGTCGTTGCCCTGCACCTGCACCAAGGCGATGCCACCGCCCGGAATTGCCTGAAAAGTCAGACTGCGCAGCCATGGAAAGGTTGATTTATAGCCCAGCAAAAGTTGGGGTCGTCCATCGGTGGCCTGCCGGGTCTCGAACATGATGCTGCCGCACGTCAGCAGATCGTCCGGTTTCGTGCCACATACGGGCGCGTCTTGTTTGTCGTTGCCAATCCCCATGAAAGAGAAGCGACGATCATCTTTATCTGCAAGGGCCAGCCATGTCATCGCCTAGGCCACCATACCAGAGCACAGAATATCGGCCTCGTACCGTCGTAATGTACGACGCGCGGCCTGAGAATACCCTTTGCCTGTTGTGTGGTCGATGTCAGGGAAGATTGCGCAGATTTCTTGCAGTACATCCTGCTCAAAGCTTTTGCTGGTCTGGGGGCCGGGAAGGTAGCTTTCTGTTTCCAGCCCTTCTGAAAATACTACCTGATGGCGATCAAACATCAGGTGAACATATTCGACCTGCCCGCCTTCGCGACGGGTGACGGAACAGTCATTGATCAGATCACGTGCGGCAACCAGAACCTCGGGTTCGCCAAAAAGGATTTCGGCAAGGCTATCGCGGATCAGGATGCGGTGCAGGGGCGAGACCAGCAAGTCGCGGTGTGTGCCGAAGGTGTCAGCGCGAATGTGGATCGGTGCAAAATCACCTGTCGCGGCGACCGTCCGCATACCGATCCAGCGCAAGGGCTGTGGCCCGTCATCCTGGGTCAGGACAAGATCGCCGGGCATCAAGTCTTCTGCGGGGCGTTCGCCGTCCGGGGTCGCGATCAAGGTGCCTGCAACAAAACATGGTATAGAGGTCGCGTTAACCATCCCGATGTCGGTTTCCGTGCCATCTGTGACCGTGTAGGTGAAATTGAAGTCTTCGGCGTCGCCGTCGCCTTCGACGCTAAGTGTCCCATTGCTGTTTAGGGTAACAGTCTGACCTGTCGGAAGCAGGATTTGCGCGCCGACAGCGGCCAGTTGCCCGTTGATATGCGTGATGGTCAGCAGGCTTGCATTGCCGCTGACGTCATTGCCGAGAACGTCGAGAACTTTCGTTCCGTTCGGATAGACCGCAAAACTGTCTGTCACGGCGACCAGATCGGTCTGGACCGAATTTGCAGCAATCAACAGGTTGGAATCGTACGAGGAATCGCTCACATCCGCGATGGCGATACGAATTGAATTGGTGGCATTAGGGATGACGTTCATGGTCAATGTCATCGTAATGGTAAAGCCGTCCATTTCGGTATTGTACGCGTCAGTGGTGTTATCAACATACATGTTGATATTGTTCGTCGTATTGATGTTGCCGGGGTCCATATCACCGTTGCCGACCGCCAGTTGTACCTCTTGGCCGTTAATCCAGACGCCAAAAAAATCCTGATAGATCGAGTTTTGGAATTCCGGATATTCTTCAGAGGCAAAAACAAACCTCATCGTCATAAGGTTGCCGGTGGGCGTGAAGTCGACATCCAGAATGGAGGCGTCCGTCGTATAGGCACCTGCCGCAGCATTCAGCTGCGCGTTGTTGTTGACGCCAGAAGTGTTCGTCGAGGTGCTATTACTTTGGTTCGACTGACCTCGGGAGTTCGTAAAATCCTCGGCGTTGCCGGTCGACATGATGATGCCACTGTCACCCGGGGCAACGCCGGGCATGACCGCGTTTGCATTCGAATAAATGCCTGCGCTGTCAATATCGCCTGAATAGGTTGCGGAATTTACCGTGACCCCGCTGCCGAAAATGTTGTTCGCCAGATTAAGGGCAGTTGTGCCCTCGCGAAGCGTTGTAATCGGAATTTCCGATGCTGCGACCATGCCTGTCACCCTCAAACATTGTTCGAGACAGCACAGATCACCCTGACGCACCACGGGTTTAGCCCCATGTGTGGTCATGTTGTCGATGTAGGAGGACCCGGTTTTCCGGTGTCACGCCTGCTGGTGCCCTGCCTCGGGTATTATTATTAACGCAAACCTAGCATGGAAATTGTCAGGCTGTTAACCTTTTCCTTCACAACCCCCTTGGCACCGCGGCTTTTTGGTCACAAGTGTAGGGAAAGCAACAAAATTTACGCGTCAAGGAGCCCTCATATGCCCCCCACAGACCCCGTTGACCTTACAGCGCAGTTGGTAAAGTGCCCGTCTGTGACGCCTGCCGATGCCGGGGCGCTGGATATTTTGCATGATTTGCTAGTCGGTGCCGGGTTTGATTGCGCCTGGGCCGACAGGGGTGGCATTCGCAATTTGTTTGCGCGCTGGGGTAACAAGGGCAACACCCGGTGTTTCGGGTTCAACGGGCACACGGATGTTGTACCCATTGGCAACGAGGCAGACTGGACGTACCCGCCTTTCGGGGCGCAGATCAAAGACGGCGTCATGTACGGTCGTGGCACGACGGATATGAAATCTGGCGTAGCTGCCTTTGCCGCCGCTGCCGTCGATTTTGTCCGCGACACACCGCCTGACGGGTCGATTGTTCTGGCCATCACGGGCGACGAAGAGGCCGAAGGTGTCGATGGCACGCTGGCGTTGCTTGAGTATATGGAAAAAGCTGGCGAGCGGATGGATGTCTGTCTTGTGGGCGAACCAACATGCCCCAACAAGATGGGCGAAATGATCAAGATCGGTCGTCGTGGGTCACTGAACGCGCATTTCCGGATCATCGGCAAACAGGGTCATGCCGCCTATCCGCATCGGGCGAACAACCCGCTGCCTGCGATGATGCGCCTGATGGATCAACTTGCATCGCACGCGTTGGACGCGGGAACGGACCATTTTGATCCGTCGACTTTGGCTGTTGTCACGGTCGATACTGGCAACCCCGCAACCAACGTTATCCCGGCTGAATGTCGCGGAACCGTTAATATTCGTTTCAATGACACGCATTCAGGCGATAGCCTGTCCGAGTGGCTTGAGGGGCAAGCGGCCACAATTCGCGAAGTATTTGGTGTGCAGGTCGAGCTTGCGATCAAAATCTCGGGCGAGAGTTTCATCACGCCCCCCGGTGCCCTTTCTGATCTGGTTTCCAAATCTGTCGCCGCTGAAACAGGGGTGACGCCAACCTTGTCCACGACGGGCGGCACGTCGGATGCCCGTTTCGTAAAAAACCATTGTCCCGTGGTCGAATTCGGCCTTGTCGGGCAATCCATGCACGCCGTTGATGAAAACGTGGAAATCGCGCAGATTCACCAGCTTAAGTCGATCTATACACGCATCCTAAAGGACTATTTCGCATGACGCTTCATATCGGGGTCAGCAACGATCTGGCCAGCTGTCATTTGCTGCGCCGGATTGTTTTTATCGAAGAACAAGGCGTACCTGAACTAGAAGAACTGGATGCGCTTGATGACAGCTCGATCCATTTTCTGGCTACGGAGGAAGACTTGCCGATTGGCACTGCCCGAATGAAAATTTATGGCGACACCGCAAAAATTGGGCGCGTTTGTGTGCTGCAAGCGCATCGGGGTACCGGACTTGGTGCCGCCATGATCCGTGCCGCAATCGATCAGGCGCGAAAGGAACCCGGCGTGCGGTTTGCTAAGCTTGGCGCACAGATTCACGCGCTTGGGTTTTATGAAAAACTGGGGTTCAAGGCGCAGGGGCCAGTCTATGACGACGCGGGCATCGATCACCAGGACATGGTCTTACCCCTTTGAGACGCACACTGGTCATCATGGTCAAGGAGCCGCGACCGGGACGCGTAAAAACTCGGCTGGCCCGCGATCTGGGCATGACGGCCGCCGCGTGGTGGTTTCGTCATCAGTCACGCGCATTGATCCGGCGCCTGCAAGACCCACGCTGGGATTTGGTGCTGGCAGTCGCACCTGACCGAGACGGCATGGTCAGCCGGGTTTGGCCCACGCATCTGCCCCGATGGGCGCAAGGGCGCGGTGATCTGGGTGACCGGATGGGTCGGATGTTGCGCGCGGCCCGGCCCGGCCCGGTCTGCGTGATCGGCGCAGATATTCCTGCGATTGCGCCGTGCCATATCGCCGATGCTTTTCGCGCTTTGGGCAATCATGACGCCGTTTTTGGCCCTGCGCCCGATGGAGGGTATTGGCTGGTCGGTCTCAAACGCGCGCGCCCGGTGCCGCCTGCCTTGTTTGCCGGGGTGCGTTGGTCGACGCAGCACGCCCTTGCTGATACGATTGTGACATTGCCAGACCATAGCATCGCGCAAATTGCGACGCTGCAAGACGTGGATACAATCGACGATTTGCCCATGACGAACCGGGGTACGCGTGCTACCTGATAAGGCATGAGCAAAATACCGTCCAAGCCCGAAATCCTTGATTGGATATCCGCCAATCCGACCCTGACCGCCAAGCGTGACATCGCGAAGGCCTTTGGGATCAAGGGGGCTGCCCGCATCGATCTTAAACGCACGCTGAAAGAACTGGAGGCCGAAGGGCATCTGGAAAAGCGCAAGCGGAGTTATCAGGACCCCGATCGCCTGCCGCCCGTTTCGGTTTTGCAGATCAATGGGCCGGACAAGGACGGTGATCTATTTGCAAAGCCGATGGAATGGGCTGGCGCGGGGGTGGAGCCGATTGTTCTGGTGATCCCCCGGGCGTCTGATCCCGCTTTGGGTGCGGGTGACCGTATTTTGGCGCGCCTCACGCTGGTGAAAGGTGAAGATTACCACTACGAGGCGCGGTTGATCCGACGGATCGGGGCAAACCCGCAACGGGTGCTTGGTATCTTTCGCAAAACGACCGAAGGCGGCCGAATTGTCCCTATCGACAAGGGGGGTGACAAGGAATGGAACGTCGCCGCTGATGCTACCTATGGCGCCAAAGATGGCGAGTTGGTCGAGGCAGAGCAGGCTGGCCCCAAGGGCCGTATGGGTCTGCCGCGCGCGCGGATTGTCGAGCGTTTGGGCGACCCTTCTGCGCCCAAGGCTGTTTCCCTTATCGCGATCCACCAGCACGGTATTCCCGATGCGTTTCCTGATGATGTAATGGCGCAAGCCGACGAGGCGACGCCGGTTGGCCTGAAAGGGCGCGAAGACCTGCGTGATCTGCCCTTGATTACGATCGACCCATCGGATGCACGCGATCATGATGACGCGTGCTTTGCCCATGCAGATGAAGACCCCAAGAACGAGGGCGGTCATGTGGTCTGGGTCGCGATTGCCGATGTGGCGGCCTATGTCACATCTGGGTCCCCCTTGGACCAAGAGGCGCGCAAGCGTGGGAATTCGACCTACTTTCCTGATCGCGTTGTGCCGATGCTGCCAGATCGTTTGTCTGGTGATTTATGCTCGCTTCACGAGGGGGTGCCGCGCGCCTGTATTGCCGTTCGGATGGTCCTTAGTGCCGTTGGTGAAAAGATCAGCCACAGTTTTCATCGCGGCTTGATGCGGTCGCCTGCATCGCTGCATTACGAAGAAGTCCAAGAGGCAATTGACGGGCGCCCCAATGATCGCACAGGCCCTTTGTTAGAGCCTGTCCTAGAGCCTATTTATGCGGCTTACGCGGCTTTGAAGAAGGCCCGTGCTGAAAGGCAACCGCTTGATCTGGATCTGCCCGAACGCCGGATTGAACTTGATCCGGATGGCACGGTGAAATCTGTAAATTTCAAAGACCGTCTGGATGCGCACCGATTGATCGAAGAGTTCATGGTGCTTGCCAACGTGGCAGCTGCGGAAACCTTGATCGCAAAGAAAACACCGCTGCTGTTTCGCATTCACGAAGAACCTTCTGTTGCCAAGCTGGATGCACTGCGCGAAACGGCGCAGGCTGCAGGATACACGTTGGGCAAAGGGCAGGTGCTGCATACACGACACCTGAACAAGTTGCTGAACGACGCCGCAGGCACTGACGATGCCGAGCTGATCAACATTTCGACCCTGCGGTCGATGACGCAGGCTTATTACGGCCCGGCACATATCGGGCATTTCGGTTTGGCACTGCGGTCTTACGCGCATTTCACATCACCGATTCGCCGGTACGCAGATTTGATCGTTCATCGCGCATTGATCACGGCGCATGGCTGGGGCAAGGATGGACTTACCCCGCATGACATCGAAGCAATCGAACAGACAGGTGCTCATATATCGGATACGGAACGTCGGTCTATGACGGCCGAACGGGACACGACGGATAGGTACCTAGCATCCTATCTGTCCGAGCGTGTAGGCAATGAGTTTTCAGGCAGGATCAGCGGGATTGCGCGGTTCGGCGCGTTTGTAAAGCTTGACGAGACCGGCGCTGACGGATTGCTGCCGATGCGGTCACTGGGCCGCGAATATTTCCATCATGACCAAGAAGCGAACACGCTTATGGGGTCGGATACCGGAATTACGATCGGGATTGGCCAGCGTGTGACCGTCCGCCTGACCGAAGCGGTCCCTGTAACAGGAGGTATCGCACTTGAGCTGCTGACGCTTGAGGGTAAGGCCCTGCCGCAAGGGGGGCGTGGGGGTCGCGGACCAGCGGGACGCACCAACCCCAAGCGCAAGGGCGTCAAGGCCAAGCGCAAGGCGGACAAGGTCAAGGCCAAGGTGAAACGTACCCGGCGATAGACCGCGCAGAGTGCGCAGGGGGCTTTCTAGGCCAGAATTTTGACGCTAGTTTTTGACGGATTGGCAAAGGGTGCACGGGGTATGAAGCAGGCTCGGGCTTGGGTATTGGCGGCGGTATTTGCGATGGCAGGTCAAACCGCATTGGCTGCAGATCAGGTTACTCTTGAAGCATCGGTGGCAGGGACCGACGCTGGTCTGCAAACTTGGATCACAGGATTTCGGGCACGCGCGTTGGCGGCTGAGATATCGGCGGACGTCTTTGATGCTGCGTTAAAGAATGTGCGCTACAGTGAGGAGGTTCTTCGCCGCGATCGCAATCAATCGGAGTTTACCAAAACGATTTGGGAATACCTGACAACCGCGACCTCTGATTTGCGGATTTCAAACGGTGAGAAAGCCCTTGCCAAACAGCGCGCGGCGCTTGAGCAAATCGAAGCGAAATACGGTGTCGACAAGGAAGTTGTCGTTGCTATTTGGGGGCTGGAAAGCGCCTATGGCACGTTCAAAGGCAGCGATAGCGTCATTACCTCACTGGCATCATTGGCCTATGACGGGCGGCGGCGGGCGTTTTTTGAGGCGGAATTGATGGATGCGCTTCGGATCCTGGAAGCGGGCGATACCAATCCGGATCAGATGACCGGCAGTTGGGCGGGTGCGATGGGGCATACTCAATTTATGCCATCGTCTTTCCAGCTGTATGCCGTGGATTTCACAGGCGATGACAAACGCGATATTTGGGGTGACGATCCACGCGACGCGTTGGCGTCGACTGCGGCATACCTGAGGCATTTTGGCTGGACGCTGGACCAGCCTTGGGGTGTGGAGGTGCGATTGCCCGATGGATTTGACTATTTGTTGGCCGACCGCGATGTGACGAAGTCATCTGTGGAGTGGGCGGCGCTTGGTGTGGCTGGTGTGAACGGTTCGGTGGTCGCTGAACATGGCCCGGCGTCAATTCTGCTGCCCGGCGGGGCAGAGGGAGCCGCCTTTATGATCTTTTCGAACTTCGAAGTGATTGAGCGATATAATACCGCAGATGCCTATGTGATCGGGATAGGGCATTTAAGTGACCGGATCGCGGGTGATGGCCCGATCCAGCAGGGTTGGCCCCTTCAGGACCGCGCGCTTACGTTCGACGAGCGGATCGAGCTTCAGACCCGCTTGACCGCGCTTGGGTTTGATACGGTAAAGATCGACGCGAAAATCGGGCCGCTCACGATCAATGCTGTCCGGGATTTCCAACTGGCGAAAGGGCTTGTGCCTGATGGGTATGCGTCGCCACGGCTGCTGGAGCGTGTTCGCTCTGCGCGCTGACATGTTATTGGCCAAGACCCCAAAAGGGGACTTGGCCATGCCTTCGGCGAGGGTTTTACTCCATTTGGAAACGGCTGTTAGCCCGGTGACATACCGCGCAGGCGTTCTGACCTGCGACGCAGCAATTCGACCACTGTCAGCAAGCAGATCGAAATGCCTACAAGAATGGTCGCAACAGCGAGGATCGTTGGACTGATCTGTTCGCGCAGTCCGGTGAACATCTGCCAAGGGAGAGTTTTCTGACCAGCAGAGCCGACGAACAGTACGACGACAACTTCGTCAAAGCTGGTGATAAAGGCGAAGAGACCGCCGGAAATAACTCCGGGCAGAATCAGCGGCATTTGTACCCGAAAGAAGGTTGTAACCGGGTTTGCGCCCATATTGGCGGCCGCGCGGGTCAGCGAACGGTCAAATCCGACGAGCGTCGCCGTAACCGTGATGATCACGAACGGGATTCCCAAGGCCGCGTGCGCCAGAACGACGCCGATATACGTGCCTTGCAAGCCGACACGGCTGTAGAAAAAGTACATGCCCGCAGCCGAGATGATCAGCGGCACGATCATCGGTGATATCAGGATTGCCATAATCGCGCGGCGGAAAGGCACGTGCGGCTGACTGAGGCCGATGGCTGCCAAGGTGCCGAAGCTGACAGACAAAAGCGTCGCAGCGGGTGCAATCTTGACCGAATTCCATACGGCCCCTTGCCAGTCGGAACTGTTAAAGAAATCGCGGTAGTGTTTGAGCGAATAGCCTGCCGGATCAAAGCTGAGCATTTCTGGGGTGAAGGTAAAGAAATTCTCGGCATTGAAGCTGAGCGGCATAATTACAAGAATTGGGGTGATCAGGAAAACAAAGATGGCCCCGCAAATGACCCGAAACGTAAAGTGCCACAGCACTTGGCCGGGGGTCAGGTACGGTTCGACCTTGGCACGGTAACGGCCTTCATAAAGCCAGAAACTGAGCCAGGCGAAGAACCAACCGAACGCCGCACCGATCAGCATGGCAGGGATGCCGCCCATGAAATAGCCGATTACGGCAAGGGCGATGAACGTGCCCCAGCGGCCTATCGTCTCGTTTTTGATGATCTTAGTCAGCACAAAGGCCAGTGCTGCCATAGAGATGGCCCCGATGAGGATGCCCAGAAAGACGCTGCCGTTTGCCGTGCCGACGAACAACCCGGCAACTGCGCCTATTGCTGCAACCACCGGCACATAAAACGAAACGGGTTTGCGGAAGATCGGTGTGAGTGCGACCATTGCTTCAGCCCCCCAGTTTCACGTTATCGATGCCGACAATTTTGTCATAGGCATAGTAAAGGCCAAGTACGACCGCGAGTAGGATGGCACCAAGTGCCGCCGCCAGACCCCAGTTCAACGAGCTTGAGATATGGTAGGCAATTCGGTTCGAGATGAACGTACCCGTCGTGCCGCCCACAATTTCCGGCGTGATGTAGTAACCGATGGACAGGATGAACACGAGGATCGACCCCGCGCCGATGCCTGGCACAGATTGTGGAAAGTAGACGCGCCAGAAGGCTGTCCAATTCGTGGCCCCCAGTGATTTCGCGGCGCGCAAATAGGTGGGCGGCACGGTCTTCATCACCGAATACAGGGGCAGGATCATGAAAGGGAGCAAAATATGCGTCATAGCAATGATCGTGCCGGTTTGGTTGTTGATCAGCGCCAGTCGGCTGTCATCGGCAACCACGCCAAGCCAGACCAGCGTGTCATTCACCACGCCTTGTTGTTGCAACATCACCTTCCAGGCCGAAGTCCGCACCAGCAGCGATGTCCAGAAGGGCAAGAGCACGAGGATCATCAGCAAGTTTGCCGTGCGCGCAGGCAGGTTGGCGAGAATCCAGCCGATGGGGTAGCCAAGCAGGATGCAGCTGATCGTGATGCACATCGACATGAACAGCGTCCGCAAAAATAACGTACCGTAGATCCGTTGATTTTCGGGGCGGAATTCTGGGCCATCAGCTGACTTCTGCATGTCGACAGAGTTCAGAAAATAACCGTTGGTGAAATTCGGGCTGTAAGCGCGGATGGTTTCCCAGACTGGCAATGCTACCCAGTCTTTGTCAATCTCGGCAAAGGCGGTTTTATACTCTACGGTTTCAAAGCTGGGTGCAGCGGCTGCTGCCTCGGCTATCTCTGCGGCACCTGTGCCAGAATAGCTGGCAATTGAGGATGCGTTTTCGCCTGTGAGATCGTCATAGAAAGCGGAATAAATCAGCGACCACGGGTCTTCTTCATATAGATAATCTTCATCTTCATTCTGAACGAAATCAGCAAAGATCAAGTAATAAGTTGCGGTCTGTGGAAAGAGTTCTGTTATGCCATCGCGCATTTCGAACGCGGGCTGTGGCGTGCCCGAATCTTCTGTCCATCCTTTGATGTCTACGAGCCATGCATCTGAGCCAAGAACTTCGTTCCAATTCTCGCCTCTCTCCCAAAACTCGTTCAGATCTTCGAGCTGGTCTTGATACACTTCGCCAATGTCATCCACGCCACGGCCAGATTTACGAAACATGGACGACGCGCCGGTAAGTTCATAGTTCAGACGAGACCCAAGGCGTGTGTGCAACTTACGTTCTTGGGCGATGAAAATATCGTGGTAAAGCGCTTCATAAACAGATGCTTCAGGGGTTTCGCCGCTTTCCGCATCCCATTCTTCAAGGGCTGTGGTGGTGCGGGGTAGGGTATCCGAGACGATTTCATTTTCGACAGAGCGGAACAGCATGTCGGCAATCGGTGCGATGAAAGTGACCATAACAAAAATCAGCAACGGCGCGATCAGCAGCAATGCGCTAAGCTTTTGGCGGCGAAGTGCTTTGTTCAAGCTGCGTTTCAGCGGCGTACCATCGGCCGCCAGCATTGGGCCGGAATATTCTTTCTCGGCGCGCTCTGCTTCAAGCGCTGTGGTCGAATTGTTTACATCGCTCATATCGTCCCCATGGGGTTGGATCGGTGTGAAAGTCGGAAAATGGAAAAACCAATAAAATGGAAGGGGCCGATATGGCCCCTCCCGTTAGGTACATGCGCTTATTGCGCAAGCCAGGACTGGAATTTCGCGTCGATATCGTCGCGATAGTCAGCCCAGAAGCTGTAGTTGTACAGGAACGTGTTCGCTGCGTTTGCTGGATCGGTTGGCATGTGTTGCTTCATGTTCTCTGGAACCAGTGGTGCAGAAGACAGGCGTGCTGGACCATAAGAAATGTAGTTGGCTTGGTCAGCAAGACGCTTGGTGTCGGTGGCGAACTTGATGAAGTGCTTCACACGAGCCAGCTTCGCGTCTTCCAGACCGGCCGGAATGATCCAACCGTCAAGGTCAAACACCTGAGCGTCCCACATCATACCAACAGGCTGGTCCTGCTCTTCGATGACCGAATAGAGACGACCGTTGTAGGTGGAACCCATGAACACTTCGCCATCAGCCAACAGCTGTGGTGTGTCCGCACCGGCGGACCACCAGATTACGCTGTCCTTGATGGTGTCGAGCTTGGCCAAAGCCTTTTCCTGACCTTCTGGTGTTGCCAGAACGTCATAAACTTCGTCCTTTGCAACGCCGTCACACAGCAAAGCCCATTCCATGTTG
>JAGXGZ010000072.1 GCA_024636495.1 Roseobacter sp. | reverse complement strand
TGGACCCAATCTGCAGATCACCATACCGGCCAGCGGCTCTTCGGAAATGCCGCACCAAAGGCCTGACAGAAGACCGCACTCAATCACGCGCTCAAACGGTTCAAAAAAACTCTTGCATCACGGACGGCAACCACAGAAGTGTCTCATATTCTATAGTATGGAAAATGTCTGAAGTTGTTCTGCTTTTAAGGCTGGTTGTCTGAGCAGTTAATTTACACACAGGATAGGTGCATCTGTATCGTCTGCTTACGTTGCAGCTATGCTCGCATATTTGTAAGTTAGGCCCAAAGCAACTTACGTAGATCAGTCAGGTTGCCGGCACCGTCGAAGACGAACTCGTAAACCGCCACGGATACCCCGCTTTCGCGATCCGATGCGCCCCCTTCGGACAGATTGCTTGCTCCGAGCGTACGTTCTAGCAAAGCCTCTATTGACGCGAGTGCATCGGTAGAATCGAGATTCGCCTTAAGGACTCCCAGCGTACCGTTGGTGTTAATTGTCACTTCACTATTGTTTTTTGCCAGGAAGGCACCGAAGTGAAGGGCAAATACCCGATCCGTGTTCGGAATAAACTCCACTCGCGCCGTATTGTTCTGGACGATCAGAATTGGCTTTGGCAGGTAGTACCGGACACCTTGCACCTTATTTTCATGTCCGGGCAAAACTTCCGTTCCGCTCGTGATGGAGCAGGCCGCAACAAGCAGCGATATGAGTGTTAAAGCAGCTAAGCGCATGACGATTTCCTTTATTGTGATTTGTGGGCCCCGGCCCGCGAGGTTGGAGCCGGGGCACGGTAATGTCCGGAAAACTCAGAGGAGCAGGCCGGCACGGAGCAGGTTCGGAAGGCTGTCAACAACAATGCCCGCACCGTCGCCGGGGCGAACCGTGTCGGCCGGATGCCAGCGCCCGTTGTCGCTCCCCGGCTGATGCCAGTAGCTGTGTGGATCATTGATAACGAGCCCAAGCAGCGTATCCGCCACTAAGACCGTCCCTAATTCACCCAGTCGGTTGCCGTCGCCGCGTACCTCGGCCTCCTTCAGGATGTAGAACCAAAGTGGTGTATTGTCTGCGAACCCACTGTCGGCCAAGGCCTGTCCGGTCTTCCCGGAAGTCAGCTCGGACTTGGTCAGAGGGGCAATGGTGTAGCTGGTGCTCGTATTGATCGCATCGATCAGCGCCTGTGCGTGGGGCAGATTGTTGATGTGACTCTTCAATAAGTTGCGCGCTGCGAGATTGGGTTTGACCCGGCGTTCCCATTCTTCCTGTGGCGTTGCAGGAGGCTGGAGATCAAGGTCTGGTTCGTTCGCACCAGGGGGCAGTTGCGAGAGCTCGAAGGACAAGTCGGTGTCGATCTTGCGGGCGGAACGGTCGGGAAAGGCAGGGTCGAACGTCGCGAGACGTTGCCAATCGGCTGGCCAATTCGACGGCAACCGGCTGTCGGTCGTTCCGAACATCGGGTTCTTCACGCTGCCGGTAAAGCTGAACAGCAAGAAAAAGTCGGCGTTGGGGAAGAAAGGATTCCAATCGTATTCTTGGCGCACCATTGAATGTCCGAACCGGAAACCGGCGATCGAAAACTCGAAAGGCATCGGTGCCCAGTCCGAACCAGCGGTGACGTTGTTTAGGAATTTGTGATATAGGGGAGCAGCATCTGAAATGACTTTGTCCAGCGTAGGTCTGTCACAAAGCGCGCCAAGGTAGCGGTTAATCACCAGCCACTGGTAGATCCAGCGCACACGTTGGCGCGCCCATTCGAACAAGGCATCGCTGCCGCCGTTCAGGACCTTTGGATCGTCGCAGGCATCTACTATGCGGTTGTGCAGCCGGAGCATGGCAAGGTGGACCTGCGCGACGAACAGGTTCTCGTCATTGCGTGCATCTCCGATCATTGCACGATGCAGGTTGATCTTGTCAGTTTCGAAATTGTCGTCCTCGAAAAGAAAGAACAAGCTGCGTACGTCGTCGGGCACATCGGGACCACGGCGCAACTCGTCCTCAGTGAAAACGCTTGGCATGATTTCACCTAAACGCAAGATGTCGTTAGCGCCGTCCTGCGGCGGGCGCACAAGGTCTGGGGACGCACTATCTGGCACAGGTTGGGGAAACGCGATTCTCATTTTGCCAGGACGTCGGCTGCGCAAAGCCCTGGCGAACTTGAGGTCGAAAGAAGTGTTAACGACGCCGTCGCCATAAAGGCTGTCGAGATCGAGACGCGCGGTGCGCATATTTGCCGTCGCGTTCACGGCATCTTCCCGGTCGAGCGGCTCGAATTCTGGATCAAAAATTGACACACCAGCGGGATCAGAGTCGGTGCCGGCAGTAATGTCGTGATCAATGAATTGGCCTAAGTATGTCAAAATGGGTGGCAGGACCGAATTCCTTTCGGGGTCACTGTTGGCGGGGTCGATCATAGCCTCGCCCAACTTTACCAAGCGCTCATTTGCTGTCGCGTCGTGCGGTAGGCCGGGAATGTTTGGGAAAAGATAGCCGAACGAACCACCCTTTTTGGCCATGAGTGCTGAGAAGCTGACTCCTGCCAGCAAAGGATGTTCGCCATGTTTTCGCGTATAGATCATTAGACTTCCTCCGTTTCTGATTTCTCATCAATTGCAGGACCGGAGGGATCGAGGCGTGAAAAACGGATGCCCTTGAAGGGAAAAAGGTGGGAAACCGGACATTTTCGAAGCCGGAAAGTTTGACTCATGGCGATTTGAAGGACCATCATGAAATTAACTTTGAATTCTTTTTTTGGAATCCCGTGGATTTGATCGAGCAGAGCAAATATTACTTGAGGCTGTTGGGGGCTTTTCAGTTGGTCGCACCAAACGGGTGCGAAATCCGTCTTGGCCGGAAGGCGCAGGCTATTTTAGCGATCCTTGCAACGGAGCCAGGCGCGCCGGTCACCCGCAACCGGCTACAGGACATGTTGTGGTCTCTGGCTGGGCCTAAGCATGGGCGTGACAGTCTTAAGAAGTCCTTGCAATCGATCCGAAAAGCGCTTGGTGAGGATTCTGACAGCGTCATTGTTCGATCAGGTGACCGCGTTTGGCTGGATTCCCAAAAAGTGCGGATTGATCTGTATGAACCGAGTCGATCAGTTGCCAGCCGCGCGTTTCTTGAAGGGCTCGACATCCCTGATCCGGAGTTCGATGACTGGCTTCGTGAAATGCGACAACGCCTGACTGTCGATGTCGTGCCACGCCCGGAAGCTCTAATTACGATGCCGGTCGTACCGGCACCGGCAACCCGGATAAGGTTGGCCATCCGCGCGCAGAGTATTGTCGGCACCCAAAAAGCGGCGCTGGTCGGAGAAGTGCTTTTGTCCCGCGTTGTGGACACGCTGTCGCAAAGCGGTCTGCTGGAAGTTTGTGATCTGAGAGATGTCGATCAGCAAAGCCTTGGTGCAGCCGATGCAGTTCTTTATGCCCGTACTGTTTCGGTCGGAGACGAGGTGCAGGTTCAGCTTGCTGTGAGGGGATCATCGAACAATGCGATGATTTGGAGTGACTCAAGGTACTTCGCTTCTGGTTCGCTTGGAGGAAACCTCCTGAACGAAGCGGTGAGTCGCTTCGCGGACGAAATCCTGTTCGCAGCAGGACAGCTAAGTAAAAGTACGGGCCAAGAGGAGAGCATCGTCACTCGCCTCGCTATGGAAGGTATTGAGAACTTGTTCCGGCTCGCCCCCGAGAATATCGAAAAGGCGGCTAAGTGCTTTGCCCAAGCTATTGAGATAGAGCCGCGCGGCAATTTATATGCGTGGTACGCTTTCCTGACCCCATTCCGCTACGAGCAACAGAAGGGCATCGATCTAATTGACCTGCGTGGACAGGCCGATCAGATAGTGCGGCGCGCACTCGAACTTGACCCGTATAATCCGATGGTGCGCGGCCTAGTGGCACATGTCTACAGTTTCCTGTTCCGGGATTTCGAAAGAGCCGATGCTGCGCTGTCTCCGTTGCGCGGGCAGCCCCCGAATGCGCCAATGTATCACTTCAGTGAGTCCATGCTGCACCTATATTCGGGCAAGCCGGACCAGGCACGTCGTTATGCAATGCAGGCGTTACGCGGTGGAGAAAGCCACCCGTTCGCCTTTGCATTTTCGACCTCGCTTTGCATGATCGACGCGCTTGGTGGCGAGGCGGGCTCGGCCATCGCGCATGGTCGACGCGCACTTGGGTCTATGCCGACCTCGGGACGAGTTTACGAGCCGACGTTGCGCTACCTCACTGCAGCTTATGCGCGAGCAGGTCGGGTCGACGAAGCGCGACAGAGCTGGTCGGATCTCCAGTTGCTCAATCCGGCGAACAACCTGGAACAGATGCGAGACAGCTGCTTTCCTATTGCCGCCGAGCATATGCGCACGTCGCTGAATGATGCCTACGGTGCAATTGCCCGGACTTTAAGTTGACATCGACCAGAAGCGGTCGGAAACGGAGATCAAATGCCAGAACAGCAAGACCTTCTGAGTATATGGGAAAGCAAGCCGGAAATCCGTATGGGACGGCAAGGCGACCTTTTTGAGACAGCTACACAAAAAGAAAGTGGAGGAGGTCGTAGCACGCTTCGTGCCTCTGTCCGCAGGGCGATGTCGCTGGGGGGAGCGCGGGCCCAAGCTCAGGCCCAGGCTCAGGCCCAAGCTCAGGCACAGGCCCAAGCTCAGGCACAGGCCCAAGCTCAGGCACAAGCTCAGGCACAGGCACAGGCAGCACTTGGTTTCTCTGACTCTGTTCTGTCAACTTGGCAGCCCCTGCGAGAGTTATATCTGCTGGGCGAGCGTTTGTCTCTTGATGGGTTGGAAGGGGTCTCTATCGAAGAGGCCGAAGTGAGTGCAGGAGGAAAGTCCGGCAAACTTAAAGAGCTTCCCGCATCTGGGGCATTCGCTTTCGAAAACATAGTTCTGCCGCCTCCGCCCGGGGCTGTTGGAACGGCTGAGGAAATCGAGGTGCTGCGTGGCTATCAACGGGATTTGCGTGCCGACAGGACGCGGCAGGCAGAGATTGTTCGCCAGATTTTTGCCAACAATCCGATCGACATTTTGCGCCCTCTCGGAATTGAGCAACTTGGCGGCTACAGCGCCACCCGCGCTTTAATCCAGACAGTGCTGCAAATGACCGAGCGAGTTGGTTATCTTTACAAGACTCGCTTTGCTCGGCCACGGCCAAGCGCCATCGATCCGACGCTGCGTCCATTTTTACCCAACCCGCCTCACCCAGCCTATCCCAGCAACCATTCATTCCAGAACTTCGCGGTGGCTGAAGTTCTGAGTCGCGCTGTGCCCGAGAATCCGGCCACCACGGAGCTGTTCCATGTTGCTCGCAGGATTGGCGAAAACCGTGAATATGCGGGGTTGCACTATCCGTCCGACACCAACGCTGGAGAAATCCTAGCACGCCGGATGGCACCCTACTTGCTTTATGTATGTCGCTCGCAAGTGCGGTCGGCGCAACGCGAATGGTACTGAGAGGACTGCATATATGACCGTTTTAGAAAAACCAGGCGGCGATGGTGTTCACTATCTTTGGCACCTCGAACAGATCGGTTGCATTGACGCAAGCGGGTATCAACCATTGCCGGCCTGGGAGTCTTTTCTGAAAGGGAATACCCCGGCGAAGTCTGTTGTTGCGATAATAGACAACGGATGCAGCCTGTCCCATCCCAACCTGCCCGTTAGCGCCGACGCGATCCGCAGTCCGATGGAGTTTGCGGCCCACATGCGCGGAACTGTTTATAATGACGATCCCAACAAGGAAAATACGCGGGCACGTTTCGATGGATTTGCGGACTTCTTCGTTGATCTTGGCTTGGCGGAGCCCGATGAGATTTCGCAGTATCTTGGCGATGGAATTTCGGAACGCCTTCGTCAGGTTATCCTAGGCTATGTTGTCGGTCATGACGCTTGTGCACCGGAATACATGAAAATCCCGTCGCCTTCTGAACGCTTTGCTGCGCATGGCACGGCATGCGCTGGACTAGTCGGAGGGCGTCCTGAACCAGAGCCCGAACCGGACCCGGATACCGGGGAAAAAGGATATGGTAACCCCTCGGCTCTCGCCTATTTCGGGGTAAACCCCTTTGCTACGATCATACCAATTGCGACGGTCTACAGTCACGCCTATTGGACACTTGTCATGGCGTTGCTCTATGCTGCGGCACAAAAACCAGACGTGATCCTCATTCCACGCGCCATGGAGGAAATGCGAGATCCCTTGATCTATGCGTCCCACGAGGGGGCGGGGAGCGGCGAACAGGCCGACCCACGTGACAATGGTAACCTGAGAGATATGGAACGGTGGGCGGAAAAGCAACTTTTTGAAAAACTCCTTGGTGCCATCAGTGAGCGAATTCCGGTTGTCGTAGCCGCTGGCAATTCCGGAGGACCCGAGCTTGAATACCCTGCGAAGTTGGTTGATAGTGCTGCACCCGATTTGATCGTCGCGGGCGCGGTAACAGCTAACGGTCATCGTGCGACCTTTTCCTCGGGGTTCGATAGGGAAAAGCCAGGCCGTGATCGTCACAAAGCAACAGTTTATGCTCCAAGCGATGATCGTGAAGAGACCAGCACACAGCATTTCCGTGCTTTCGATTTGGCCTGGCGCAGCCGTCGGTTGCGGTTGGATCGGTTTGAGGGGGCAAGATCCGAGAAAGACGCGTTTGTTAAATACGCACCTTACGGTGTGCTGGCGATCGATATCGCAGGCCAATACGGCTATGATTCCAGTTCCGCTGCAGATCTGGACTTTGGCGAGGACAGAACCAATCCAGAATACGTGAAAAGGTATCAAACGCTCGAGTCCCTACCGCGCGCGCTTTATACACATTTCGGCGGAACTTCGTCGTCCTCGGCGATTGTGGCTGGCGTAGTTTCGTTGCTCAAGGCAACCGAGCAAGGCAAGACGTTAAGCGGGACGGATATGCGGCAGCTTCTTGAAAAAGTAAGGTCCCGCGTGGAAGCAGCAACGCGCGGTGATCTGCTCGTTACGGCCACAGCTCGGCAGCAACTAGAAACTGTAGAGGATGACACGGATTGGATAGAGGGCATTAACCTGCAAGTGCTTTCTGACGCTCTAAAGATTGTAGAGTAAGTTTAGGACTGGCTTTGCGTATGGTTGAGGGTTGGATCACGCATGTATTTTGCCAGTTGGTGTGAAAAGACGAACATCTGGGAACATGAAAGATAAGGAAATCGTTGAGAGCACTAGTGCCGAAAACTTCCTCAACTTCTAAGCTGCCAACTGGGGAACTTCGCTCGTGATCAATCGCAAGTATCGTTGGTTGTGCCCTCCCGCAACCACCGAATACGACACCCCGCCCGTAACACGGCGGGGTTCTTCGTTTCTACTATCTGCCAAAGCCAGAACGGCCCCCAACTCTCCATAGAGTTCAATGACATGGCCGTGCTCGGCCGCGTCATCGGGGATCATCCGCACTTCCGAAACTAGGCCCCGCAACGCCTCGGTCGCCGCAGGCCGGACGAGGTCGTCGTTCAAGGATGCGGTGAGGTCCAAGACTTTCTTGCGGTAGACCTGCGCCAGAGAAGGGTGCAGCTGAACAGGGGCCGCGCGATCTCCCAGTTTCGTAAGTCTGGACGTCAGGTCCACTTTCCGGGATTCGTTATCATGGTTCCTTCAGCTTGAGGGTGTGTTAAGCATGGCAGCCCTTAGGGTTGCCTCGATCATTGGGGCAAGGGTCGTATGTCTGACACGCCCAATGGAGCCGGTAGCCAGATACAGGTTAAATTTACCTGACGGCGCTGTCGTGATCGTTACAATCTCTTGTCGGTAAAGTGAATTTACCCTTTCCATGATCCGCGCAATCTTGATCGCAGTACAATCAGTGAGGTTTTATGCGGTTTCTGACCATTATCTGCGCCATAGTCTGGGGCGTTTCCCTCAATGCGCAGAGCCTAGCGCCCCGCGAAGGCTGGGTCGTGATGCCAAGCGCAAAACCTTTCGAGACCTTGCTGAACGATGTAAAACTGGCCGCGCGCGAAAACGGAATGGGCATCGTAACTGAGGCTAGCCCGACCCAAGCCGCCGCCAGCCGAGGGGTCATTATTCCCAACAACCGGGTGGTTGGGATCTTTAACAATGTCTTCGCCGTAAGGATATTGAACCTGTCTACTGCCGCATTGATAGAAGCTCCAATTCGGCTGTATTTCACCGAAGATGCGGCAGGGCGCGCGACCTTATCCTATAAAACGCCGTCCCATGTATTTGCCCCCTACCTGGTGGAAGGCGGCGAGGATCTGGCACGTGCCGCCAGTGAGTTGGACCTGATTTTTGCAACCATAGCAGCCGCCGGGCGGTAAGCCCTCAATGATGATAGGAACCGATAGATGACCACCTCCTTGCGTGCCGCAGATGTGCTGGCCTTGCGCTTGCACGAAGCGGGCTGCCGCCATGCTTTTGGGATGCCGGGCGGCGAGGTACTGACGCTGATTGATGCGCTCCAGAAGGCAGGAATTCGATTTACTCTTGCACGTCACGAGAATGCAGCGGGATTTATGGCCGAAGGCGTGCATCATGTAGACGGCGCGCCGGCAATCTTAGTTGCGACAGTGGGGCCAGGTGCGCTTAACTGCGTCAATGTGGTGGCGAATGCCCACCAGGATCGCGTGCCCCTAATCGTGCTGACCGGCTGCGTCGATGCGTCTGAGGCGCAAAGCTACACCCATCAAGTGCTGGACCACCGGGCCGTGTTTGCGCCGATCACCAAAGCAACGTTTACACTGGACGCTACCGTGGCAGCCACAATCGCGGAAAAGGCGATTGGAATCGCCACCGAAGGGCGCTGCGGGCCTGTGCATATTGATTTGCCGATTTCGGTTGCAGATGCGCCAAGCCTGCCAAACCCCGCGCGTCGCGTTGCTGCCAGCCCGGTCTCCCCTGCAGGCGTTGATCTGGCTAAGGCGCGCAGTTGGCTCGCCAACGCACAAAAGCCGGTCATCATTGCAGGGCTTGACGTGATCAAGGATGGATCGGCGCAGACGCTGAGGTGTTTTGCCGAAAAGTTTAACATACCTGTGATCACCACCTACAAAGCCAAGGGCGTGCTGCCGGAGGATCATCCGCTGTCGTTGGGAGGGGCAGGGTTGTCGCCCTTGGCGGATCGCCATCTGCTGCCTTTTATTCAACAAGCCGACTTGGTGTTGTGTGTAGGATATGACCCGATCGAGATGCGCCCGGGCTGGCAGAACATCTGGGACCCTAGCGTGACACAAGTGATCGACATTCACGCCGAGCCAAACCACCATTTCATGCATCACGCGACGCTCAGCTTTATCGCTGATACGGGTGCGGCCCTGACTGCGCTGTCAGAGGGGATCGACCCTGTTCCCACTTGGACCCACGGCGAGATGCAAGCGGTCGAGGGGCGGCTAGCAGAGGCATTTCCTGCAGAAAATGAGTGGGGGCCTGCCGCAGTGATTGCGACGTGTCAGCAGGTTCTGCCACCAGACACAATCGCCACCGTTGACAGTGGAGCGCACCGCATCTTGCTGTCGCAGATGTGGCGTTGTGTGGCCCCATCCACCTTGTTGCAATCATCTGGCCTGTGCACAATGGGATGCGCCGTGCCTTTGGCCATTGGGGTCAAGATCGCCGCCCCCGAACGCTGCGTTATCAGCTTTTCGGGGGATGCCGGGTTCTTGATGGTCGCGGGAGAGATGTCGACCGCGTTCGAGTTGGGGCAGAACACGATCTTTGTTATCTTTGTGGACCAATCGCTGGCCCTGATCGAGTTGAAGCAGCGCCAGCGGCAATTGGACAATTCTGGTGTGGATTTCTGCGGTCATGATTACGCTGCCATTGGCTGTGCCTTTGGCGGCAACGGGGTAACAGTCACCAGCCGCGATGCCCTGCGCGCGGCCTTGGCCGAGGCGATGGAAAGCAGCAGCTTTACCGTGATCGCTGCTGTGATTGACCGCAAAGCCTATGACGGGCGCATCTAGATGACCGGCGCACTTGATGGCATCCGCGTGCTGGACCTAAGCCGTATCCTGGCGGGTCCGACCTGTACACAGTTGTTGGGCGATCTGGGGGCGGAGGTCATAAAGATCGAAAACCCCGCAACAAAAGGTGATGATACACGCAGCTGGGGCCCGCCTTTTGTGCAAGGATCAGACGGGCAACCCACTGACCTTTCGGCGTATTTCATGAGTGCCAACCGAAATAAACTCTCGGTTGCCCTTGATATCAGCACCTCAGAGGGTCGCGCGATTATCGTGGAACTGATCGATCACTGCGATGTGCTAATCGAGAATTTCAAACCTGGCGGCTTGCGAAAATATGGACTGGATGCTGAAACGCTCCTGCGCATGCATCCACGGCTGGTCTATTGTTCGATCTCTGGCTTCGGGCAGACCGGGCCCAATGCGGCAAAACCGGGTTATGATCTGATGGCGCAGGGCTTTGGTGGTATCATGTCACTGACTGGCGCGCAGGAGGGCCCCCCTATGAAGGTGGGCATTGGTGTCGCGGATGTGATGTGTGGCATGTATGCGACTGTGGGCATCCTCGCGGCATTGCGCCACCGCGACAGAACCGGCGAGGGGCAGCATATCGACGTGGCCTTGGTCGACAGCCAGATCGCGTGGCTTGTCAACGAAGGCGTCAGCCATTTAACAACTGGCGCGCGTCCAATCCGACGCGGCAACGGCCATCCCAGCATTGTGCCTTATCAGGTGTTTGAAACAAACAACGGGCATGTCATCGTCGCTGTCGGTAACGATAGCCAGTTCCGCAGGTTCTGTGCCTATTTGGGGATTGAGGGGCTCGCAGATCATCCGGATTACGCTACCAACCCTGCGCGTATGGAGAACCGCAACGCCTTGATCGCGCTGCTTGAGCCACTGTTGAAGCAAACGGCAACGGAGGATATCGTCACGGGGCTGGAGGCCGCGGGAGTGCCAGTCGGGCCAGTGCAGACCCTTAATCAGGTCTTTTCCTCGGATCAGGTGACCGCGCGCGATATGGTTGCGGAGATGCCCTGCGACGATGTGGTCGGGGGGGCAGTAAGGTTGATTGGCAATCCGCTAAAACTGTCAAAGACGCCTATAAGCTATCGGTATGCACCCGCGCGGTTTGGTCAGGATACTGACGCTGTGATTGGTGATCTATTGCGCAAGCGCAAGCCATGAACTTTTGAAACATTAACGAACCAAAGATAACATGGGCGTTATACACGTAGCTGTGAGGTTTGCCGAACTGGCTTCTTCTATAATCTGAATACGAAGGGTCGTCATTTTGGTCACCCAATTTCAGATGGGAGCCGCACATGATGCAGGATATCTTTGGGCAGACAACTACATTGACTGCCGGGCCTGCGTTGGAAAGTTGGAACCAGACGCAACTGGCGTTTTTATCCCATGGTGCTGCAACGCCGGGGCATTTGGGTGATACGCTTTCTGCGGCTCCTGATTTCGCACTGGGGCAGGCTGTCAAAGGTATGTTCTACGTTTTGTTGGGGCGCAAGGAACTGCTGCAAACCGCGTCAGATGCCTTGGCCAGCGCAAGGCAAGCCGCGCAGGCAACACCCGTTACGGGCCGTGAAGCGCATTTCATCGAGGCTTTGGCAAGGTGGCTTGAGGGCAATCCGCGACGTGCCTTGACCCATTTCGAGGCAATCCTTGCGGTGGATCCGGCAGATGTTCTGGCGATGAAGCTGGATCATGCCACACGGTTCATCCTCGGGGATGCGAAAGGCATGCGGCAGATGATTGAAACGGTCAAACCCGCTTATGGGATCGATCACGCCGGGCGCGGATATCTGATGGGGTGTCACGCCTTTGCGCTTGAGGAAACCGGCGACTATTCTCGCGCGCAATCCATGGGCCGCGAAGGAATGCTGATCACGCCAAACGATGCTTGGGGCCTGCATGCAGTAGCCCATGTGTATGATATGACAGCAGATGCGGCAGGCGGCATTGCATGGTTGACGGGACGCGAAAACGCCTGGGCGCATTGTAACAATTTTCGCTATCATGTTTGGTGGCACAAAGCGCTAATGCATTTGGATCTTGGGCAATACGACGTGGTTTTCGATCTTTATGATGCAGAAATTCGCGCTGAAAAAACTGATGATTATCGAGATATCGCCAATGCCACTTCGTTGCTTATGCGACTGGAGCTAGATGGACACGACGTCCGCGACCGCTGGGAAGAGCTGGCCGAGATTTCGGCGGCCCGCACTACAGATGGGTGTCTGATATTCGCAGACCTGCATTACCTGCTGGCGCTGATCGGCGGGCAGCGCGACACGGAAATCCACACTTTGTTAGGGCGTTTGCACTCTGATGCGCAGGCAAACACCACGGGTTTGCATGCCGCCATGGCAGACCCGGGTGTGGCCGCTGCCACCGGGCTTGAGGCCTTTGGAGAGGCGGATTTTGTTAAGGCTTTCACGCATCTTGCCCGGGCACGCCAACATTTTCATCACGCTGGCGGCAGTCACGCACAACGCGATATTTTTGAACGGTTGACGATCGATAGTGGCATTCGGGCAGGCTATCTTGATCAGGCCGAAGTGATCCTGTTGGACCGCACTCACCGGCGAAATGGACATGAAGACGGTTATGCGGCAGCACGCCGCAATTTGATCGAAAAAGGCCGCGCTGCCGCGGGTCTGAGCCTGTCAATGCGCGCACAATAGGTCTTTAATTCAATATGCTAGAAACGACCCAAACTGCTGTCAATGCGCCGCGTGCACGTGACCCGAGACTTGATTTCTTTCGCGGCATTGCGATGCTGATCATCCTGACGGCGCATACGCCCGGCAATTTTTTCAACAGCTGGATTCCTGCGCGTTGGGGCTTTTCTGATGCGACGGAGATGTTTGTGTTCTGCTCCGGGATGGCGTCGGCGATTGCTTTTGGCGGCAGCTATGCGCGGCGCGGCTGGGTGGTTGGGACCGTACGGGTCCTCTTTCGTATTTGGCAGGTTTATTGGGTTCATATTGGTCTGTTCATCTTCATTGCGATGATGATGGCTAGTTGGGATGTGCTGAACATTGGCAATCGCAACTATGTGAACAGTTTAAACCTTTTGCCATTTTTTGACGGCATCACAAGCAGCGCGACCGGAATCGATGCGACAACCCAAAGCAATCTAATCGGGCTGATGACCCTCTCTTATGTGCCGAATTACTTTGATATTCTGCCCATGTACATCGCGGTGCTGTGCTTGCTGCCTGTCATGGTGGGCGTTGCCAGCGGCTCTGTCTGGCTAGCTTTCGCCTTGTCGATCACGCTGTGGGTTTATGCGCAAGGGGGACTTTGGGCGGGTTGGGGAACCGACGCGATTGATTTGCATTTCAACGCCGAACCTTGGTCAAATCGCGAGTGGTTCTTTAATCCTTTTGGCTGGCAGTTGATCTTTTTTAGCGGCTTTGCCTTCATGCGTGGCTGGTTGCCGAAACCGCCCATCAACACGTGGCTTGCGGCCATTGCCTGCCTCATCGTGATTGCCAATATTCCGCTGTCCGATATCGGCGTCCGGTTCCAGTTTATAAGCGATGTCAACGCGTGGCGGTCCGCGAACGAGCCTTGGTTCAACAAGACCGACTTTGGCATTCTGCGCTTTGTCCAGTTTCTCTGCCTTGCCTATCTAGGCTATGTAATTGCAGGCGAGGGGGGAAGCCGCCTTTTGCCCAAAGGTACGTACGTTGCAGCACGCATCTGGACGATCACCGTTCGGCTACTTTTGAAAGTCGGTCAGCAATCGTTGGCAATCTTTGTGTTTTCGATGGTGTTTGGCAGGGTCTTGGGATTGCTGATGGACGTACTGGGCCGGTCTGCGGCCATCGTCACGCTGACCAATCTGATGGGCTGGGGCGTGGTGATTGTCGCAGCCTATTTCATCTCTTGGATCAAAAGCCTGCCTTGGAAGGGAGGGACCAAGGCATGAGGGTATCCAGACGCGCTCTTTTGGCGGGGTTGGCCGCCTACGCCGTGGCCCCCTCCGACTTGTCCGCCAAGATGACAGTCATTGCCGAAGAAGCATTTACCCCGGACCTCGTGGTGCAAAAGGCACGCGAGCTGGCGGTACGCAGCTACGTTGCAGCTCCGCTGATCCCAAAACCGTGGCGCACGCTGAGCTATGATGATTTTGGCCATATCTGGTTTGACCCGCGAAAGGGCATCTGGGTCGGGTCCGACCTGCCGGTCAAGGTTGACTTGTTCACTGCAGGCCTGTTTGTACAACGACCCACACAGATCAACATCGTCGAAAACGGTGCGGCCAAGACGCTAGGCTATGACCTGTCGCTGTTTGAAACTACTGACCAATTTCCCGAAATGCCTGTTGATAATACGATGGGATATGCCGGGTTCCGCTTACGCCGCGCGCTGCGAGCCGCCAATATCTTTGAAGAATATATGGTCTTTCAAGGGGCTAGCTATTTTCGGGGAATTGCTGTGGGTCAAACCTATGGATTGTCCGCCCGCGGGCTGGCGCTACACACGGGCGATCCGGCTGGTGAAGAATTTCCCGATTTCACCCAGTTCTGGATCGAAGCGCCCGAGATAGATCAGGAAACGACAGTTGTGCATGCTTTGCTGGATAGCCCTTCGGCGACTGGCGCGTTCAGCTTTACCATCCTTGCGGGCGATCCCTTGCAGGTGAGTGTTCAAGTCTCGCTTTTCGCGCGCACGGATTTGACACATGTTGGTTTGGGGCCGCTGACGTCGATGTTTTTGTATGATGAAACCAACCGACATCGGTTTGATGACTTCCGCCCGGCTGTACATGACAGCGAAGGGTTGCTGATGCTGAACGGGAACGGCGAAGTCCTGTGGCGCCCGCTCGCAAACCCTAAAAAGGTCGAGATCAGCGCATTTGTCGATACCAACCCGCAGGGGTTTGGCCTGATGCAGCGCACCCGTGACCCTGAACGCTATGCCGATCTGGAGGCGCATTACGAAAGCCGCCCATCCTTGTGGATTACGCCGGCACAGGGCTGGGGAGCAGGTGCCGTTGAATTGGTGGAAATCCCTGCTGACAAAGAGATTTACGACAATATTGTTGCCTATTGGCGTCCTGCTCAAATGATCGCTGCGGGGTCTGAGTTCAGCTTTGGCTACAACATGCAGTGGGGCGACCTGCCCAACAGTCTGCCCGCCGCTCTGCCTGATGTCGCGCGCGTGATTAATACGCGCATCGGAAAGGGGTTCGATAAGGTCAAAACTGTATTCACAATTGATTTTGCCGGGCATGCGGCCTTTGGCGACGACCTCTCCGATATCCGAATCCAAGTTTCAGCCAGCAAGGGCAAGTTAATACCTGGAATCTTGCAGCATAATCCGGGTACAGGCGGGGTGCGTCTGGCTTTCTCGGTCCTGCTCGAGGAGGTGGATCTGACCGAGTTGCGTGCACAGTTGTTCAAAGAAAACGCGCGGGTTTCAGAAGTATGGCTTTACAGATGGACGGCGTAATTCCATCCTATCCAGTGCGCGATATGCCTCCGACCGCCCCTTTGGCGCACCCGATCCAAAAGTTTGACCAGCCCCACCATGACAGCGCAGCACCCGCAGCCACCAGCCAGTCTGATACCAATCTTTGGCGGTTGCTGGCCTTCTTGCCCGCCTTTGGGGCGACAATCGCGTTGATCTTGGCTTTTGTCGATTGGTTCAGCCGCGATGGATTTGTCCTGCTCGAAGGTGCGCTTATCGCCTTGGTTGTGTTTACATTTTTCTGGATCTCACTGGCCGTCAGCACCGCCCTGATCGGCATTGCAATGCTGACCCGCCAAAGACCAGCAGCCGGTGTTGCGAGACCTTTCAGCGCATTGAATGTCGCCGTTTTGGTACCGGTCTATAACGAAGATCCGTCAGACGTGTTTGGTAACTCTGCCGCGATGATGGCTGCTTTGGATGAGACCCGACATCTGCATAGCTACCATATTTTCATCCTCTCCGACACCCGCGATGATACTATTGCAGCACAGGAACGGCGGGCATTTTACGCATTGAAGGTAAGGCATCGGGGGGCGGTTTTCTATCGCAGGCGAGCCGATAACATCGACCGGAAAGTCGGGAATATTGCCGATTGGGTGGAACATCACGGTGCTGCCTATGACGCGATGCTAGTGCTAGATGCCGATAGTCTGATGAGCGGCACGGCGATTGTTGCGCTGACAGATGCTATGGCCCGTGACCCAGCGGCGGGATTGATCCAGTCTTTTCCCATGCTTTTTGGCGCGCAGACGGTGTTTGGTCGGGTGCAGCAATTCTCTAACAGGATTTATGGTGCAGCTTTGGCCGAAGGCTTGGCCAAATGGACCGACCGCGACGGTAACTACTGGGGCCATAACGCGATTATCCGCTGTCGCGCATTTGCCGCCTGTGCTGGCCTGCCGCGGCTAAACACGCGCCGTGGGTCCCAACGGCTGATCCTGTCCCATGATTTCGTTGAGGCGGGTTTGCTGCGTCGTGCCGGTTGGTCGGTGCGGTTTTTACCCGGCGTTGACGGTAGCTATGAAGAGGTGCCAGCAACGTTGATCGACTATGTTATGCGCGACCGGCGCTGGTGCCAGGGAAATCTGCAACATCTGGGGCTGATGGGCACTCGCGGATTTCGCGTGGTGTCGCGATTTCATATGCTCAGTGGGGCCATGGGGTATCTGATGTCACCGGCCTGGTTTTTGCTTATGGTGTTCTGGGCGTTAATCGGCGAGGGCACGCAGAGCAATTCACTTATCTATTTCAGCGGGTATGACCCGCAGGTAAGTTGGCCGAGCATGAGCACAGGCCATGGGCTGCTGATCCTTGGCATTGTCTATGCGATGCTGCTGGCCCCCAAACTGATAAGCGCAATGGCCGCACACCGCTGTGGCATCCGCATTCGCGATGTCGGCGGTATTTGGCAGTTTCAGGCGTCCTTGCTAGCCGAAATCCTGTTGTCCATCGTCTATGCGCCCGTGATGATGGTGCAGCAAACCGTCGCCGTTCTACGCACGGTTCTGGGCTACCGTGAAACATGGACCCCGCAGCAGCGCTGTGGTGCGCATTATCCCTGGGGGGTGATGATCAAGTTCCATGCCCTTGAGACGGTGATCGGCGCCTTGCTGATTTTTGGAATGCTATGGGGTATCGTGACCTTGTGGCTGTTGCCGATCGCCGTCAGCCTAATTTCGGCTGTGCCATTGTCCCGACTAAGTGCCGTAAACCTTGCCAAGCGACGGTGGAGCATGCGTCTGCTTGGTACGCCAGAGCAATTGAACGCTCCGCCGATCATTCGCAGCGCGATTAAAGAACGCCGCCGCTTTGCCGCCCTGATCCGCGCGCCAGAAGTGCTGGCGGCAGAGTAGGGGGTGCTATCGATCTCACGTACTTGGTCTTATTTTATGCTTTGGACATCGCGGACTGATAAGCGACCGGTCTAGTACTATTTGGCCCATTTTTTCTTATCCCTCGGTGCCTCTGCTTGATCCTGTCGATCGTTCAGGACTGCGGCTAACTAGGCCTTATAACACTTAGGGTCTACCTGAAGGGCAACGGGGCTCGCTGGCGCTAATGTCCCACTTTGATGTCTCATTTGCCAAACGGCTCAAGGCTCAAGCCCTTCAAACCAATCTAGCGCCAGATCGGACCAGCCCTGCGGGATCACATGACTGCCGGGGTGCAGCGCAAATTCTAGCGCTGTGCCCGGCGTGCAGACGTCCCAACGGCGGATCATAAACTGGCCGATGGTGTCAAAGCCGTCGGGGCGCATCTGATCGCATCCATTGGCACTGCGCCATAGCTGCATGGCAACCCAGACATCCCCCTGAAAGATCACGCCCCCCCCGAGCGGGCGCCCCTCTAAGGGGACGGTGGTATCCTGCCAGCCATGGGTGTTGAGCAAACGAACAGGTGCCGCGCAGGCGACAGGGTGAGGCCGCCAGAAACTGCCGGCAACGGGGGCATACGCGGCAAAAGCCGAGGGGTCCTCGCAAGCGATATAGCTGGTCATGGATCCACCCACGGAAAACCCCCCAAGCAAGATCCGGTCACGGTTTACGCCGAAACGCTCTACTGCGTCATCGGCGACCTGGCGCAGAAATGTGGCTTCGTCACGTTTTTTGGGGCGGTCGGGGTGAAAATACCAGCCAGTGCGAAACTGGCCTTCGCGTTCCATCCCATTGGGGCCGATGGCTACATACCCGCGGGCGTTCAGATCCTTGGCCAAGCCGTTTGGGTTAATCGTGCCACTGCCGGACCCGCCCGCGCCATGCAAGAACATCACAGCAGGCAACTCGTCACCACCGCCTTCGGGAAGCATAATATGGTAACTGCCCAAAGGCACGTCGCATGGCGGGCCATCGTCGTTGCATCCGGCTTGGGCCATGCTAGCAACGGACATCATCGCGCCTGTCAAAAGGGCTGCGATGCTATTGAGGGGCTTCGACAAGTGGTAATCCTTTCGCGATCCAGCCTGGTCCGTTGGCCGAGCCAAGCATGCCTTCTGGCACATCTGAAACATTGCTAAACCCGGCAGCAATCATCTGATTTGTCATCCGTGCCGAGCGCACCCCGTGCGCGCAGATCACGGCAATTGGAGCATTCAGTTTCCCGTCCACCAGTGCCGATAGCGCAGCAATAAAATCCGCACGCCGCATGTCCAAAGGGTGCGCGCCATCCCCAAGGCCGGTGCGCGCCCATTCGTCGGGCCTGCGGATGTCAATTAAAGTGATATCATCAGCAACAGCCCTGGAATGGGCGTCTTCAGCCGATAGTGTTTGGCCCTGGATGTCAGGGGTCAGCGCTGCATAAAAAAGGTTTCGCCCTCCCGCAGCCAACACGCCAGCCCCCGCAAGACCCAAGGCCACAACACCCCAAATTAATCCACGCCGCGTCAGCATAGGCTAAGTCGCCAGCGGCAGATACTTTACGATGATTGCTGTCATCGCGTCATTATCCAAGATCGGCGGAAGCAGTGTTAGCAGTTTTCCAGTACCGTCCAGCAGATAGATAAAGCCGCTATGCGCATAGACGGCCCCATATTCAGGGTCTTCAAACACAACCTTCTTTTCAACCTGAAACGCGTCGTAGGCAACTTGAAGCTCGGTCTCTGAACCGGTCAGGCCAACAAAATCCGGGTGGTATCGCATAAGCGCAGAGGCGAGTTTTTCTATGCTGTCCACTTCCGGGTCCACGGTGATCATCACGGGTCGGATGAGGCGGCCCTGATCGGTCAAATTTTCTACCACCTCGGCCATTTGCGGCAGTACGGAGGAGCAAATTTGCTGGCAATTTGCATAGCCGAAAAACAGTAGCTGTGCTGCGCCATCGGGGTCTGTCTGATTGCGCGGTACACCAAATTGATCTGTCAGATCGAATGCACCACCGACCGCCGGAAAGGGAAGCGAAGGAACCTCAGCAAGGGTCTGTGTGCCCAAAACCAAAGCCAAGGCAAGAGAAAGGGTTCTGATCATGGCCACAGCTCTTTCTTGATGGTGGCGTCTTCCTCGAGCCCCAAGCCGAAATAGCCGTCCTTTGCAATCAAGTTGTTCACCCGTGGGTCGCGTCGGAACCATGGACCATCTCCCGCAGCATCGGGGTTGTTTTCTGCCCAGACCTTGGTCCATTGATCGGCTTTCACCCAATCTTGCCTGCCTTCGGGGCGGATCATCTGCACTAGAAATATATGCCGCGCACCGATGTCTTCGTCTTCGACCAACAGCCCGTCAACCTCGACCGTCTGGCCGCAAAAGGGCAAAAATTCGGTGGCCGCGCCAGAAAAAAGCGGCTGGTTATTCTTGTTGGGATAGACCAAAACCCCATCTGCACTGCGCAGCAAGCCTAGCTGGCGTTTGCCACCGCCGCAATCTTCGGGGCAATCGCCTGTGATCTCACACGTCAGATCAACGACCTTTGCCTCGAACAGCGCCGGCTTTTCACCAAAGAGGTTCCAGCTTGTGGCCTTCGACCCTGGGGCAAAGGGGTTTTCCTGTGCGGCAGCAGGGGTAGCTGCGACGAGCAGGGAGATTAAAAAACGCTTCTTGATCATCTTACTTTTGCTCCCCTTCGGGCACCGCAAAGGGTGGCACGACGCCATATTCAAGGGCGGTATTGTTGATGATACCTAGGTCTTCGACAATTGTTTCGACCACCAGATAATTCAGCCCGTCGCGCATGTAGTGCATCCCGTCGGCGACCACCGTGTGGCTGGCAAGAACCATCTGCGTGTCTGTGCTGACGTTGGCACCGTCGCTCTCAATCTTGAGCACCAAGTAAACGGTGCCGTCTTCGGCCAGCAGTCCGACAGGTATTCCTCCCGCCGAACACCAAAGTGCGCAGGTGTGGTGCGCGCTGCCGACAACCGCATCAGGCCCCCCCATCACACCTGAAAAATAGCACCAGGTATCGATGATTTCGCCGGTTACCTGAATTCTCTCGCCCGTATCGGCAGAGGCCGTGGCGGCCCAGGCCAGAAAGCTTAGTACCGATGCCAGCAGTTTCATGAATTTTCCCCGATGATTGATAGAGCCCGCTTACAACTCCCGCCCTAAGCCGATTACGTCGGTAATTTACGCAGCACGCAAGTCACAATGGGGTGTCGCTTTGTAACAAAGCAAATACTGTCTTTCGGGCTCAGTCGCAAATATTTGCATGTGCATGACTTCAGCATTTTTTGGACACACTTATGCTAAAAGTGCTACAAAATGTGTGAATTGAGAGACGTCAGCTTGTATGAAACGACCCTTGTCGCACAGGGAAACAAACGCGCGGAACTGGTCGAGAGGATGCAAGGCGATGCGCTGGATGTTTCCCCAAAGGAATCGTATTCGGCCAGGATCGCTGACCCCCGCGTTGCTTTATGGAACATAAAGACGTCGGAACGCGCGCTACCCGAGACGGATTTCAGGCGGTGCGTCCGAACTTCGGGCGGCCAAGTTCAGTCATCTGGTTAAGAATAAGGATGCCAATCTTAACCTCTGTCTTCTGACTTTCGAAGCTGCGCGCCTTGGATCTTGGACCCGATGACACCCTTCCAACGGCCGATCTGCGTCTCGATCCGGCTGCGCTGATTTTAGCTGGATGACTTCTGCCAAGCCATCCGACCGTGCGCTTCGATTTCGGCAATATGCTTGTCCCGAATGCTTGGGTTTTGCGCGAAGACGGCACCCATAACCCCGTTCTTGGGTGGTGGGATAGTGACTTCGATTAATGGGCCGAAACGGTTATACAGAGCCTTAACTGTTGGCTCGCCATGGTGTTTTCAGCTTAACCGGTCAAAGGTTGCGGGTTCGTTGATCTGGGCGTAGGCGGTATTGATGCAAACAGAGGCAATCGGCTACAAGCGCCACCGCTTTCCGCCTCAGATCATTGCTCATGTTGTCTGGCTTTACGTCCGATACAGCCTGAGCCTGAGCGAGGTCGAGGAGCTGCTACTGGAACGGGGCGTGGACGTTTCGTATTGGGCGATCCTGCGCTGGACCTTCAAGTTCGGCCCTCTGATCGCCCCCGTCTTTTCTTTTGACCTATACCATTGGTCGACAGGTTATCGCATAGCGATGTTCCGAGAGGCGAATGCCTGGGCTTCCACTCCGCATGACAAGCTGAGGAAAAGGCAAATGTACGATTTCATTGGCGTCGATATGTCGACAGATACACTTGATGTTTATCTTCTGGTTGACGGACAGCATAAGCAATTTTCAAACCGAAAAAGAAGGTTTGCAGATCTGTTCAAATGGGTTGGGTTGCATTCAACACCCTTGATCATTTTTGAAGCAAATGGTGCCTATCATCGGCAGCTAGATCAGGCGCTTGGTATAAAGGGTCGCAGATTTGTCAAAGTGAACGCAAAGCTAGCGCGTGGATTTGCCCAAGCCAGTGGGAAACTTGCAAAGCCAGACCGTGTTCCTTCTCGGGCATGCTAGCACACCCTGCCAGGCAATGGATTGCGAGATGCTAGCAAAGATGAGCGCAGCCTTACATCTGATACCGAAGCCAGTCAGCAAGGAAAACCTTTATGAGCTGAGAGATTTGCTGGCTGCGCGACGCGCGCTGATAAAAGATAGTACGGCTGCAAAGGCCCGCATCGCCGTCGCAGCACTCGCTCTCATAAAAAGACAGCTCGTAAAGCGGATACACCGGATCAAGGGAGATCTTGCCCAGATTGAGGCCACGATTCTAGAACTGGACCGCAAGGACCAGTAGACGAGTCAAAGGCTTGATATTCTGTCCAGTATTACTGGAATTGGGATAACAACCGCACTCATACTCTTGGTTGATATGCAGGAAATTGGCACACTTGATGGTAAACTGGTCGGGGTGCTCGTCTCGATGTACCGGAGTCTCGGAAAATGGCCGGGAAAGGCACGCGTACAGCGTGGCCATCCAAATCTGCGGCATGCCATTTTTATGTCCGCGCTGGTAGCCATTCGGTTCAATGACGATCTGAAAGCTAAATACAAACAACTCGTCTCCGTTGAAAAAGAAAAGAAAGTTGCCATTCTAGCAGTGATGCGAAAGCTGCTTGTCCTTGCAAATTTTTTCTACGCGATCAGCGAAAGTGGAGCAAAAATCAGGCTTGATCAAGACGGATACCCGGGACATTGCTGCGCAATGCGCGTCCTGCATCCTCTCCGGGCAATGGACAAATTGCGTTCCTATGGTGTCGCAAAACGTGAGGTCTCACCCTGCCTCTATCATTGGTCCCACAAGGGGCTCAATAACCGCGTTGAAAACAGCAATCTGCCATTTCGAAAATGAAAGCGAGCAATGCAGGGCTTCCGATAACCGGGCGGCCTGTAGCGTTTCGTCTTCATGGAGTCCGCAACCCACAATCGTTTCTCTGCCCCAGCCAGCCGTCGCTCCTCCCTCACCATTCGCTACCATCGGCTTGAAGCATTCGAGGCGTGGAAATCCGCGGCGAATGTCGCTTGATCAACTATCAGTATGAACCGCCCCTTGTTTTCCGGAGGCAGATTACTTCATCTCATGCGACCATATCTAACGTGTTGAACTGTGCATAGTACCTCTCTTCTGCTTCTGCAGGCGGGATATATCCGATAGGCTCAAGCGGGCGGCGATTGTTAAACCAGTCGACCCATTTGAGCGTTTCCCATTCGACGGCGGCCATGGTTATCCATGGACCAAGCCGGTGAATGACCTCAGCTTTGTAGAGACCGTTTATCGTTTCGGCCAAGGCATTGTCATAGGAATCGCCAACACTGCCAACAGAGGGTTCGATCCCTGCCAGGGCCAATCGCTCGGTATAGCGAATGGACAAATATTGCCGGCCCACTGCCCGGCAGGGCATTGTGCAACAATGTCCCGAGAGGGGCGGTCCGAATGATGAATGAGACCACCTTTGTGAACGGGGCGGCGATCATGCAGCGCTTGTTCCAGCGCATCGAGTACAAAATCTGTTTTTGGTGAGCTGGAAACACGCCAGCCCACGATCTTATC